>CAZBLK010000004.1:0-117781 GCA_964492715.1 uncultured Defluviitaleaceae bacterium | reverse complement strand
TCACATTTTGAGCTATGTTTCTTTTGTTTTTTTATTTCAACTCTTGATTCGCATAAGTAGTAAAAAATACTATGATGGACTTTGAACGATTAATAAGTACCGCAGAAAAAACCAACGGAAAACGTTCTTGCAACTGATAATTAAGAAAATTACTATAGGTAAGAAGCGTAAAATTAATATTTGAAATTCACTTTAATCATACTTTAAAAGGCAAGATTAAAAGTTTCTTGAAAGAAGTCATTGCTTAATTCTGAAACTTTAATATAACCTTCATTTTTTTGTGAGTAATAAATTTTTTGGTATAAATCATCATTTATATCCTTTGGCTCATAATTTATGTCATAAATCGAAAATTTTATTATCCCCTTCTTCTTTAACTACATTCATATTCCTCTGCTGCTTTCTATACTCAATAGGGCTCATGCCCTCAACTTTCCTAAAGCTTTGGGAAAAGTAACTTTGTGACGAAAAACCTAGCATGTTTGAAATTTGTGCCATAGAATGGTTTGTGTCACTTAGTAAATACCTGCTTTCTTGAACACGTCGGTTTATAAGGTAGTTTATTGGGGAAATTTTGTACTCCCTGCTAAACGAATGCACAAGGTAGTATTTGTTTACATGTGCAAGCTCGGACAACAAATCAAGCGAAATGTTTTCTTTGAAATGGTTGTCAAGATAACGTTTTACAAAAGCACATTCTTTGCTTAACCGCCTAATCGGCATTACGTTTATTGAAAAATTTGTAATGCGCATTAGCTTTAGTGTCAATACTTCAAATAAGTTTTGGCATATAGGTTCATAGTCGTGGTGCTTTGCCTCAAGCTCTTTTACTATGCTTTTTAAGTAAATTAAAAATTCATCACGCTCGTTTTGAAAGTTAAATATGTAAAAACCGTTATCTCTTTCTTCGTCAAATTTTAGCTCAAGCCCTGCTATTCCCAAAACTATATATTCAAAAGGCTTGGAATTTAAGCTTGATTCAGTGTGTTCTACATTTGGGTTTACTATTATAAGCTCGTTGCTTGACACGGTGCATACTCTGTCAGACACTATAAATTGCCCAATTCCATCTGTAACATAAAAAATTTCGGTACACGAGTGTATGTGCGGTATGCTGTGCCAGTCACCACCGTAATTTGCCGTGCTTACATAAAGTAATTTAGTTATATTGTTATTAATTGGGTTTACGCCTTTTCCGCCGAGTTCGTATCGTTTGCAGCTCATAAAATTCCCCACATTATTAAGTTTTAAATAATTGTATTATAACATTGAAAGCTACTGCACTCAACATAATTCTAAAATTATAATGCGTTTTTATAAAATAGATATGTATTTTATGCCTGTTTTTTTGTTAAAAAAATATTTAATTGTTAAATGTGTATATAATAATTGCTTATTTATGAATTTTTATTAACTTACTCGTGCAAAGCAACATATATAAAATTATCAGCAATAAAATTATTGATAACAATTTTAAAATTGATATACTAAAATCACAGCTTTATCTAGGGGCTGTTTGAAAAACATTTGAAAGTTATTTTTCAAACAAGCCATTGCTGCTATTATTGAAAGTAATTATTGATTTAACAAACCAATCATTAGTTACTTAAAGAGAAATTATTAGGGAGGAATGTAAATGAAAAAAGCAATTAAAGTTATAATGGCACTTGCTTTATCGACAAGCTTGTTAGCTGCTTGCGGCACAAACAATGTGGGTACAACAAATAGCCCAACACCTTCTGAAAGTACTACTGCTTCAACTGCACCTGCTGCAACAGAATCTGGCACGGCTCCTACTACAACTACGGAACAAGTTTTAAAGGTAGCTGCTCTTGAGTCGGCTTATGGCGCAGAAATGTGGCAAAAGGTTGCCGCCGCTTTTGAAGCTGCAAACCCAGGCGTAAAGGTTGACCTTACAATCGACAAAAAAATTGAGGACGTTATTAGCCCAGGCATGAAGGCCGGAAACTACCCAGATGTAATTCATTTGGCTACTGGTCGTGAACTTGCTTTGACTGACACTTTTATTAAGGATAACGGCATTGAAGACATCACTGATGTTTTGGACATGACAGTTCCTGGTGAAAGCGTAAAGGTAAAAGATAAAATCGCTGGCGGCTTTACAGAATCTTCATTAACAAACCCTTACAATGACGGCAAAACTTACCTTGCGCCAATGTTTTACAGCCCATGCGGTTTGTTCTATAACGCTGGTCTTTTTGAACAAAAGGGATGGACAGTTCCTACTACTTGGGACGAAATGTGGGCTTTAGGCGACAAAGCAAAAGCTGAGGGCATTTCACTTTTTACATACCCAACAACCGGCTACTTTGACGCATTTTTCTACGCTTTAATGTACTCTACAGGCGGCGCTGATTTCTTTAACAAAGCTACTACATACAGCGAAGGCGTTTGGGACACTGACGCAGCAAAAACAGCATTTGATATAGTTGCTAAAATTGCTACATATGCAGACCCTACAACTCCTGCAAATGCAAACGATGACAACTTTACTAAAAACCAACAGCTTATTCTTGACAACAAAGCTTTGTTTATGCCAAACGGCACTTGGATAGTTGGCGAAATGGCAAATGCTCCTCGTGCAGAAGGCTTTAAGTGGGGCTTTACTGCTTTACCTGCTGTAAAAGCTGGTGATGCAAGATACAGCTACACTTGGTTTGAACAAGCTTGGATGCCTGCTGGTGCAGAAAACAAAGACCTTGGCAAGCAATTTATAGCTTACTTATACTCTGATGAGGCCGCTTCTATTTTTGCACAATCAGGCGCTATCCAACCAATTATTGGTTTGGCTGACAAGCTTGAAGGCGACAACAAATTGTTCTATTCAATTTATGACAACGGTGCTAAAGCAGCTTTAGGTGCATTTGCAGCTACTGAAGCTATTGAAGGTATTAACGTTCGTAGCGAATGGTTTGACCCTGTAAACAGCTTAATTTCAGGCGATAAAACTAAGGAAGAATGGATTAACGGAATTAAGGCTGCAAGTGACAAGATGCGTGCTGCTCTTAAATAGTTTAACGTGTTTTATTTATTGAACTATGTGTATTTGTGATAGATAATTAATGAGTGAAAATGATTTTAATGTCATTTTCACTCATTTAATAAGTAGGTTTTTGTTGTACACACATTCTTTAAGTAGTAACCAGTGCTTCTTGTAAGTTTTTATATTAATAAAAAGGAGCTGATTATTTGGATAAACAAAAAGGGCGTGGCCTGTTTGTATTTATGTGCCTTGCACCAGCGGTAATACTTTTTACAATTTTTATGATAATACCTACTATAAACGTTTTCCGCATTTCTTTGTATAAATGGGGCGGGTATTCTCCTAAAAAAGATTTTGTAGGTTTTGATAATTTTGTAAAATTGTTTCAAGACCCTAAGTTTTTCCAGTCTTTTCAGAACACTATTTTGCTTATAGTAGTTGTTACAATTGTTACTATAACTTTGGCACTAGTATTTGCTGCAATAATTTCTCGTGAAAAGATTGTAGGCTCTGACTTTTTTCGTATAGTTTTTTACATACCAAATATTCTCTCCGTAGTTGTAATTTCAGCAATTTTTAGCGCAATTTACGACCCAACAAACGGTATGCTAAACAGCATTTTAACCCTTATCCGTGGGGCAGGAAAAGGGCAGGTTATGTGGCTTGGCGACCAAAAAATTGTTATTTTTAGCATTGCTATAGCTATGACATGGCAAGCTGTTGGCTACTACATGGTTATGTACATGGCTAGTATGTCTAGCATTTCTGAAAGTATTTACGAAAGCACTGACATTGAAGGTGCTACAAAAATTCAGCAGTTTTTTAAAATTACTATTCCGTTAACGTGGACTACTATTAGAACGACACTTACATTTTTTATTATAAGCTCAATTAACTTGTCTTTCCTTTTTGTTCGTATAATGACAAGTGGCGGGCCGGACGGCGCAACTGAAGTATTTTTAAGTTATATGTACAAACAAGCGTACACAAACTCTAGCTATGGGTATGGTATGGCTATAGGCTCTGTTGTATTTATTTTCTCGTTTGCTTTGTCGGCTATTGTAAACTTTATTACTAAGCGTGAGCCGCTTGAATTCTAGGGGAGGGTTATTATGAACTTAGCCAAAAAATTTAAAGAGATTTCAAGCGAAAAGCTTTACAAAATTTTTATTTATTTTGCACTTATTTCTCTTGCAATTACAATTATTGTACCCGTTGCTTGGGTGTTTATGGCTTCTATAAAGCAAAACGTTGAGTTTTATGGAAACCCTTGGGCTTTGCCTGCTGGGTTTTACTTTCAAAACTTTATTGATGCTTGGGGCAAGGCAAGAATGGGCGAATTTATGCTTAATTCTGTAGTTGTTACAGCCCTTGCACTTGGTATTTTGCTAGTTGTTGCGCTGCCTGCTGCTTATGTTTTGTCTAGGTTTAAGTTTGCCGGCAAAGGCTTTTTTAACGCAGCGTTTATGGGCGGTTTGTTTATTAATGTAAACTATATCGTTGTACCAATTTTCTTAATGTTTATTGACGGCGATAAGTTTATGCAAAAATTAACAGGCAGCGGTTTCTTCCTTAATAATATTTTTATTTTAGCTGTTGTGTATGCTGCTACTGCTTTACCATTTACAATTTACTTAATGTCGGGGTACTTTGTAACTTTGCCTATAGACTATGAAGAAGCGGCTTATGTTGACGGTGCAAGCTACGGAAAAACAATGGTAAGCATTATTATACCTATGGCAAGGCCTAGCATAATTACTGTTATTTTATTTAACTTTCTTTCTTTTTGGAATGAATACATAATTGCAATGACACTGCTTAGCGACCCTAAAGGCAGCAAAACATTGCCAGTGGGCCTTATGAACCTAATGCGTGCGCAAAATGCAGCGGCGCAATATGGACAAATGTACGCTGGTTTGGTGCTTGTAATGCTTCCAACGCTTATTTTATACATACTTGTGCAAAAGAAGCTTACGCAAGGTATGACAATGGGTGGTTTAAAAGGTTAAAGCTACGCTTTTGTGTTTATGAAAGGAGTTATTAAGTGCCTATGGGAAAATTATCAGAAAATAAAATTTTAATTTATATATTATGTATTGTAGTTTTTATAGTGTGCCTGTGGCTTATTGTTAGCGGCCAAAGAATAATTGGTTCTGCTATGGGGCTTGGCAGAATGCTTGTTGGGCTTGCTGGGCTTTTGGGGCTTTTGTACCTTTATAATAAGCCGTTTACAAAATAAACAAATAGATTTAGGAGATATGCAATGAATGACTTTAAAAATTCGGGTCGTGTAACTATACCGACTGATATAGATGTTGTGCCAGAAACTTTGGAGCTTATAAAATATTGGGGGGCTGATGCTATACGTGACTGCGACGGCACTGATTACCCAGAGGAACTGAAAAATGTAGGCGCTAAAGTTTATTCTACTTATTACACTACTCGAAAAGACAATGAGTGGGCAAGGCAAAACCCTGATGAAGTTCAGCAGTGCTATATAATGACAGGATTTTATACTGCTTTTGAAGAACGTCTTGAAATTCCTTTGATGAAAGGGATAAGCACAGAGCTGATGCAAGTAAATTGTTACGACGACCCTAAGCGTTGGTGGGAAGTTGTTGACAGAACAACAGGTGAAGTTGTGCCTGCTTCTGATTGGGTTTATGACGAACAAAGCGGCTGTGTTGTTATTAACAAAGTTAGTTTGTACCATGATTACACAGTTAGCTTTCTTGCGTACTTAATTTGGGACCCTGTTCACATGTACAACGCTATTACAAACGACTGGAAGGACTTTGAACACCAAATAACGTTTGACGTTCGGCAGCCAAAAACTAAAGAGTTTACTATGAAAAGGCTTCGCAAGTTTATTGCTGACAACCCTCACGTTGATGTAATTAGGTTTACAACTTTTTTTCACCAGTTTACTTTAGTTTTTGATGACCTTAAACGTGAAAAATATGTCGACTGGTACGGCTATTCGGCCTCTGTTTCGCCTTACATTCTTGAACAGTTTGAGAAAGAAGTTGGGTACGCTTTCCGCCCAGAATATATTATTGACCAAGGATATTACAACAACCAATACCGTGTGCCTAGCAAGCAATTTAAAGACTTTATGGCTTTTCAAAGGCGTGAGGTTGCTGCGCTTGTGAAAGAACTTGTAGACATTACGCATGAGCTTGGTAAAGAAGCGATGATGTTTTTGGGCGACCATTGGATTGGAACAGAGCCGTTTATGCCAGAGTTTAGCACTATAGGGCTGGATTCTGTTGTTGGAAGTGTTGGTAATGGTTCTACCTTGCGGCTTATTAGTGACATTCCTGGTGTAAAGTACACAGAAGGACGGTTTTTGCCGTACTTCTTCCCAGACACTTTTTATGAGGGCGGCGACCCTACACGTGAAGCAAAGGAAAACTGGGTTACAGCAAGGCGTGCTATTTTGCGTAAGCCTATTGACAGAATTGGTTACGGCGGATATTTAAAGCTGGCTTACAAATTCCCAGATTTTATTGACTACATTAAAGACGTGTGTGACGAATTTAGGTTGCTTTATAAAAATGTTGAGGACTGTAAGCCTTATTGCATAAAGAAAGTTGCTGTTTTAAACTGTTGGGGCAAAATGCGCTCATGGGGCTGCCACATGGTGCACCATGCTTTGTACCAAAAGCAAAACTACAGCTACGCTGGCGTAATTGAAGCACTTGCTGGCTCGCCCTTTGAAGTTAAGTTCATTAGCTTTGACGACATTAAAAGTGACACAAGTGTGCTTGATGGCATTGATGTAATTGTTATGTCGGGTGATGGCGACACTGCACACACTGGTGGCATTGTTTGGGAGGATAGCATAATTTCTTCGGCGTTGAAAGCTTTTGTTTATAACGGTGGTGGCTTAATTGGAATTGGTGAGCCTTCGGGGCATCAATATGAAGGGCGATATTTGCAGCTTTCTAGTGTATTTGGAGTTGAAAAGGAAACAGGGTTTACTTTGAACTACGACAAGTATAACTGGGAAGAACATTCCGAGCATTTTATTTTGAAGGATTGCACAAAGCCTGTTGACTTTGGCGAAGGCAAAAAGAGCATGTACGCTTTGCCGTTTGCTTCGGTGCTTGTTCAGCGTGACAAAGAGGTGCAGTTTGCTGTAAATGAGTACGGCAAAGGGCGTGCTGTTTATATTAGTGGACTGCCTTACAACTTTGAAAACAACCGCATACTTTACAGAAGCGTTTTGTGGAGCGCAAGCAGTGAACACATGCTTCACACTTGGTATAGCTCAAACTTTAATGTTGAAGTACACGCTTATGTGGAAAATGGGAAGTTCTGTGTTGTTAACAACACTTATGAAGCGCAAAGCACTGTTATTTATAAAGGTGACGGGGCGCAATTTAACCTTGATTTAAAGGCTAACGAAATTAAGTGGTTTGATATTTAATTTTAAAGAAGCGGCTGTGTTCACATTTTATTGTGACACAGCCGATTTTGTTGTATAATGGGGTAACACTGAACTTTATTTAGGAAAACCTACTATGGAAAGCTTGCGTAGTTTTTTGTTAGGTTATAATTCGCTATCTTGTAATAAGTCAAGAGCTGTAGGTTATAATTTGTTAAGTGGGTTTCAGGAGTTTGTTCAAAAAAGGTATCGTATAGAAAGTATGCACCACTTCACAAATATTATTGACTTTTACAGTTTATCAAACGAAAATGCACTTGAAATTTTTTTTCAACTGTTTAATGAGTACATTTCTAAACCAATTCCGTCTTTAAGCAAAACTATCGACTTCTCAAAGCTTAAAACGTACAGCACATGCCTTGAAATTTTGCAAGATGTACAGAAAAGACCAGCTTTATTCTTAGGTTCAAAAACTGTAGCTGGACTTTCTAGTTTTATTAAAGGGGGGTTGTGGTGTGAGCATAAATTAGGATTAGGTAAAGAGAACCCAGTAAAGCGCATGTTAGCCTTTGATGCTTTTGTTAAGGAGCACTATAAATTCTTTTATGATAGCAGTGCTGAAAAAATAATTATGTTTTTGTTTGATGATGAAAGCGTTGGGTTTGATGAATACTTACAGCTTTTTATTATGTTTTGTAAATAGATATTTGCAAGAAAAAAGTAAATTTTGGTATTGACAAAACGAGAAACTTGTCCTATAATATGTCTTGTCGCATTTAACTTGTGTACGCACAATGTCTGGGTGTGGCGTAGCTTGGTAGCGCGCTAGACTGGGGGTCTAGAGGTCGCAAGTTCAAATCTTGTCACCCAGATTTGATTTCAAGTTTTAATACTTATGGGAGCTTAGCTCAGCTGGGAGAGCATCTGCCTTACAAGCAGGGGGTCGTAGGTTCAAGTCCTACAGTTCCCATTTTACAACTTATGAATGTGGCGGAGTAGCTCAGTTGGCCAGAGCATTCGGTTCATACCCGAAGTGTCGGCGGTTCAAATCCGTTCTCCGCTATTTTATTTACCGTAACCTAGAAAGGTATACGGTTTTTTGTTATCTATAAACTTTTAAATCAACAATGGTACTGTTCACCATTTGATATTTTCACCTAAAATGGTGACTACAAAAAATCGAACTCATATATTGAACATAGTAAAAAGATAAAACCAAACTGGAAAAAAGCGGGTCAAGGGGCAAGCCCCTTGCGGGGGTTTGGGGGCAGAGCCCCCAAGGTCTTAAACAGCCAGAGCCCCAAGGTGTTATCTTAAAAATCCGAGGTGTTAAAATGAATGAGCAACCAAGAATAGGCATAGGCTACGACGTTCACAGGCTTGCAGAAGACAGGCAGCTAATTTTAGGCGGCGTGTGTATTCCGTTTGAAAAAGGCCTTTTGGGCCATTCCGACGCCGATGTTCTTATTCATGCAATTATGGACAGCTTGCTTGGTGCAATGTCTGTTGGTGACATTGGCACACACTTTCCCGACACCGACAACAGCTACAAAGGCATTTCAAGCATGGAACTTTTAAAAAAGGTAAAAGACATTTTGCGTTACGAAGGCTACGCAATTTCAAACATTGATTCGGTTATTGTTGCACAAAGGCCAAAGCTTGCGCCGTATATTAATGATATGGCTAAAAACATTGCAGAATGTTTGGGCGTTGAAATGGGAAAAATAAGCATAAAGGCAACGACAGAGGAGCATTTGGGCTTTACAGGCGAAGGGCTTGGTATTGCAGCAAAAGCTGTTTGCATAATTTATAAACAAGTAGCAGAGCAGTAGTTAAAAGGAGAATTTTTATGAAGCTATACAACACGCTTACAAAGAAAAAGGAAGAATTTGTCCCAATAGAAGAAAACACTGTTAAAATGTACGTTTGCGGCCCAACAGTTTACAACTTCATTCATATAGGCAACGCACGCCCGTTAATTGTTTTCGACTCACTTCGCAGATACTTTGAATACAAAGGTTACAAAGTAAACTACATTCAAAACTACACAGACGTGGACGACAAAATAATTAAACGTGCAAACGAAGAAAACTCAACTATGAAAGACATTTCCGACAAATATATTAATGAAGTAAAAAAAGATGCAGACGGGCTGAACGTAAAGCCAGCTACGCATAACCCACGAGTTACAGAGGAAATGCCAGAAATTATTGAAATGGTGGACTCACTTGTACAAAAAGGAAATGCTTACGAGAAAAACGGAACAGTTTTCTTTGACACAAAAAGCTTTGACGACTACGGCAAGCTTTCCAAAAAGAACCTTGAAGACCTTGAAGCAGGCGCAAGGGTAGAAGTTGATGACGAAAAGAAAAGCCCAATGGACTTTGTGCTTTGGAAGCCAGCAAAGCCAAACGAACCAAAGTGGGAATCACCTTGGGGCGAAGGCAGACCAGGCTGGCACATTGAATGTTCGGCAATGGCTAAAAAATATTTGGGCGAAACTATAGACATTCACGCAGGTGGCGAAGACTTGGTTTTCCCTCATCACGAAAACGAAATTGCACAAAGTGAAGCAGCTAACGGAAAGACGTTTGCAAGGTTTTGGCTTCACAACGCCTTTTTGAACATTGATAACCGCAAAATGTCAAAATCTCTTGGAAACTTTTTTACTCTAAGGGAAGTTTCGGAACGTTTCTCTTATGAAGTAGTTCGCTTTTTTATGCTTTCGGGGCATTATAGAAGCCCAATTAACTTTAGCGACGAATTGATGCACGCCGCAGAAAACAGCTTGAATAGAATTAAAAATTGCTCTAAAAACCTTGAATTTTTTGTGGAAAATGCACAGGCAGAAGCTTTGACAAACGAAGAAGCACAGCTTATTGAAAAGTCAAAGGTGTACAAAACAGACTTTGAAGAAAGTTTGGACGACGACTTTAACACAGCCGACGCAATTTCCGCAATTTTTGAATTTGTTAAATACGCAAACATAAACGTAACTGAAAATTCATCAAAAGCATTTGCAAAAGCTATGCTTGACGGAATAGTTGAACTTTGCGAAATTTTAGGCTTTGACGTTTTAAAGGAAGAAGAAACTGGCGTGGACAGTGAGTATATAGAAGAACTTATAGCAAAACGCAACGAAGCAAGACAAGCAAAAAACTGGGCAGCAGCCGACAAAATCCGTGATGAGCTTAACGCACTTAACATCGTTTTGGAAGACACTCCAAGCGGCGTAAGGTGGAAGCATAAGGAACGTTAATATGGAAGAAGCACGTTTATTTTTAAACTCGGTTTCGGAAAATGTGGTAAGTTCAGAAAAATCGGCAGGTGCGGACGAATTTTCCGCACTTAGCCTTGCATATTTAGGTGATGCAGTTTTTGAGTTGTGCGTAAGGGCGTTTTTAGTTAAGGAGTACAACTCAACTGTAAACAAGCTTCACAAAAAATCGAAAAATTTGGTTAGTGCTGTTGCACAATCGGAAATGTATTTTAAAATACAAGAGCATTTGACGGAAAAAGAGCTTGCGGTTTTAAAGCGTGGGCGAAACGCAAAGTCGTTTACCGTTGCAAAAAATGCTTCTGTTTCGGACTACCGCCATGCAACAGGCTTAGAAGCACTTTTTGGCTACTTGTTTTTAAGCGGTCAAAATGAAAGAATTATGGAGCTTTTCAGAATATGTGTAATGTAACTATAGCAATTTGAGTTTGTTTATTCAAATTGCGCTATACGGAGGAAAACATGAAAAACCAGTTCAAAGGGCAAGCAAAAGATAAATTTAGAAGCAATGATAAAGGCAAGGTAAAAGGATATACACAAACTGAAAAACATAACGGGTTCAAAAAGAACGACAAATGTTCTTTTAAAACCGACAGACAAAAGGACAAGCCTTACTTCAAAGAAGAAAAAAGAGAACTTAAAAGAGAGTTTAAAAGAGAAGAAAAAGCTAGGGAACGCAGTAACTATGAAAATAATTCGCCAAAGCAAACAGAAGACAGCTTAAAGCTTGTTGGGCGTCAAGCTGTGCTTGAAGCTTTAAACCACGACAAGCCAATTGACAAAATTCTTATTAAATCGGGCGAAATTGAAGGAACATTAAAGGTTGTTGTAGCAAAGGCTAGGGACAGGGGCATTCCTGTAAAAGAAGTAAGCCGTGTAAAGCTTGACGAAATGACTTTTCATGCAAACCATCAGGGCGTTTTGGCTTTGTGTCCTGCCGCTGCTTACTCTACAATTGACGACATGTTGGAACTTGCAAAGAAAAAGGGCGAACAGCCTTTTATTATAGTGCTTGACGAAATTACAGACCCTCATAACCTTGGCGCAATTATAAGAACAGCCGAAGCGGCTTCTGCACACGGTGTTATCATTCCAAAAAACCGTGCAGCAGGGCTTACTTTTACTGTTTCAAAAACATCAGCAGGTGCGCTTAACCATGTTCCAGTTGCAAAGGTTACAAACATTACACAAGCAATTGACGAATTAAAGAAAAAAGGGCTTTGGGTGTACTGTGCCGATATGAACGGCGAGCCGATTTTTAAAACCGACTTTAAAGGGGCAGTTGCTCTTGTTATAGGCAACGAAGGTGCAGGAGTGCCACGCCTTGTACGTGAAAAGTGTGACTTTGTTGTGAATATTCCGATGTATGGGAAAATTGGCTCTTTAAACGCTTCGGTTGCCGCAGGCGTTTTGATGTACGAGGTTGTAAGGAACAGAAGATTTAACGATAGGTAGGTTTGCTTTGTGGCTAAGGAATATTTGCTTGTTGACGGTTACAACATAATATTTGCTTGGGACAAGCTAAAAGCAATTGCCGACTATTCTTTGGAAAATGCACGTTTGAAGCTTATGGAAATTTTGGCAGACTATCAAGGTTCAACAGGGCTTATTGTAATTTTGGTTTTTGATGCCCACAAGGTAAAGGGCAACACAGGCTCTGTTGAAGAATATTCTGGGCTTAAAATTATTTACACAAAGGAAGCCGAAACAGCGGACAACTACATTGAACGTGCAGCTACAATTTTAGCGCCAAAAAACAGAGTGTCCGTTGCAACGAGCGACAGCTTGGAACAAATAATAATTTTAAGCAAAGGTGCTTGCCGAATTTCTGCACGAGAGTTTGAAATTCAAGTTAACCTTGAAATGAAAAGGGTCAGAGAAAAATACATAAACAACAAACCGTTTAAAAACAACCTTTTGCTTGACAACATTGATGAAAAAACAGCACAGCTTCTTGAAAAAATGCGAACGTTCAAAACTAAGGACTAGGGGGAATACTTTTGCCAAACAATGAGCTTTTAACGCTTTCATCTCTTTCGGACGAAGAAGTTTTGCTTCTTATAAACGAAAAAAAAGATAAAATAGCACAGGAGTATCTTATTGATAAATACAAAGGCCTTGTAAGGGTAAAAGCACGGGCGTATTTTATTATTGGAGCAGACAAAGAGGACATCATTCAAGAAGGAATGATTGGGCTTTACAAAGCAATTCGTGACTACAACCACGAAAGGCAAGTTTCTTTTAGTGCGTTTGCCGAAGTTTGTGTAACCAGGCAAATTATTACTGCAATAAAAGCTGCAACAAGGCAAAAACACATTCCCCTAAATTCTTACATATCTTTAAACAAGCCGTTTAACGACGACGAGTCGGAAAAGACGTCGTTTCTTGACTTGCTTTCTGAAACCCGTGTAACAAACCCAGAGGAGCTTTTTATCGGCAGGGAAGAAAAAAGCTATATTGAAAGCCACATGGGTGAAGCTTTAAGCAAGCTGGAGCAAAAAGTTCTATCTTTATACCTTCAAGGCATAAGCTATTCTGACATAGCTAAAAAAGTTGATAAAGATGAAAAAGCAATTGATAATGCGCTTCAGCGTGTGCGGAAAAAGGTTTATAAAATAATTCAGGCAAGACGGCGGAGTTCTGACAAAGTAATATAAAGTTTTGCTTGCTTTTCAAAAAATGTTATAAAAAACCTCTTTAGCTAATATATTTATTATAGTATAGCGCTAAGGAGGTATTTTTTTATGTATAAAGAGCTAGTTAAGGAACGCACTGCACTTGACCAAAAGATAGGCAGACAAACGACGCAAGTTTTGATAGAAGGTGACTTAATTGTGCCAGACTCAAAGCCAGACATGTCTGTTGTTCTTCAAGCAGATGCAGGCACAACTATCGACCGTATCGAGCTTTCACAGGATAGAATTAACTTTATGGGTAAGCTTGATATTTCGCTTTTATACCTAGCAAGGGGCAGCCAAAGCCCAGTACATAGTATGAATGTAACTATGTCCATTGATGATTTTATAAACATGGACGGTGTAACAAAGGAAACTTGGGTAGAAGCCCAAGCTGAAATTGCACACATAGACTACCGCATGATAAACGACCGCAAGGTGAACTACAGAGCAATTGTTGATGTGACAGCAAGTGCAAGCAACACCGAGGTTCACGAAGCGGTAACGAACATTAAAGAAATTCCAGAAAACCAAATGCTAAAAAGTAGCATTTCAATAACAAAAACTATCGACAACAAAACAGAAAAAATAATTGCTAAAAACTTGCTTATGCTAGAAGCTGGCAAGCCAAACATTAGAGAAATTCTTCAAACGTCTGTAACAATTGCAAACAAAGACTGCAAAGTTCAGGGCGGCAGGGTGAATGTTTCTGGCGAGCTTGTTGTTGCAGTTTTGTACAGGGGCGACAACGAGAACAGCATTTTAGAGCTTTCCGAGCATGAAGTGCCGTTTTCGGGCGCAATTGAAATTGCAAACGCAAAAGACGACATGTATGCAGATGTTACGCTTGTTGTAAGCGACCAGTATATTCAGCTTCAGCAAGACGAAGATGGCGAGGACAGGGCGTTAAACCTTGAAGTTACTATTAACTCAACGGTAAAGCTTACAAATAGCCAAAACATTGAAATTTTGGAAGATGCGTACTGCATTAACAAAACGCTTGACATTAAGAAAAGCCCTATTAAATACTCAAAGCTTGTTTGCCACAACAAAAACCAAAGCCCGATTAAGGAAGTTGTAACGCTTGACGAAAGTTGCCCAGATATTTTGCAAATTTTTTCTGCAAAGGGCAAGTCGTTTGTACATGAAATAAAAGTAATTGAGGACAAAGTAATTGTTGAAGGTTCTATTGAAGCAAACGCTTTGTATATTGCCGAAAGTGACGAAGCACCTTTGTACTCTTATAAAACTGTTATTCCTTATCGCCAAGTTATTGAAACAAAAGGTGCAACTTCGGGAATGGAAGTTTCGGTTGTTACAAGCGTTGAGCATGTAAGCTTTAACATGCTAAGCGGACGTGAAATGGAGCTTAGGTTTTTGTTAAGCCACAACACAAACGTTTACCGTGAAAAAGAAGTTAACATAATTACGGATATCGAGTTTTTTGACATGGATAAAGCAGCGCTTGAAAGCATGGCAAGCATGACAATTTATGTGGTTCAGCAAGGCGACGACCTTTGGAAAATTGCCAAAAAATACAACACTGCTATTGACGAGCTTTTGGCTGTAAACGAAATTGAAAACCCTAACAAAGTTTTTGCTGGGCAAAAGCTGTTGGTGCTTAAAAAAGTTGAGTAAAGATTTGCCCGCCTACGGCGGGCTTTTTTTATAGCATTTCCGTTTTTAATTGACATTGGTTATTGGAAAAACTGGTATTGCTATTAGGTGAAAATGTGAGGTGGGGAATGAAAAAGAACAGTTATTTATTTCTAATATGTGTACTTTTTTTTGTTTTAGTTGCAGGGTTAGCAGTTAAACTTGTTTGGTTTAATAAAGTTGATAAAACAATAGACGAGTTTGCGTTATCTTTAAAAAATGCTCTTGAATTTAGCTTAGAAACTGCCACGTCTGTTTTTGTGCAAAGCAAAGACTTTCCAACGGCTGAAACTGTTGGCTCAATAAAATCATTTGAAGAGATTTTGAAATTTGTTTACACGATTGAAAAAGGCGCATACGTAACCGAGGACGACTTGGACATTAAACGGCTTTTAAAAGTAAATTTAAAGACTGACATAAAGGCAAATGCAAAAAAAGAGCCGAAGGTGTTAATTTTTCACACTCATTCTCAGGAAGCGTTTGCAGACTCAAGGGAAGGAGAAATTGGCGACACAATTGTTGGCGTTGGAAGCGAGCTTGCGAAAATTTTAGTAAACGACTACAACATTTCTGTTGTGCATGACTATGGAACATATGACTTTAAGGACGGAGAAGTTCACCGTGAAGGTAGCTATGAAAAGATGGAGCCTGCTGTGAAAAAGCTTTTGGAAAAATATCCGACAGTTGAAGTTGCAATTGATGTTCACAGAGATGGAGTTTTAAACGGAGAAAAGCTTGTAACAGACATTAATGAAAAGCCTACAGCACAGCTAATGTTTGTAAACGGCATAACACGGTATGACGACAACGGAAAACCTGTTGAACGTCCTCACGAGGCAAACGCTTTTTTGGAAGAAAACTTTGCGTTTAGCCTTCAAATGCAGTTAAAAGCAAATGAACTTTACAAAGGGCTTATGCGAAAAATTTACATTAAGCCATATAGATATAGTTTACACCTTTTGCCAAAGTCACTTCTTGTTGAAGTTGGCGCAGACACAAGCACTGTTGAAGAAGCTAAAAATGCAATGAAGCCGCTTGCCGAAATTTTGGTTTCTGTTTTGTCAGATAAATAAATTATCCAACAAATAAATATGTAGAGTTGCATATGACTAAAGTCATATGCACACAAATTAAAGTACCCCCATAAGTGCCATTATCATCATCATGCCCGAAATGCTTTCGGCATTGCTTTGCTTGCGCTTTATGCACGACATGTCAACATCATAAACGCCGTCTTTGTGCACAGATTTGTCGCCTTGTCGCTTTTGTGGGTTTGTAGAGGCGGCAGAAATTGCTTTTTGAGCGGGTTTGTTAAGCTCTCTTTGAATTTGCTGTACTGTGTTTAGCATATAAAACATATTTACGGCTTCGTCAATTGCCTTGTGGTTTTCGCTTGGCATAAATGCTTTGAAGGCGTTTAGAAGCTCGACTTCCTTGTATTGGTTTTTTTGCACACTAGCCCTATGTTTATTAACTTCTTCGTGAAGTATTTTTGATATTTCACTTGAAATGTTGTTTAACATGGTTACCCCCCTAAGCTATATAATATAACAATTTAAGACAAAACAAACCTTTCAACATTTAATAGCCCCCAGCCTTGTTGGTTTTGAGAATAGTTTAAGCTAACTGTGCTATATTTTAATTTTAGTTTAACTTGGTCTGGTGTTAGGTTTGGCTTTCTTTGCAAAAGGCTTGCAACTGCACCTGCCACAATTGGCGTTGACATTGATGTTCCGCTCATTTGTGTATAAAACTTGTCAACTATTTTTAGCTTTTTTGCTTCCATTGAGCTTATAGAAACTGACGAGGATAAGCAAGAAACAATGTCAGAGCCAGGTGCTATTATGTCTGGTTTAACTATACATTCACCTGTAGGCCCACGCCCCGAAAAGTTTTGCAGTGTATCCCCCCAAATTGTAACAGTTTTATTATCGTCCGAAGCGCCTACTGTAATTACTTTTCGGCTTATTCCTGGCGAAGTGACAGTGTTTGGGCTTGGGCCGTTGTTTCCTGCGGCTATTGTCATGACTATACCAGCATCCCAGGCTGCCTCTACTGCCCTTACCAGCGGGTCTTTCGACCCAATATCATCTGTTCCAATTGACAAATTGGCTACCCGAATATTATAACGTTCTTTGTTGTCAACAATCCACTGAATTCCAGCAAGCACGTCACCTGCATTGCCTTTTCCTTCATCGTCAAGAATTTTTACGGCGACAATGTTTGCTTCGGGGGAAATGCCCATGTATTTGCCCTTTGAACGGTAGCCGTTGCCTGCGGCGATGCCTGCTACATGTGTGCCGTGGCAATTATCGTCGTAGGGTTCTGTTTCGCCGTTAACAAAGTCTTTAAATGCTATAATTCTGTTTTTGGGAAGAACAAGGTCGTCTACGGGTGCAACGCCTGTGTCTAAAACTGCTATTGTAATGCCACGTCCTGTCACGCCTTTGCTTTGAACTTTGTCTGCACTAACTGCTTTTCTTGCCACGTTCATTTGTGCAGTAATGCAGTTGTTTTTGTGGACAGCTTTAATCCCCTCTAAGCCGCTTAAAACTTCATACGAGTCAGCTGGTATTTCAACAACATAAGAGTTAATAATTGGTAATCTGTATTTAAGCTTTCCAAGGCGTGAGATTAAAAGCTCCCGCTCGTCGTTCATCGTGCACTCAACAATAACTTGAATATTGTCCACAAAATCAGCCCCTTCATAAAACTATTAATATTTTATGTTGGATAAGCGAAAATGGTACATACAATCAGTTTTCACTTGGGCATGTTTGATGATTAGAAATTTGTTGTAGAAATTCCATTTTTAATCTACATTGTCTATAAGTCAAAACAAAAAACGGCTAGGCGTTAGGCTCCCCCTTGCCATTATCGTTAGAAAGTTAAATTTTATATAGGTTAAAATATATTGTTTTTGCCAAAAATTTCAAACAGCTGTGATTTTTTTATTCCATTTTGTGCATTGTTGACAAAGTTTGAAATTTGTTATACAATGTTTAAAACATACACATAAATAAAACAATTTTGCTTTTGCAAAGGTCAAAGCGTTTAAATGTTTATATTGTCGAATTAACAATTGTTTTATGTTATTTTGTTAAATTAGAGCTTTTAAGAAATAGGGTATAAAAACCTTTTTCTCATTAACGCAACCCAAACATGACTATGGCAATTTCATAAATAATTGATATAAGTTTTATCGTATTATTATTTACTGTAATTGCTCTAATGTTGCCTTGATGATAAAAAGGTTTTTGACTTGAACTTAATTAGAGGTGTTAGAGCTAAATTGGTTTTAATTAAAATTTTGCAAGGAACGTCTTTAAAGTTTTTCGGCATGAATTGTGAAAAAAATGACAAACTAAGTCTAGTTCTTATGTTATATTCACTATGTATACTGTATATTATGTAAAATGAAATAACGTGAATATACAGTTTGCATTGTAATCTACATATTTATTTGGATTATGGCACGTTTTTTAAACAGCTTTTTGTGGGTTTTTTAAACAGCCGATTATAACATTACTTCTAAATTCTTAAAAAGCTTTAAATAAATAAGACGAAGGGGAGAAACATGGCTACCAATATTGTAATAGTAGGTGCTGGCTATGGCGGTATTTTAACTGCCAAAAACCTTGAAAAGAAATTCAGAAAGAACGCAAACGTAAACATTACAATTATTGACAAAAACCCATACCACACAATGCTTACGGAGTTGCACGAAGTTGCAGCTGGGCGTGTTGACGAGGACAGCATTAAAATTAGCCTTGCTAAAGTTTTTGCTGGTCGTCGTGTTAACGTTAAACTTGATACAGTTAAAAACGTTGACTTTGCTGGTAAAAAGGTTGAAGGTACTGTTGCAACTTATAAGTATGACTATCTTGTTATGGCAGCAGGTTCAAAACCAACTTTCTTTGGTGTTCCTGGGGCAGAAGAATTTTCTTACAAGCTATGGTCTTTTGATGACGCAGTGCTTTTGAGAGAGCGCATTCAAACTTGCTTTAGGCTTGCGGCTACTGAAACTGACTTGAATGAGAAGAAGAAGCTTCTCACTTTCTACGTTGTTGGTGCAGGCTTTACAGGAATTGAAATGATTGGCGAGCTTGCAGAATATGCGCCAATTCTTTGCGAAAAATATGAAATTCCTCGTGAAATGGTGAAGCTTGTTGTAGCCGACGTTTTACCAAGGCTTATGCCTATACTCCCAGAAAAGCTTACAAACAAGGTTGAAAAAAGGCTTCAAAAAATGGGCGTTGAAGTAAGGATGGGCTCAGGTGTTTCTGGCATTGGCGCTGACTTTATTGAGTTGAAAAAAGGCGACAAAGTTACAAAGCACGTTGCAGGAACTGTTGTTTGGGCTGCTGGTATAGAAAGTGCTGACATTACAAACGAATGTGCTAAAACACTTCAAAGCGCAGGCAGAGGCAGAATTAAACTTGACGACAATCTTCGTTCTTTAGACGACAAAAGCGTTTATGTTGTTGGTGACAACATGCTATATACGCCTAAAAATGCTGAAATGCCTGTTCCGCAAATGGTTGAAAACTGTGAACATTCATCTGCTTGTGTTGCACACAACATTTACGTTGATATTACAGGCAAGGGCGAAAAGGAAGTTTACAACCCGTCATTCCACGGCGTAATGGTTTGCGTGGGCGGTAGGTACGGCACAGCCAGAGTTGGTTTGCCAAATATGATGTTTAACCTTCCATCATTTTTTGCAATGCTTTCAAAGCACTTTATTAATATTATTTATTTCATTCAAGTTCTTGGCTGGAATAAAATTTTTAGCTATATTAAGCACGAGTTTTTCGTTGTACGAAACAAAAGAAGCTTTTTGGGCGGACACTTCTCAAACAGAACACCTAGCTTCCTTTTAGTTCCTTTGCGTTTGTGGCTTGGCGGCGTTTGGTTGTTTGAAGGTATTATGAAGGTTACTGAAGGTTGGCTTTCAGAACCTAAGCTTTCTGCTTTCTTTGGAGGCGCTAATGCTTGGTACAACAGTGTTTTAGGTATTGTTACTTCAGATGCGGCTGCGGCTGCAACAGGTGCGGCTGCTGATGCGGCTTCTAGCGCAACAGGTGCTGCTGGTGAAGCTGCTGCTTCGGCCGGAGTTGCTCTTATGAACTGGAGAATTCTTGGTTTGTTTGACACAATTTTTGTTTCGGGCAAAGAAATTGCACACTCAACGCTTAGCGACTATGCGTTTAAACTTAACATTCCTGCTATGAATTGGTTCCTTGATAAATTTGTAATGCCTAACGACGGTGTTCAGCTTGCAATGCAAATTTTCATTGTTGTTGCTGAAATTGCAATTGGTCTTTCACTTTTGGGCGGTTTGTTTACGTTTGCTTCATCTGCACTTTCATTGATTTTGCAATTTATGTTTATCACTACAACTGGGCTTTACTTAAACACTTTCTGGATGGTTTTTGCTGGCATTGCTGTTCTTATTGGCGGCGGCTCTATTTTCGGCCTTGACTATTATGTAATTCCTTGGTTAAAGGCACGCTGGAAAAAGGTCGGATTTGTAAGAAGGTTATACATTTACAATGACTAGTGCATTAACCAAAGAAAAGAAAGATATAATAATGTTATCGCAAGGCGAAGCTCTAACCTACGTTAAACGCAGGTTAGAGTCTATCCTTCGTAGCTCACCGTTTATAATTAGGGAGTACACCTCGCACCTTGCACAATCGCAGGGTAAGTTCATTAGAACTAGGGCGTTAATAGCGTGTGCCGTAAATGCAAACGGTGAAGTTACCGAGGATTCTTTAAAAGCTGCAACTACAATTGAACTTTTGCACCTTGCAACACTTGTGCATGATGATGTAATTGACGATGCAAAGCTGAGAAGAAACATTGCTACGCTTAACAGCATTTACGGAAGAAAAACTGCCGTAATTTGTGGTGATTACTTGTTTTGTCTGTGCTTGGAAGAAGCCAGAAAAATTGGGCTACATAATGAAGACAGAGAAAGCGAGTTTGACATTGTTAAATCAATGAAAAAGCTTTGCTTCGGCGAACTTTTGCAACATCTTAGCAACGGTGACCTTGACATTTCGCCTTTGAAATATTACAAAATTATTTCGGGCAAAACTGCTGCTCTTTTTGAAACAACTTTTTTTGCTGGGGCGTTTTTTAACGACGAGCCTAAAGAGTATCGCAAAAAGTATGCAAAAATTGGGCATTACTTGGGAATGATTTTCCAAATTATTGATGACTGTATTGACTATGAATCGGACATTACGCAGGCAGCAAAGCCTGTAAAGTCGGACTTTGAACAAGGCGTTATTACTTTGCCTTTAATTTATGCAATCAATGACGACGAAGACTTTAAAACGCAAATTAAAAACGGAGAAGTAAACTCTGAAGGTATTTGCAAAAAAGTTTCTGATAAAAAGGGCGTTCAGTACGCTAAAAAGGTTGCTAAAAAGTGCTATGATAAAGCTATGAAGCTTATAAATGTACTTGAAATTAATGAAGAAAAAAAGCAAGGGTTAGTGTTAATGTTTGACGCTGCTATGAACAGAAATTCTTAATTTATTTTGGTGATATACTAAGGAGTTATATTTGACAATTCGGTTAAGCAAGTGCTTTGTTTATGACGATTTGCCAATATTATCAGTGTATGAGATTTGCTAAAAAAAGTGATATTATTATTATTGTAGTTGTGCTTGTTTTTGCTGTTGGCCTTGGTATATTTTACTATGGTGCGTTGCAAGAGGGTGGGGCAATTGCAGAAGTTTACTATTTTGATAATGTAATAGATACAGTTGATTTAACTTCAAGTTCTGAAATGGAGCTTGTTTATGATGAAGCTCCACATGTTAAAATTCATGTTGGAACTGACGGCGGAATTTACTTTGAACAATCAGACTGCCCAGACAAAGTGTGCATAAAATCGGGCACACTTTTAAAAGTTGGGCAAAGTGCTGCTTGTCTTCCTAACGGCATTTTAATAAAGCTAACGCCAAAAGGCGAGCGCTCAAGTGACGACGCCGATATTATTATTAAATAGTATGTTTAAAATTAAAGTGCGTTAAAAATTTGTTTTGATAAAATTCTTTTAGTTGCAAATGCGCTTAAAGTTTGTTAAAATATATACTATAGCAATATCACTTTTAGGTGTGAGGGGAATAATGCAAAAGGAAACAATTGAAACTAACAGTGCTAAAATTAAACGGCTTACAATGCTTGCGTTGTTTTTTGCGGTTGCCGTTGTTTTGTCTTTTATTGAAAGCTCGTTTCCTCCAATTCCTTTTTTTCCACCTGGGGTAAAGCTGGGGCTTTCAAACATTGCCGTTATGTACTCTTTGTTTTTTTTAGGCAAGCGTGAAGCGGCGTATATAATTGTTTTAAAGGCACTTTTCGTTTTTTTAATTAGGGGTGCAACGGCTGGGTTTTTAAGCTTTAGCGGCGGCTTATTTTCATTTATTGTTATGACTGTTATAATGTTTTTGTTTAAAGAACATGTTTCGTATCTTGTGTTAAGCATTTTTGGGGCATTGTTCCATAACATTGGGCAGTTTGTAGCTATTTCAATTATTTTCGGCAGTTTGACACTTTTGGCTTATTTGCCCTTCCTTATCGTAATGGGCGTTTTTGCTGGGGTTGCAACTGCAACAATTTTAAGGTTTATTTTACCAGTGCTTAAAAACGTTTTACGTTAAGCATTTGGTTTTAATAAAAATAGAGTGCTTCTTTAGTGAACAAAATATAAATAATTTTTGCACTCAAAATAAAACAATAAGGTAGGAGAGATTTTATGAAGAAATTTGTAGTACTTATAGTGGCTGGTGCTTTGTCGGCGACACTTCTTGCTGGTTGCCAAGATAACACGCCAAAAGCTACAGCAACACCTTCACCACAACCAACAACTGAAGCACCTGCTACAACTTCACCAGCACCAACTGAAACTGCAACAGCAACAGAGGCTGCTGCTTCTGAAGCACCTGCTGTTGGGGGAAGCTTGAAAACTGGCCTTGCTGCAATTGGCTCAAACGGCAACTCGAAAAAGGCTGACGGTGGTGACGGACTTGCACAAACAGACATTAACATCGGTGCAATTACGCTTGATGCAAACGGAAAAATTACCGGTTTAAAAATTGACGCTGTGCAATCAAAGGTTAGCTTTGCTGCTAGCGGAAAAATTACTTCTGACGTATCTGCTGCTGTTCCAACAAAGGTTGAACTTGGCAACAATTATGGCATGAGCAAGGCTTCTTCAATTCAAAAGGATTGGGACGCACAAATTGCCGCTTTTGAAGCTTTCTGCATTGGTAAAACTGTAGACGAAGTTAAGGGCATGGCTCTTACTGAAAAAGGTTCACCTGCTGAAGCAGACTTAGTTTCTGGTTGCACAATGAATGTTCAAGGCTATATTGCATTAGTTGAAAAGGCTGCTGCAAACGCTAAAGAAATGGGCGCACAAGAAGGTGACAAAGTTGGCTTAGGTATTTCTACAAAACTTGATAAGTCAAAAGACGCTGGCGAGAGCGATGGTTTGGCACAAGCTTACGCTACTTTCGTTGCAACTACAGTTGATGGCAGCGGCAAAATTACAAGCGCAATTCTTGACTCTATGCAAGGCAATGTAAACTTTGACGCTAAGGGCAATGTTACAACTGACTTGGCTGTTGCTCCTCAAACTAAAAATGAATTAGGTGCAGCTTACGGCATGAAAGTCGCTTCTAAAATTGGTAAGGAATGGGATGAGCAAGCTGCTGCATTTTCACAATACGTTGTTGGCAAAACTGCTGCTGACGTAACGGGCATTGCAGTTGATGATGCTGGCAAGGCTACAGACGCTGACCTTGTTTCAAGCGTAACTGTTGGCATTGGCGAATTCAAAGAAATAGTTGAAAAAGCAGCTAACACTGCGAAGTAATTAACTTTTTTCTACCCCGCTTATAGCTACACTATAACTGCGGGGTAGTGTTTATTTTAGCGGTTAACAAACACAATGATTAAAGAGAGAAAACACTTATGAAAAAAATACTTATTTTTTTGTTAATGTTAACTATGGTTGGTTGCAGTGCGCAAAAGCCAATGGAACGGCACGAAGCTGAATTTATGTTTTTCTTTGACACTGTTACAAACATAGTTGCATACACAACATCTGACGAACAATTTGAAAAACTCTCACAGTTTGTTTATGATGAACTTGAGGCTTATCACCAGCTTTTTGATATTTACAACGATTATGATGGAATTAACAATATAAAAACTATAAATGACAACGCTGGAATAAAATCAGTTGAGGTAGACCAAAAAATAATTGATATGCTAGTGTTTGCAAAAGAACAGTACACAAAAACAAATGGCAAAGTTAACGTTGCTTTAGGGCCTGTTTTAAACATTTGGCATAATTACAGAACAGAAGGAATTGACGACCCTTTTAATGCACAGCTTCCAACAAAAGACGAGCTTATGGAAGCAAACAAATATACAGACATTAGCCAAGTAATAATTGACGAGAATAATCGTACTGTTTTTTTGACGAACGAAAACATGCGGCTTGACGTAGGGGCTATTGCCAAAGGTTATGCTGTGCAAAAGGTTGGAGAACAGCTTGAAAAGGACGGGTTTAATTCTGTTTTAATGAGTGTCGGTGGCAACGTAAAGGCTATTGGCAAAAAACATGTAAACGGCCTTGAAAACTGGAGTGTCGGCATACAAAACCCAGATATGAACAGTGCAGAGCAGCTTATTCAACTGCTAAGTTTAAGCGACAACTGCCTTGTTACAAGTGGTGACTACCAAAGGTTTTATATTGTTGGCGACAAAGTGTACCATCATATAATTGACCCAGAAACACTGTACCCTTCGGAGTATTTTACTTCTGTTTCAATTGTTTACCCAAATTCTGGCATGTCTGATGCAATGTCAACGGCTTTGTTTAACATGTCTTACGAAGAAGGGCTTGAGGTTTTGAAAAATTACGAAGGCTCTTACGCAATTTGGGTTTATAAAGACGGCACAATTGTTTACAGCGAAGGTGCTCAAAAACTTTTGAAAAAATAACAAAATAAGCCATGTTTTATGCGGTATGCCGCAATCTACATGGCTTTTGCGTTTAAATTGTTATAGCAGTGCAAGCTTTCTAATTGCATTGCTTTTAATAATAATTTCACCGTGTTCGGCTAAATAGTAGCGTGTTATCGTGTTTGCTAAATGCTTTTGCCCGTACTCTGCAAGGACAGAGTCAATATATTCTGTAGTAACGTTGTCAAACGAACAATTGTTTTCAACATACAAAAAATATCTGTTGTTGTTTTTGAAAAGCATGTTCATTCCGTTAAACTGCATATACATTCTATTGGCAGCAAGTGTGACATCGTCAAGTGTGTCAAACGAAAAAACACTTATGTTTGAAGGTTGCTCATTAATATCTTTTGCCTTTTTGCCAGCAGCATTACGCTGACGCTTTTTTGCAGAAGCTTGTTTTGGAAGCATGTTAAACCGTTCCTCAATTTGCTCTGGGGCTGTTACCTTTGTAACGATAATAACAATGCTGTCGGCTGTCATTGGTATAGCTTCTATCATAAGCGGCATGTTGTCCGACTCAAAAGCACACTCTACAAAAGCTTGCTCCATCATTTCCCTAAAAAGCTCTTGCGCTTTTTCAGAACCATATGCAAGCTCTGTCATTTTTATGTTTCGCTCGGAAAGGTCTGCGTTTGTAAGCACAAATTTTATTTGAGTTTCACTTATTTTTTCTATCTTCATTGTAGACAACTCCTTATAGAAGGTGTTATGTATTTCAATTTATAGTATAACGAAATTTGCTCAAAAAGTAAAGAGGGATATTATAACTGTATATTTTTAAAATAGACTTCTTGCGAAATAAGAGATGATAAATTTACAAGCAAATCTTTTGTTTCGCAATGAAGCAAAAACCGCACGTACCCAAAGGTACGTAAGGTTTTTGGTGACGCAGTGGAAACGGAAAAGTTGCCGTAAAGGCGGCGTTTATAATTTCGCAAGAGTTCTAATTTAAAAATTATACGTTTATAGATATTGGTGAATTAAAACAGAATTGCTATAAATTTGCACTTGTGTTATTATGCCACATTTTGGACACTTTAAACAAAGATTTTGTTTCTAAATTTCGCTGAAATTTCAACATTCCTATTATTGACATAATAATAAATAACATATACAATAAAAGTATACACATATACACCTATTGTAATTTGCCAGATTATTCAAATTTTAATAATATGAAGGATTAAGAAAATGTTTTTGGAGGTGGAGGTTATTTCGGATAATAGGCGAAAGATAAAGCCAGGCAATACGCTGGATTATTATAACGAAGATATGTCAAGAAAGGCAGTTGGGAAGCTGTTTGATGCACTAAACCAGCCAAAGCCGCAGGACGATGAGATGCCGTATGAGCATACATATGAGCAGCCAGATGAGCTTAATAGTACAGCTGACCCCGAATATTTTATAGATGACTTAACAGATTTTAAGCGGCATGAAAGTGCATTTGAACCAAAGCTTGAGTCAAATCTTGAATCAAAAGCAAAACCAAATTCAGAACTGAAAAGAGAGTATGAAAAAGAAAAATATAGCGAAAGAGAAGCAGCAAAAGAGTCAAATCCAATTCAGCAAGAACCCCGTATAAAACCAAAAATTTCAAGTAATGAACAAATCAGTGGCCAATTCATTGAAAAACTTGTGTCAAAAGACGAGTCTTCATCAAAGCGCATTTTAGATGACTTTGAGTATGACTTATCAATTTACAGGCAAAAGACGTCTAGCTCCCGCAGAGAAAGAAACGATGGTGATTTTTCAAGCGGCGGCAGTTCTGGCAGAAAGCACGAGCGTTCAAATGAAGACGAGCGTTTTGAAGCGGCTTCTTCATCTGCACTTTCGCCACTTATTAAATTTGGCGCACTAGCTGTGTTTGTTGTTATGCTTTTAATTCTTTTTGTGCTTATTTATAAGTATAATGCCAACAACAACATGCTTAAAGAAGCAAACAAAACTATTGAAGAAACTAACGGTGAACAAGGCGAAATTACAAAACTAAAACTTCAAAATGATGAGCTGACTCAAAAACTTAATGAAATTAACACTGAACTTGACAGTATAAAAGAACAAGTTTCTGGTTTTTCAGCTTCATCTACAGAAACTGATGCTTCGCAAAACTCAAATTCAACAGAAAGTAACCCGCAAACACCTGCCCCCAGTAATGTGAACTCTAATGGAGACACAGTTTATGTCGTTAAGCAAGGTGATAATTTATCAAAAATTAGCAAGTTGTTTTATGGAAACCTTACAGATTATAGCAAAATTATGAAAGCTAATAATTTGTCAAGTGACTCGCTTGTTGTCGGGCAAGTTTTGGTAATTCCGAAATAGGAGGATAATATGGAAAATGAAAAAAAGACTCTGCCTGAGCTTCGAGAAATAGCTAGGGCTATGGGGCTGAAATATGTTCAAACATACAGGAAGTCTCAGCTTGTTGAGTGGATTGAAGAAAACAGGGACAAAACGCAGAGTGAGGAAAACACCATGGAAGGCGGCGTTTTGGAGTCGGGTCAAATGGAAAGTAATGCAAAAAATGAAGTTGAACAAACCGACGATGCAAACGAAAAAGCAGTTGAAGAAAAAAAGGCTGCAACTGAACTTAAAGCTTACAAGAAATTAGGCAGTGACAGCAATGAGGTAGTTTTTGTTCCAATTGCCGAGCCTGTTAAGCAGGAAGAAGAAGTTAAGGAAACAGAAGTTAAGGAAACAGAAGTTAAGGAAACAGAAGTTAAGGAAACAGAAGTTAAAGAAACAGAAGTTAAAGAAACAGAAGTTAAAGAAACAGAAGAAAAGCTAGTTGAAGCTGTTACTGAAAAGGCAGTTGAAGCTGAAAAGCAAGCTGAAACTGCTGAAAAACCAACTAGCGAAAGCAGATATGATAGGCAAGAAAGTCAAAGACCACGCTATTTTAGCCCTCAAACAGATTCTAACACTCAGTCGTCACCACAGTTTGAAAGGCAAAATAGCCAGCAAGAAAACCAGAACAATAACAATTACAGGGAGCAAAGACGCCAATATACAGATGCACTTGACAGCGGCGTAGTTGCCGAAGGTGTGCTTGAAGTTTTGGCAGACGGCTACGGTTTTTTGCGTACCGAAAACTACTTGCCAGGCTCAAAGGACATTTACGTTTCGCCTTCGCAAATTAGAAGGTTTAACCTTAAAACTGGCGACTTGGTAAGGGGAAGTATTCGTATTCCAAAGGAAGGCGAAAAGTTTAGCGCACTTTTATATGTAAAAAGCACAAACGGCGACAATCCAGAGGTAGCCGCAAAGCGCCCTAACTTTGAAGACTTAACTCCAATTTTCCCAACAGAACGAATTCATTTGGAAACTACGAGGACGGAACGTTCTACAAGGCTTATTGATTTGATTGCACCTGTAGGCAAAGGGCAAAGGGGAATGATTGTTGCCCAGCCGAAAGCAGGCAAAACTGTTTTGCTTAAAAAAATTGCAAAGTCTATTTTAACAAACCACAAAGACATGCACTTAATTGTGCTTTTAATAGATGAACGCCCAGAGGAAGTTACAGACATGCAACAATCAATTGTTGGAGAACGTGTTGACGTAATTTACTCTACGTTTGATGAGCAGCCAGAGCACCACAAGCGTGTAGCAGAAATGGTTTTGGAGCGTGCAAAGCGGCTTGTAGAGCAAGGGAAAGACTTGGTAATTTTGCTAGACAGCATAACGAGGCTTGCACGTGCGTACAACTTAACTGTACCGCCAAGCGGACGAACTCTTTCTGGTGGTCTTGACCCAGCAGCCTTGTACATGCCGAAAAAGTTTTTTGGTGCGGCTAGAAACATTCAAGGCGGCGGTTCGCTTACAATTCTTGCTACGGCACTTGTAGACACAGGCAGCAAGCTTGACGACATGGTTTTTGAAGAATTTAAGGGCACAGGCAACATGGAGCTTGTTCTTGATAGAAAGCTTTCAGAAAAGCGTATTTTTCCTGCAATTGACGTGCTTAAATCGGGCACAAGGCGTGAGGAGAACTTGCTTACTAGTGAGGAGCTGGAAGCTATATATATTATTAGGAAATTATCGGCGCATTTGCCAACGGCAGAGCTTACAGAGCAAATTACAGATATGCTTATTAAAACAGAAAACAACAATTCTTTTGTAGCTGGAATTAAAAGCTTGTCGAAAAATTAATTTGTATATTAAAACTGTTGCGAAATTATAAACGCCGCCTTTACGGCAACTTTTCCGTTTCGGCTGCGTCACCAAAAACCTTACGTACCTTTGGGTACGTGCAGTTTTTGCTTCCTTGCGAAACGAAAAATTTGCTCGTAAATTCGACATTTCTCATTTCGCAAGAAGTCTAATTTTTTGTTAGAAAGGGGATATGTTTATGGGGTACATGGAAAGTTACATGGCATGGCTTGAAAACGAATTTATTGACAGCTTAACTAAACAAGAACTTAAAGAAATATCGGGTTTGGAAAAGGAAATTGAAGACAGGTTTTTAAAGGATTTAGAGTTTGGAACAGCGGGACTTCGTGGAGTAATTGGCGCAGGGACAAACCGCATGAACATTTACACTGTTCGCCGTGCTACACAAGGGCTTTCAAACTACATTTTAAAGCAAGAAGGCAACTTAAAGGAAAAGGGTGTAGTTATAGCGTATGACTCGAGAAATATGTCGCCTGAGTTTGCGCTTGAAGCGGCTTTAGTTTTGTGCGGAAACGGAATTAAAACATATTTGTTTGACGAGCTTCGTCCAACTCCAGAACTTTCTTTTGCTGTAAGGCATTTGGGTGCTACTGCTGGCATTGTTATAACGGCAAGCCACAACCCACCAGAATATAACGGTTATAAAGCTTATTGGGCTGATGGTGCACAAATTCCTTCGCCACGTGATGCTCACATTACGGAAGAAGTTGTTGCTGTTACTGATTATTCTGCAATAAAGCTAGTTAGCAAGGAAACTGCTTTGGAGCAAGGCTTGCTTAAAATTGTTGGCAAAGAAATTGATGATGAGTTTATTAAAAACGTTAAGGCGCAATGTATTAACCCAGACGTAATTAAAAAGGTTGCAGACGAATTTAAAATTGTGTTTACACCGCTTCATGGTACTGGCAACAAGCCTGTTCGCAGAGTGCTTGAAGAAGTAGGGTTTAAAAACGTATTAGTTGTGCCAGAGCAAGAATTGCCCGACGCCAAGTTTTCAACAGTTGGATACCCTAACCCAGAAGACCCTAAGGCTTTTTCGCTTGCGATTGCCTTGGCGGATAAGCTTGGTGCAGACATTGTTGTTGGAACAGACCCTGATGCCGACAGAGTAGGCGCTGTTGTTAAAAATGACAAAGGCGAATACGTCGTTCTTTCTGGAAACATGACTGGCATTTTAATTACTGAATACATTTTGTCGCAAAAGCAGGCAATGGGTCAGCTTCCTAAAAACGGCGCAGTAATTTCAACTATAGTTTCTACGAAAATGACGAAGAAAATTGCTGAAAGTTACGGCGTTGAATATATTGAGGTTTTAACAGGGTTTAAATATATCGGTGAGAAGATAAAAGAGTTTGAAGCAAGCGGAAGCAATGAATTTTTGTTTGGCTTTGAAGAAAGCTACGGCTGCCTTGCTGGAACATACGCAAGGGACAAAGACGCTGTTGTTGCTACTATGCTTATTTGTGAAATTGCGGCTTACTATAAATCACGTGGTATGACTATGATTGACGGGCTTAACGAAGTTTATGAGAAGTATGGCTTCTATAAAGAAAGCACCGAGTCGATTTCATTAAAAGGTGTTGAAGGGCTTAGAAACATTAAAAAAATAATGGATAACCTTCGTGAAGCACAGGACGTTGTTATTAACGGACTAAAGGCTGTTGAGCGCAGAGATTATAAGGCAAGCGTAATTAAAAACATGGAAACAGGCGTTGAAGAAGAAATTAAGCTTCCAAAGTCGGACGTTTTGTATTACACACTTGAAGACGGAAGCTGGATTTGTGTTCGCCCTTCTGGCACAGAGCCTAAGGTAAAAGTTTATTTTGGGGTGCATGGTGAAAACGCTAGTGAAGCGGAAAGTAAGATGACAGGTGTTATTAAAGACACTATGGAATTTGTTAATAAAATGTATATGTAATGTAGAGTAAATATAAAAGAAAAGACCTTAGGGGCTCTGCCCCTAAAACCCCGCAAGGGGCTTGCCCCTTGACCCATTTTTAAGTATTCTTATCAAATAAAAAGGCTTTCCCCATTAATAAAAGTGGGGAAGCTTTTTATTTAATGGCATTAGTTATAAACAAAGAATAGTTAACGCTTTTATCAGTATTTTCTTTTTGCCCGTGGTAAAATGTTTCGGATTGTATTTGCCTAAATCCAATTCCTTTTAGCAAGCTGAAAAATTCTTTCTGCTCAAAGCCGTTGTGTCCCTCAAAACCAGCTTCGTCGTTATGAAAGCCTACATTTGAGTTTAAGTCAACAACAATTAGTTGTCCGTTTTGGTTAAGCAAGCTGTAAAGCTTTTTCAAAACCATTTTAAGCTCTTTAATGTGGTGAAGTACCATTGACGTGTAAATGACGTCAAATGTGACACCTGTTAAATCGTTTACAGTTAAGTCAACAAGACGTGCAGAGAAGTTATTTACGTTTAACTTTTCTATCTTTTCATTAACAATTTCAAGCATACCTTCTGATGAATCAACAAGCATTATTTCATCAAACATTTCTTCCAAGTTAAAGCTTACAAGCCCTGTGCCGCAGCCAAATTCCATTGCTGTTAAACCGTTTTTTCTATTTACTTTAGCCGCAATTTCTTTGGAAATTATTTTTGCACGTTCAATGCGTTTATCGGTATCCCATGTTTTTGCATGTTCGTTAAAATCCATAGACTCACCTCAAGAAGAAAAAAATAAGCAGAGTTTACAAGACAATATTTTGTCTCTGGAAACTCTGCTAGTTTAAAAACACATTATACTAGACTGTCAATAATTTGCACAAGGTTTGCAATGTCTGGTTTTGAAAGCTGTGCATTTGCACCTAGTGAAATACCTTTATGCTTCATGTCCTCATCAATTAGTGACGAGAAGATGATAACAGGGAGAACCCTTAAAGCTTCATCAGACTTGATTAGCTTTGTTAAGTGATGCCCGTCCATCTGCGGCATTTCAATGTCTGTAACTACGCAACAAACGTGGTCGGTAATTTTGCCGCCCCTTGCTTTGTACTCATTAAGTTTTTCCCAAGCTTCCAAGCCATTTGTGCAGTGTTCTACGTTTGTGTAGCCAGACCTGTTTAAAGATTCGACCAGCATACGCTCAAGCATAGGTGAGTCTTCAGCGATAAGCAGCGGTTTGTCCGTTCTTGCTCTTTGCCCAAGCCTGTCTATGTCGCTCATTTGAATACCCGATTGTGGGTTTATGTCAACGAGAATTTTTTCAAAGTCGACAATTGTTATAAGCCTGTCGTCAAAGCGTGCAATGCCTGTTGCCAACCCTTCTTCCCCGCCGTAAATAGCAGTGTCGGGCTTTTCAATTTCGTGCCAAGAAATTTTATGGATAGCTTTTACAGAATGAACATGAAAGGCCGTACTAATTCTATTAAAATGGGTAATAATTAAAATGTCACGTTCTTCATCGGGAGATGGTGGCAAACCCATAAATGCGGCAAGGTTTATTACTGTCATTATGGCACTGCGGGGCTTAAATATTCCCTCTACATAAGGGTTCGAGTTTGGCATAGGTGTTACTTTATTATACTGCATAATTTCAACAACTTTAGAAACATTTATGCCAAAATGTCTGTCAGCAATTGTAAACTCCATAAGCATAAGCTCGTTAGTGCCGCTTTCTAAAAGTATTTCATTTCTTTTTGGGTCGGACATATTTAAACCTCCTATATTTATCAAAAAAAATCGCTGTATGTTTTTATATTATAACACCATTTTGTTTTTATGTATAGTGTAGTATATATATTATTTCTTGATTTATTTTAATTATTGTGCTAAAGTTTTTTATGTATATAATATGTGTATAATTATGGTAGGAATTTGTTGAATAAGGCAGGAGTGAATGTAGCAATGTGTGGTTTTTGCGGCTTTACGGGCGATGTTTCTGATAAAACGACGACGATAAATGAAATGATGGAAAAAATTGTTCACAGGGGGCCAGACTCTAGTGGCCACCATGTGGACGAACACATAGCTCTGGGCTTTAGGCGGTTAAGCTTTATCGACCTTAGCGAAGGCGGCGAACAGCCCATGTTTAACGAAGATAAAAGCATTGCTATTGTTTTTAACGGAGAAATTTATAATTATAAAACGCTTCGTGAGGAGCTTTTAGGAAAAGGACATATATTTCACAGCAGTTCAGACACAGAAGTTTTGCTTCATCTTTACGAAGAATGTGGAAAAGAAATGTTTTCTAAACTTCGAGGTATGTTTGCTTTTTTAATTTATGACAAAAACAAGGGTGAGCTCTTTGCAGCTAGAGACTTTTTTGGAATAAAACCATTTTACTATTCAGTTTTTGACGGCAAGCTTCTTTTTGGCTCGGAAATAAAAAGCTTTTTGGCGCACCCAAATTTTAAAAAGGAAGTTAATGTTGAGGCACTGGAACATTATTTAACATTTCAATATTCTGTTTTGCAGGAAACGTTTTTTAAAGGCGTGTACAAGCTTCCACCTGGGCATTATATGACATTTAAAGACGGAAAAGTTGAAGTTACTAGGTACTTTGAAGCTACGTTTTCGCCAAAACACATTGACTTGTCGCATAGCGTTACTGCAATTGACAACGCCGTAAAAGATTCGGTTGCAAAGCACAAAATAAGTGATGTTCCAATTGGCTCTTTCCTTTCGAGCGGAGTTGACTCCAGCTACATTGCCGCCTGCTTAGAAGACGCAAAAACTTTTACAGTTGGTTTTGATTATGACGACTACAACGAGATAGAATATGCAAAGGAGCTTTCGGCTGTAAAAGGGCTTGAAAGCCACAGTAAAATGATTTCTACAGATGAATATTGGGACAGCTTGAAAAAGGTGCAATACCACATGGACGAGCCTTTGGCAGACCCTGCCGCCGTTGCTTTGTATTTTGTAAGCCAGCTTGCAAGCAAACATGTAAAAGGTGCAATGTCGGGCGAAGGTGCGGACGAATTTTTCGGCGGATACAACATTTACAAGGAGCCGCTTGACTTAAAGCTTGTTACTTCGCTTCCTATGTTTATTAGAAGGTTTTTGGGCAAGTTTGCAGAAATGCTTCCTTTTAAAGTTAAGGGCAAAAACTTTTTTATTCGTGCAAGCAAAACGGTTGAGGAGCGTTTTATTGGAAACGCAAATATTTTTTCAAAAAGAGAGCGTGAAACAATTCTTAAAAGCGCAAACGGAAAGCGTTCAGCGCAAGACATTACAAAGCCTGTTTATGACAGAGTAAAAAATTATGACGACATTACAAAAATGCAATATGCCGACATAAACCTTTGGCTACAAGGCGACATTCTTCTTAAAGCTGACAAAATGAGCATGGCGCATTCTTTGGAAGTTCGTGTTCCATTTTTGGACAAGGAAGTTTTTAAAGTGGCATCAAAGTTGCCTACAGACTTTCGTGTAAACAAAACTGCTACAAAATATGCGTTTAGGCTTGCGGCTAAGGAGCATTTGCCGGAGAGCGTTGCTGCAAAGAAAAAGCTAGGTTTTCCTGTGCCAATTCGTATTTGGTTAAAAGAGGACAAGTATTACAACAAAGTTAAGGAAGCGTTTACAAGCAAAGCGGCGGAGCAGTTTTTTAAAAGCGACGAACTTGTAAAGCTTTTGGACGTGCATAGAAACGGCAAGGCTGACAATAGCAGAAAAATATGGACGGTTTACATGTTTTTGGTTTGGTATGGTGAATTTTTTGCGGCGTAATTTATTGAAAATTATGCTTGACATAACTATGTCAATGTGGTACATTAAACTAAATTAAATACTTCGGGGCAGGGTGAAATTCCCGACCGGCAGTTAAAGTCTGCGAGCGAAAGCTGATTTGGTGAAATTCCAAAACCGACAGTAAGGCAAGTTTTGTCAACTTGCCAAGTCTGGATGAGAGAAGTTGGGTGTGTTTTTTACACTCGTACATTTCTGTTTTTCTGTGTACAACAAGCCAAGCCCCATTTTTATGGGGCTGTTTTTATTTGTGCACAAGCCCCAACAAATTTTCACTATTTCAAGGGGGAAGTAAAATGCAAAACTTAGCAAGCCAATACGGACAGAAAAAGTTTTCCACAGCGACACTTACAAAGATAAGTGTTATTTCAGTAATCGCCTACATCTTAACATGGTTTGAAGTTGGTATTCCAATTTTTCCATCGTTTTTAAAGTTTGATTTAAGCGACATTCCTGTAATAATTAGTGCTTTGTCAATGGGAAGCGGAGCAGGTGTTTTTGTTGCGCTAATAAAGAACGTGCTTAGGGGGCTTTTGCAAACTACAAGCGGCGGAATTGGAGAAGCTGCAAACTTTATAATAGGCTGTGCGTTTGTGTTGCCGTTGTCTTTTGTTTATAAAAAGAAAAAGAGTTATGTGCTAGGTGCGATTTTGGGCGTTGTGTGCATGAGCCTTGTTGGGTGCGTGCTAAATTATACAGTTCTTATTCCGCTTTATGCAACAGTTTTTGGTGCGCCAATTTCTGTGTTTGTTGACATAGCAAACGCATTAAACAAATATGTGACAGACCTTTTTACGCTTGTTGCTTTTGCAATTTTGCCGTTTAATTTAATTAAAGGAACGTTAATTTCTTTTGTTGGCTATATTTTGTTTAAGTCAATTAACCCTGTGCTTAAAAGGTTAGGGTAAAGCACGTTAAGGTAAGTTTAATTTTTAATATATGCTGTAGAGATGCCAAACGTATTTGTGCGTTTGGCTTTTTAAATTATATTGTTAGATAAAATCAAATTTGTTATAAATTTTTTAATAAATATCTAGCAATTTTAGTAGATTTATTATAAAATATTAATAAAGAACAAAACAAATATATTTAATATTTTGTAGAAATTTGTGCATTTGACTATTGGCTTGAATACGAGGTAACTAATATGAAAAAAGTATTATTATTAATTGATATCCAAAATGATTATTTTGAAGGCGGCAAGTGCGAGCTTGTAAATGCGAACAGTGCACTTAAAAATGCCGAGAAGGCTTTGACGCTTTTTAGAGAACGAGGGCTTCCAATAGTTCATGTTCAGCATTTAAATTTGCGTGAGGGGGCAACGTTTTTTTTGCCAAACACTGACGGCATTTTAATTCATTCAAGAGTTGCGCCAATGCAACACGAGTATATAGTTATAAAAGACACACCAAACAGCTTTTGGGGAACAAACCTTCTTGACATTTTAAAGCAAATGGACGTTAATTCTCTAGTAGTTTGCGGAATGATGTCACACATGTGCATTGATGCAACGGTTAGGACGGCTTTTGACTACGGTTTTGATGTAACGCTTTTAGAAGACGCTTGCACAACTAAAGATTTAGCGTACAAAGGTAAAGTTATACCTGCCGAAACTGTGCATTTTACTTTTATGGCTTCGCTAGACAAAATGTTTGCTAGAGTTATTAAAACAAGTGAGCTGCAAATTTAATATATAATTATGTAAAGCCCACCTAGTATACTGTGGGTTTTATATTTTTTCATATAACACAGGAGGTTTTGCAATTGAATTATTATGTTATAGATGCTTTTTCAGACAAGCTTTTTTCAGGCAACCCTGCTGGTGTTTGCCTGCCTGACCAAAGCTATGACGACAACATGCTTCAACAAATTGCGTTTGAAAACAACCTCGCAGAAACTGCTTTTGCACTTAAACAAAACGGAAAATACACGTTGCGTTGGTTTACTCCTGAAATGGAAATGGACTTGTGCGGACATGCAACGCTTGCAACAGCTTTTGTTATTTTGAATTTTGTAGAGCCTGAATTAGATATGATAAAATTTGACACACGAAGCGGAGAAGTGTCTGTAAAACGAAGCAGGAACGGTGAACTTTACACGCTTAACTTTCCAAGCAGAATGCCTGTAAAATGCGAAATTCCGCAGTTTCTTGAGGAAGCTTTGGGTGCAAAAGTTTTGGGAGTGTACCAGTCACGGGATTTGGTGGTAGAGCTTGAGTCGGAGGAAATTGTTCGTGACTTGAACCCAAACTTTAATTTACTTGAAAAAGTAAAGGGGAACACTGCATTTATTGTCACTGCAAAAGCTTCTACTTGCGACTTTGTTTCAAGGTTTTTTGAAACGTTTTGCGCAATAAGTGAAGACCCTGTTACGGGCTCGGCACATTGCTCGCTTATTCCGTTTTGGAAAAGCCGTTTGGGGAAAAGTGAAATGGTTGCTAAGCAATTGTCACGTCGTGGCGGAACTCTTTTTTGCAAGGATTTGGGCGAACGTGTCGAAATTAGCGGCAAGGCAGTTTGCTATTTAAAAGGAAGCTTAAACGTTTAAGCTTAATTAGGAAGTGGGTTTGTGAGCAAAGCTCTTTATAATTGTGTTAAAGATTTTTATACGTTAACTATAACAGGAACTTGTAAAAATGCTGGAAAAACAACGGTGTTGAACAACATTTTACATAGCCTTAGTGACGAAAAAGTTTTAGTGGCTGTAACGTCAATTGGGCGTGACGGAGAAAGCACTGACGTAGTTACTGGAACAAAAAAGCCGTACATTTATGTAAAAAGGGGTACGCTTTTTGCAACAGCCGCAAGCCTTTTGGCTTTTTGTCACGTTACAAGGGAAATTGTTTTTACAACAGGAATACAAACGCCACTAGGGCAAGTTGTTTTGGCAAGGGCACTAAGCGACGGGCTGGTTCACCTTGCAGGTGCTTCTATTAGCACGCAAATTTTAGATGTATTTGGAGTTTTTGAAAAGCTAGGTGCAGAAAAAATAATTTTGGACGGTGCGGCGGCTAGAAAAAGCATAGTTTCGCCAACAATTACACAGGCGGCTATTTTGTGCTCTGGTGCTTCTTACCACAAAAGCATTGACAAAACTGTAGCGGACACCGCTTATACTTACAAGCTGTTTTCACTTGATAAATGCGAGGGAGTTGTGCGTTGCCGTGAAGATTTTCGCATGTTAATTTCAGATGGCGAAACTTTAATAAATATCCCAAGAGGGCTTGAACAATGCTTTGATTATTCGTCTCTTAAACAAATTGATTATATTTCTGTAAACGGTGCTGTTACGGACGAGCTTTGCAATGTTTTGCTTGCAAACCTGGGAAAATCACTTTCAAACACACGGCTTGTTGTAGACGACCCCAGCAAAATTTTTGTTAGCCAACAGCTTTATGCAAGGCTTTTAAACAGGGGCTTAATGCTTCAAGTTCAAAACTCGTGCAAAATTGCGGCTGTGTGCATTAACCCTGTTTCGGCATACGGCTTTAGCTATGACAAAAATATGTTTTTGGAAATGATGTCGCAAGCTGTAGGTTGCCCTGTTTTTAATATTTTTGATTAGAAAGGAATGTTTGAAGTGGTAAGCCTTAGAAACATTCATACGCTTGAAGGTGTTAGGTTTGTGCTTGAAATGGTTAAGCCTATAACTCCGTTTGGGTACAATTTTTTGCGTGGAATTTTGCCTTTTTCTAACGAGGAGCTTTTGTCAAAGGAGCTGCACCTCCTTTCACAATTTGTTTTAATTTGCAACGAGCAGAAAAAAAGTGTTGACGAAATTTTTGTTTTAATGCAGCACTTTAAAGATATACATGGAAGCTTATCGCACGGCAGGACGCTTTCTGAGGTTGAACTGTTTGAAATTAAAGTGTTTTTAGTAATTTATGAGCAGCTACTTGAGGTTTGGTACAGGCTGGAGAGTGAATATAGCTTGGCAGAAATTAAGCTTGTGCCGCTTACAGAACCGCTTAATATTGTTGACCCGACAAAAGAACGTGGTATGAGCTTTTACATTAGTGCCGATTTTAACTCTGCACTTACAGACATTCGTGCTAGAAAAAATGCAATAGAAAATGCACAAGGGTTTTGTGCGGCTGAAAACATGGAATGGTTGTCGCTTGCGGCAAAAGAGGAAGAAGAAGAACTATATGCAAGAAAGCATATTACTTTGTCATTGAAACGATATTTTTCAGAAATGATTGAGGTAATTGAAAAGCTTGCTAGAATTGACTTGCTTTTTCAAAAAGCACTGCTTGCAATTTCTTTTAATTGCGTAAGACCAGAGTTTTCTGAAAATGGTGGACTCATGGTGTCTGAAATGACAAACCCACATATTGATTCCATTTTAACTAAAGATGGCAGAAAGTTTGTTCCTGTTTGTGTCGAGCTTAAAGGTGGAGTTACTGTTATAACAGGTGCAAACATGGGTGGCAAAAGCGTTGTGCTTCAAACACTTTTCCTGAACATTGCTTTGTTTAAGCTGGGTTTTTACGTTTTTTGTCAAAAGGCACAGCTTCCATTTGTAGAAGAAGCTTTTTTAATAAGCGGTGACAATTCGGCTGCTAAAAGTGGGCTTTCCGAGTTTGGTGGGCAAGTAATGGCGCTTAACTCCGTTATAAAAGCGGTGCAAGAAAAAAGCTGTTTTGTTGCAATTGACGAATTGGCAGGGGGCACAAACCCAAGGGAAGGGGCGGCTCTTGTGCTTGCCGCTGCTAAGTTTTTTAACAGCATGAAGTCTGTAACTGTTATAACTACTCATTTTGATGTTGCGTTTGACATAGATATTTCACGGTATCAAGTTGTGGGGCTTAAAAATTCTTCCGCAAACCTTGTGGTGCACACGGAAAGCCCACTTCACGCAATTGCAAAAGCAATGGATTATAGGTTGGAGCGTGTTGACAATAACGCTATGCCGCCAAAAGATGCCCTTAACATTTGTAAAATGCTGGGGCTTGATAATACGCTTCTTAGTATGTTTGAAAATATTTCAGCACACTATATAGCAATTCCAGTTTTTAACGATATTGGCAGAGGGAAGCCAAACGCCTAATTGTTTAAAAACAGAGCAGAGTATTCCTTTTAATAGGGGAATACTCTGCTTTTTGCAAGCTACTTTACAGAAGCGCAAATAAAGTTCATTAAAATTTGTGCTGCGCTTGCCCTGCTAATGTTTTCCTTGGGCAAAAATAAATTGTCACCGATACCGCTGAAAATTCCGTATCTTCGCATGTTCATAACTGAATTTTGGGCAAATTCACTTGTGCCGCTAATGTCTGCAAAGTAAGGGACGTTATAGCTGTATGAAGGTTTAGTTTCCATTTTGCTTATGTAAACGTCTAGGATATATGCAGCTTCTTCCCTTGTAATTGGCTTGTTGGGCTCGAACGTTTTGCTTTCAATAAAGCCAAGCAAGCCTGTATCGTATGCCCAAGCAACGTACTTTCCATACCACGTTTCTACAGAGAAGTCTTCAAAAGGGGGAACGGTGTAGTTATCTATCAAAGCATTATCAAGCTTTGCTGAAACAGTAACAAACATCGCCCTTGTCATTTCTTTGTTTGGGTCAAAAATTTCATCACCTGTTCCATAAAAAATTTCTCTTGAAGTGATGTAGCTAATTGCATTTTTTGCCCAATGTGTGCTTGTGTCTTTAAAGTTCTTTTTGTTATTTTTAAAGTAAAAGTAACCATCATCTTGCATAACAAATGAAACACTTTTTTCATTTACAGTGCTTTGTTTTACAAGCGAATTGTCTCCACTCTGTGCGTCTGTAAAGTACGGAACGTAGGTGTATATGTCATTATCTGCACCTACAAATTCCTTGTTTACAAAAGTGCCAGACAAAACGGTTTCGCTTAAAATATATTGAGAGGCGTGACTAAATTCAAGCTTGACATTTCCTTTTTCAACAGTGCCTATACCACTGTATTCAAGCCTGTTTGTAACTGGGTTAAAATATGAAAGGTATAGCGTTTTACTGTTAAGCTTATTGTTAACTGGGTATGTTAAAACTCCTTTAAATGGTAAAGCTCCGTTGTGTGCTAAATTAAGCTGTAAAACTTCTTTTCCTTCTGAAAGGTTGGAAATTTGCGTGCTTTTAATGGTATTAACCGCTAGGTTATATTCATTTAAGCTGTTGTTTAGAAGTTTAACAGACGTGCCGTTAAAAGCCCAACTGTAGTTTTTAAAGTTTAAGACCACGTTTATGTTTTTGTCTTTTGCGGCTTCAAAAACACTTTTTGGTACTGACGTTTCTGTGTTTAAAAAAACATTTACAGTTGTTCCAATTTCTGCGTTTTTTATTGTGTCTTCAACAGAAATATTTTCATTTAAGGTATTGATTTTTGCATTACTATAAGTTATAATACTGTTAGAATTACTTGGCGCACTGCTAGGCGAGTGAATTACCCACTGTGCATATAAAGTTAAATTGCTATACAACGTTATGCTTTGGCAATCTGAGTAGCGTGTTCCGCTGCCATCGACAGCAGTGTTCCAACTCTCAAAGCGGTAGCGGCTTCTTGTAAAGCTGTTTTGCCAAATTGGTTGGCTAATTCCAGCAGTAAATTGTTGCGGAGACATTGTCCCTGTTCCTTCGTTGGCTTCAAAATTTAACAGAAATGTGTTTGCTTCGTCTGCTACGTTTACTGTAAACACAACTGTTTTTACAGATGCTGTTTTAAGCCCCGTTACTTCTTCGTTTGTGTTTGTGACGACACAGTAATAGTATGCTGTGCCTGAAGCATTAGTGCTTGGGGTGTATGATGCACATGTACCATTTTCTTCAATTGGTAAACCGCCTATGCTTATGTTTACATCATTAACGTACCATTGGTATGTTAATTGTCCGCCGTCAGAAACTTCTGACAGAGCATTTAGTTCTATTGCTTCTTCGCCAGTAAAATAATTAAATGTTGTTATGTCGTAATTGTATAATAAAACAGGGGTTTCTGCATTTACTGTTTCAATTGCTGTTGGGGTAATTGTTACAGTTTCTTCATACGGTAAGTAATTTGTTAATTCGCCTTGCATTTTAACAGAAAGCTTTTTATTGTTGTCACCATCAAGGGGTTCTGTTGTTAAAATATAACGCTCGCCTGTATATGCCGAAACAGATGATATATTAACTGGTTCACCATTGAAGGTTATGTTAAAGTTTGCTTCGGTAAGCTTGCCAAAACCTTCACAAATTATGTAAATTTCGTTAAACGTTCCGTTGCTTGTTACTACTTGAAAAGGCTCTGATTGTTTTTTAGTCATTGTTAAGTTTACTGTGCCAGTAGTTACAATATTATCATCGCTAAACACTACACCAAGTTCTGAGTTTTTAACAAACGGTGTTGCCGACGAAGCTGCCAAAATCACTTTTGTATTGTCGCCGCTTGTTTCTGCTGTAACTTGTGTTACGCCAGTTGGTAAACCTGTAACTTTAAAAGTTGTGCCAGTTAGAACGTTTGATGTTGAAAGTGTAAAGCTTGTTGTGCCTTCTGTTAGAGCAGTTAAGCTTGGGCTTCCGCTAATTACTGCTGATTTGTTGATGGAAGCTTCCCACTGTGCGTAGAAGTCTAAGTTTCCAGTTAAAGAAACAGTTTGTCCACCTGAATAAGGTGTGTCTAAACCGTTGGGGTCTGTTGACCAACCACTGAATGAATAGCCAGACAATGCAAAGGTGTTTGCATTTAGAGGTTCGGGTTGGGCATGTAAAAATGTTTGTGTTGTAAAATCTAAAGAACCGTCGTTTTTATGAAATGTTGCGGTATATTTAGTTTTGCCTGTTGTTGCCTCAAACAAGTAAAAATAAGGAAAAGTGTTTTCGGTTAAGCCAACGTCATTTTGAAAATTGCTTTGAAAGTTGTTTTCTATATCTTCAAGTTCAAATTTAAAGGCACGACCATATATATTATTTGCTTCGTCCGAAAAAGCAGTTACTTTTGTTGTTCCGCCTGAAAAAATTGGTTTTGCGTGTTCATCAAGGCAAATTCCAAAACTTCCGCCGCCACTGCTTTCGTCAAAGTTACCGCTAGTTGAAGTAAGCGAGCCACCCGAAACATATAATGATTTAGAAAAAATTCCACAGCTAACATATCCGTTTGAAGCATCTCCACCTACTGCATTTATTGTTCCGCTTTTTATGTGCAAATTGCCGTTTACATAAATGCCTGCCGACATAGTTTCTGTAAATGAATAAGTAAGTTCTCCAGATGTTGCTGTAAGAGAGCCGCTACCTTTTATTGTAAGGTCGCCGTCACCTTGGCAGTAAATTGCGTAAGAGTATTTGTCTGTGCCGTATGTAATAAAATTTTCGCCGTTAATAATTATTGTGGAGTTTTTAGGAAGAAGAACTGCTGTGTAATATTCGTTAGTTTGGGAAACGTTTATGTTAGCCCCGTTTAAAAACAATGTGCTTGTGCTAGAATCCCATTTCCAACCTTGAGTTGAAAGCTTGTCCTCTGTGGGGTTTTCGGAAAGGTTTAGTATACTTGTGCGTGCAACAATGTTTGTGCCGTAAGCTTTCACTGGTGCTGTAAACAACGATGTGAAAAGTAGAGTAAAAGCAAAAGCCAACAAAGCAGTAGTAAATTTGTTTGTCATTTACAACACCTCTTTATATTTTTATAAATAAAAAACGACATTTTTCGCAATAAAAAGTTATTTAAAGAGCGTTTAATCTACGCTCTTTTACACATAACCATTTATTCCTCTTACACTTACCTCACCAAAAGCGACTTCCTTTACTTTTCCTGATAAGTCTTTTACTAAAAGGCTTCCATTGTTTGAAACGTCAAAAGCAAAACACTCAAATGAACTTTCAGAGTAGTCTGTTACTAACACGGCTTTATTTAGCGTGGCACAAAGCAAAATGTATTCATCTCGAAAATGTGAAAAATCGCTACCGTTAAAATAGGCATAAAAATAGTTGTTTAGCAGCCTGCTTATTTCTTTAATAAAATGCGTTTTGGGTATTTTTTTGCTACACTCTAAAAAAACGGACGTTGCTTTGTTTGAAATATCTTCATCAAAGCTTTCATTGTTCACATTCAGACCTATTCCAACGACTATACATTGCAAATTGCTACCAGAATAAACTGCTTCTACAAGAATTCCGCACAGCTTTTTTCCGTTAAAAACAATGTCGTTTGGCCATTTTATTAAAGCTTCTAGTGCTGCTAAATTGTGAATTGAATTTGCTGCGGCAAGTCCTGCAACAAGTGTTAGTTGTGAAATGGTTTCAGTCGAAGGCATGTTTTTTAGCTGCGGCTTTAAAAGGACACTCATGTACAAACTTCCAAGGGCATCAGACGACCAGCTTCTGCCAAGCCGTCCTTTGCCCTTTGTTTGTTTTTTTGCAACAATTACTGTTCCGCTTTCAAGCCTACTTGAATTTACCTTTGCGTAGTCGTTCGTAGAATCTACTTCGTCAAGCCAAACAATTTTTGAACCAATGTTTAAACTCATTTTAAATGTCTAGCCGTCAATTTTCATTTGCTCTACAAGCTCGGCAACTACTCTGTCAACTTCTGGGTAGTCTACTTGGCATGTGCCAACCTGCTTGTGTCCGCCGCCGCCGTGTTTTAAAAGAAGGTGTCCAACGTCTGTTTTTGACGTTCTGTTTATAATGCTGTAGCCAACTGCAATTGGGCAGTTAAGCTTTCCTTTGCCGTCTGTTATCCAAATGCTAATGTTTTGCTCTGGGAACAAGCTGTAAATGATAAAGCGATTGCCTGCGTTAATTACGTCAACGCCACGTAAGTCTGTAATAATTACGTTTCCGTCAACCCTTGAATGTTTAAGAAGCATTTCCTTAAACAAAGCGGACTGCTCGTTGTAAACATCTACACGTTCCTTAACGTTTGGAAGTTCTAAAATTTCATCAATTGGAGTAGTGCGGCAAATTTCAATTAAAGAATCCATTAAGCTTAAATTGCTTATTGTAAAGTTTCTAAAACGCCCAAGCCCTGTGCGTGGGTCCATAATAAAGCCTAGGAAAATCCAACCTTGTGGGTTTAAAACTTCCTCAATTGTAAGGTTTGCAGAGTCTACCTTGTCAACAGCTTTAATCATTTCTTCAAATTGAGGCATAGTTTCTTTGCCGCCGTAATATTCATACACAATGCCGGCACAGCTTGGCGCAAGCCTGCTTTCGCCTTTAAATTCAATTCCAAGCCCTACTCTTTCAGCTTCGCTTGAATGGTGGTCAAACCACATGCCACAGCCTTTTGCGTATGGAATGTTTGCTAAAACGTCATTTTCTGTAACTTCGATAATGCCGTCTTGAATATCTTTAGGGTGGACAAACTTCCAGTGGTCAATGACACCTGCTTGCTTTAAAACAGCACCGCAAATTAGCCCGTCAAAGTCTGACCTTGTAAGTAAACGCATAAAATCAATCCTTTCATTTATGGAGTAAAGCTCTTGTGGAGCAATGCTCTGCATTTTGCAAAGTCAAATTGCTGTATAAATTTATAGAATAAACAAATATATACATATCATATAATAATTTTTATTTTTTTGCAATGATTTATAACAATTTGCTTGGAAAATATTGATTTGCAATTTACTTTAATACGTACAACGAATCACCCTGTATATTCAGCCAAATATTTATCCATTCGTTCTTTTATAGAATCATCAATATAAATTTTTCCGTCAACTGGTGTGTTATAAAGAGTATTAATTATATCGTGTACGTTTACTATCGAAAATGTTTTTATGCCGAACTCCTTTTGCAATTCTTTTATGGCAGTGTCTGCGCCGCCCTGTCCTTTTTCCATGCGGTCAACGGATATAACTAACCCCTCTATGCTCACATCGGCAACAGATTTTAGCAAAGGAATTGACGCTCTTACTGCTGTGCCTGCTGTTAAAACATCTTCAATTATTATTACAGAATCTCCGTCTTTTAGCTTGTACCCAATTAAGTTGCCGCCTTCGCCGTGGTCTTTAGCTTCTTTTCTGTCAAAGCAGTAGTAAATTTCTTTGTCTATTAGTTTTGACAATGACATTGCTGTTGAAACGGCAAGTGGTATACCTTTGTATGCTGGGCCGAATAGAACGTTTGCGTTTTTTGAAATTAGCCCGTTTTCCATATTTTCTGCTATACATGCGGCGTAATATTGACCAAGCAAGTCGGCTTGCTTTCCTGTGCAAAAGTTCCCTGTGTTTATAAAGTAGGGGGTGTTTCTGCCGCTTTTTGTTACAAAGTCGCCAAAAAGTAAAACGTTTGAGCGAACTATAAACTTAACAAAGTCTTCTTTGTAACTCATTTTATTGCCTCCTCAAAAGCTTCTCGAATTTCTTTAATTGTTTTAAAGCCGTGTTTGTTCATATAATCTATTAGCCCTTGCTTTACTAAAACTGGTGCTGTTGGGTTTGCTAAAGCTGCTGTGCCTACACAAACTGCATCTGCCCCAGCCATAATAAACTCGGCTGCATCTTCGCCGTTCATAATTCCGCCTAAACCTATTATTGGTATTTTTACAGCACGCCTTACGTCGTAAACCATTCGTACAGCTACGGGCTTTATGGCTGGGCCTGAAAGACCGCCTGTTTTGTTTGCAAGAGTGTGCTTAAAGCGGTGTACGTCTATTTTCATGCCTAAAAGAGTGTTTATAAGCGAAACCGCATCTGCGCCTTCTGCTTCAACTGCTTTTGCAATTTCTGTTATGTCGGTTGTGTTTGGTGAAAGCTTTATTATAACTGGCTTTTTGGAAACTCTTTTAATGGCTTTTGTTACTTCTGCCGCCATTTCTGGCTTTGTGCCAAACGTTATGCCGCCTTTTTTTACGTTGGGGCATGATATGTTTACTTCCATCATATGTATGTCGGTTTCGTTTAAACGTTCTGCAACATAGCAGTAGTCGTCGATTGTTTTGCCTACTATGTTTGCAATAATTTTTGTTTTGTGCTTGCAGAAAAATTCTAACTCGTTTTTAATGAAGGAATCAACGCCTGCGTTTTGCAAACCTATTGCGTTTAGCATACCGCCGTAAACCTCTGCAATTCTAGGCGTTTCATTGCCTTGCCACGGTTCACTGCTTACACCTTTTGTAATAACTGCTCCAAGCTCGTTTATGTTGTAAAACTGCGTGCTTTCTTTTGAAAAAGTGCCAGATGCTGTCATTACTGGGTTTTCTAGTGTTATGCCGGCTATGTTTACTGATAAATTTAATTCCAAACTACTTCACTCCCAAAAAAAACTGGCCCATCAGTGCAAACCTTTTTTTGCACAGCTTGCTCTTTATTTTCACTAGTTATTTTACAAACACAGCCAACACATGCTCCGTATCCGCAACCCATTCGTTCTTCAAGCGAAACTTGTACAGGTACGTTTTTATATGTTAAGTATTCGGACAAAGCTTTTAACATTGGCTTTGGGCCGCACGAGAAATAGTATTCAAAAAGCGGGTTTTCCTTTATTAATTGAACTACGTTTCCTTTTAGCCCAACGCTGCCATCATCTGTAGCTATGTGCACTTCCTTGCAGAAAGCTTTAAACTCGTCAACAAGGAATGTGTCTGTTCTGTAACCTAAAAATGCTGTTACGTTAGCTTTTTTTGACAACTCCTTTGCAAGCACAAGCATAGGTGGAACACCTACGCCGCCGCCAACTACAGCAACGTTTTTTGCAGTGCTTGCTTTTTCTATGTCAAAGCCGTTTCCTAACGGTGTGCTTATGTAAATTTTATCAGTTGTATCATAGCTTGAAAACTCTGCTGTACCTTTTCCAACTACAGCAATTACAAGGTTTACTGTATCTGTACCGTTTGTATTGCAAATACTTATAGGTCTTGGAAGTAAGGTACTTTTATCTTTTGGGTAAATGTTTACAAATTGCCCTGCAATTGCCGCTTGTGCAATTTTGGGTGCATGGATTGTTAGCTTAAAAATATTTTGGGTTAGCTGTTCTTTTTCTTTTACAGTTCCAACAATTATTTTCTTCATAATATTTCACCCAAAGTTTTTTTCATTTCAATAACTTCTTCCCTTGCCGCTTCTGCATAGTTTTTATCACCAAATTTTGGGCTTTGCTTGTATGCGGCAATTATTCCTCTTGAAGAATTTACTATGCAGCCTTTGCCGTCGGCGTCAAAGTACCCTTTTAAGTCGACGGCTGTTGCGCCTTGTGCGCCATAACCAGGAACAAGGAAAAATGTGTTTGGCATAGACTGCCTAAGAATTTCGCCTTGCTCTTTGTACGTTGCGCCTACAACTGCGCCTACATTGCTGTAGCAAAACTTGCCGACCGAGCTTTTGCCCCATTTTTTTACAAGCTCTGCCACGTGCATATATAGTGGCTTGCCTTCACAAATTAAATCCTGCAATTCTTTTCCTGAAGGGTTGCTTGTTTTTATAAGCAGAAAAATTGCTTTATCTTTTTGTTCGCATACGTTTAGGAAAGGCTGTACACTATCTGTACCTAAGTAAGGGTTTAGTGTAACTGCGTCCTCGTGCCATAAGTCGTAGTGTTCTCCTTCAATTGTTGCACCTGCAATGTGTGAAGCGTATGCTTCTGCTGTTGAACTTATATCGCCACGCTTAATGTCCCCGATTACTAAAAGCCCTTTTGATTTTGCGTACTCGGTTGTTTTTATGTAAGCAGAAATTCCGTCAAGCCCATAACGCTCGTACATTGCAATTTGGGGCTTTACCGCCGGAACTAAGTCGCAAATTGCATCAATTAATCCTATGTTAAATTGTAAAAACATTTGAGAAACGGCTTTGGGTGTTTTGCCGTGGGTTTCAAGCATTTCTTCTTTAATGTGAGCTGGCAGCATTTCATATGTAGGGTCTAGCCCAACTACTGTTGGGTTTTTAAGCATATCAATTCTTTCTATTAAAGTATCAATCATAAATAACTTTCCCCTTTGCTATTGTGCAAACAACTTTGCCGTACACTTTTTCTTCAACAAAAGCTGAATTACTGCTTTTTGAAACAAATTCATTTGAAGCTATTTTGTGAAAGTGATTAATGTCAATTACTGCAATGTCTGCTGATTTTCCAACTTCTATTGAGCCACGCTCTAAGCCTAAAATTTTTGCTGGTGCTGTGGTCATTTTTTCTATAAGCTGTAAAGGTGTCAAAAGCCCTGTCCTTACTAAGTGTGTGTACGAAACAGCAAAGGCTGTTTCAAGCCCTATTACCCCAAACGGTGCTTTTTCAAATTCAACTTGTTTTTCTTCTTTTGAATGAGGTGCATGGTCGGTTGCAATTGCATCAATTGTGCCGTCTTGTAACGCTTTTATAATTGCTTGCTTGTCTTCTTCGTTTCGTAAAGGAGGGTTCATTTTTTTGTTTGTGTCGTTGTTTACATCAAGCTTTGTTAAAGCAAAATAATGCGGTGCTGTTTCTGCTGTTACGTTTACGCCAATTGACTTTGCCCATCTTATTAAGTCTACGCTTCCTTTTGTGCTTATGTGGCAAAGGTGAAGGTTGCAGTTTGTTTCTTTTGCAAGAAGAATGTCCCTTGCGACAATAACTTCCTCGGAAATTGGAAGCGTTCCTAAGCTTTCGTCCTCGGCGTGGGAAAAAACAGGCAAGTTTAACGACTTTGCCTCTGCCATTGCTTCAAGCATAAGCTTTGCATTAAGCACACTTTTTCCGTCTTCACTTATTGCACAAATTGGCGGCTTTAATTCCATCATACTTCTATAGTCTGCTAGTTCTTGCCCTGCTTGGCTTTTTGTAATTGCTGAAACAGCTAAAACCTCAACACCGTTTGCTTCTGCAGTTTTTTTGTTAACATAATCAACTACTTCTTTACTGTCTATAGAAGGTTTTGTGTTTGGCATACAGCAAACTGTTGTAAAGCCGCCTTTAGCGGCTGATAAACAGCCGCTTTTAATGTCTTCTTTATGTTCAAAGCCTGGTTCACGAAAATGTACATGCAAGTCAATAAAGCCAGGTACAACCCATTTGTTTGTGGCGTCAATTACTTTTACGTTTTTGTCGTTCGTTTTATAAACGCAGTTACTTTCATATATTTTCGTTGTTATGCCGTTTTCTGCCCATACATCACATTGAAGAACAGTGTTTGTTTTTGGGTTTATTAATGTTCCGTTACTTATGCAAATTGTCATTTGCGAAGCCGCCCTTCATGCACACAATGTCATCACAGTAATCACATTTGTATTCTCTTGTTTCTTCGTCTACAAGGTGGAAAACATGCGACACTTTTTCCACAGATGTAACACAGCGTGGGTTTTTGCATTTAATTACGTTTGTTACGGTTTCTGGCAGCTTTAGCGTAATTTTTTCTGCTATTTTGCTGTTTTCAATTATGTTTACTGTTGCTGTTGGGTCTATTAAACCAAGAACAGTAAAGTTTACGTCAACTACGTTTTCAATTTTTATTAAGTCTTTGCGTCCGTGCTTGCTACTTGTTGCGTTCATTATAAACGCAACTGTGTTTTTTGTTTTGTCAATGTTTAAGTAGCCTAAAATTGTCATTCCCAAACCTGCTGTAATGTGGTCAATTACAATTCCTTTTTCAATGCTGTCTACTATCATTTATATCACTCCTTTATACCTAACAAACACATAATAAGCGCCATTCTTACGTACATTCCGTATTTTGCTTGTTTAAAATAAAGCGCACGTGGGTCTTTGTCTACTTCAACTGCAATTTCGTTTACTCTTGGCAATGGGTGAAGGACAATCATGCTTTCTTTTGCAATTGCCATCTTTTTTTCGTCAAGAATGTATGAATCTTTAAGCCTTATGTAGTCTTCTTCGTTGAAGAAACGCTCTTTTTGTACCCTTGTCATGTAAAGCACGTCGAGAGTTGGAAGCACGTCTTGCATTTGTTCAACTTCAACAAATTTTGTGTTGTTTAGTTTAAGCTCTTTTCTTACATATTCTGGAACACGAAGCTCCTCTGGGGAAATTAAAACAAAGTTGATGTTTGTATAGCGCAGCAATGCTTTGATTAATGAGTGGACTGTTCTTCCAAACTTTAAGTCGCCACACAGCCCAACTGTTAAATTTGAAAAACTACCTAGCTCACGCCTAATTGTTAAAAGGTCTGTTAAAGTTTGGGTAGGGTGTTGGTGTCCGCCGTCGCCAGCATTTATAATTGGAAATGCAGAGTTTTGTGCGGCTACTCTTGGTGCACCTTCTTTTGGGTGGCGCATTACAGCTAAGTCGGCATAGCATTCAATTGTTTTTATTGTGTCTGCAATGCTTTCGCCTTTGGAAACAGAGCTTGCGCTTGGGTCCGAAAAGCCAATTATTTGACCGCCTAGCCTAAGCATAGCTGCTTCAAAGCTAAAGCGTGTACGTGTGCTTGGCTCGTAAAACAACGTAGCAAGCAGTTTTCCGTCACAAGCATGAGTGAATTTTTCTGGGTTTTCGATAATTTTATCCGCTAGGACAAAAATTTCTTCAAGCTCGTCTACTGTAAAATCTAATGGTTGTAGCAGGTTTCTTCCTTTTAGCATGTTATCTCTCCTTTAGATTTGGGGTGCTTATACTTTTTATACTTTTTTGATAAAAAAGGGCAAAAAAAAGTCTTCCAAATGGAAGACTGGAAGACTGAAAATAATAAATTACAATAATAACATTAAATAAAGTTTTAATGCGTTGAAAATAAAATTGTTCAGTTAATTGTAAATTTATTTTAAACATACAATACCCCTTGCAAATTTTGAAATATTATATCATGAGGTTATAGTGGTTGTCAATTGTTTGAAAAATACACGTTCGTTTCATAAACATTTAATAACCTTTAATAAAACTTCAACATTAAGGAGCGAGGAAAGAACATTACCTTTAATGCTTGGCTTTTTGGCAAGATTGGAGATGTAGCGTTTATGTGCAAGCAGTGCTAATTTTCTGAAAGAATTAAGAGTTTTGTTGCCGTTTTCAGACAAAATACAGCTTGTATCTTCGTTCCAAATTACGTCAAGCATCCAGTGCATACTTTCAATTTTTCAGTGCGAGCGGCTTGAGGCAAGTAGGTTTTCGGGTTGGCGCGCAAGGTTTGAGATATAGTAGCTGACTTCTTCAGTTGTTTCGCCTTTTGTTGTTATCGTTCTGGTTATCGAAAAAACAGTTCGAAAACCAGCCCATAACGACAAGTTGAGAAGCCATTTTACGTTAGAAGTAGCACGGCATGTTCGTTTTTCTATACGACCACCATTTTTTTCAAGGGTTTCAAACGTCATAATTTCGTCAGCATTTATAGAATCTTCAAAAAATAATTTTATGTCTTCCGAAAAATTGCTCTGGTTGCCTTTTAAGCCTAAAATATAGTTGCCGCCATTTTTTACAATCTTGGCACAAATATCTTTCTTGGCACAAATATCTTTTTGACAGTGCGTAGCATCTGATGTTATTGTTTTACCTTTTATATCCAAGCAGTCGAGCATTGATTGGAACACTGGAATTTCATTAGGCTTGTCTTCATGTGAAATTGATGATTGACCTATATACTCAACGCAGTTGATAACAATCTAAAAATATTGTAAAATAATGAAATGGCATATGATGTAAAATATAGGAAACGAGTAGTATAATATCGGACTATATGAATAAATATTTATTCATTAGTTACAGGCAATTTTAATGGGTACAAAGTAACGAACCTTTCCGTAGTTCCACTCTTTCATCTTAGCCGAATGGGGTCCGGCAAAATGGTATAACAAATGGCGTTGCGCTGATTCGTCCAATTCAAGGTGTTCTTGCTTTGAAAGCCATATTTTTATCCCCTTATATATGCGGTCATATTCGCTAAATTCCCAACTGTCAGCTATCGCAGATGCAAACAAACCACCATCAAATGTTATGATGTTGAAGCCGTCAGTATCAGCTTCGGTTATATTATCCTCAACTAAGTACAACCATACATTTTGCTTGTGTTCTTCATCATAATACATAAAATCGCGGGGATTTATTTTATCAGCTATACTAGAGCCTATACGCATCCACATGGCATCAAAACGGTTTTGTTCGTTATCATCTGCTAACAACCCTGATGTTGCCATACGACATGGTGGCATTTCAACGAGAAGAATGTCTGGCTCGCGTTCGAGTTTTTCCACTGTTTCAAGCAAGTGGCTTACTCCAGAAGGCTTACCGATATAATCAACGTTTACCAAATGAGTTTCAATTTCTTTTGCCTTATCATAAAGCATTTTCACATCAGAGTCGCTGCCAAAATCTATCTTTTCAAATTGATGAATAAACTCCAGTACAATTTCTTTCAATTCATGTAAAACCGCAACTTCATTGTCGATATTCGCTACTTTTTTTTCAAGAATCTCCAAAACAATTTCAGAATTGGAAGCATTGAAAATACGTTGAATGTCTTTTATACTGATATTAAGCTTACGTAAAATTAGGATTTGTTCAATCTTTTTTACTGCAACTTCGTCATACAACCTATAAGCGTAATCATCGCTTCTTGTGCTGATAATAAGTCCCATATCTTCATAATATCGCAAGGTACGGGCTGTAATGTCGTATTTGGTTGATACTTCTTTAATTTTAATTAAGCCAGGCATAGTTTTTCGCTCCCTTATAATGATTTTATAGTCATTATAAATGCTTCCCCAAAGGAAGAGTCAATATATTTTTTAATTGTTATTTTCTTAATCAAGTATACAATTGATTTTATTACACGTCCGTTTCATAAACTCTATTTGGAATAAAAATATTTTTCAATCGAAAAATTATCAAGCAAACCAAGTTGAAATTCTTCCGCTTTATACCATTTTGCTAAAGGTTTAAATTCCTCAAATGTTTGCATATCTTGAGTATACAAGTTGCATATATATTCATGAGAAACTGTGCCAAGCAGAAGCTTATTATTAATAAAAAAGCATATATCTTCGGGCAAATCGTTTATACTCCCTCTAGTTTGGAAAAACAAGTCAGCGGTGTGCTGTTTCAGTATATTTTTGCATTTTTCATTGCAATTGTATAAAAATATTTCAAAGTGTTCATTAGGGTTGGCACGAAAACAATGCCATACATCAGTAGTAATAGTTTTTACCTTAAAAGGTTCAATTGTGTTTAGAAATTTATACACTTTTGCCGTCTTTATATTTTCCCAATTGTAGGTTTTGCTTAAAGAAAAAACATCGCATTTACTAAAGCAAATATCTAATAGTTTATAATAATTATCTCCTGTTATGTTTACCGGTGAAAAAGTTGAGTCAATTAAATCTACACTGTTCTTATTAAAACATGACCAATTAAAAACAGGCTGTAATTGCCATTTTGTTAACATTGCAATATACAACTCCTCTCGAGTGAAAAAGCCAAACAAATATGCAGAGATTAGAAAACCCCTGCATACATAAATATGTACTAACTAAAAATTGGTGTTAATAATGCCAACAATGAGCGCTACCGCCATAGGAAAGATTATGATAATGAGGGTAATAACCAATGCCTCCATGTGCTGCATCATGTCTAAAATTTGGACCACATAAAGACTGCCCTAATGATTGTGTTCTTGACCAGACACCATATGTCGACAAAATATATTTTGTATTCTAAAAATGTACCATTTGCAATTCTATATGTAAATAGACATAAATGTCTAATAACTTCTATTTATGAATGAAAATTCAACACGGCAAACGCACGAAACGAAAATTTCCTTGATGAACGCTAGTAGTAGCTGTTAGAAGTTAAAACTTCTTTGATAATTCATTCTATAAATTTCAAATTATATCTACATAGATATTTTCGTTATTACTCTTATTTTTTTTAACTAAAATCTTACTTCTTGCGTTTGTCGTTAAAATTCAAACCACCATATTGACGGCTTGGCAAATTATAGCTATAATTAAAAGACTTAATTAAAAGGAGTTGTATACTTTGGGAATTTTAAAATACGTTTCACTTCTTGGAAGCACAGTAATTACAGGTGGGCAGTCGGCTGATTCTACTGCACAAGTAGCAGCGCAGGCATCAGCGCAACAAGCGTCAGGTTCAGGCAGCCCATTTAGCATGGTTACATTAGTTATTATGTATGCTGCAATTTTTGGTATAGCTTATTTTCTTTGGATAAGGCCGCAGAAAAAACGTGAAAAAACTATTAAAGAAATGCAACAAGGTATTAAAACTGGCGACAACATCGTTACAAACAGCGGACTTTACGGCAAAGTTGTAGGCGTTGGCGAAGATTGCTTTGTTGTTGAATTTGGAACAAACAAGGGTGTTCGTATTCCTGTTAGAAAGTCGGAGATTTTGGCAATTAAAGAGCCAAAGCTTACACCACAGCCAGCAATTGAGGAAAGTAAATAGATATGGCTTTTGAATACACGCAAAAGCAAAAGCAAGCTATTTACACAAGGGGCTGCAACCTGCTTGTTGCGGCAGCGGCAGGTTCTGGCAAAACCGCAGTTTTAGTAAAACGAATAATTGAGCTTATAACAAACATTGAAAAGCCTGTCGATATAGACAGGCTTTTGGTCGTTACGTTCACCTCAGCGGCGGCTTCTGAAATGAGGGAAAGAATTTCTCACGCCCTTTACGAAATGCTAAATGAAGCAGAAGCAAACGAGCTTTTGCACGAGCATTTGCGGCGGCAAATTATTTTGCTAAACAAAGCCCAAATAAGCACGCTTCATTCATTTTGCCTTAACGTTGTTCGGAAAAACTTCCATATACTTGACATTGACCCAAGCTTTAAAATTGGTGATGAAGGCGAAACAAGTTTAATTAAAGCGCAAGTTCTTGAGCAATTGTTTGAATGCGAATACGGCAAAGAAGGAAACGACGAGTTTTTTAACCTTGTTGAAATTTATGGCGGCAAAACAAGAGATAACGGTTTAAAAGACCTTTTGCTTGAAATTTACAGCTTTTTAGGCGCAAACCCGTGGCAAGAAAGCTGGCTTACAGAAAGCGCAGAAGCTTTTAACATAAGCGAAGCAACAGACATTGACAACACAGCTTGGGCAAAGGTTGTGAAGCATGAAACTAAAGTTTTGCTTACAGGTGCTGTTTATGGATGTGAAAGGGGAATTGTTCTTTCGGAGCAAGCAGACGGGCCTAGTGAATACGTTCCATCTTTTTTGGACAACAAGCAAAAGCTTGAAGAAGTAATAGCAAAATGTGACGGAAGTTTTAACGAACTTGGCGAAGCTGTAAAAGGGATTACGTTGCAGGCGTTTGCACGCTCAAAGGCTGATGCCGACATAAAAAAGCAAGTTACGGACATTCGTGACAACGACATAAAAAAGCCGATAGAATATGTTCAAAAAAAGTTTTTTCCAAAATCGGCTGGAAAAATGGTTAATGATTTGAAAAAGCTTTACCCAACTGTTAAGGCTCTTATGCAGCTTGTTTCTGCCTTTTCAAAAGCATATGCCGAAGCAAAAAAGGAACGCAACCTTTTGGACTTTGGCGACTTAGAACATTTTTGCGCAAAAGTTTTGGCAGACCAGTCGTCTGAAAAAGGTAAAATTGTTCCAACGGACGCAGCACTTTATTTCCGTGAAAAGTTTGTGGAAGTTTTAATTGACGAGTATCAAGACATTAACGAACTTCAAGAGCTTATACTAACAGCAATTTCAAAAGATAATCCGCCAAACCGCTTTATGGTCGGTGACATTAAGCAAAGCATTTACAAGTTTAGGCAAGCGAAGCCAGAACTTTTTATGCAAAAGTATAGGGAGTTTTCGGACGATATAAATTCTTTAAACCAAAAGATAGACTTGTCAGGAAACTTCCGCAGCAGAAAAATAGTTATAAATGCAGTAAATGCCGTTTTTATGCAGCTTATGAGCGAGGAAATGGGCGGTGTTTGCTATGACGACAGGGCAGCTTTGTATTACGGTGCAAACTTCATGCAGGAAGAAGAAGGAACAAACATTTCAACGGACGCTGAAGTTTTAATTGTCGGAACGTCAAAGGACGAAGATGACGAAAGTGAACTTTTTGATTTTACAAAGGCAGAATTTGAAGCAAAGGCAATTGCACGGCGTATAGACCAGCTTGTAAACGGCGAAGACAAGCTTTTTGTTTTTGACAAGGACAAAAAAGAATACCGCCCAGCTACGTTTAGCGACATTGTTATAATTGTTCGTTCGGCTTCTACAACAGTTGATGTAATTGCAAGTGAATTAGAGCGTGTAGGTATACCAACATTTGCAAACAGCTCTGGGGATTTTTTCTCATCACTTGAAATTATGACGACGCTTTCGTTTTTGCAAGTTATAGACAACCCTTTGCAAGACATTCATTTGATTGCTGTTTTATATTCGCCTGTTTACGGCGTTACAAGTGACGAGCTTGTGCAGGTGCGAAGCGTTCAGAAAGAGGGCTTTTTTTATAATTGCGTAAAAAGCTACTTATCGGCAAACGAAGCTGTGGAAACAGAGCTTTCCCAAAAGCTTAATACATTTTTAACAGACCTGGAAAAATGGCGACGGCTTTCAACATACGTGTCTACAAGCCAGCTTATGGACACAGTTCTTGACGACACAGGTTACTACAACTATGTTGGTGTAATGCCAATTGGCAAGGTGCGGCAAGCAAACATTGCAGTTTTAAAAGACAAAGCCGTCAAGTTTGAAGAAACAACATATAAGGGCTTGTTCCACTTTATTAAATATATGGAGAAACTTCAAAAGGCAGGTGTGTCAACGCAGGAAGCAAAGCTTCTTTCTGAAAATGATGATGTTGTACGTATAATGACAATTCACAAAAGCAAAGGGCTTGAGTTTCCAATTGTTTTTGTAAGTATGCTTGGCAAGCAGTTTAATAGAGAAGACGAAAAGCGTCCATTAATTCTTCACCAAGAAATGGGGCTTGGCCCTTACTATGTTGACCTTGAAAACAGAACAAAAACAGGGACAATTATTCGGTCGGCAATTTCACGAAAAATATATACAGAAAACATGAGCGAAGAATTGCGAAACCTTTACGTTGCGCTTACTCGTGCAAGAGAAAAGCTAATTCTTACAGGAACAGTTTCTGACATTGAAAAAAGTATGGATAAGTGGAACGCAGGGCTTTTTGTAAAAGGGAATAATTGCAAGCTACCAATTCATTTTATGTTAAACGCTTCTTCTTTTTTGGACTGGATAATGTATGCTATTTTAAGGCACAATAATTTACAAAACGAAGATAGCGGTTTGTTTAAGCTTTTTTTAAAAACAGCCGAAGAAGTTTTGTCAGAGGCTTTGGAAAGTGAAAATGAAGCTAACGATGAAAATTATAATGAAGCAAAATTTTCTGTTGAAACAAGTTTGTCAGTACAAAATCTGAAGATAGAAAACAATGAGAAGTATAAAGTTCTTGACGAAAAGCTTTTATGGGAGTATCCTTTTAAAAAAGAGACTGGCGTAATGGCGAAAGTTTCAATTTCTGAAATTAAAAGAAACTACCAAAGACAGCTTCAAGCAACAGGTGAAGAATACAGCTTTTATACAAAAAAGCTTACGGAAAAGCCATCGTTTTTGTCAGAAGAAAAGGGCATTACAGGCGCACAGCTTGGTACAGCAATTCACACTGTTATGGAGCATTTAGACATTTCTTTGCATACAACGGCTGAAGCAATTGAAAGCTTAATAAAAAGCCTTGTTGGTAAATTAATTTTAAACGAAAAGGAAGCAAGTGCAATTCCCATAGAAAAAATTTACAGTTTTACAGCTTCAGCACTTGCACAAAGAATGAGGGCTTCAAGCCAAATTAAAACCGAAGTGCCGTTTGTTATGGGTGTAAGCCCGTATGAAATTTACTTTGATGAAAGTTTAAAGGACAGCAAGGCAACTGTGCTTGTTCATGGAATTATCGACTGTTTCTTTTTTGAGGGTGACGAGGTTGTAATTGTTGACTACAAGTCCGACTATGTTAAAAACGTACAAGATATAGTAGACAGATACAAAATTCAGCTAATGCTTTACAAAAAAAGTGTAGAGCAAAGCACAGGAAAAAAAGTTAAAGAATGTGTTCTATATTTGTTTGGAATAGACGATTTTGTTATTATTCAATAGAAAATGTCTTATACTTTATCAACTGGCACAATTATTCCGTAAGGAGAGTTTACAAATGCTTAAACGGTTTTACCCAAAACTTTACTTGGATTCAATTTTTAAAATAGACTACAACATGCTTTACAAAAAAGGTTTCCGTAATTTGATATTCGACATAGACAACACTCTTGTTCCGCATGATGTAAAAGAGCCTACAGAGCGTATAATCAAACTTTTTTCACAGCTTAAAGAGCTTGGCTTTTCTGTCTGCCTTTTGTCAAACAACAACAAAGCAAGGGTAGAGGGGTTTAACATAGGCATAGGCGTGCCATACGTTTACAGCGCAAAAAAACCTTGGGCGGCAGGGCTTAAAAAAGCGTTATGTCTTTTGGGTGGAAACTTTGAAAACACAGCTTTAATAGGCGACCAAGTTTTTACTGACGTTTGGTGCGGAAACAGGTTTGGAATTTACACAATTTTGGTTAAGCCAGTTTCCGAGCGTGACGAGTTTACAGTTAGGCTTAAACGAGGGGTGGAACGTGTAGTTGTAAACAGCTACTTACGAAAAAGCAAAGGTGTTAAAACATTTGGTGCAAAATAGGAAGTTAGGTGATAGTTTGAGCGAAATTAACGGTGAAACTTTAGTTTACGGTGTAATTGGAAGCCCCATAAAGCACACACTTTCGCCGCTTATACATAAAAAAATAGCGGAAGCACTTTCTAAAAATATTGCTTACTTGCCGTTCCAAGTTGAAAACAGCAGCTTAAAGTCGGCTATAGAAGGCGCATTTTCCCTTGGAATTATGGGGTTAAACGTAACAATTCCTCATAAGCAAAGTGTTATGCCATTTCTTAGTGACATAGACGAAGCGGCAAAGCGTGTTGGTGCAGTTAACACGCTAAAACGTGAAAAGCATGGCTACGTAGGGTACAACACTGACATTTTGGGGCTTGCAATGACTTTGGAGGCAGCTTCTGTTTCTATAACTGGAAAGCCAGTTGTAATATTTGGGGCAGGTGGAAGTGCTTATGCCGCTTCGGTTTACGCCGCCGAACAAAAGGCTTCACAAATTGTAATAATAAATCGTACAATTGAAAATGCAAAATTACTTGCTAACCATATAAGAACGTATTATAATATAAATGCCATGGTGTGTGTAGATGAAAAAGATGTAGAAGGTGCACAGTTTGAACTTGCTATTCAAACTACATCTCTTGGCTTTTCTGCAAACGAAGGGCGTTCACCTGTAAAAGACAAGGCTTTTTTTGAAAATGTAAATACTGCAATTGACTTTATATATACCCCGTGGGAAACATTTTTTTTAAAGCAGGCTAAAATGTGTAAACGTCAAGCAATTAATGGCTTTGATATTTTAATATTTCAGGCTATTAAAGCTTATGAAGTATGGCACAATGTTAATTTGTCAATGTATTTTGCGAAAAGGATTTCAAACGAGGTTAAAGCTGAGTTGGCTTTATTCTCGGTTAAATAAATAAATCTGTTTCTGTTGCCATTAAAGCAGAAAACGGTTTAAGTTAATCAAATTAAGGAGGACTATATATGCCTGCTATTCTTAAAAATTATATGGAAGACTGTGTAGATGACCTAATTATTCCAGTGTTAAAGCGCATAAACAGTTGCACTTGTGAGTCGTGCATTTTAGATGTAAAGGCAATTGTTTTAAATAATTTACCTCCAAAGTATGTTGTAACTAGAAAAGGGCAGTTTTACACAAAGCTTTCTTCATTGCAAAACCAATTTGAGGTTGATATAATTGCATCAATTACTAAGGCGTCTTCTATGGTTAGCAAAAACCCTCGCCACGAAGATTAAAAAGATTAAAGAAGATTAAAATGAAAAGTAAAAAAATTGTACTTATCGGCTTTATGTGCTGCGGCAAAACAACTTGTGGCTTCGAGCTTTCTAAAGCTTTAAACGTGACGTTTGTTGACACCGACCAATTAATTCAAAATAAAGCAAAACTAGATGTTCCCTGTATATTTGAAAAATATGGGGAACATTATTTTAGAAAACTTGAAAAAGAAGCATTGCTTCATGTAAGCACGCTAGAAAATGTTGTTGTATCATGTGGGGGCGGTGCTGTAAAGCACAGTGAACAATTTAAAATTTTAAAACAAGGCAGTGTTGTAATTTACTTAAAAGCTAATGTTGACAAAATACATAGAAATTGTCAAGGAAAAACTGATAGACCGCTTCTTATGGTAGATGATGTTTACGGAACAATAAAAAACCTTCTTGCCGAGCGAGAGCCTTTATATTTAATTAACAGCGACATACAAATAGATGTTTCTAATATGGAAGTTAGCGAAGTAGTTTTTGAAATTATTAAAAGGTTGAGGAATTATGAAGCGTATAAAAATAATTAACGGCCCAAACCTAAATTTTTTAGGTGTAAGGCAACCCGAAGTTTACGGCAGTTTTACGCTAGAAGAAGTTAACACCTTAATAATTGAAGCGTGTCAAGACATGGGTGTTTTATTAGGCTTTTTCCAGTCGAACTGCGAAGGCAAAATTATTGATGAAATACAAAAGGCGCACAACGAGGGTTTTTTTGGCATAGTTCTAAATGCAGGGGCTTTCACTCACTACAGCTATGCAATTCGTGATGCAGTTGCTTCTGTTTCCACCCCTGTTGCAGAGGTGCATTTGTCAAACGTTTACGCAAGGGAAGAGTTTAGGCACAAATCTGTAGTTGCGCCGGTTTGTGTCGGACAGATATCTGGTTTTTCTTGGTATTCTTATGTTTTGGCAGTTCAAGCATTAATTCAGCTACAAAAATAATGTAATTAGAGTAACTAGGGTCTATCCGACAAATAAAATTTGCACAAAATCGGCAGTTTTTCCGCCTGACTTCGTTAGAATTTCTTGTCTAACTTCTAGTTATGCCTGCGAAATTCTGCCTCGTCAGACAAAAAAACTGCTCGATTTGTGCAAAACTTATAATTATCGGATACACCCTAAAGAAAAAACAAAGAAAATAAAAATAGAAGCAAAGCATTTTGTAAAGAGTTTTAATTGAATTGATATGGAAGGTTATTAAGCATAAAGATAAAAGCAGGTTAGAGGTAGTATATGAAAAAAAAGAATGCGCATATTACAATAGCAATTGTTTTAGCTGTTATATACCTGTCTTTTGCAACAATTTTTTTTGTTGTTGGCATTAAATTTTTGCAGGACAGATATTTTAAAGTGCTAGGGCAAAAGGCTGTAGACTTTGCTGCTCTTACTTCAAATGCGTTAAAGCTAACTGATGCAGAAGTTTTAGAGCTTGAAAGTATTAAGTTTTCAGAGCTAAACGAAAACGAAACAAACAAAAACCTTCAAAGCTTGTTTAAAGATGTAAGCATGGGTAACGACGAAGTAAGCAACATTTACATGTACAAAGTTTTACAGCCAGATGAATATAAATATTTTGTTGCAGATGAAGACAAGGAAAAATACGACCTTCCAGTTGGAACGCCGTTAAACACAGTTTATTTACTTGACATTTATTTAGGCTGGCACCCATTTGAAACCGACCCAAGTTATTTCGAGGACAAAAACAGGTATGAGTATGCCTATGAATTTATAGAAAACATATTCAACGAAAAAAAAGCTACATATCAATTTGTGAACGACTATATGGGAGAACACGTTTCGGGCTTTGCGCCAATTTATACGGTAGAAGGAAGTTATGCAGGCATTATTGGCGTTGACATAAAATTTTCAAAAATTTTGGGGTATAGAAGGCAAACTACAATTGCTTTGCTTTTTACTTTTATTTTACCTACGGCTTTATTTATTATTTTGTTTACAATTAATGGAATTAAATATTCCAGGCTTTTAAAGACAGTTTCATTTACTGATGCACTTACAGGAATGTACAACCGAACATACTATGACCATATTTACCCATTGCTAGTTAAAGAAGCACGAAGAAACAGGCAGCCACTTTCTATAATTTTGCTTGATATCGACTTCTTTAAGTCGTACAACGACACTTATGGGCATCAAAAAGGTGATAAGTGCATTTCTGACATTGCCAGCGCTATACGTTCGGCGTGCAAAAGGGCTTTTGATATTGTAATACGTTACGGCGGCGAAGAAATTCTTATTCTTTTAAAAAATACAGATACATACGGCGCTGTACGTATTGCAAAAAACATTGCAGAAAATGTTTCGGAACTTAACATTGAGCATAAGGGGAGCAAAGTAAAAGACACGGTTACAGTTTCGCAAGGCGTTTTTACAGTAATTCCAGATACAAACGAAGACTATGCAATTAGTAAATATATAGAAAACGCTGACAAGGCACTTTATATGTCAAAAAGAGGCGGGCGAAACAGGTATACAGTTTGGGGCGATGAAGTTTTTTTTGGGCATGAAAATAGTCAATTGAACGATAATAAACATAGTTAGGGTTAAACAACCTATAAATTTCGTTTTTACTATTGAAAAATGACTAGTTTTAGTTTATAATCCCTTTGCAAGCAAATTAGAATCTCCAAGGAGGAACAGCTGTTATGATTTCAGCAGGCGAATTTAGAAACGGCATAACTATAGAGTTTGATGGCGGTATTTTTGTTATTCAAGAGTTCCAGCACGTTAAGCCAGGCAAAGGTGCAGCCTTTGTAAGAACAAAAATTAAAAACCTTGTTACAGGAAGCATTGTAGAACGTACATTCAGACCATCAGAAAAAATGCCAAAGGCACATATTGACCGTGTAGACATGCAATATTTGTACAACGACGGCGAGCTTTACCACTTTATGGACACAGAAACGTATGAGCAAAGCGCAGTAAATGCGTCGGACATTGGCGACACTTTGAAGTTTGTTAAGGAAAATGAAATGGTTAAAGTGCTTTCGCACAACGGCAAAGTTTTTGGCATAGAGCCGCCTACGTTTGTAGAGCTTAAAGTTATTGAAACTGAGCCAGGCTTTAAGGGCGACACAGCACAAGGCGCAACAAAGCCTGCTACCGTTGAAACAGGTGCAAACGTAAACGTACCTCTATTTGTAAACGTAGACGATGTTATTAAAATTGATACAAGAAATGGCGAATATTTGGGCAGAGCTTAATTCGAGAGGCTTATTGTGTCCTCGTTCTTACTTAGCAAAGTTTGGGCGAGGATACTATTTTAAAAACTAAAAATTTTAAATTTGATTATTGCTATTTTAGAATTATTTTTTAAAAAAAGGGAAATATAATTTTGTATCGAAAATATTCAAGCGGTACTTAGACGACTTAGTGTTTGAATTTACTTACAAGCACTAAAGAACTAAAAAATCGATACGAGGTTAAAAAACAAGCGTTTATAGCAGTCTCCTTTTAACTACATTGGAATAAGTAAGCCAAACGTCAGCCGTTTGGAAGCTTAAAAAATGTCGATTAAAAACAGAATTGCTAAAGTAATGTAATGCAAAGGGGCATAGCAAAAGACAATAAAAGTTTTTTGCTACCGCCCCATTTGTGTTTTTAATATTTTTAATGCACATGAATTTCTGAAAAAACGTCGGGAAGCGTGAAGGGTGTAATTTCTTTTATTTTAAGCTTGTCGCAAACTTTGTTTACTTCTGAAAGTTCAAGCCCATATATGTATGAAATATTTTCCCTTGAATAAATGTGCGGAGAGCCACTCTCTACTTCACGCTTAAAAAGCTTACATATGTTGCTGCTGCCTTGTTCCATTATTTTAAAGAAGTTTCGGCGGTTTATTGCTTTTATATGCTGGTTTTGCATAATTTGTTTAACTTCGTCATTTGTAAGGCAAAGAGCGTTTGCCGCCTCGGAAACTGGCAGCCTTTTGCATGACGTTTTTATAAGAAGGTCAATTTCCATTAGCTGCGGACGAATTACTGTAACGTAATATTCTAAAAATGTGCCATATTCTGACTGCTTGGCTTCTTTCGTCATAAAATTCTCCTCTGCTGTGTTTATAATTTGCTGTAAGTAGTTTAACACAAGCAGAAATTAAAGCAAAATGTAATTAATGGGAGTGCTTATTTTGAACATAATACAAAAATATTTTCGGCACAGGCAGTCACTTATTGACCAATATGTAAAAGGAGATATGTCGAAGGCGGAATATTTGGAACGAAACTTTGAGGCTGTGTTGTCGCTTAACATTAAGCCGTTTAAAAACATTGATACGGTCGAGAAAGGGCTTTTTAATTATCAGTATTACAACGCAATGGCAAAAAACGCAAAGGTGCAGGCAGAAGCAATGGGCGATAGGCTTCTTGCAGACGAAATGCTTGGCGAGGTAAACTTTTTTTACACCAAAAAGGACAAGGCTACGCTTTCAGTTTTGCGGCTTTTAGACTTCCGTGGTGTAACAGCATATTTCATTAAAGTTCGCTCAAAATATTTGAAAGGAATTTTGTTTGAAATTGTAATTGAGGAATACGGAATGATTTTGCACTCGGCAAACAAAATGATTTTAAACTGTTTAAAGGACGAGGGCGTTTTCTTAAATGAAACTAGACAGTCGCTTATTGATGGGTATATAAACCAAAAATATTAGAAGTAAAAGTTTTTAGTTGGTTTTTTAAACACCCCATCACAAATTAATTATTTTAGGGGCTGTTTTAAAAATCAATTTTGCGCCTTTTCGGTAAATTTTCCGAATTACTTCGTCAGCAAAAACCTTACGTACCTTTGGGTACGTGCGGTTTTCGCTTCCTCGCACTTCAAAAAATTTTCTCGAAAATGCACTAAAAGCTATTTTTAAAGCAGACCCTAGTCGAAAAAGCAGGTGAAAAAACAATGTTTATTGCTACAGCAAACGTATATATGAGTGCAGAATGGGTATATTCTCTTAAGGAAAAAAGAATGGTTGTTAAAAGCATAATTGAAAAAACTAGGCATAGATTTAATGTATCAATTGCGGAAGTTGACAAGCAGGATATTCATAGAAGCATTGTTTTGGGGCTTGCGTGCGTTTCAAGCAGCAAGGAACACGCAACTTCTATGCTGCAAAACGTTTTAAGCTTTATTGAGCGAAACACAGACGCAGTTGTTGATGATGTTTTTACAGAAGTTTTGTAATTATTTTGTAAGAGAAATGTCTAATATTGTTAATGAAAATTATAGCTTTTATAAAAATTATATGTTATAATTTTTTAGTATGCTAAAGTGTTCCTAATTTACGTTTTGGTCTGGAGCGCAAGTGGCTTTTTGCACTTTTATTTTATTAAGAAATTCCAATTTTAACGATACTGCCAAAGTGAAGCTAAACGCCTTGCGTTTAATGCTTTTACTTATATATAACGTCGCTTAAAACGGAATTGATATTGCCGCATAAAAACAAGCCGCATAAAATTGTATTTAAGACGTGTTTTGAATTTATACTGAGTTAGGCGTGAATTTAAAAACATTAATTAGTTTTGAACTACAGAAATTTTAAAAAGAAAGCACTTTTTAAAGTTTCCTCCCTTACGAAGTTATACAAAGCCGTTTTGATTCACAGCAGTTTAGCAGACTGCTTATACAGAGGAGGATATTATGAACGTAGAACAATTAGAGAAGAACAAAGTTAAAATTAGCTTTGAGGCAAGCGCCGAGCAGTTTGCAGAAGGCATAAAGCATTCGTATGAAAAGAACAGGGGCAAGCTAAAGCTTGACGGCTTTAGAAAAGGCAAAGCACCACGCAAAATGCTTGAAATTGCTTATGGTAAAGATATTTTCTATAACGATGCAATAGATTATGTTTTAAACATTGCTTACGCAGAAGCTCTTGAGGAGTCGGGGCTTGACATTGTTTCACGTCCAGAAATTGATGTTTTGGAAATTTCAGAAGAAACAGGCGTCAAGTTTACTGCTGAAGTTTACACAAAACCTGTTATGACAATTAGTAACTACAAAGGCATTACATACAAGGCAGAAGATAAGGAAGTTACAGAAGCAGAGCTTAACGACGTTATAAACAAAGAAAGAAACAAAAATGCAAGAGTAAACACAATTACTGACAGAGCTGTTCAAGAAAAAGATGTTGTTTCTATCGACTTTGTTGGCATGGTTGACGGTGTGCCTTTCCCAGGAGGCGCAGGCAACAACTACGAGCTTGAAATTGGCTCGCACACTTTTATAGATAATTTTGAAGAACAGCTTGTTGGCAAAAACATTGGTGACGAAGTTGAAGTAAACGTTACTTTTCCACAAGACTACCGTGCAACAGAGCTTGCTGGAAAAGCTGCTTTATTTAAAGTTACAATTAACGGCATAAACTCAAAAGAATTGCCAGAGCTTAACGACGACTTTGCACAAGATGTTTCTGAATTTGAAACTTTAGAGGAATACAAAAAAAATCTAAAGGAATCAATGCAAAAGCAAAAAGAAGAACATGTTGACAACGCTAATGAGCGCAAAATTATGGACGGACTTATCGAAAAGATGGAAGGCGAAATTCCTGAAGTTATGTTTGATAACGAAGCTAAAAACTTGATGAAAGATTTTGAGCGTACGTTAGAAGCAAGAGGGCTTACTGTTGATGTTTACACACAATTTACTGGCATAACAAAGGAAGTTCTTGCACAGTCACAAAAAACTGTTGCAGAGCAAAACATCAAGGGGCGCCTTGCGCTTGAAGCTGTTGCTAAAGCAGAAAACCTTGAAGCTTCAGAAGAAGAACTTGAAAAAGAGCTTCAAACAATTGCAGAAGCGTACAAGATGGAAAGAGAAGTTCTTGGAAACGTTTTGGGCGAAAAAGACTTAAAGGCAATTAAAAATGACATAAAAATTAAAAAGGCTTTTGCACTTGTTCGTGACAATGCTGTTGCAATTCACGAATAAAAATAAATTATTTAGTTGCAAGCGGTTTGCACGTTTAGCATATTTAAAGTTAAAAACTTGAGCGAAAATCTTTTTAAGCTGGAGTCAAGGGGTAAACCCCTTGTGGGGTTTTAGGGGAAAATCCCCTAAAGTCTTCGCTTTTTAATGTTTTTATTCAACTCTTGCTTTAAACTACAGACAAACCGCTATTACACTACGAGTAGTTTTTTTAAGGAGGTTAGTAAATGAGCTTAATTCCATATGTAATTGAACAAACAAATAGGGGCGAGCGTTCCTACGACATTTATTCAAGGCTTTTAAAGGACAGAATTATTTTCTTACATGAAGAAGTAACAGACATTTCGGCAAGTGTTATCGTTGCACAGCTTTTGTTTTTGGACGCTGAAGACCCAGACAAGGACATTAGCCTTTATATAAACAGCCCAGGCGGCTCTATTACGGCAGGGCTTGCAATATACGACACAATGAACCACATTAAGGCAGACGTTTCTACAATTTGTATTGGTATGGCGGCAAGCATGGGTGCTTTCTTGCTTGCAGGCGGCACAAAGGGCAAGCGCTACGCACTTCCAAACGCCGAAGTTATGATTCATCAGCCTTTGGGCGGTGCAAGGGGGCAAGCATCTGACGTTCAAATTCATGTGGAGCACCTTCTTAAAACTAAACAAAAAATGAACACTATGCTTTCAGAAATGACTGGTCAACCTATTGATGTTATTACAAAAGACACAGATAGAGACAACTTTATGACGGCGGAAGAAGCAAAAGCTTATGGCTTAATTGATGCTGTTATTACTAGAAAGAAATAGTGCTTTGCAGATGGAGGGTGAAAAATGGCGTCAAAGGCAGACGAAAAAAGAATGCTGCGCTGTTCGTTTTGCGGCAAGGCACAGGAGCATGTAGGCAAGCTTATCGCAGGGCCAAATATTTATATTTGTAACGAATGTGTAGACTTGTGCTATGACTTACTGGAAGAAGAAGGAATTGAAAAAAAGGGCAACGACGGAGAATTTAAAGTTCCTAAGCCAAAGGAAATTAAAGAGTTTCTTGACCAATATGTAATTGGTCAGGACGAAGCTAAACGAGGCTTAGCTGTTGCCGTGTACAACCACTACAAGCGTGTTATGATGGACTCGCCAGACGATGTTGAGCTTGTAAAAAGCAACATTTTGGTAGTTGGTCCGACAGGCGTTGGTAAAACATTTTTGGCGCAAACACTTGCAAAAATGTTAAACGTTCCGTTTGCAATTGCAGACGCAACAAGCCTTACAGAAGCAGGCTATGTGGGTGAAGACGTAGAAAACATTCTTTTAAAGCTTATTCAAGCGGCAGACTACGACATTGAATGGGCTGAAAGAGGAATTATTTATATTGACGAAGTTGACAAAATTGCAAGGAAGTCTGACAACCCTTCAATTACAAGGGACGTAAGCGGTGAAGGTGTTCAACAGGCGCTTTTGAAAATTCTTGAAGGAACAGTTGCTTCTGTTCCACCGCAAGGCGGAAGAAAGCACCCACACCAAGACTTTATCCAAATTGACACTACAAACATTTTGTTTATTTGTGGCGGTGCATTCGGCGGAATTGAAAAAATTGTTGAAAGCCGCTTGAACAAAAAGGTTATCGGCTTTGGTGCTGACAACAAAAATAAAAAGGAACGCCTTGCCGACAACGTATTGAAGGATTTAACTCCGCAAGACTTGTTGAAGTACGGCATTATTCCAGAATTAATTGGAAGGCTTCCCGTTTTAATTACTCTTTCGGGGCTTGATGAAGAAGCGCTTGCGGCAATTTTAACACAGCCAAAAAACGCTTTGACAAAGCAGTATAAATATTTGTTCGAGCTTGACAACGTTCTTCTTGAGTTTGACGACGAGGCTATTCGTGCAATTGCCGCTTTAGCTATCGAGCGTGAAACAGGCGCAAGAGGGCTTAGAGCTATTGTTGAAAACTTTATGACTGAAATTATGTACGACATTCCTTCTGATGAAACAATTGAGAAGGTTGTAATAAACAAGGACACAGTTTTCAAAAAAACAAAGCCACAAATTATTTATAATGAAAACAGGCAACCAATTGCACGCCGTGCCAAAAGGCGTAGGGCAAAAACTGTTTCGGCAGGATAAAACAATATTAGGCATACTTTTTAGGTTGGTACTAAAGAGTATGCTTTTTAATTTAAACTTGAAAATGTAAGTACAACAGAGTATAATAAGATTATAACCTAAATTTGTAAAAAGTTTGGTTCTATCCAATGATAAAGTTTTTTGAGTGGAGGGTTTGCGTGGTTAAGATTTTAGTTTTAATATTTTCGGTTTTTTCTGCGTTTGCCTCGGTTTTTGTTACTATAAATTCTATTGTTCACAAAAAATCGTTACAGTCGCTTTATTTCATTTTACTTTCACTTTCAATTTCTATTTACACTGCTGGGTACGCAGTTGAAGTTGTTTCAAACGGTTTTGAAACGGCTTTAATAGCTTTGCGCTTGCAACATTTTGGTACACCATTTATTGCTACATTGTTTTTTCTTTTTGTTGCATCATTTTGCAAGTATGAAGTTAAATCAAAATCAGTTAAGGGCTTAATTATCCTTATTCCTTTTATTACATTTATTTCATCAGAATTTTTTGACTTTACAAATATATTTTATAAATCAATTAGTTATTTAAAAACGGAATTTAGAAGTGGCATTAAATTTGAATTTGGCTGGTTTTATTATATTTTTATTGCTTATACCTCTATTATTTATATAGCCACCATTTTTTTACTAATTAAACAAATTAAAAAAAGCAGTGAAATTCAAAAAAGACAAGCGGTTTGTATTGCAATAACTGTTACATTGCCTTTTATTGGAAGTGTATTGAACGCTTTAAAATTGTCTTTTTATGGAGTAAACTTAATACCAATTGCGCTGTCCATTAGCTCTTTAATTTTTGTTTATATGATTTATAATTTAGGCATTTATACACTTGTTCCTTTGGGAAAAGAAAATGTAATGGAAAGTATGCGAGATGCTTTAATTATTGTAGATGAGGAAGGAAGACTTTCCGAGTGCAACCAGTCGGCAAAGCAGATTTTTAAAGTGCTAGAAAACACAGACTATGGTGAGGACTTATATGCACTAGCAGGGTTTCCTTTTAATGAAATAATGGGGGACGGAACAGACAGTCGTTTTTCACTTGAAGCAGAGGGCGAAACAAAGTTTTACCGTTCTTCTATATCCGACATTTTTTACCACGGCAAAAAAATTGGTAAAAGTATAATGATTTATGACGTAACAGAAGTTACAAAGCTTATGGATTCGTTACAAAAGCTGGCTACTACAGACGCACTTACAGGTGTTTACAACAGGCGGCAGTTCTTTTTGCTTGCTACAAAGGCAATTGCTTCTGCCAAGCGCACTAATGTACCCTTGTGCTTGCTAATACTTGACCTTGACTATTTTAAAAATGTTAACGACAAAGGTGGACATTTATTTGGTGACTATGTGCTAAAAGAATTTGTAAACGTATGCAACAAGCGTGTACGAATTGCTGACATTTTTGCACGTTATGGTGGCGAAGAATTTTGCATTTTGACAATAAACACAGACATAGTTGGCGCAAGAACTCTGGCAGAGGATATACGTGAAGCTGTAGAAGAAAATGTTTTTTCTTACAACGGAGTTGAAATGAAGTTAACTGTAAGCATTGGAATAGCAGAGTTTGACTTTAAATATTACGAACAGATTGAGGAGATAATTTCAGACGCAGATGCTGCCCTATATGAAGCAAAAATGACAGGAAGAAACAAAGTTTGTTTATATAAATAATTGCTTTGTTAAACCGTCAATTTGAACAAAAAATGCCAATGTCTTTTACATGTGCTTGACATAAGTAGTAAAACACTATAAAATATAACAAGTAATTTTGCATTTATCTTTATACGGTTCAATTGTGAAAAGAAATTTTTTTGTACAAACGTTTGGGCCGAATATATTCAAAAGCATTTCCACTTATTTCAATTTACACAATTATAAAGTGAAAATGCGGCGGTTTTTGTCGCCTTATGGCAACTTATGTTTTTAAGCATTGTTTAAAACGAAATTGCTATAGTTTAACGTGAGTTCAGCGGTTTCACCGTGTAGAAAATTCACGTTACAAGCATATATTTCAGGTGGTATTCCTTTAATTTATGCAAATACACTTACGGTTCAATAAACAGTTGTTTACAATGTTTATTGAACTTACATTAATTAACATGTGGGGAGGTGCATACGAAAAGTATGAATCCGCAAAGTATGAATCCGCAAATACTTACAATAATTATTGTTACTGCTATTTCTCTTTGCTTCGGAATTGCTGGATTTTTCGCAGGGATTATATATAGAAAAAAGGTTGCAGAGTCAAAGCTTGGGTCGGCCGAAAAAGAGGCTTCTTTTATTGTAGAGGAAGCAAAGCGGCAGGCAGAAGCTACTAAAAAAGAGATTCTGTTAGAGGCTAAGGAAGAAAGCATCAAAACAAAAAATGAAGTTGAAAAGGAAGCCAAGGAACGCCGAATTGAAGTTCAGCGGCAGGAACGCAGGCTTTTACAAAAGGAAGAAAGCCTTGACAAAAAGGCTGAGGCTATTGAAAAGAAAGAGGAGCAGCTTCATACAAAACTTGAGTCGCTTGAGGCAAAAAGTCGTGAAGTTGACCAAATTATCGAAAAGCACACAGAGGAACTTGAGCGCATTTCTGGCTTAACCAGAGAACAGGCGAAGGAATTTTTGCTTGCTTCTGTTGAAAGTGAAATAAAGGTTGAAACAGCTAGAATTATCAAAGATTACGAAGCTAAAGCTAAACAAGAATGTGAAAAGCGTGGCAAGGAAATACTTGCAAATGCAATTCAACGCTGTGCAGTTGACCATGTGGCAGAAACTACAGTTTCTGTTGTTTCGCTTCCGAACGACGAAATGAAAGGTAGAATTATTGGTCGTGAAGGCAGAAACATTAGAACGCTTGAGTCGCTTACAGGTATTGATTTCATAATTGATGATACGCCAGAAGCAGTTATACTTTCTGGCTTTGACACAATGCGCCGTGAAATTGCACGTATTGCACTTGAAAAGCTGATTGTTGACGGACGTGTACACCCAGCTCGCATTGAAGAAATGGTTGAAAAAGCACGGAAGGAAGTTGAAGTTTCCATTCGTGAAGAAGGTGAAGCTGCTACCTTTGAAGCAGGTGTTCATGGCATACACCCAGACTTAATTAGGTTACTCGGTAAAATGAAGTTTAGGACAAGCTATGGACAAAACGTGCTTAAACATTCAATTGAAGTTTCACACCTTTGTGGGCTTATTGCCGCCGAGCTTGGTGCAGACGTTACTCTTGCAAAGCGTGCAGGGCTTTTGCATGACATTGGAAAGTCTGTAGACCACGACGTTGAAGGCTCGCACATTACTATTGGGGCAGCTCTTTGCAAGAAGTACAAGGAGTCTGACATAATTATTAACGCTGTAGAATCACACCACGGAGATTGTGAGCCAACTAATATAATTTCAATTATTACTCAAACTGCTGATGCTATTTCGGCTTCACGCCCAGGTGCTAGGCGTGAAACACTTGAGTCGTACATTAAAAGGCTGCAAAAGCTTGAAGCAATTGCTGATGGCTTTAAGGGCGTTGAAAAGTCGTTTGCTATTCAAGCAGGGCGTGAGCTTCGCATTATTATTATTCCAGAGGAAGTGGGCGAAAGCGAGCTTACTGTTTTGGCTAGAAGCGTTGTTAAACAAATTGAAAACGAGCTTGAATATCCCGGTCAAATTAAAGTTAATTTGATAAGGGAAACTAGAGCCATTGACTATGCTAAATAGGGCGTAACTATAAACTTAAAGATGGGCTGTATCAAAATTAAACACATTTTGATACAGTTTTTTTATGTAAAATTACATATTAAAATTTGTTAATTATGTTGCCAAAAATTAGTTTTAACCTTATAATATTATTAACTTTTAATAAATATCGCAATTTGAAAAACATGTTCACTATTTTGCATCTGCAACAAGATGGTGACTAAAAAAACTCAAATTGCTATATACAGTTCCAGTTTAAATTGAAGGGGGTAATTATGTCTACGTACAACGGAAAGCTTTTAAGAATTAACCTTACTGACGGCACAATTAGGGAAGAAGCGTTAAACCTAGACTTAGCAAACAAGTTTATTGGTGGGCGTGGGTTGGCGACAAAAATGCTTTTAGACGAAGGTGTTGCAAAGGTAGAACCTTTGTCGCCTGAAAACAAGCTTGTTTTTATGACAGGGCCTTTGACTGGTGCATCTGTTCCAACTGGCGGCAGGTATATGGCAATTACAAAGTCACCTCTTACGGGCATGATTGCGTGCTCCAATTCTGGCGGCAAATGGGGCGCAAAGCTTAAATATGCTGGTTACGATGGGCTTATTTTTGAGGGGAAAAGTGAAAAGCCAGTTTATTTAAACATTGAGGACGAAAAAGTCGAGCTTTTAAGCGCAGAGAACGTTTGGGGTAAAAACACTGAAGAAACTGTTTTGGAATTGCAAAAATTACATAAGGACGCATCGGTTTTAAACATAGGAATTGGCGGCGAAACTCTTTCTTTAATAGCCGCAATTATGAACGACTATGACCGTGCAGCAGGCAGAAGTGGCGTTGGTGCTGTTATGGGCAGCAAAAATTTAAAGGCAATTACAGTGACAGCTTCAAAATCGTCTTTAGAGCCTGCAAACGCAGAGGGGTTAAAGGCAGCCGTCTCGGAATGTCAAGCTAAAATTAAGGAAAATGGAGTTACAGGAACAGGGCTTCCTACTTATGGTACGGCTGTTCTTGTAAACATAATTAACAATGTTGGTTCGCTACCTACAAAAAACTGGCAAGAAAGCTACTTTGAACAAGCGGAAGATATTAGCGGCGAAGCTTTAACAGAAAAGCACATTGTAAAGCAAGGCTTTTGTCACCGCTGCCCAATTGGTTGTGGGCGTGTAATAAACCGCAATGGCAAAAACATTGGCGGCCCAGAATACGAAGTTCTGTGGGCTTACGGCAGCAACTGCGGTATTAACGACTTGCCAGCAATAAACGAAGCAAACTATTGGTGCAACGAATACGGCTTGGACGCAATTTCAACACCTTGTACAATTGCCGCCGCTATGGAGCTTTACCAAATTGGCGCAATTAAGCCAGAGGAATGTGAAGGTGTTCCGCTTGAATGGGGTAGCAGTGAAGCAATTGTTGAGTGGACAAAGCGCATGGGAGCAGGGGAAACTGCACTTGGCAAGCTAATGGCGCAAGGCTCATACAGGCTTTGTGAGCACTACGGTCACCCAGAATTTTCTATGTCGGTTAAAAAGCAAGAACTTCCTGCTTACGATGCACGTGGAATACAAGGCATTGGCATAAACTATGCAACGTCGAACCGTGGCGGTTGCCATGTGCGTGGCTACATGATTAGCCCAGAAATACTGGGAATGCCAGAAGGGCTTGACCGTACATTGACAGAAAACAAAGCTGTATGGACAAAAGTTTTCCAAGATTTAACGGCTGTTATAGACTCTTGCGGAATGTGCTTGTTCACTTCGTTTGCACTTGGTGCGCCTGAATATGCAGCTCTTTTATCAAACGCAACTGGAAAAGAATATTCCGTTGAAAAATTGATGGAAGCAGGCGACCGCATTTATAACGTGGAGCGTTTGTTCAACAAAGAAGCAGGAATGAAGCCAGAGGACGACAAGCTTCCAAAGCGTATGTTTGAGCCAATTGTAAACGGGCCTTCAAAAGGAATGATAAGCAAGCTTGAAGTAACTTTACCTGAATATTATGAAGCTCGAGGCTGGGAAAATGCGTTCCCTAAAGCTGAAACACTTGAAAAGCTGGGGCTTGTATGATAGAGGTTCGGTTGTTTGCGTATTTTCGTGAAGGGCGTGGAAAAGTTGTGTTTATGAGTGCGGAAAATGTTTCCACATGCTCGGACGTGCTTGCACAGCTTTCAATTTCCGAAAAGGACGTTGCAATTTTTTTAATAAACGGCTTTCATGCAAAGTTTGCAGATGGTGTAAAAGATAATGATATTTTGGCTATTTTCCCTCCTGTTGCAGGAGGGTGATGTAAAAAGCTATAAGGCGGTTCTGCCTTATGGCTTTTTTTACGATAATAAAAAACTAGTTGTTAAAACACGCCAAATGTTGTATAATTAATTTTAATGAACATTTTGTAAAAATAAACTTACATATTAAAGGAATCGTATAGAAGTATAAATATTTTTTCTTGTTTTGCCGATAATAGTAAAAGGAGTAATTTTATGTTTGGTACGGACATTGGCATTGATTTGGGTACAGCCAACGTTCTCGTCTACATAGAGGGGCGAGGGATTGTCCTTAGAGAGCCGTCCGTTGTTGCTGTAAACAAGTCGAGCAACGAGGTTTTGGCTGTGGGTGAGGAAGCTAGAAGCATGTTGGGGCGTACCCCAGGCAACATCGTTGCAATTCGCCCACTTAGCGAGGGCGTTATTTCAGACTTTGAAATAACAGAAAAAATGCTCAAGCATTTTGTAAACAGAGCACTGGGGCGTTACTCCTTTATGCGGCGCAAGCCACGCATTTGCATTTGTGTTCCAAGCAAGGCAACCGAGGTTGAATGCCGAGCGGTTGAAGACGCCACAAGGCAAGTTGGAGTAAGGGAAGTTTTTACAATTGAAGAACCTATAGCGGCCGCAATTGGTGCAGGCATTGACATTGCACGTGCTTGCGGAAGTATGGTGGTTGACATTGGCGGTGGAACAACCGACGTAGCAGTAATTTCGCTTGGGGGAACTGTTGTCAGCGAGTCAATTAAAATTGCAGGAAACAACTTTGACGAAGCAATCATTAGATATATTAGGAAAAAACACAGCATTTTAATTGGCGAACGAACAGCCGAAGAACTAAAAATTAACATAGGCACAGTTTATGCACGAACAATGCCTGTTTCAATGGTTGTTCGTGGGCGAAACCTTGTTACAGGGCTTCCAAACAACATTACGGTTACATCTGATGAAATGCGTGAAGCACTTTCTGAACCTGTGGAGAACGTCGTTGAAACCGTTCGGTTTGTGCTTGAAAAAACACCGCCAGAACTTGTTGCGGATATTTCAGAGCGAGGGCTTGTTCTTACAGGCGGTGGAAGCTTGCTTTATGGGCTTGACAAGCTAATAAGCGATAATATTGGGATTAATGCAATAATTGCCGAAGACGCACTTTCGTGTGTGGCAATTGGAACTGGAAAATATATAGAATATGCTGCAATGAACAGGCATGTTGATTTTTCTCGAACTAGAGGAAATAGCAATAGGAGGAGCATATGATTAAAGGGTTATACATCTCGGCTTTGGGTATGACAACTCAAATGAGCAAGCTTGACGTTGTTTCCAACAATATTGCAAACGTAAACACAAACGCATTTAAAAAAGATACAGTTGTTACAAGGTCGTTCACAGAGGAGCTTATGCACCGCTTAAACGACAGCACAGAGGTAGGGAAGCCTACGTCAAGGGTTGGAAAGTTGTCGCAAGGGCTTTTTATTGACGACATTTACACAAATTTTGAAAACGGCTCTTTTAAAATGACTGATGCTCCGCTTGACGTTGCAATTTCTGGAAGCGGTTTCTTTGTAGTTTCTGACACTAATGCAAACGGCGAACAAGTTTTAAGGTACACTCGTGACGGTGCTTTTACGCTTGACGCTGAAGGCACTCTTAGAACAAAGGACGGGTACGCTGTAATGGGCGAAAACGGCCCTCTTGTTTTGCCTGACGGCTTTGTTTCAATTCATAATGGTGGCGAAGTTTACGTTGGCGACACATTTGTTGACAAACTTAGGCTGACAGACTTTGAGGACACGCACACGCTTAGAAAGCATGGTTCAAACCTTTACAACACAACAGAAGGCTCGACAGAAAAGCAGTTTGTCGGCTTGCTTACACAGGGTGCTTTAGAAAATTCAAACATAAATTCTGTTAAAGAAATGGTTGACATAATTAATGTTTCAAGAACTTATGAAGCGAACCAGCGCATGGTTACTATACACGACACAATTTTAGCAAAAGCTGTAAACGAAATTGGCAGGAAATAATTTTAGGGGGTAACAAACTATGATTAGGTCATTATGGACGGCGGCTTCGGGCATGATTGGTCAGCAAATGAACGTTGACACAATTTCAAACAACCTTGCCAACGTAAACACCGCTGGATATAAAAAGGAACGTTTGGAATTTAAGTCGCTTTTGTATGAAACAATGAAGCGTGCCGACCTTGACGCAGCAAACCCTGCTGGCAGGCCTGTAAACCTGCAAGTTGGGCATGGTGTAAAGCCTATTGCTGTAAGCAGAATGTTTACAATTGGTAATTTAAGCAACACGGCACACAAGCTTGACTTTGCGCTTGAAGGCCCAGGCTTTTTTGCTGTACAAATGCCAAACGGTGAAGTTGGCTACACAAAAGACGGTACATTTAAAGTTAGCCTCGGCGATGGTGAATATCAGCTTGTTACTTCTGAGGGGTATCAAGTTTTGGGTGTTGACGACCAACCTATTGCAATTCCTGACATTGTTAAAGTTGCAGACATTACCGTTTCTGAAATTGGTGAAATTGGGTATGTAACAACTGGCAACGAAATTATAGACCTTGGAATGCAATTTGACATTGTTCAGTTTACAAATGACCAAGGACTTATGGCTGTTGGCAGCAACCTTTTAGCTTCAACGCCTGCTTCTGGTGCGCCTATTAAGGAAAGTGAAGGGGAAGTTGCAACTAGAAGTAACGTAGTGCAAGGAACCATAGAGCTTTCAAACGTTCAAGTTGCGCAGGAAATGGTAGACCTTATTGTTGCACAGCGTGCTTACGAGCTTAACTCAAAAGCTATCCAAAGTTCTGATGATATGCTTGGGCTTGCTAACAACTTGAAGCGTGGATAGTTGCTTCTTTTTAGGAAGGGGAGGGCTTTTTAATGAACATTGGCTCAGTAGTCTCTGATGGATATATAACGCAAGCTAGAACCCAGCTTAACGACGAAATTTCTAAAACAGACAATTTTCAATTGCAGCTTGAAAAGGCGGCAAGCGAAGGCAAAAAAAAGGAATTGATGGACGCATGTGTTAACTTTGAGTCATACTTTATACAAATGATGTATAAGGAAATGCGCAAAACTGTAGACACAAGCGGCGGTATTTTGCCTAAGAGCAGCACTGAAAAGATTTTTGAGGAAATGCTGGACGAAGAAGTGTCCAAAAACTCGGCTAAAGCTGGAGGGCTTGGGCTTGCTAATTTTATGTACAAGCAGCTTTCAATGAACATGCCAAGCGAGGAGTAGGCTGGGCGAGGGTTAGTTTTTTTAAACAGACAACTTTAAACTTATCAAGAGAGGTGGAGGGACAGGGCCCTACGAAACCCGGCAACCGGCTTTTATGCACGGTGCCAATTCCCCCGTGTTAAAGCGGAAAGATGAGGCATTTTAATGGAAATAGCCCGTCAGGGCTTTTTTTGTACCCTTTTTTTGAGCGATAAAGGCTTAAAACCTTGGGGGCGCTGCCCCCAACCCCCCGCAAGGGGCTTGCCCCTTGACCCATTTTTTTAAAGTAATTGATGAATCTACAATTGCCTTTTATAATCGGCTTTTTTGGAGAGAGGGGGTTTGGGGGAGAGAACCTTTTTTCGCCGTTTGAAAAAAGGTTCTCTCCCCCAACATTCCTAGTATTTTTATGTTTTCATAAGGAGGAAAATAATATGTCATCTATTAGAGTTTTTACATCAGAATCGGTAACAGAAGGACACCCAGACAAAATTTGCGACCAAATTTCGGACGCCGTTTTGGACGCAATTGTCGCAAATGACCCTGCCGCTCGTGTTGCGTGCGAAACAATTGCGACAACTGGGCTTATAATGGTTGCAGGTGAAATTACAACAAGCTGTTACGTTGACATTGAGCAAATTGTGCGTGACACGGTTTGCGGAATTGGGTATGACAACGCCGAGTTTTGCTTTGACGGCAAAACGTGCGCTGTTATAGTTTCGCTTAAAGGGCAGTCGCCAGACATTGCTATGGGTGTAGACAATGCGCTAGAAGGGCGTGCAGAGGACGCACATGACACAGGCGCAGGCGACCAAGGCATGATGTTTGGCTTTGCTTGTGACGAAACGGACGAGCTTATGCCTATGCCAATTTATCTTGCACACAAGCTTACAAAGAGGTTGACAGAAGTTCGGAAGGACGGAACACTTTCTTACCTTCGCCCAGACGGAAAGTCGCAAGTTACGGTGGAGTATGTGAACGACTTACCAGTAGCTGTAAAAAATGTTGTTATTTCGTCACAGCACAGCCCAGACGTAGACCACGACACAATTGAAAAAGACATAATAGAACACGTTATAAAGGCTGTTATTCCAGAACACTTGCTTTCGCAAGACACAAAATATTATGTAAACCCAACAGGGCGTTTTGTAATTGGTGGGCCGCAAGGTGACTGTGGGCTTACTGGAAGAAAAATAATTGTTGATACTTATGGTGGGTATGCTTCGCACGGCGGCGGCTGTTTCTCGGGCAAAGACCCAACAAAGGTTGACCGTTCAGCGGCTTATATGGCAAGGTACGTTGCAAAAAACATTGTTGCAGCAGGGCTTGCAAAAAAATGTGAAATTGAGGTTGCTTATGCAATTGGCGTTGCACAGCCGCTTTCCATTCTTGTAAACACTTACGGCACTGGCAGAATTTCAGACGAGCAGTTGGTTGAAGCTATAAGAGAAACGTTTGATATGCGCCCAGCGGCAATTATCAGCCACTTTAACCTTAGGCGACCAATTTACAAGCAAGTTGCGGCTTATGGACATTTCGGCAGGAACGAGCTTGACTTACCTTGGGAAAAGCTTGATATGGTAGAAAAACTTAAAAAGTATATTTAATAAGAGTATGTTTTGGGCGCTTGCAAAAGCGCCTTTTTTTTTGAGAATATCAAATAAAAAGAGGTTGGAAAACCCAACCTCTTTAAAGCTATCTTTTGTATGTATGTTAATTTAAGACAAATTATCTCAACAATTGCAACAAGTTTTGTGGTCCTTGGTTTGCTTGTGCAAGCATTGACATAGCAGCTTGTGAAAGAACGCTGCTCTTTGTCATAGTCATCATTTCTTTAGCCATGTCTGTGTCACGGATACGAGACTCAGAAGCTGACAAGTTTTCTGATGCTACGTCAAGGTTCTTAATTGTGTGCTCAAGTCTGTTTTGGTATGCACCAAGGTTTGCACGTTGTGCAGAAACTTTTTCAATAGCTGCGTCGATAGTGTCAGTAAGCTTTGAAATTGATGCGCCAGAACCTGAAGCAGAGCCTTTTACAACAGCGGATGCACCAGCAGATACAAGCGAAGTGCCAAAAGTAATTTCATATTGCTTGCCGTCAACAGTAAATTGCATAGTAGTTGGAGCAGCTCCGCCATATAAATCTTTAAGTTCAGCAGTAGTATATTCCTTACCCTTTTGAAGAGTAATTGCTTTTCCGCTTATATCTAAGGCATAAACTGTAGATGAACCACTAAATTTATAAGTTGAATTTGCCTTATCATAAGTACCGTCAGATTTGCTACCGCCTGTAATAACAAGAACATTATCACCGCTAGTTGATAAAACTTGTGTTGCTCCTACTGAACCAGGGTCAGCAGTGATTGCATTACCTGCAGTAGCACTAGCAGTGTATGTTAATTCACCTGGAGACCCATTACCTAAAGCAGAAGGGGCAAATGCAAGAGTAGAACCATTATCAGCTTCTAGTGTGAAGCCAGATTTTAACGTCTTCATGTCGATAACTGAACCATTTTCATGACCATCAAAACCAAAAAGAGTAACTTTGCCATCTTCAGAGATTTCAAACCTAGATTTGTCGCTGATGATGTAGTTTCCAGCATTAACAGAAGCAGTTGTAGACAAAGCAAAGTCAATTGTACTAGCAGCAGCACCAGCAGCAGTAAAGATAGCATTACCAGCAGTAATTGTAGTGCCAGCAGCAGCACCAGCACCAGCATTGCCTACAACACCGCCAATTGAAGCCTTTGTAACGCCAAGAGTTTTAGCATCCATAGCACCAATGTTAATTGTAAGGCCTTGGCCAGCGTTAGCACCAGTTTGGAAGTAAAGTGATTGAGAAGACCAGCTACCATCGATAAGCTTCTTCTTGTTGAACTCTGTCTTTTCAGCAGTCTTGTCAATTTCGTCTGAAAGCTGGTTAAGCTCAAGAGCGATTTTGTCTCTATCTTCTGGTTCAAGAGTGTCATTTGAAGCTTGAACAGTAAGCTCACGCATACGTTGAAGCATGTTTTCAGTTTCTTGCAAAGCACCTTCAGCAGTTTGAATTAAGCTAATGCCGTCTTGAGAGTTTCTTGAAGCTTGGTCAAGACCACGGATTTGGCTGCGCATTTTTTCAGAAATAGCCAAGCCAGCAGCGTCGTCAGCCGCACGGTTGATGCGAAGACCGCTAGAAAGTCTTTCAGAAGCCTTAGCTTGAGTACCGCCAACGCCTTTTAATGCACGGTGGCTGTTAAGAGCGAGAACGTTTGTGTTAATAACCATATTACTCATGTGTTTTTCCTCCTTGAGATTAGGCGGGCATCCTTGCCCTGCCCCAAATTTATTAGCAAAACATGGGGGGCCCAACCCATGTTATTAGCCTTGTATTATATATCGGCATAGATTAAAAAAACTTTATAGCAAAAATGAATATTTTTTCTTTTTTTGGGAAAAATATTTTATTTAGCGTTTTCTTTTATTAAACGAAAAAGCAAACAGGGAAGAAAACATCTTTTTTAATACTTCTACAAAGCCTGCTTTTCCTTTTTCAACAACAGGTGTTTCGCCATTTTTATAGTAAACGCCGTTGTCAAACCTGTATAGCAAGTTGTTCTTCATAAGTAGCCAGTAAAACGGCTCTTTCACCCTAAACGGTTCTAGCTCGCCGTCAACATAACCTTTCTCGGTAGTTTCGCCTGTTTTTTCGTTGGTTATAGTTTCCACAACAGGCTTTTTTCCAAGTGACGACACAGCAAAGCAGCCCACGTTTTTAAAGCAGCCCAAAGCGTTGTTCAAAACTTGTTCCTCGCCAAGGTACGACAAAAGCTCTCGTACCTCTGTGTTTATGCCCCTTGCGCTGTTCATGTGGACGTAGCCGTTGTAGCTTTCACCTTCCAAAACTTTTCTAATTCGGCTTTCTGGCTTTTCGTCAAAAAAGCTCATGTTTACGTAGCGAAAAAGGTCCGCCTTTGAAATTGCCATTGCTACGGGTATGTCGCTTTTTTCTGTGTCAAGCCCAAGGAAGTAGTTGTACATTGCAGTAAAAATGCTTGATGTCGAGTTGTCCGTTGGTTTATTGTCAATTAAGCTTCTGTCGGCAAGCATGAAAACGTCTTCCATTTTTTTAAAGCTCGTTGGGTCTATAAGGAAAATAAGCCCAGAAGAATCCCTTATATTAAATCCGTTTTGGCGCATGGCGTGGTCGTCTCTAAGGTCTTCGCCTGCAATGTCGTAAAAAATTATGTCAATTGTGTTTTCCTTTAAAATGCCGTCCTCGCCACGGTACTGGTACCAAAAGTTGTAAGAAAAAGGAGGAATTTTTTTGCGCTTTGTAGAGTCAACCAAAACGTGATTGTGCAAAAGAGGCTTTTGGTAGCTTTCAAAAATGCTGTCCTTTGCGTGCTGGTCGCCTATAAAATTAAGCTTTGAAACAAAGTCGGGGTTGCTTTCAAGCTCGTTAATTAGCATTGTCAAGTAAATGGACTTGCCTGCCCTTGCGTCGCCGATTATCGAAATTAAAATAGTTTCACGCAAGCCGTAGCCTATTGGAAGCTGGTTGTGGCAGTTTGGGCAAAGCCTTTTTTGCGTGGTGAAAGTTTTTGGGCTTTCGTGGCTTTGCGAATTTTCGTTATATATTGTATATGTAACTTTTTGTGTAAAGCCGTACTTTTCAATGTCAAATTCAGACGGTGAAACCCCTTCTGTTTCAAGGCTGACAGCCAAAAATTGCATTGAGTTTTTTTCTGCTTCGCTGCTGTCGTTTTTCAGCACGTCCATGTTGTAGCGGTAAAGCTTTTCGTCAAGCACTTTGCCTAAGCCCTCGTCTTTTGCAGACTTTTTCTTTCCTTTTTTAGCGGAAGGGGAGGGCGGCTCGTCTGTGCATGGCGCATTAAGCCGAAAGTGTGCTTCGTTTGGGTGAAACCTGTGGCAGCAGTAGGGGCAAAGAATATCTTTAACTTTTTTTTCTTGCAAGGCTGTCAATCCTCCTTTTGCAGTTTTGCTTCTTGGAGCTGTATTACGTCTTTAAACTGCGCTAAAGCGTGAATTTGAATTGTATCATATTTCTTTATGTAAAACGGAGTATTACCTGTGCACATAGCTTGTTCAAGCGGAAAAAGACGATTGCTTCGGCTTGTTGTGTAGGCCAAGCTTTCCGAAATGTCAAGCTTTTCGGAAGGTGCAAGCTTTATTGTCGCTTGTTTGTATTCGCTTCCTAAAATTGGCTTATACTTAACGGTATATGAAACCTGAATTTTCCTTAAAACAAGCGGTGTAGCATTGCCTTCTTCTTGCGGAACTAAAATAATTTTATTGTCTGCCCCAAATTTTGCAGGGTAAACTTTGTACATTCGCTTTTGAACTTCAAGCATACCCTTGTAGTGCATGTCAATTGACTTTGTTACCAGGGTACACGGAAAACCTTCACGAATAAGCGTTTCAAGCTGTTCTTCCCCGGTTTCAACAAAAAAAACTGCTGCAAGCTTTATGTCAGCACTTTTTGGCCACTTCCATTTAAGTTCTAAACTATTTTTTTTGTCAAGAAAGTGTTCTAGCTGTGCAATTTGCTCGTTAAGCGGTGCTTCGGTTTGAATAATAAATCTTTCAGCGTCCATGCCTGTCTCCGTTAAGTTTTTCTGGAAAAAGCTCGTTGTAATATAAATCTTCCTGCGAAAAGCCACCTGCGTGGTAAATTATGTCGACGTCACCGATTTCCTTTTCAGCTTCGTAAAAAATATTTACTTTGTTTGCGCAAGAAGCAGCGCCCGACCTAATTGTGTGTGCAAGCTTGCTTTCTGTGCCAAGCATAACGTTAATTTCACAGTGAAGCCTTGACATGCCTGTTTTTAAAAACACGTTAAACGTTTTGCCAGCTACAATCTCGTCAAAAATAAGCCGATAAGCTTCATCGTCAGTTTGGGCTTCGCTGTTGAAGCAAAGAATTTGCGCCGTACTTTCGGCAAATGGCTTTTGGAACGCCGTGTGTTTTTTGAAAACATTTTCTTCAACAAACGTTTCTAGCTTTTCAATGAATAAAGAAAATTTTCCTTCCTCTGAAAGGTTAAAAAGGCTTGAATATATGTTTAAAAATTCTGTCATGCTTTCACCGATGCAGTCAATGAGTGCTGCTTCGTAAAACTTGCGAACAGAGCTTTGCATAGGCATAAGCTTTTCTTCTGTTTCGTCAATTTCTTTGTTATAGCGTGACACAATTTCGTCTATTTTTTGTTTGGTTAAAGCAAGCTTAAAATGAAACTGTTTTACTTCTTCAATTGCTTTTTCAAGCTGGTTTATTTGGTGTTTATAGCTTGACAAAGTGTGCTTAAATTTCAAATATTTTTCGGCAAGCTTGTAAGGGAATGCCTGAATTGAAGTTAAAACCGAAAGAGAAATCTTGCCGTTGTCGGAAATTGGTTGCCCTTTCCAGCTTTCAAATTGGGCTTCGGCGATTTTTGCAGCGTATTTTAATTCATCAAGCATTTGCAAAAGCCTCTTTGTCAGTGCACCGTCTGGCGATGTTTCGTCAAACGTTTTAAAAAAACCTACGTTTACGCTGCAAACAGCTTCCTCAAAATATTTTTTAAGCTCAACTAAAACATTATCTGCTTGTGACTGCTCATTCACTTTGTAAAATAAATCAAGCCGTTTGCCGAATAAAGCTTGCAATGCACCCATGTTTGACATGCTTGTTTTTTCGCCAGCAGAAATTGTGCGGTTTAAAGGTAGTGCAAGCAAGTCATCTAAAGTTAAGTTCAACTGATTGCTTGTTGTGTTTATCGTTGGGTCGAAGCCGCCGTCAAAGCCTTTTCCATTTTGCATTAGCAAAAGAAGCTTAGTCAGCACAATTTTTTTTATTAAGCCCATAGGCTTTTTAAGTTTATAGTGCCCAAGCGTTGCAAACTTTCCGCCATTTCCTTGGCGAAAGCAATCTTCTTTAAAAAAGTGTTCGTTATAAATGTATCTAGTTGTACCATCAGGTTGCGGTGAAGCATATTCCTTAAAAAGTGCAATTAGTGCAATTGAATTTATAATATTTAGCTTACTTTCCTCATTATATATGCCACTGTTATTAAGGTTGGACAAAATGTAAACCATTGCCGAGTCTTGCATGCCCATTTCGTCAGCAATTTTTAAAACAGCGTTTCGGTGTTCGTTTGGTGACACATTTACATCATCTAAAAGCAAAAAAACATCTGTCGCAATGGCCGCTGGGTACAAAAGCTTAAAATGTTCGTTAAGCCAAGATTTAACTGTTGCTAAAAAAAGCCCGTCAGCATTGTCTGCCGAAACGACATAGTTTAACTTAATTTCTCCAGCGGCAGAGTAAGTATTTTTGATAAACTCACGTCTAAGCAAATTAACTTCGGAAACAATTTCTTCACGTGTGTTCTGGGGGTAAGCCGTAATGTAGCCTATGCCGCCTGCACCAACACGCTTTTTATGTATATGTTTTATGCCGTCTTTTATGCCTTCATCAATTTCACCAACAAAGATGTAAACAATTGGGCTACGCTGTTTAATTTCGTTACAATGTATCTTTTTTGGCATAAGCTTCGCTCCAATTATTTTAACGCTTCTTTTTCTTTGTTCAGCACTTCAAGCATTGTGCTGTAAAAAGCTACAGTTTGTGCCATGCCAGCTTCATTTGAAAAAATGTCTGTAAGCAAAGTTAGTTTTTCGTTGTAGCTTTCGATAATTGTGTCGATTGTGCTTAAAATTTCTTCATAACGTTGGTCGGAGCAGTTGTTTTCCTCGTCAATGGCTTCTGCCAAAAGAACAGTAGCGTCTGCTTGCTCCATCTTCAAAAAAGCTTGAAACAGCTTGTACTCAACAAACTTTTCCTGCATATTATCAAGCGTAAAAAGAATTTTTTCTTCACCGTTAATTGTATATTTATAGTTTTTGCGGCTTTTGAAAACTTTACCCATGTAAACAAGCTGTGCAAAGTTGCTGTACTTAACTTCGGTTTCTTCAATTTTGGAAAGAGCCTTTAAAATTTCAGTTGCTTCTTCGTAAGTTTTTACTTCCTCAGCAATTTTTGTGTTTAGTTCTGGCATATAAATGAAAACACCTTTTACATACTCATTGTCTGGAGTTTTTTTGTCTGCAAGAAACTCAACGTCAAAAATGCTTTTTTCATGGATAAGCCGTGACTTGTCCGCCAAAAAACTGCGCAACTTGGAAGCAAGCTTAACTGCATCTGTAATTGAAATTGCATTGCCCATAATATCAGCTTTTTTAATGTTATACGCTTCAAAAATGTTTACTGGCTCGCCGAAACGGCAAACGTAACGGCGGTTTCTTTCGTCAAACTGAATTAACGAATAATCCAAGCCTTTGTCGAAAACCTGGCGTATATGCTCGTTTCTTTCAAGCTCATTGCGGTTTTCATAGCCAGCAACCCACAACTTGTCATAGTTGGGGGAGGGGAGGTTGCGCCAATTCATGTTTGGGCTTTCGCCCTCATATAAATGCAACCCAGAAAGCTTGCCGGCCGAAGCTTCATAAACGGCTTCATAGTCGTTAAGTTCTTTGTAGCAGTATAAAGGCACGGCAATTTTTAGGTTTAACATATAAATGCGGTTTAACATTTTGCTAAATTTTAAGTTGTAATTGTTGCCTGTTCCAGCAAGCGAGCGCACCTTGTTCCGAATGCTTGGCGCATTGTGCGGAATTGAAAGGTACGAGTATGGCGGAAACTCAATGTAAAGCCCTGTTGGAATGTGGTTCATTGGGAACATAACTTTTGCGTTTGTTTTAAGTTCTTCCACTTTATGTTCAATGTATTGTAGGGCGGTCATGTTTTTTTCTTTTGCAATTAGCGCAAGGTAATAGTCCATAGACTTTGTTGTTGCTGCGTGAAGCTCTCTTGTAATAAAGTGGTTAATGCTGTCGGCAACGTTTGCGCCTTTACCCAAAATCCATTTTTCGGGTGAAGAAATAATGTCCTTTAAAAGTTGTTGCAAAATTGCCTTGTTGTTAATGTCCTGCATTAAATCACGGTCCGACGTTACGCTTTCACAAAATTCTTTTGCGTCCACAATGTCCCATGTAAAGCTTTCGCCGAGTGTTTCATTTGCTGCTTTTGCTTCGGGGTTTTTAAACTTGTCAAAAAGTTCTTTAAGCGAAAGAAGAAGCTCGCAATATGTGTCAACAATTTTGTAGCCCAACTCTTCAAGCATTCTGTACGCTTCTTCGTAAATTTTGTCAATAGCCGAATACATTTCGTTTCGGATAATCGCCTTGCAATATTGTTCGTGTGCGTCAATTACATTGTCAGCAATTGCACCTTTCATAATGGCAAATTTGCCCAAAAGCTTGCTCATGGCAGCTTGCTTTTTTGCTTCAAGCGCCTTTATAGCTTCGGGCGATTCCTTTTTTTGAACTAAATCACGCTTTCTAATTCCGTCAATTAGCTTTAAAAGCGAGTTGTCGTAAACAGCAGAAAGCTCTTTTCTTGCGTAAAAAGGGCCAAGCTCCAAGTCGGTAAAGTGGCTGGCAATTATGTTTTGATTGCCCTCTAGCTGCTCCTTTAGCCGAAAAATAATTTGCATTGCCTTTTGATCAATGTATTCCTTGTTCCTTAAAATTTCAGAATTAATTGCATCTTCAACAATTTCCGGGTGAAGCTTTAAAACGTTGTAGTCGTACCTGCTTAAATCTTTTGGTTTTGGTTTGTCCATTTCAATTTCACGCTCAATTGAAATGAGGTCAATTTTTAAAGCTTGCAAAGTTTGAACAAGCTCGTCTTGTGTGGGGCTGTTTTCGTAAAGCGGTGAAAGCTCGTTGAAAACTTTGTATGTTAAATGGTTAATTAAATAGTCAATAGGCAAAACTGCGCTTGACGTACCTACAATGTTATAAATGTAGTTTGTAGGCTGTTTTTGGCTGTGTGTCATTAAAAAAGTAGTTTTTGTGTTTTCTATGTTAGACAGGTAAGAATTAATTGTGTAATTTTGCCCGTCTGTAATTTCCTCGCTTGCAATAAAGTTTATAATAGTTTCTGCGGCTACGTTCATGCAGTAGTTTTTGGCGTTTTTAATAAGCTTTCCGCTTTCGTCTTTAGAGCTTATCAAATGGCAAAGGTCATAGGGCGGAAGGTTTGTCTCCACTTCAATATCAGAATATTTTTGCTTGAAAACTTCACCGTTTCGCTCTATGTTCATTAAATAGTCAAGCTCTTTAAGCCCAGCAAAGCCGTTTGCCTTTATGTTTAGTGCAGCAGCACCATCTATTGTGTTGTCAGAAAGTGTAACGTCGGGCAAAAAAAGCATACCAATGTTTTCTGTGCCAAAGCCCTTTGCTTCTGCTACTTTACGAATTATGTAAGGAATATCTATAAAAGTTCCGCTTCCTGTACCTCCAGAAACGCCAGCAATTATAAAAACGTACAGCAAGTCTTTAGACTCTCTGTTTGTAACAAGCCTGTTTATTTTTTCGGTAATAACGCTAAGCACATTATTCATGTTTATAAAGAAAAGAAAACGCCCAGCTTGCCTAATGCCGCCTGCGCCGTGCTTCACCTGTTGAAGCCGCAAGTTGTCCGAAATCCAGTCTCTTGTGAACGCTTTAAAAACGGCGTCTTTGTTTTTGTAAATTGAAGTAAGGTTTGAGCTGTTTAAAAGCACAAACTCCTTGCTTTCTCTTGAAAAGCTAATGCCGTCGTACTTTAAGTTTTCTGTATTGTCATCAGAGTCTATTGCTAAATATTCAATGTTAAGTGGGCGGTCAAGCCTGCGCCCATCTGATGCTGTGTGAAGCTTAAAGTGCTTGTTTATTGACTTTTTCACACGGATAAGCGCTTCTGCGCCTGTTCCGCCAAGGCCTACTATAAGTATGGGCTTTGATATAGTGTCAACCCTAGCGTCGTCAACAGTTATACCTCCGCCGTATTCATAGTCTAAAAGCTTGAGGTTGTTTATTATATCAGCACCTAACTTCATTTGTATTCTCCTTTACAATAGTCCTAAAGGCAGGGGGCTACCCCTGCCTAAAATTTCTACGCCAAAAGGCGTAACTATAGCAATTCTTGTTTTAAACTTCGTCAGTTCTATAAGTCATTTCAAGTTTAGCACCTGTTGTATCACCACGCCCTTTAATTACAATAGACTGGTCTTTGTGCCAAATAATTTTATTTTGCTCCATTACAAAACCAAAGATGTCAGAAACTATGCAGTCCGACTTGTTTTCCAAGTTAATTACAAACTCATTTCCTGCATTTCCAGGCGAAAGCCAAATGTTGTCAACCTTAAAAGGAAGTTCTCTAACAGCCTGCTCAGTTTTTGGCTTTAGGCTTGTCGAAAGAAAGTCGGAAAGCGAAGTTTTGTTTACATAAGTAGCAAGGCTAGGTGTTTCAAGCGAAGTATATTTTTCGTTTATATCCATAGCCCTAACTTCAATATACCCAGTAAATACCTTTGCTTTGTTTGATTTAAGGTAGAACGCTACAAACACAATTAGCAAAACGACAATTACAACAGTAACGGCTAAAAGCAAAATAGTCGAAGTTGAAAAAAGAGGTTTTGCGGCCTGTTCGGGCATTGGTGGGGTAGGGGTAGCAGAAGGTGGTTGTTCTGGTGCTTTAGTTTCCACAGGAACAGGCTGTTGCGTTTCTGCTGGTACGTATTCAATTTTATATATATTGCTTTTTTTGGTGAAATCTTTACCAGTAGTTTGTATAAAAAGCTCAATGTTTGAAGCAGCAGTTGGCGTATACTCACAAACAAGCCCATCTTTTGTTGCTTTCATGGGAAACTCTTCCAAAACGTTGCCCATAGAATCTGTTACAACCAAAGTAGAGGCAGTTGCTTTATAAATAGTTTCATCAGAAACTTTTTTACCATTAACTATAAGGCTACCAGTAAAAACGTAAGGCGAACCGTCTTTGGACGGCTGAGCCGAAAGCTCCACATCAAAGTCAAACTGATAAATAAGGTTAACACGAATGTTGTCGCCCTTCACACCTTTTGCTTTAAGTGTCCATACACCTTTTTCAGGTGAAATAACTTTTATAATAGAATATTTATTAGATTTTGAAAAATTTATTTTATCATGGTTAAACTCTGTTTGCACACCTTGAGGGTTAAAAAGCAAAACGTCAGCAACTTCTTTTTCCGAAAGCATAATTATGTTTGCCTCTGCAACAAAGTCGCTTTGAATGTCAATTTTCACCTCGTTGTAGTTTTCGCCGTCTGCAACAAAAGAAGCAAGCTCCAAAAGCGAAGATTGAATGTGGTCTGCAAAAATTTCGTTAAAAATTTGTGGAAGGTTGTTTGCTTCTTTTACTATGTAGTTTCTTGCATCTGTTGACTCGGAAACAGTTTTTAAAAGCTCTGTGTCAACATTTCCATTATAGTTTAAGCCAATTGTGTATATAGGAAGCTTTTTCCCAACAGTTGCCAAAACTTCGACTATGTCGTTGTAGGAAGCTTCAGCAGTTCTTGCATTACTTTCAGGGTCAATTTCAATGTTTCCGTCTGTAAGCAGCAAAACCATTGGGCTGTTTTTGTCACGGACGTTTCCAAGAATTGAAGCTACAGCTTCTTTAAGCCACATTCCAATGTCTGTGTATCCTTCGTATTCAAAGCTTGAAATTTTTTGTTTCAAAAGCTCTTTGTCTTCTTGGCTGTTCAAAACAGTCATATCAATGACAGCTCTTGCGTTGTCGTTAAACGCAATAATTCCTACACGAGAATTTTTTGTTTCCATCATGTCGATAAAGAGGTTTGCCGCTTCAATTGCATTTCGCCCTTTATCCGATGCACGCATAGAACCGCTTGTGTCAATTAGCAGAATTACATCAATACCATTAACTTCTGCAATAGTTTGCAAATTTTGAGCAAATATACCCACAGGTAAACTAAGTGCAAATGTAACAATTGCAAAAATAGTAAAGAATTTTAAAACCTTTTTCATTTTAAAAACATCTGGCAGCATTGACATCCCTCACACCGTGTTAATATAATACAAGTATTATAATAGTTGATGTGCAGTTTGTCTATAATTTTTTAATACATAAATTTACATTATAAATAAAAAAAGGCGCATATTGGCAGATAATATGCGCCTTTAGATTAAACATTGTCAAATAAAGGGAAAAATACAAGATAGTTTTTAAGCTATAGAAGAATTTCCGTTTTGAACCTCGTCATCTTCCTCCAAAAACTCAAGCTCATCACTACTATCTATAGTTTGCATAAGCCTGCTAACTTCGTCAAAGTAAACTTTTATCATTGTATTAACAAGCTTTTCTTCGGAAATGTCATTTTTGTTGTTTTCCTCAATTTTTTCAAAAAGTTCTGCGTTGGTTTGGTCAAGTGCCAAAAGCTCGGCTTCAAAAGCCGCCTTTTTTTCTATAAGTTCATTATAATATTCACGCTTATCTTCAACGTTTATAGTTTTTGCAAACTGCTCAAGCGTAGTTTTAACGTTTACAATTTTCTTCTGTTTGAGGAAAGCTTCAATTCGTGCTTCTGTTTCGTACAATATGCTTCTTATAGAGTCAATCCTTGAAGTAATGTGCTTGTAGTGCTCGAAGTCGTTAATTGTGGTGCGAAGCATTGACGAATTTGTTACCTTATATTTTTTGTAAACGAAGCGAAGGTAGTTTGTGTAGTAAGCATAAACTACCGACTTTTTGTTAAGCATTTCAACCAACCGCCGCTGTTTTCTAATGTTCATTGTAAGCTCAAAAACCATTCTCTTTCTAAAAACGTAAATCAACGTAGCAACAGCTATAGTTAAAAGCACAATAACAGTCGTTGGAATGAAAATGCTTCCTTTGTCCAAAATGAATGTATAACCAAGGTAAACTGCTGACAGCCCAAAAGCTGCAATGCACCCCAAAGAAAACTTGCTCAAAAACGAAATGCCTTTTTCGAGTGCTTCCCTTTCGTATTCAAGGTCGGTCTTTTCGCCTTCAAGCTGGCCTATGTCTTGGCGGAAAATGCGCTGGTTTTTCTCGGCATTCAAAATTTGTGGCATGGCGTTTTCAGCATCGTCCACAAGGTCTACCATGTAGCCAAGCGCACGGTCGAAGCTTGTAAGCTGGTACAAAAGCACGTTTCTTTCCTTCGTTAAAGCGACAAAACTTTCAAGCATGTTTTTAAGCTTTTTCGTTTCGTCTTCGGTCAAACGGTTAAAACATTCAAGCTCTGCAAGTGTGTCGTCAATTACTTTAATTTTTTTTGCAAGCGTAACACGTTGGCGTGCTGTTCTAAGGGCGTTGTCACAAAGAATTACGGTTTCTTCAATTTGGGCATAAACGTCCGTTCCTTCGGTTAAACCATATAAAAAGCTGCTGAAACGAGAAAAGTCAACTTGTTCGGTTTCCTCTTTCTTTTTAACAAAAAGCTTGGTAAAAAAACCTACAATGCGGCTTAAAAACGAAGGTTTGCGCTCTTTTTCAGAAAGAATGTACTGCTCATCTAATTCACTTTCGTTAAACAAATCGTCTTGCATAAAATCACCTGCTTTACGAGGTTTGTACTAGGAGCTGTTTGAAAAATCCGTTCTAGCGATTTAAAACATGCTCTAGTATTGTTGGTTACAGTTTTTAAAAATAAATGCTATTTTTATACATTCAATAGCTATAACCATAGTATATTCATCTCGCTTAAAAATAAGCGGCCTGTTTCCATTTTTTACGATTACTGCGCTGTTGTTTTTGCCGTCGTCGTAGTATGACAAAAACCACATGCCATCTTCTGCCTTAGTTTTCCAGCTTGCGTCAACCATCGGCTTTATAAAATAGTTATCGTCACAATCAAAGAAATCCATTACTTGTTTTTTGGAAAATAAAAAATCTGCAATCGGACTTGTCATAACACACCTACTTCCCAATAAAATCCTTGTACAAAAGGCTAGGCTGAATGCCCGAATTGCCTTGATATTTCCCCGAAACATACTCTACATGTTCGCCTTTTATGTCGTGATAATAAATTTGGCAAATTTCAACAAATGGGTAAATAATAATTGGCTGAACGCAAAAAATTTCCAGCGTCCAATACCCTTTAAACCCTATGTCACCGAACCCTGCCGTTACATGAATGAAAAGCCCAAGACGCCCAACGGACGAACGCCCTTCAAGCATTGGCACAAGGTTTTTTGTTTCTGTAAATTCAACTGTCCTGCCTAAATAAAGTTTTCCTGTTTCAAGCAGAAGACCGCTTTCAGGAATTTCAATTGCTGTAAAATCGTTTGGTTTTTTCATGTCAAGCACAGGCGAATTGTAAACCAAAAGCTCGTTGTGTAGCTTTAAATTGTAGCTGTTTGGGTTTAACGCCTTTTCGTCAAAGGGAGTTATGTTAATGTCGGTTCCCAACCGTTTTTTAATTTCTAATCCCGAAAGTATCATTTGCAGCCCCCTAATTGAAGAATTATAGATTTTAAAACAAAAGTTTTGTCCACTTTTTCAAAAGTGGCGGGGTTTGGGGCAGAGCCACAAGGTTTTGCTATTAAAGCTTTAAACAACCCCGACCAAATGTGTTAAGCATCCAACATACTCTTTAAATACAGACCAGTGTAAGACTTTTCATTTGCGGCAACTTCTTCTGGCGTTCCGCAAGCGACAACTTGTCCACCCCTCGTCCCACCGTCTGGACCTATATCTATAATATAATCCGCAGTTTTAATTACGTCAAGGTTATGTTCAATAACAAGTACAGTGTTTCCACCTTCGGCAAGCCTTTGCATAATGCCAATAAGCTTGTGAACATCGGCTGTGTGAAGCCCTGTAGTAGGTTCGTCCAGCACGTAAAAAGTTTTTCCAGTGTTCCTTTTTGAAAGCTCTGCTGCAAGTTTTACACGCTGTGCTTCGCCGCCAGAAAGTGTAGTTGACGACTGCCCAAGCTTAACATAGGAAAGCCCTACATCATTAAGCGTTTGCAGTTTTTCCCTAAGCTTTGAAAGGTTGTCAAAAAATGCTAACCCTTCTTCGATTGTCATGTCCAAAACGTCCGAAATGCTTTTGCCTTTATATTTAACTTCAAGCGTTTCTCTGTTGTACCTTTTGCCTCCGCAAACTTCACACGGAACGTAAATGTCTGGCAAAAAGTGCATTTCAATTTTTATAATTCCGCCGCCTGCACAAGCTTCGCACCGTCCGCCTTTTGTGTTAAAGCTAAACCGTCCTTTTTGGTAGCCACGAATTTTGGCTTCTGGCGTTTGGGCGAAAACGTCACGGATAAGGTCAAACAACCCTGTGTAAGTGGCTGGGTTAGAGCGTGGCGTTCTTCCAATTGGCGACTGGTCTATGTCAATTATTTTGTCAAGGTGTTCAATCCCTGTAATAGATTCGTGTTTTCCTGGTTTTGTTTTTGCCCTGTTAAGTTCCTTTGCAAGCCTTTTGTAAATAATTTCATTTACAAGCGAGCTTTTGCCAGAACCAGAAACGCCTGTTACGCATGTAAACAAATTTAGGGGTATACTTACGTCTATATTTTTTAAATTGTTTTCGGCTGCACCTTTTACCTCAAGATATTTACCGTTAGGCTTTCTTCTTTCAGCAGGAAGCTCAATTTTTTTACGTCCGCTTAAATAAGCACCTGTAAGAGAGTTTTCACAGTTCATAATGTCTTCAACTTTTCCAGCAAAAACAATTTCACCGCCGTGGCTGCCGGCAAAAGGCCCAATGTCAACCAAAAAGTCAGACTGCATAATTGTGTCTTGGTCATGCTCTACAACAATTAGCGTGTTTCCGATATCTTTTAAATGACGAAGCGTTTTTAAGAGCTTGTCATTATCCTTTTGGTGAAGCCCAATTGACGGCTCGTCCAAAATGTAAACTACGCCGACAAGCCCAGAGCCAATTTGTGTAGCAAGCCTAATGCGCTGTGCTTCACCGCCGGAAAGCGTGCCAGCCGAGCGTGAAAGCGTTAAATAATCAAGCCCAACGTCTACCAAAAAGCCAGTGCGAGCGTTTATTTCCTTTAAAATTTGCTCTGCAATTAAAAGCTGTGTTTCAGTAAGTGTTAAGTTGTTAAAAAACTCTTGTATAGAAACGACAGTCATTGTCGTAATGTCCGAAATGTTTTTGTCGTTCACTGTAACGGCAAGAACTTCGGGCTTCAGCCTTTTTCCTTTGCATGTTGGGCAAACAATGTTTGTCATGTACCCTTCATATTCTTGCTTCATGTAGTCGGACGTAGTTTCCTTGTACCTTCTTTGAAGGTTAGTTATAATTCCTTCAAAGCTCCATTGGTACGTTTTTGTTTCGCCGTCACGAAAGTATTCAATGTTAAGCTTTGTTCCGTTTGTGCCGTAAAATAAAATTTCCTTTATTTTTTCAGGCAGCATGTTAAACGGTGTGCTTATGTCAAAGCCGTATTGCTTTGAAAGTGCCTTAAAAAGTGCATTTGCCATGCTAGAATCGGACGAAGCCGAGTTCCAGCCTGGGGCTGTAATTGCGCCTTCCATAAGCGACAAGTCGCCGTTTGGAACAACAAGCTCTGGGTCAAACTTCATTTGAATACCAAGCCCTGTACAGTCGGGGCAAGCACCTTGAGGGTTATTGAAAGAAAACAGACGTGGCTCAACTTCTTCAAGGCTTACACCGCAGTCAACGCACGAAAAGCTTTGGCTAAAAGTAATTTCGTCTGCTTTGCCTTCTATATCTTCCGTAAGCACAAGAAGAATGCCACCAGAAAGAGACATAACAGTTTCAATAGATTCCGTAAGGCGTTTGCCGATTCCTTCTTTTACAATAAGTCTGTCGATGACAATTTCAATTGTATGCTTTTTGTTTTTGTCAAGCTTAATTTCTTCTGTAAGCTCGTAAATAATTCCGTCAACACGGCAGCGGACGTAGCCGCTTTTTCTGGCGTCGTCCAAAAGCTTTGTGTGTTCGCCTTTTCTTGCACGCACAACAGGCGCTAAAAGCTGTATTTTTGTGCGCTCTGGAAGCTCTGTAATTTGGTCTACAATTTGGTCGATAGTTTGGCGTTTAATTTCTTTTCCGCATTTGTGGCAATGCGGCACGCCAACCCTTGCAAAAAGCAGCCTTAAATAGTCGTATATTTCAGTAACTGTTCCAACAGTAGAGCGTGGGTTACGGTTTGTTGTCTTTTGGTCAATTGATATGGCAGGGGAAAGCCCTTCGATAAAGTCAACATCTGGCTTTTCCATTTGCCCCAAAAACTGCCGTGCATACGCAGAGAGTGACTCGACATATCTTCTTTGACCTTCTGCATAAATTGTGTCAAAAGCAAGGGACGACTTGCCAGAGCCTGACAAACCAGTGAAAACGACAAATTCGTTTCTTGGAATTTCAAGGTCTATATTTTTAAGGTTATGTTCTCTTGCACCTTTTATAATAATTTTGTCATGTGACATTGTGCTGCCTCCAATAAATTAAGTAAAGTTCTTGAATAATGTTACACTATTTAAAAATAAAACACAATAGAAATTTTAATATTTATCAAAATTTCGACTAAAAGAATTAAACTAATTTTTTGATATTTTACCAAGAGAGGGTATTTTTGCTATAAGCCTTCTTATGTAACACAAATTGGGAAATGTACATAATAATAAAACAACGTTATTTTTTTAACTAAAAAACAAGGAGTTTTTAATATGGCAGATTTTACACTAAATTGTATAGGCGATGTATGCCCTGTGACACTTGATAAGGTAAAGAAAAAGCTATTTAGCATAGCAGTAGGTGATGCTTTAATTGTTTCTATAAGCAATAAGTGTGCATTAAGAAGTGTTCCTGAATGGGCAAGACGGTATGGGCATTACGTTGAAATTGAAGAAGTTGGCAAGGAAACATGGGAAGTTATCATTGAAAAAACAAAGTAAAAACTTATTTGGGGCAGTTATTTATATATTGCCCCAATAATTTTGGGGGTGAAAGTTTGATCAAAAAAACAGAGCAATATGACGTAGTAATAATTGGTGGTGGTGCTGCTGGGCTTACAGCAGGCATTTACTGTGGGCGTGCAAGGCTTAAAACTTTGGTTTTAGAAAAATCAATTATTGGGGGGCTTGCAACATATACAAACGAAATAGAAAACTACCCAGGCTTCCCAGAAGGAACAACAGGCACTATACTAATGGAGCTTTTCCATAAACAAGCCAAAAAGTTTGGCGTAAATTTTAAGCTAACTGACGTAAAAGTTGTAAGCCTTGAGGGCGAAGTTAAGAAGGTTGAAACTTACCGCACAATTTATGAAGCAAAAGCCGTAGTTGTAGCAAGCGGCTGCAAGCCAAGGCTTACAGGAGCAAAAAACGAAGAAAACTACCTTTTCGTCAAAGGAATTTCTTTTTGTGCAACATGTGATGCAGCGGCAAACGCTGACAAAACAGTAATGGTAATTGGAAGCGGTGATGCTGCAATTGAAGAAGGAATGTTTTTAACCAAGTTTGCAAGCAAAGTTATAGTTTCTGTAATGCACGACAAAGGTAAAATGGATTGTAACGAAAGTGCAAAAGCACAAGCACTTTCAAACCCAAAAATGGAATTTGTTTGGAACACAGTAGTAGAAAGTTTCGAGGGAGAAATACACCTTGAAAAGGTCGTGCTTAAAAATGTAAAAACTAACGAACTTATCCAAGTAAAAGTTGATAGCTGCTTCTTGTTCATTGGTTATACTCCGAACACAGAAATTTTTAAAGGTATTTTAAACATGAACTACGGCGGATACTTGTTGACAAACGAAAAAATGGAAACAAATATCCAAGGTGTTTTTGCAGCTGGTGACGTGCGTGACAAATTTTTGAAGCAAGTTTCAACTGCTGTTGGTGACGGTGCAATTGCTGGGTATTGCGTTGAAAAATATATAGCTGAAAGCGAAATTTACGAGCAGCAAATTTTAAACAATGGCAAGCCTTTGCTTGTTTACTTTTTTAATGCTGTAGAACAACAATCAAGAGAGCTTCTGTCTGTTGTTGAACAATTTGAAAATGCACATAAAGATGTAGTAGGTGTTACACGAGTAGACGTTTACAAATCAGATTGGATAGCAAGAAGGCTTGGAATTTCAAGCGTTCCATGCGCTGTTTACATAAATGAAAATAAGTTGATTGACACTTTAATCGGTTGGTTTGATGTTGATGGTTTGGTTAAGCTTTGCTGCCTTTAAAGAAGTTTTGTTACGCCAAGTAAACATTTGACAAACTTTTCATTAAAATACTATAATTAAACTGTTACACAACAAAATACTTTAAAATGAGGGCATACTAATGTTTAATACTTACACCTTTTTAATTTACATTTTTGTCACAGCTTTTACCCCTGGGCCAAACAATATTATGTCAATGAGCAATGCTGCAAGGCTAGGGTTTAAAAAAAGCTTTCCGTTCAATTTAGGAATATTGGCAGGTTTTTCCATTATAATGCCTGTCTGCACTTTATTTAGTGCAACACTTTACCAATTTATACCCAAAATTAAAATTTATATGCTTGCCGTGGGTGCTTTATACATGCTTTATCTTGCTTGGAAAACGTGGAAAAGCTCGTCTGACATTGGTGTTTCGGAAACAAAAGGAGCAAGCTTTGGCTCTGGAATGTTTTTACAGTTTATAAACCCTAAAATTTACATATATACAATTACATCAATGTCTACATTTGTCATTCCTGTGTTTGATTCAACGTTTGTTTTGGTTGGGTTTGCATTTTTGCTTGCATTTGTTGCATTTACGTCAACATTAACATGGGCTTTTTTTGGCTCTATGTTTTGCAGGCTTTTGGCAAAACACGCAAAGCTTGTGAACGGAATTATGGCGTTTTTATTAGTTTATTGTGCTATATCATTATTTATGTAAAAATCAAGTAAACATTTGACAACCCTCCCAGCAAATGTTATAATAATTTCGCTAGGGAGGCATAGCTCAGCTGGCTAGAGTACCTGCTTGACGTGCAGGGGGTCACAGGTTCAAACCCTGTTGCCTTCATATAAAGCTTTCAAAACAGGTCGAATGTTTTCATTTGACCTGTTTTAACTTTAGAGCTTTTTTCTAAATCAAACACGAAGTCAATTTGACAGGAAAATGACTAGATTTTTAATTTAGGGATAAGCTTTTAGCTACAGTTTTTTATTTTTTTAAACGGAGGTAATTATGCAAATCGACGAAACAGTAAAATGTTTTAAAAGCTACCTAGAACGTTATCATGCTATCAGAATGGCTGAATCGTTGTTTCATTGGGACATGCAAACAGGAAACCCTCCAGAGGGCGGCCAAGAGTCAAGGGCAAAGCTTGTGTCAATACTTGGTGCAGAATCTTTCCAAATGACAATTTCAGATGAAATGAAAGGCTTTTTAGATGCGCTTGAGCCACATTTAAACACGCTTAGCGACGAAACAAAAGCAATGCACCGCATTTTTAGCAAAAAGTATAATGAAGCAAAAAATGTTCCCGCAGAAGAAGCACGCAAATATTTTGAACTTCAAGCTGTTGCATACGAGGTTTGGCGCAAGGCAAAGCATAACAACGACTTTGCTTCGTTTGCACCATACTTGAAGGAGCTTGTAGAAACAAACAAAAGGCTCATAAAGTACAGGGGAAGCGATGCAAAGCCTTACGATATGATGCTTGACGAGTATGAGCCTGGCATGACAATGGAAAAGCTTGACGTATACTTTGACAAAATGCGTAAAACAATTGTTCCACTTTTGAAAAAGGTTGTCGCTAGTGAAAAGAAAATTGACAACAGCTTTACATTTCGCACTATTTCAATTGACAAGCAAAAGAAAATTGCGGCACTTGTTATGAAAAAGGTTGGGTTTGACCTTAACAGAGGTTTGATTGCAGAAACAGAGCACCCATTTTGCCTTACAATTTCACAAAACGACGTTAGAATTTCGACACACTATTATGAAAACAATTTCCTTTCTTCGATGTTCAGCGTTGCCCATGAAAGCGGACACGGCATTTATGAGCAAAACATTTCAAGCGAGTTTGCAGACACTGTTTTAAGCGATGGCGTGTCTTTTGGGTTGCACGAGTCACAGTCTAGGTTCTTTGAGAACATCATTTGCAGAAGCTATGAGTTTTGGCAAAATTCATATGACGAGTTTATGGAAATTTTGGGAGACGACTTTAAAGATGTTACGCCAGAAATGTTCTATGAAGCTGCAAACGTAGTTAACCCATCTTTAATTAGAATTGAAGCAGACGAGCTGACATATTCTCTGCACATTATGGTTAGGTATGAAATTGAAAAGCTTATTTTTGGCGGCGAGGTAGATGTAAACGACTTGCCTTCCATTTGGAACAAAAAAATGGAGGAATATTTGGGCGTTACTCCTAAGAACGACTCCGAAGGTGTACTGCAAGATGTTCACTGGTCGAGCGGTTTGTTTGGCTACTTCCCTTCGTACTCACTTGGCAACGCTTATGCAGCCCAGCTTTTAAGCTACATGCAAAAAGACATGGACGTTTTTGGTAACATTAAAAACGGAAATGTTGATGCAATTAGGGAATGGCTTTCAGAAAAGCTTCATAAGTTTGGTTCGCTTTACGAGCCTTCAACTATTTTGAAAGCGATAAACGGCGAGGAACTTAACGCTGATTATTATGTGGAGTATTTGGAAAACAAGTTTTCTAAGGTTTATAATTTGAAGTAGAATTGTAAACCATACAGCGTAAGGTGTTGCTTAAAGGCAACGCCTTGCTTTTTATATTGAAATTACTAAGCTGTAAGAGAAAAACCCAACACCTAGTCGTTTAGAATTGCTATAAGTTGCAGAAAAAACTCCTTCTTGGGTTAGTTGTTTAATGTAAACTTTTCCAAAAAGGAGCAAAATATTAAAACTATTCGTTTGTTTGTCTTTCCTTCTTTAAACTATCCATATCACGCTTGTTTCTAGGTGTATGCTCGTAAATTGCCTCATAGGCTTCAAGCTCGTTTTCCGAGCAAAGTGGGCGAGGGTAAAGCCCGGTACATTCACTTGTGCTTGCAATGTTTTTATCCATAATATCAACGTTGTCAATTTTCTCTGTTTGCGGTTTGAATTTTTCGTACATAAAATTTCCCCTTTCAGTATTTATAATTATATTGTTTTGATTTATACAAAAAATATGTATAACAAAAAATCCCCCACGTGTGTAGGGGAAATTAATTTAAAATTGAATTATCTTTTTTTACGCCTATACCAAACAAATGCACCCACACCAAAAATAATTAACGGAAGCAAAACAACGCTTGCAACCATAAGCGTAATAGCTTGCGTACTGTTTAACAAAAGCGAAGTAAAGCTTTCTGTTTTTGGCATAATATAAATTGAACCAGCTTTGCCTTGCAGCCAATTTATTGAACCTATAATAAATTCAAGGTTGCCACCTGCAATGGCATCGTTTACACCTTCGTCAAATACTGTAGACGAGCTTACAACAACAAGCTTTGTTTCGTTGCCGCTGTTGTTTTGCTCTGTTACGGTTACAGCAACATCAAAAGGCCCGTCAATGTCTCCGTCTTCTTTTTCAATTGTTTTTGCGTTTGGGTTAATTTTGCCGTAAGCCGTTTCCGACGTAACAAGAACAGGCTCTACATAAAGAGATTCTCTTATATTCTCGTTTGTTTTAACACCTGCTGCCAAAGGAACCAGTGTGTAAACGTTTTTTTCTTTCAACGCTGTTGCAATTTCGTTGTAAGTAAATTGGGGCAAAAGGCTTAAAGGGCTGCTGTTTGGTAAGTAGTATTCCCCGTTGCCCTCTACAATTACTGCATCGTTTATTGATACACCGTAATTATTTAGTATGCTACTAAAGTTTTCTGCTTGAAGCCCAGCATCAGCAAAAACTAAAGCTCGTCCGCCGCTTGACAAATAGTCTGAAATCATTTGGGCTTCTTCTGACGAGTAGTCACGCTGTGGTGACGACAAAACTAAAACTTCACAGTCGACAGGAATTTCGCCGCTTGTAAGCAGGTTAAGCTCTTTTAAGTCATAGTTTGAAAGGGCAATTTTACTTTGCATAGCATCTGAAAGTAAAAGCTCGTTATGCCCTGTTAAAGAGTAAACAACAGCTGTGTTTTCTTCATTAACATACGAAATTGCATTTGTAACTTGTGCCTCAACGTCAACCATTGTGTACTGCTCGTATGTTTGGTAGTCGTACTGTGTAATTATAATGTCGCCTGGGTTTATTACAGTAAAACGCTTATCGCTTTCAACTATAATTCCGCCGTATTGAGGCGCAGCACCAAGCTTTGAATATCCTTCTATAAAAGTAGGGTATGTGTTTGGGTCTTTATATTCTACTGTAATATTGCTTGAATTAACTTTATATTGGTTTAAAAGCTCTTTAACCGTGTCAATGTCTAAGCCTGTTATATCATCCGAAAACAGCGGATAAATTGCAACTTTGCTTTCTATTGTTTTAATTAAGTTAAGCGTAGTAGTTGACAAAGTAAATTTTTTGTTTACCGTTAAGTCAAAGCTTAAATTTAAGTTTGAAACGGCAACGTTTATTCCAATTAACAACGCTATTACAAAAATTAGTGAAAAGCTTTGATATAAGCCAAGTTTCAGCCTTTTTGTTTTTGCAGCTTTTATTGAATTATTTATATTACTCAAAATCTGTCCTCCTAAAGCGAATGACGACGTCTACTTTCCATAACATGGATAGTTAGGAAGATAAACGCAAGCGAAAAGGTGATGTAATAAACAATGTCACTGACATAAAGCACACCACTTGTAAAGCCGTAAAAACGCTTCATGACAGAAAACCAGCCAAAAACTTTGCCCATAAGCCCCTCATAAAGTGATGGTGCTGAGAAGAATGCAATGCCTGCACCAAACGAGCACACGGCTGTAACACCAATTGCAACATACTGGTTTTTGGTAGCACTGTAAAAGTACATAGCTAAAAAAACAATTACAACACAAACAAACACAAGTGACGAAATTCTGCTTGAAGGAAGCACAGAAACAATTGCATCAAACAAGTAGAAGGAAAAAAGCGTTGCAAACGTGGAAATTGCAGCGACAATTTGGCTGCCAGAAAGCACCGAAACAAAAAGCCCTACAGATATAAAAGTGCAGCCAAGGAACACTACGCCTATATACGAGCCAACAATTTTCGTTATGGGAATTTCGCCGTAAGCAGAAAGTGCCAAAGGAAAAATTGCCGTAACTAAAACTGCTATTAAAAGCAAAATAAAAGCCGACAAAAACTTGCCAATTATAATTTGGTTTATTTTAAGCGGAGAAGTAAAAAGCAGTCGGTCAGTTTTGTTTTTGGCTTCGTCTGCAAAAAGCCCCATTGTTAAAACTGGAATTAAAATTAAAAACAAAACATTTGAAACCGAAAGTGTAATGCTATAGTCGGGGTAAAGGCTTAGAACGTTTGCAACGCTAAAATAAATTGCAGTTGCAAGTACATAAAGTCCAATAAAAATGTACCCAGACATTGTAACAAAATAGGAACGAAGCTCCTTTTTAATTATTGTCGTCATTTTTGTTTGAACCTCCGTTGATGGCTACAGTGTCTAAGCCACCTTCTGTTTCATCAAGCAAAGCTTGTGGGGTAGAGTCTGTAAGCTGTAAAAATATTTCTTCAAGTGTAAGGTCAAGCGACTTAAAGTTTAAAAGCGGAAGCTTGTTTTCTGCAAGCACGTTAAACACAGTTTCACGAATGTCTGCGCCGTCTGCACCTTCTAAAACAATGTCGTGTGTTCCGCCCTCAACAACGCACTCAAAAGTTAAAGAAACAATTTCGTTTACGCCGTCAAATGCAGCTTTAATTTTACTTTCTTCGCCTTTAACACGAGCAAGCATTTTGTTGCCGTTTGTAAGCGATTTTGAAAGGCTTTCGGGCGTGCCGCTTGCAACAATTTGCCCTTTGCTAATTATAATAACCCTGTCGCACAATGCGCTTACTTCCGACAAAATGTGTGAGCTAAAAATAACTGTGTGCTTTTTGCCAAGCTGCTTTATTACATCACGAATTTGTATAATTTGTTTTGGGTCAAGCCCTACTGTAGGCTCGTCCAAAACTATTACTTTTGGGTTGGCAATTAAAGCTTGTGCAAGACCGACACGCTGTAAATATCCTTTTGAAAGAGTTTTGCAAAGCTTGTTAAAAACGTCGTCTATTTGAACAGATTGAGTTATTTTTAAAATTGCTTCTTTGCGCTCGTTTTTAGGCACGCCTTTTAGCTCGGCAACAAAGTTTAAATACTCTGAAACTGTAAAGTCCATGTAAACAGGCGGAGAGTCGGGGAGGTAGCCAATGTGTGCTTTTGCTTTTTCGGGCTCGTCCAAAATGTTTATGCCGTTTATCGTTACAGTGCCGCTTGTTGGTGGAATGTAGCCAGAAATTATATTTAGCGTGGTAGTTTTACCTGCGCCGTTTGCCCCGAGAAAGCCAACAATTTCTCCGTCGCCGACTTCAAAGTTAATTGATTTTAAAGCTTCGTTTGTGCCGTAGTTTTTTACTAAGTCTTTTACTTCTATCAAACTTGTTCCTCCTAGGTTTTTAATGAAACACAATAAGACATTGAGGGGATAACCTTTTTTTCAAACGGCGAAAAAGGTTGTCTCCCCAAAAGCCCCTCTTTCCAAAGAAGCCGTACAACAACATGGGGTTTTATTATTCAAATGAAACGCCACCATTGTAAACACAAACCCAAGTTCTGCCTTTATTAAGTGAAAGCTTTTCGCCGTTTTCGTCAAACCATTCAGTTGGTGAGTTGTGGCTTGTCTTTTTCCATGTAATTTTTGCGTAGCTGCCGTTTGTAATTACATAACCGTCACCGCTTGAAACAAGCTTTACGGAACGCCGCCCAGCTTCGTCACCTTGAATTACGTGCATGTCGACAAATTGTACAATTATATTTGAAACAGTAAGTTGCTCTCCGTTTTCTTCGTCTATGTGCTTGTTGTCACGCTCGAATTTGCTATACAGCTTTGTTTCTTCGTCATAAACAAATTTTGACGTGTAGTTTTGCGAAAATGGAACGGTAATTACTGTGGCGTATTCACCATTTTTCGGAGAAGCAGGCTTTTCATAAAAATTAAACATGCTTTCGTCTGTTTGAGGCTCTGTCCTGTAGCCTTTTGCAGCAACACCCGACAAAATTTTTGATGTGTCAGTGTATGAGCTGTGCTCAATCATTGCTGGGGTGTTGTAGCGCACAGGGTCACGCCAAAATGTGTTGCCATCTCTCATTCCGTCGAGGTTGTTTATTTTAAGGGCAGAAATTTGGCTGTACCCAGATGGGCTTCCACCGTGGTGAACAAAAACTGCATCAGAGTCAAGAGCAAAGTCCAAAAAATAATCTCTTGCGCTGCGGATAGGGCCAAGCTTTTCTGTGCTAAACTCGTCGAAAATTGCAACAAGCCTTGTTATGTCACCCTCTGCCAAAACTTCATAAATAATTGAAGCTTGCGAAATTCCGCTTTGTGGCAAAGCTTTTTTCATGTTGTTTACAACAACTGCGTAAGGGCGTTTTGAAGCTGTTTCTTCAGCAATGTAAAGCCCTGTTAGCTTGCTTTTTGCCTTACCCGTTATGTCCTCTGTAGGTTCTGGGGTAGGTGTAGGTGGCGGCGTAGGAGTGGGGGAAGCTGTAGGGATAGGTGTTTCTGTTGGGTCACTAATTTTTGCTACAGTTGTGTCCTTTACTTCACCTATAAAAATAATGGAAAAAAAGACAACAGCCGCAACAACACCAATTAGAATTCCGCCAAAAATATATTTATTGTCGCCTTTTAATAAAAGCCGTTTAAGCCTGTTAAAAAAATTCATCGAAAAGTTCCCTCCTATTTTTAGCGCAATATTCCCAAGCTGTTTAAAACAACTTCCTGCTTTTTAAGCATAATTTCTTCGTCTGCACTTTGCATGTGGTCGTAGCCGAAAAGGTGCAACATTCCGTGAACCGTTAAAAACGCAAGCTCACGTTCAAAGCTGTGTGAGTATTCTTCCGCTTGTTCCTGTGCCCTTTTTAGGCAAATAATAATGTCACCCAAAGCGATGTATCCGTCTTCCAACAAAGGTTTTTCGGAAAGAGGAAAGGACAAAACGTCTGTAACTTTGTCTATTCCACGATATTCTTTGTTAAGCCTTTTAATTTCGGTTTCGTCAGTTATTGTTATGCAAACTTCACTGCTTGCCGTAAACCCTTCAAGCTCTGCGGTTTTTTCCACAACTGATTTTATAATTTCAACATAGCTTTCGTCAAAGCTTTGAACAGCTTCAAAATCAACGTAAGTTTCAACTTTACTCACTGGCTTTTTCCTCGCTTTCGCTTACGTCACTACCTTTTTCTTCGGTTTCAGAATTATTGGTGTCTTGTGTGTCCTCACCCTTTGCAGGTGCTTTAGGGTACGCAATGCGCTCGTGGTACATGCCTTTAAACACACGCATGAACGACTTAATAATTGTTTCAATGTCACGAAGCGTCAAACTGCTGTCGTTTAATTGCCCATCACTTACTTTGTCGTTTACAAGCTCACGCACAAAAGTTTCAACCTCGTCAATGCTTTTTACAGAAGGAAGCATTGAACGAACAGCGGCTTCAACCGTGTCTGCAAGCATAACAATTGCTGACTCTTTAGACTTTGGCGTTTCAAACTTGTACCTAAAGTCGTTTTGTTCAACTTCAATTTCTGGGTTTAAGCTTTTAGCTTTATAATAAAAATATTTCATTAATGTTGTTCCGTGGTGCTGGCCAACAATGTCTTTTACATCTCTTGGCAGCCTGTAAGTGTCTGCAAGCTCCAGCCCATAGGCAACGTGTGATGTAATTACCTGAACACTTTCATATGGGTTCATGTCGTCATGCAAGTTTTTTCCAACTTTGTTTTCAAAGAAGTACGTTGGGTATTTTAGCTTGCCGATATCATGGTAGTACGCACCAACTCTTGCAAGGCTTGGGTTTGCATCAATGTCATATGCGGCAGTTTCTGCAAGGTTTGCAACAATAAGGCAGTGGTGGTACGTTCCAGGTGCTTCAATTGTAAGCCTCCGTAAAAGAGGGTTGTTTGGGTTTGCCAAGTCCAAAAGTTTAATTGGCGTAACAATGCCAAAAACGGCTTCCCAAATTGGCAAGCTTCCAATGGCAAGAATAACTGAAATAATACCAGTTGCAGCGGCAAAAACACCTGTGTAAAAAGTTTCTGTCGTGTATGTGCGGCTAAAAACAAACGAAATGCCAATTATAACAACAAAGTTTATTAGGCTTGCCAAAAAACCAACAACCATAATTTTGTTGCGTTCGGTTGTATACTTTGCAATTAGGGAAATGCACGTTCCAGAAAGAAGGAAAAACAAAATAAACTCAGTTTCACCTCTATAAATGAACGCACAAATTATTGTTATAAAAACGTTTAGCATAATTGCAAGCCGTTCATCAACTAAAACGGCAATAAGCATCGTTACAACAATTATTGGAATGTAATAATAGCTTACATTAATAAGCGCAAAGCACATAAAAATTGCAGCCATGTAAAGCGTAAAAATAAGAAGCACTTCACGGCGTGTACTAGACACAGTTTTGTAGAACTCTTTAATGTATAAAACTGCTGAGAAAAAAATTAAACCAACGATAACCGAAAAGCCAACTACAGGAATAATTATTTCTCGGTAACTGCCTTTAACAAGCCCCAAATCCAAAATTGCATGGTAAGCTTCTTCTGTAATAATTTGGTTTTTGTCAATTATCATTTCACCTTTAAGGTAGTAAACAATTTCATACTCGGAAGCACGCTGTTCTCTGGCCGCTTCTGTTTTTTCTGTGTCTACAACAATGTTAGGCTCTATAAACTCGCTTATAATTTGGTAGCAAATTTCCCTGCTACTCGAGTTTAAGTCAAGCTTGTCAACTTCTTCTTTAATAGAAAGAAGGCTTTTAGAATCTACTTCTTTAACGTTGGTTTCACGTTCAATAATGCCGTTTTCAAGCAAAATTTCTGTTGCAACAAAAGTTTGCTCCATAAGATTGTTGTAAACTGGCGTGTCCATTGTAAGCAAAACCTCTGTAAGGCTTGAGCTTAACGAAATGCCAAGGTCAACAGGCTGAGGAGTGTCCGTTGGAAGCAGTTGGTCGGTGTTTTCAGTGCCTGCTCCTTCATTATTTGTTGTTTCGTTAGGGTTAAATATTGGTGCTTTTTCTTTTCTAAATTCGGTTACTTCGCCAAAGAAAGACGTAATCTTTTCGTAAACTTTGTCATTTATGCTTGGGTCACGCTTTGTTAAAGGGCGAATGTTTTCTGCCGCGGCTATAGCATCATTTCTGTTTTTTTCTGTTGCAATACGGTTTTCAATTTTCCGCTCTGCAATAATACGATAGTCGCTTACTGCACCAATTTGAACGTCAAACCCTGTTTGTAAAAATGCCCCCATTACAACGCAAAAAATCGTAGCAACAAAAGCCACTACAATTAAAAAAGCATTTAGTGTGCCCTTGTTCTCCGATTTATTGGAAGTTATAAAATTATTTTTGCGTGAACTGCTTATGAAAGTTTTGCCTTTCATTTGCTCACCTCGCCCTCACAGTCGACTCGTCATAGGCTTTTACTATTTTTTGCACAAGTGGGTGACGCACAACGTCCTTGTTTGACAAATAACTTATGCCTATGCCGTCAATGTTTTTTAGTTTTTTAACAGCGTCAGAAAGCCCAGACTTTTTACCTTCTGGAAGGTCAATTTGTGTAACATCGCCTGTTACAACAACTTTAGAGCCAAAGCCCATGCGTGTTAAAAACATTTTCATTTGTTCTTGCGTTGTGTTTTGAGCTTCGTCCAAAACTATAAACGAGTTGTCAAGTGTTCGCCCACGCATGTACGCAAGCGGAGCAACTTCAATTGAACCCTTTTCCATGTTTTTTTGGAAAGTCTCAGCACCCATAATGTCATAAAGTGCGTCGTAAAGTGGGCGAAGGTACGGGTCTATTTTTTGTTGTAAGTCGCCTGGAAGAAAGCCAAGCTTTTCGCCTGCTTCTATTGCTGGGCGTGTAAGTATAATTCGCCCAACCTCGTTGTTTTTAAATGCTGTAATAGCCATTGCCATAGCAAGGTACGTTTTGCCTGTTCCTGCTGGGCCAATTGCTAAAGTTACAGTATTTTTTCTAATAGTGTCAACGTACTGCTTTTGCCCAAGTGTTTTTGGTTTTACAGGCTTTCCGGCAATTGTAAGGCAAATTGTGTCGTCGTTTATTTTTTCCACTTCGGCAAAGCCAGCGTCGTCAACCGAATCAATTAAATAATTTACTCGCTGCTCTGTTATATGTTCACCTTTTTCAGCAAAGGCTATTAGCTTTTTCATTACAATTTCTGCTTTTAGAGAGTTTTCGCCCATAATGTGTACGCTTTCGCCACGGTTTATTATGTTTACTTTAAATGCCTTTTCAACCTTAATAATGTTTTCGTCAAGCTTGCCGAACACGTTTAAAATGTCTCCGTTTTTAAGAGTAAGTTCTCTTTTATTATCTTCTGTTTGTATGCTAATCACTCCGCTTCTTATTCATTTGTGTTAGGTTGGGTAGTGCTTTGGTCTTGCTGAATTTGGTTTTGTTCCAAGTTAACGTTTTCTGCCGGAGCTTGAAGCTCTAGCTTTGTTTCTTGGTCTATTCTCTCAATTGTCGTAATTCTTGCATAAACATCTATTTCATTTTCCTTTTCTACAAATTCAATGCTCTTGTCCACAATGTCAGCTTCAAAGTCAAACTCTCGAATAATTCGCCCTGTTACCATTCGGTCGGCAAGCTCTCTCGCAGAAAGCGGCGTGTAGCGTTTGTCAACAGGTGTAAATTCCTTGTAAGTGTAGGAAAGAAAAATAAACGGCAATGGATAGTTTTCAGTAAGGCTTAACTGTGTACGGCTAATGGTTTTGTCATAGTTTGCAAACTTGTTGTCGTGGTTTCCTAAGTTTAACGTTTTGCCAAACGCAATAAAGCCGTAAGATTTTTTCGCCTTTCCTGTAAACTCTTTTTCAACGTAGTCATAGGGCAGTGTAAAATTAATATCATAATACATTTTTGCCCAAACCTCTGACACAGCGTGGACATATTCTACACGCCTGCCAAGTTCGTCCTCCGAAATTAAAACCTCACTTTTTACAAGCGTGTCGCCAGCTTCAACAACGTCGTTTATTTTTACAGCAGGTGTACCTGCCGACGTTGCAATTTTTGTAATAAGCCCATTCTTTTTTGCAACAATGTTGCAAGGTGTTTCTTTGTCAATTTTATTTTGCTTTGGAATAATTTCCGTTAAGTTTATTGTTGCCCTTGTGCCTTTAATATATATGTTAATCCAAGAAATATCCGTAAAGGCGGACAAAAACTGGTTTTCAAGGTCGTTTGGGTCTACATTTTGTTTAAAAGCACCTAGCTTTAAGCCGTATTTGCTACTGAAATTTAAAATTTCTTCTTTTGTAATTCTGTCGTATCCGTTCACCTCTATTAGCCAAACAAAGGAGGACAGGAAGTACAGGCAAGCCAAAAAGAAAAGCGAGCCAAAAACAAGAAGCTTGCGCTTTCTGTAGCGGTGGGCAAAAAATGGATAGCCCATTTTTGATACTATGCGCATTTTGCAGCCTGTTTTTTTGGCGCAACCTTTTAAAAGCTTAAACGCCTTGACAGAAACTTTCATTTGAATACGCCTTGTGCCGTCGTCACAGTTGCTCTCTAAAGCGTCCCAAATAAAAACGCCTCTGTGGGCCGCCATGTTGACAAACCTTTCAACATAAGCCCCCATTATTTCTATAATAACATATCCACGCAAAAAATTCCATAGTGTTAATATCATTAATATCCCCCGTACTCTATTTTTGAAAAAAAGCCAGTAATCTTTATTCGTTCAGAGGTAATTTGCTTTAGGCAAAGCCCACGCCCCGAAATGCTTATAATGCCCGACGCTGTGTTTATTTTAACAGAAGCCCCTGTGTACTCTATAATGCTTTTATAGTTTTCTATGTTAAACTCCTCGTTGCCAACAAGCGACACAAGCGGCAAGTCAAGGACAATTTCCTTTGGCAGTTCAAGCATGGCTACCGCTTTGCGTTTTAGCCTGCCGACTACTTGTTTTTCCATGTGCAGCCCTCCTATTGCACGCTTACACCTATTTTATATATGCGTACACCTCATGTAATTTTATTCAGCAGGGGCTTTATTTATGAGTATGGACTTTTTTATGGGGTGGGAGTATAATAAATTAAAGGGGTGGAGTTATGAGTTATTTTGTAATTTATATAATATTTTCTATAATTACACTTGCACAAGCTTTTTATATAAGAAGCATGAAGTCACCTTGCCGTGCTAATACGAGGTTTATTGAACCTTATGAAATTTTTGATGTTAAGGCATATAATCATGATAGGTTTAAATTATACGTCTTCGACAGTTTATTATTAGCATTAATTTCATTTTCATTTTTAATTTGGGAAGGCAGAGAAATAGTTTTAATTATAATTATTTGTTCGATGTTAGTGTTTGGTTTTATAGATTTTAAACTGATTAAAAGTATTGTTAGAAAGCATTGGAATAAAGATGTAGAGCAACCTAAATGGCTGAAAAGTAATTAACAAAAAAGGCACTGGAACTATGAAGTTGAATTACCAAAATGGGTGACAAATAAGTGGTGGTAGTTACAAGTCATTAAAAAATGGGGGGCTTTATGAAGCCGATAATTGCAATTACAACTTCTACAGATGACAAAAACGAGTTTTACAGGCTAAACAAGTTGTACTGTGAAGCAGTTTCAAGAGCAGGCGGCTTGCCAATTATGGTTGGGTGCAACATAGAAGACGCCGAGCAAATTTTGGAGGTATCAAGCGGAATAGTTCTTTCAGGTGGTGGTGACATTCACTCAAAGCACTTTAACGAGCCGCTTCACGAAAAGGCTTCTTGGCTAAACGAAGGGCGTGATGCGTTTGAGCTTGCCCTTTGCAAAATGGCGTTAGAAAAAAACAAGCCTATACTTGCAATTTGCCGTGGTGAGCAAATTTTAAATGTAGCTTGCGGCGGAAGCTTAATTCAGCATATAGAAAATCATTCATTTGAAGATAGGCGGCATGAAGCTGTACATTCAGTTGATGTAAAAAATGGAACAAAGCTTTTTAGCATATTAGAAGATGAAAGTGTTTCTGTTAATTCAATTCATCATCAAGCTGTTGGGCGGTTAGGTAATGGGCTTACAGTGTGTGCTGTTTCAAGTGACGGCGTTATAGAAGCAGTGGAAGCATATGCAAAACATTTTGTAGTTGGTGTGCAATGGCACCCAGAAGCTTTGTTTAAAAGTAGTGGAAACGAAGTTCATGAAAAGATTTTTAATGCCTTTTATAAGGCATGTACGGAGGAAAAAAATTAATGTTTTTTAATTTTTGGTTGCTAGGGTTTAGTTCAATTGGGTTTAGTTTAATTGAGTTTAGTTTAATTGAGCAAATTAAAAGTTCGGCACTGTTTGATGTAGATACTTATTCAAAAGCTTTGCAGCTTATTTTAATTGTCGTGCTAAACTTTTTTGTTTATAAGGTAATTAAACTTTTTATAAAAAAGGTTGTGCTAGGTTACACAAAAAGGACTGCAAGCAAAAAGGGCGACACAATCGCAACAATTGTAATTAGTGTAACGAAGTATGTAATTTATTTTGTTGGGTTTTGCCAAATTATGTCGGTGTTTAACGTTTCTGTCACGTCAATTCTTGCGGTTGCTGGTGTTTCTGGCATAGCAATTGGCTTTGGGGCGCAAAGCCTTGTTAAAGACATAATTGCAGGCATTTTTATTTTAATGGAGGAGCAGTTTGTCGTAGGTGACTATGTTACAATTGAAGGCAAAACTGGAACTGTAGAAGCAGTGGGAATAAGAATTACAAGGTTAAGAAGCTTTGAGGGCGATGTTCACATTGTGCCAAACGGAGAAATAAAAATGGTTACAAACATGAGCAAAAAGTTTAAACGTGCAATTGTAGACGTTTTAGTAAGCTATGAAGATGACGTTGATAAAGTAATTGAAATTTTGCGTGATGAAATGACTTTGGCGAACAAAAACATTGAAACGCTTTTAAGTGAGCCTACAGTTTTGGGTGTTGCTGAATTAAACGAAAGCACTGTTAAAATTCGCATTTTGGCAGAAACACAAGTGGGTGAAAGCTGGGCGTGCGAGCGTGAAATACGCCGCCTTGTGAAAAACAGGTTTGAAAAAGAAGGCATAAAATACCCTTACAAAAGAGTTGTTGTGGAGAGTGAATAAATGGACTTTTCGGTGGGTGACATTGCAACAATGAAAAAGCCGCACCCTTGCGGTGGCAAGGAATGGGAAATTATTAGAACTGGTGCAGACTTTCGCTTAAAGTGCCTGAAGTGCGGGCATTTAGTAATGCTTTCACGTGTGAAATTTGAAAAAGGGCTGAAAGGGATAACGCAATTTGAATAAACATGTTCACCAATCCAATTTGCGTCAAAAAATCGTTAAAGCTCTAATTATTTTTGCCGCAAAATGGATTGGTGACTATAAAAACCCAAATTGCTTTAACAGCCAAAATATAAAGTAAAGTGTAAAAAAGGCGGTTCAGCAAAAGAACCGCCTTTGTATTACCTTAAATTAAAAAGGCAAGCAAATTTCATTTTAAAAATCACTATAGCGAAATTACGCTATTGTGAAATTGGAAAGGCATAAAAACATTTAGAAATTAGTCGTCTAAATCGTCGTCATCGTCTGCACCCAAAGCATCTGCATAAAAATGAGTTTCGTAACTTTCTGAACCTTCCACGTCACTGCCAGTTTGTGCTGCATTCATTTGCTTTAGGTTTTTTATCATATCAATGACAAAATCAAGCTCTGCAGTGTTTAGACCATATAAAATTGTTTGAACTTTTTCACGTTTTACGTTTACTGGGTTTTCTTCTTTTAAAGAAACAGGTTGGCTTGAGCCAGAAAAAAAGTTATCAATTTTTGTTTGGAAAATTTCTGAAAGCTTATAAAGCGTATATGCGGTTGCCCCACGCTGACCACGCTCTATAAGCCCGACAAAGCCAGGGCTTAATTCTAAAAGTTCAGAAAGTTCATCTATAGACATGTCCTTTTTAATTCTGGCTTCTCGAATGTTTTCGCCGATTGCTTTTTTAAGACTTCCTTTGTTCACAGTGTCACCCCTCTAATACAATACCAGTTTGCAAACTACAGCAATACCACTTTATAACTATGCTGACAAGGAGAAGCCAAACACCTAGCCGTTTGGCGTTTGACTAACGGTGTTAAACTTTAATTTTTTTAAAGCTTAACAATAGTAATGTCAATTAAAAACGGAATTGCTATAGTTTGTGCAATAATTCATTTTATTTTTTGAGTTATTTAGTATTTGCGAATTAAATACATATAATCGCAAATATATCTAAAATATATGATATTACATATTTTGAAAATAATAAAGCAATATTAAGTGTCAAAATGTTGTATACTAATTGTCATTTCGACATGTTTTGTACATGGGTTTACTGTGCTTTTGGTGGTCTTGGCCCAATAAATTGATAATAGTCTGTTTTTATCATGCCGTTAAAAAGTTTACGCTTTGCATCTGCTTTTTTACCGTAAAGCTTTTCAAAGTCTTCATAAGACGTAAGGACATAAACCGACCACGTTGCATCAGCACGAAACTTTTCGCCCATTTCTTTATACAATTCTTCAATTGACATTGCGCTTCCTATACGCTCACCATACGGTGGGTTTACAATTACAATTCCGTAATGTGACATTAGCTTAACATCTTTAAGGGGTTTTTCCTCGAAAATTATGCAGTCGTCTACGCCTGCCTTTTTTGCATTGTGGCGTGCTAGTGCAACAGACATTCCGTCCATGTCGGAGCCATAAATTTCTATTTTTGAAGTAGTGTCAATTGAAGAACGTGCGCAATCTCTTGCTTCGTGCCAAAGATTTTTGTCAAGCCAAGCCCATTCTTCCGAAACAAAGCGGCGGTTTAGCCCAGGGGCAATGTTTTTTGCCATCATTGCAGCTTCAATTGGGATAGTTCCAGAGCCGCACATTGGGTCTAAAAGCACACGGTCTTTTTTGAAATATGTCAACTCAATCATTGCTGAGGCAAGCGTTTCTTTAATTGGTGCTTCGGCGGAATGTTGCCTGTAGCCACGCTTATGAAGCCCAGCGCCCGTTGTGTCAATTGTAAGCGTAACTTTATCTCTCAAAAGCGCAACTTGTATTTTGTATTCTGCCCCAGTTTCTTGAAACCATTCAATTTTATATTTTTGCTTTAACTTTTCAACAACAGCTTTTTTTACAATTGCCTGACAGTCGGAAACGCTGAAAAGCTTTGACTTAACAGACTTTCCTGTTACTGTAAACTTTGCGTCTTCTGGAAGCCACGTGTCCCAAGGCAAGGCTTTTGTTCCCTCGAAAAGCTCATCAAATGTATACGCATTAAATTCGCCCACGTTTAAAAGAACTCTGTCGGCACTTCTAAGCCAAAGGTTTGCTTTTGGAATAGCTTCTAAGCCGCCCGAAAAGTCAATTCTTCCGTCTGAAACAGAGTTAATTTTGTAACCCAGATGTGTTACTTCACGCTTTAGCGTAGCTTCAAGCCCGAAGGTTGATGTTACAATAAAATTATACATATTTACCTCACAAATACTTTTTAAGAATTTTAACAAATAATTATACTATTATAATTTGATTTAAACAAACTTGCAATTGTTTTAAATATTAAGTAAAATAAATGCTTGAGTAAAATTAATTAAAGCAACCAAAAGGAGTATAACCATAAATGTATAAATTATTAAAAACAGAGGGCAGGGCGAAGCGTGGGCGTTTTTACACAGTTCATGGTGTTATTGAAACGCCTGTTTTTATGAACGTTGGAACAGCGGCTGCAATAAAAGGTGCGCTGTCTGCCGAAGACCTTGTACGCATAAAATGCCAAGTTGAACTTTCAAACACATACCATTTGCACTTGCGCCCAGGCGACAAAGTAATTAAAAAGCTTGGAGGTATTCACCAGTTTATGGCGTGGGAACGCCCAATACTTACAGACTCTGGCGGTTTTCAAGTTTTTTCACTTGCAAACCTAAGAAAAATTAAAGAAGAAGGCGTTTACTTTTCTTCACACATTGACGGAAGAAAAATTTTTATGGGTCCAGAAGAAAGTATGGAAATTCAATCAAACATAGCGTCGACAATTGCAATGGCGTTTGACGAATGTGCGCCATACCCAGCTACAAGGGAGTATATGCAAAATTCTGTAAGCCGCACAACACGCTGGCTTCACCGCTGTGTAGGCAAAATGAAGGAACTAAACTCGCTTGACGACACAATAAACAAAGAGCAAATGCTTTTTGGAATAAACCAAGGTGGTGTGTTTAAAGACATTCGTATAGAACACGCAAAAGTAATTTCTGAGCTGGATTTAAACGGCTACGCTGTAGGTGGGCTTGCAGTTGGAGAAAGCCATGAGGAGATGTACTACATTTTGGAAGAAGTTGTTCCTTTCCTTCCTTTAAATAAACCAACTTATTTAATGGGAGTAGGCACACCTGAAAACATTTTAGAGTCTGTAAGCCGTGGCATAGACTTTTTCGATTGTGTTCTACCAGCAAGAAACGGACGCCACGCACACGTTTATACAAACAAAGGCAAGCTAAACTTGATGAACGCAAAATACGAGCTTGACGACAAGCCGATAGATTCTGAATGCAGTTGCCCAACGTGCCAAGCACATTCACGTGCGTACATTAGGCATTTATTCAAAGCAAAAGAAATGCTTGCAATGCGGCTTTGTGTTTTGCATAATCTTCATTTCTTTAATACTATGATGGAAGAAATTAGAGATGCTTTGGACGAAGGCAAATTTGAGGAGTACAAAAGGAACAAGCTTGAAGGCTTTAAAGCTGAAAATAAATAATTATAGTTGACTTCAGCTAAAACAGTAACACAAAGCATCATCAAAACTGGAATAGT
>CAZBLK010000003.1:0-141574 GCA_964492715.1 uncultured Defluviitaleaceae bacterium | reverse complement strand
GTTTCCCTTTTTAACAAGCAGTGCATCAAAAGATTTTATTTTTACATTTTCTATAAGTTCAGCATCTTCTGTATCAAGGTTTATTGCATTTTCAGGAGCCATTTCAGAAAATCTTATAAATAATTTTTGTTTGTTTTCATAGCTTATTAGGCTCATACCGTTAGATGCAGAAGAGTTTACTGCATAAAAGCCCTCTGGTATATACTCGGGAGAATATTTGAGCTTCTCACTTTTTTCAAACTCATTGTTTTGAGTTTGAGAAGTTCTGTTTGAGTCATTATCAGAATATGTTATGCGTGTAAACTGTTCATTAACATCTAGTAGTAAGTTAAGTATTTTCATTCTTGAAGCATCTACAGAAAACGCAATAGCTGTAGAGATTAAAGTTGCTAAAAGTATTACTGCTGCACTTTTGTTAAAAGCATTTTTAGTTTTGCTAAACAAGCCATTAGTAAATTTGGCACGAAACTGTTTTTCTAGCTTTTTATTAAATTCTTTAAGAGTGTATTCTGATAAACTGTACTCTTCAAGTTGTTTTAATTCTTCATTTTCATTGTTAAAAATCTCTCCTTCACTTTTTGAAGCAGAGTTCATTATAAGCTTGAAAAGCACCTCTTCATATTGTAAAGAATAAGCTTCGTCTTCATTTTTATTCACGCTTATCACCTGCCCAAATATTTTGTGTTAATAAATCCTTTGCCTTCCTTCTGGCTCTTGTTAGATACTGCCTGACACTTGCCGGTTTTATGCCAATTATATTTGAAATTTCAGCATCCGACATTTCAAGAGTGTATTTATAATGTAATATATCTCTGTAAATTTCAGGAAGCATAGATAGTATGTTTGATATTTCTACTGAATTTTCTTTTAAAATTATCAGTTGCTCAGGATTATCTGTAACATCTTTAATAGAGTCTGCTATGTTTGATTCGTTATCATCTAACGAATAGTAAGCCCATTTGCTTTTTCTATTTGCTGACCTAACAAAGTCTATAGCAACACTCTTTATTGTATAAACGATATATGTAGCCAATTTGCAACTTGAAAGTGATTGCAACAATTCAACTTTAACAATAAGCTTAATAATTGCTTCGTTAATTATGTCATCAGAATTTAAAGCATTGCTTGAAATGCTAAGTGCATACTTTTTCATAAGCGGATAGTATTCTATGTATATCTTTCTAATAAATTGCTTTTGGCTTTCAGTTTCAAGTGTAGCCAAATATAGAGGTAGCATGTTATAAACCTCCTTATGCAAATTCTAGCTTTTTATGTAAAAGTATACACTTTTTGTTTAAACTTTGCAATTCAGAAATGCTTTGAACACGGAAATTTAGTTTGCTCCATTTATTGCCATAAATGTTTTAATATTGTTTAATAGTAAAGAACTAATTTCTATTTCATCTCGATTTTAAGTAAAAATACTTATAAACTGGTATTGATACTTTCTTATACAGAGAACATGCAAGAGCCAAAAGAGGCGTAAAAATACTTGCTTATTTGAGTTGTGGTTGGCTGTGAACATTCTTTATTGAGCTTTGACTGAATATCTCCCGTGGTTTGACAATTCTGCATTAGCAGGCTTACTAGTCCCAGTTCATTGTCCGTAAGAATGTTTTTTGATGTTTTCATCTTCATTACCTCCATCTTTTTTTATGGAGGTTATTGCCATTTACACGGATAGATATTCAGCCTTATATAAAGGTTTTTTGGGCTTTGATTTTACTCCCACTCTATAGTAGCAGGAGGCTTATTAGTAACATCATAAACAACCCTATTAATATTAGAAATCTCACTAGTAATTCTAGCAGACACTTTTCCAACAACATCATAGGGCAAGTGTGCAAACTTCGCAGTCATAGCGTCCTTTGTGTGAATTGCACGAAGCGCAACCATATACCCATAAGTACGAGAATCATCATGCACACCTGTGGAACGAACATCTGTAAGCACCGCAAAATACTGCCAAATTTCTTTGTCAAGCCCAGCGTTTTTCACTTCTTCACGGAAAATGTAATCAGCTTGCCTTAACGTGTCCAGCTTTTCCTTAGTAAGCTCACCTAAAACACGCACACCAATTCCAGGGCCTGGGAAAGGTTGACGGTAAATAAGCTCGCTTGGAATGCCAAGCGCAAGACCAACTTCTCGAACTTCGTCCTTGTAAAGCGTTTTAAGTGGCTCGACAAGTCCTTTAAATTCCATATTCTCCGGCAGACCGCCAACATTGTGATGGCTTTTTACAAGCTTGTTTCCTTCTGTTCCGCTTTCAACTATGTCTGGGTAAATTGTACCTTGAACCAAAAATTCAACGTCGCCAATTTTTTTGCTTTCTTCCTCAAAAACTCTAATAAATTCTTCGCCAATTATTTTGCGTTTGTTTTCTGGCTCTACAACTCCAGAAAGTCTTTTTAAAAATCTTTCTTCGGCATCAACAAATTTTATGTTTAGCCCTAGCTCTTTAAAGCTTTCACAAACTTCTCTTGGTTCGTTAAGGCGCATCAGCCCGTGGTCGACAAAAACACAGTGCAAGTTGCTTCCAATAGCTTTGTGCACAAGCATTGCCGAAACAAGCGAGTCAACTCCACCAGATAAAGCGCAAACTACTTTTTTGTCTCCAACCGTTTGTTTAATTTCTTCAATTTGATTGTTTATAAATTGTTGCATGTTTTTCCTCCTTTTATTATAAATGTTTATATTAAAAATCACCCATGCTGTAATTAGGTGCTTCTTTCGTAATTTGAATGTCGTGAGGGTGGCTTTCACGCAAGCCTGCACCACTTATTTTTACAAACCTGCCATTTTGCCTAAGCTCCTCAATGGTAGAAGCTCCAACGTAACCCATGCCAGAGCGAAGCCCGCCCAAAAGCTGGTATATAACGTCGCCAACCATGCCTTTGTAAGCAATTCTGCCCTCTACACCTTCTGGAACAAACTTAGATGCTCCGTTTTGGAAGTACCTGTCGCCGCCGCCTTTTTGCATTGCTGCAAGCGAACCCATGCCACGATAAACTTTGTATTTTCTGCCTTGGTACAATTCAGTTTCCGAAGGGCTTTCGTCACAGCCAGCAAGTATTCCGCCAAGCATTACGCTACATGCTCCTGCGCCAATTGCCTTTGTTATGTCGCCAGAAAACTTAATTCCGCCGTCAGCAATTACTGGCACATCAAATTTGTTTGCTTCCTCGGCACAGTTGTAAACTGCTGTAATTTGAGGAACGCCAATTCCAGCAACAACTCTTGTTGTACAAATTGAGCCAGGGCCAATGCCAACTTTAACACAGTCAGCACCAGCACTTATTAAGTCACGTGTAGCTTCTGCTGTTGCAACGTTGCCAGCAATAACTTGAATTTCTGGGTAATGCTCTTTAATTTTTGAAACTAGGTTTATTACACCTTCGGAATGTCCGTGTGCTGTGTCAACTACAATTACATCAACTTTTGCCAAAACTAAAGCTTTAATTCGGTCAAAAGCGTTTTCTGTTACACCTATAGCAGCACCTACTAAAAGCCTTCCAAAGCTGTCCTTTGCTGAGTTTGGATACTTAATTGCCTTTTCAATGTCTTTAACTGTTATTAACCCTGTTAAGTTAAAGTGTTCGTCAACAAGAGGAAGCTTTTCAATTTTGTGCTTTGTCAAAATTTCTTTTGCTTCCAAAACGGTAGTGCCAACAGGAGCTGTTACAAGGTTGTCTTTTGTCATAGCTTCGTTTATTCTTTTGTTATAGTTTGTTTCAAAGCGCAAGTCACGGTTTGTAATTATTCCAACAAGCTTGCCATTTTCTGTTATTGGAACTCCAGAAATTTGGTATTTACTCATAATAGCGTCTGCTTCGTATATGTAGTTGTCTTTGCCTAGTGAAACTGGGTCAAGTATAACCCCGTTTTCTGAACGTTTAACTCTGTCAACTTCAGAAGCTTGCTCCTCAATTGACATGTTTTTATGAATTATACCAATGCCGCCGTTTCGAGCCATGGCTATCGCCATTTTTGACTCGGTTACTGTGTCCATTCCTGCGCTTATAACAGGGGCGTTTATAACAAGCTTTTTTGTAAGCCTTGTTTTTAAGTCAACGTTCCCTGGGAGCACGCTTGACTTTGCAGGAATTAGCAAAACATCATCAAAAGTTAAACCTTCGCTAATTAGCTTGTGCATTTTAACCCTTCTTTCTATTTAAATTTTTTGAAAAGATGTTTGAATATTTGACATTAGAAAAATGATTTAAGTAAAATGAGCAGGTACATTTGTAATGTTGGGGTAGAATTTGAGCAGTAATTTAGATATAAGTGAGCATATTTGTTTTGAGGTGGAGTTTATAAGCTTTAAAGTGCCGTCAGCTTTTAGAAATTTGAAAAAGCGCAGAAAATACATAGCTTTCCTAGTTAAAAACCATTTAATTATTTTAAATTCAATTTTATTGTTTATGAATATTTCTATACGCCTATAAATTTTTGGTTGCATTTTCGTTCTCCGGTACTATAAACAAAATACTATTTTTACGCTGATAAAACCTTTTAAAGGATTATATCACTTTTCAAGATTTGTTCAATTATTAAAAACTTTAAAATTTTTTTAAGAATTAAGGCTAAATATAAACAAGTTGCATATATATGCTTCGCTTCTACAATTTATTTAAACGTTTGTTGTAAAAACAACAGGCTTGAAATGTTTGTTGAATTATATTATTATCATAATTAAATGAGGAGGAATTACAATGATTAGAAAAATTATAAAAATAGATGAAAACAAGTGCAACGGCTGCGGCTTGTGTGTTACTGCTTGCCATGAGGGAGCAATTTCTATGGTAAACGGCAAAGCCACACTTATTCGTGACGACTACTGTGACGGCTTAGGAAACTGCTTGCCTGTATGCCCAACAGAAGCTATAACTTTTCAAGAAAGAGAAGCAGCAGCTTTTGACGAAGAAGCAGTGAAAGCACACGTGGAAAATGCAAGCAAAAAAGAGACAGCTTGTGGTTGCCCTAGTTCAAACTTAAAAACAATTGAAAGTTATGATTTGCCAAATGCAAAGCAATCGGCGTATGCAGAAACTCACTTAAACCAATGGCCAGTACAAATTAAGCTTGTTCCACCAAATGCGCCTTATTTTAACAATGCAGATTTATTAGTTGCAGCAGACTGCACAGCTTTTTCATACGGAAACTTCCACGAGGAGTTTATGAAAAATAAAATTACTATCATTGGCTGTCCAAAGTTAGACGAAGGTGATTATTCTGAAAAGCTTACTGCAATTTTAAAAATGAACGACGTAAATTCAGTAACAGTTGCTAGAATGGAAGTGCCTTGCTGCGGAGGAATTGAATATGCTGCAAAAACAGCACTTAAAAACAGCAGAAAAGAAATAGCTTTTAACGTAGTTACAATTTCTACTGACGGAAAAATTTTGTAGCAAGGAAAGGTGATAATTTGAGAAGAAAAGACAGAGAGACAGACGCTGCTTTTGCACTTGAAGTATGGATTGCGAATACGCAACGCTTGCTACAACAAATGAAGACGGAACGCCTTACTGTATTCCTATTTCGTCTGCGTAGTTGATAATGCAATTTATTTTCACTGAGCATCTTCTGGGAAAAAGCTAGATAATATAAAGCTAAACAGCAATGTTTGCGTAAGCTGTGTTAGGTATACAAAGCTTGTACCTGAAAAATTTACTACAGAATTTGAAAGTGCAGTTGCTGTTTTAAAATGTGAGCTTGTAAATGATGACGAAGAAAAAAATAATGGCGCTAAAGGCAATCTGCGAAAAGTATGCCACTAACAACATGGGCGAGCTTGAAAATGTAATTAAACGCACACTTGCAGTAACAGTTGTCGGAAAATTCATATTTCACAAATTACTGGAAAGTGTAAACCGGAAAAATAAATCTATGGGGCAGGGGGCTTTTTCAAGTTAGTTGAATTGCTCTCTGCCCTAAGTTTAATGAATTATTTAACAATTTTAGGATACAATAGCTTTATTGTAATTTGAATAAAGATGTTCACCAATTTACCGCAATGTGGTGGCTTTAAAGCTCAAATTGCTTTATTGCTTTAATTTATTAAAAGCACTTTAAGATATATCGGAACATTTTATTTTTTAATACGTTTTGTAACTATAAGAGTTTTTAAAATATTCACAAGCGACTACTAGGAGGAAAAGAAATGAAGTTAACTAAGAAAATTTTATCTGCAATTTTAAGTGTTGGGCTAATGCTTACGGCTTCTGTGCCAAGCATGGCATCAGACGTTGTTGTTGCACAACCGCAAGAAACTATGCTAGTTATTGAAGGAACAGTTAAAGAGCTTTTAAAAGACGGCGACGTGCTTATGATGAATTTAGACACAAAAGACCTAACTTTGCCAAATGTAACTGTAAATGTTTTTTCCGACACTTACATTGTTGACAACGAGCAAGGGATTCCAGCTACTTCAAGCTCAATTAAAGTAGGGGACAACATTTGTGCATACACAGAAGCAAGAATGACAAGAAGCATTCCGCCACAAGTTAGTGCAATTGCTGTTATAACAAACATTGGAAAAGACAAAACTGTTGCAAGGTATATGAAGGTTTCAGAAGTAACTAAAAATAATGATGGAAGCATTAAAGTTTTAAGCGACGACATGCAATATCTCATTACAATTTTGCCTACAGTAAGCATAGCACCGTTTAAAACGAAACAAATGGTAACAATTGAAGACATTGGGGTAGGGAGCGAACTGTTTGTTTGGTTTGATGTAATGACATTAAGTATACCTGCACAAGCTACAGCAGACAAAGTTGTAATTATTAAAACAAAGGCAGACGCTAAAGAGCCAGCTCTTGGTTCACCAAACGAAATTTCAATTAAGAAAAACGCTGGCTTACTAAAAGAAACTGCAAAGCTTTATGTAAACGGAACAGAGCTTTCAATTGCAGAAACAGAGCTTTTTGGAAAATATGAAGAAGTAATGGTACCTTTAAAGGTTGTAGCTGAACAATTGGGCTTTACTGTTGAGTGGATTGGTGAAACACGCACAATTGTAATGCGTAAAGGCGGATTGTGGACAGAAATTCAAATTGGCTACGACAGCTACTTGAAAGAAGGAGAAGTTCCAAATGGCTTACCGCCAGTTCATTTTGGCGTAGCACCAGCGCTTGTAAACGACAGAACATATGTTCCTGCTGTTTACTTTGACTACTTGTTTGACAACAACAACGTAACAGCAGTTGTTGATGGTGTTCTCCAAATTAATGCAAAGTAAATTAAAATAAAAAGTTTACGGCTTCCTGCAATTATGGGAAGCCGTTTTATTTAAAAATTGTTTTCAGTTCCATTGCGGAAAGCAATTTTCCCTTCAATCAATGTATATTCAATACTTCCGTAAACACGCCACCCATCAAACGGGCTGTTTTTCCCCATTGACTCAAAAGAAGAAACGTCAACTACATATTGTTTGTTTGGGTCAATGATTACGGCATCGCAAACCGAGCCAACAGAAAGAGTTCCACTTTTTATCTTCAAAATATCTGCTGGGTTTTTTGTAAACTTTTCAATTAACTGCATTTCATTGAGATGCCCTTTTTTATACAGCTCTGTAAATGCAATGGAAAAAGCAGTTTCAAGCCCAATTATGCCATATGCAGCAGTTAAAAAGTCGCCTTCTTTTTCGTCCTCGTGGTGAGGGGCGTGGTCTGTTGCAATTACATCAATAGTTCCGTCGCAAAGCCCTTCTATTAAAGCCTTGACGTCAGCCCTTGTTCTAAGGGGAGGGTGCATTTTAAAGTTGCTGTCAGTTCCGTCAACGTCTTCGTCTGTTAAAGTGAAGTGGTGCGGGCAAACTTCCGCAGTTACTTTTTCGCCACGAGCTTTTGCTTCACGAACCAGCTGTACACCGCCTTTTGTGCTAACATGACAAATGTGCAGCCTTGAACCAGCACTTCTTGAAAGGATAATATCACGTGCAATAATAACTTCTTCGGCTGCTGAAGGAATACCTTCAAGTTCTAGCTCACTGCTTCTTTCGCCTTCATTCATAACACCGTCGCCGCTAATGTTTAAATCTTCGCAGTGTGAAAAAACTGGAACATCACATTCGGCAGCAATTGACAAAGCTTCAAGCATAAGCTTTGAGTCTTCGACACTTTTTTCATCTTCACTAATTGCAACAGCACCAGCTTTCACCATTCCGCAAATGTCAGAAAGCCTTTCACCGTACATGCCTTTTGTAATGCTTCCAATTGGAAAAACTTTCGCCATACCTTCTTTTTTTGCAAGATTAATAATGTATGAAATTGTGCTGTTGTTGTCGGCTACAGGCTTTGTATTTGGCATACAGCAAACGGTTGTAAAGCCGCCATGAACAGCAGCGCACACGCCAGATGCAATTGTTTCTTTATGTGTGTAGCCTGGCTCACGCAAGTGCACGTGCAGGTCAATGAAACCAGGGGCAACCCACAGCCCTTTTGCATCAATTACTGTTGCTGTGGCACAGGAAAGGTCTTCCCCAATCTTTTTAACAATGCCTTCTTCAACTAAAATATCTGCTATTTTATCTACGTTTGCTTTTGGGTCGATAATTCGACCGCCTTTTATTAATATATCCAATAAAATCACCTGCGTTCTTGTACTTGTTGCACTTTTTTATAATATATTCAATTTAAGCTTATCAATTAAGTAATAAAGTTGTAATTATAGCAACCCCATTTTTTTAACGATATCACAGAACTGCTACAATACACACTGTAATCATATTTTAAACTTTTTTTAAACAAAGCACAAGGAAAATTTAAGTAATTGGTAAAAAAATAACAAAAAAATTCTTGTCCACGTACTTTTATTGTACATGAGCAAGAATTTTTAAACACAAAATAAAATTAAATTCCTAAAATTGCTTTTGCAATGTTTACATAAATAATTAAAGAAACTGCGTCAACAACTGTTGTAATAATAGGTGATGCCATTAGGGCAGGGTCCGCTTTAATCATTTTTGCACCCATTGGTAATAGCCCACCGATAGTTTTTGCGACAACTACTGTTGCAAAAAGGCTTAAAACTACAGTAAGAGAAGCAAGTTTTTTGTCAGGGTACATAATAATGAGCCTAATATAGTTTGCTATAGATAAAACAGCACCAACTAAAATACTTACTCTAAACTCTTTCCAGAAAACCTTGAAAAAGTCCGTAATTCTAATTTCTTTTAATGCCATACCACGGATAACCAGCGTAGAGCTTTGTGCGCCAGCATTACCGCCAGTGTCTGTAAGCATAGGAACATTATGGTAGAGAAATGGGAAAAGTAAAAACACTTCTTCATACCTTCCAATAACAGAACCCGTAACTGTAGCAGAAAACATTAGCACTAAAAGCCAAGCAATACGATTTTTGGAAAGCTCTAAAACGCTAGTTTTTAAATATGGCTTTTCAGACGGAAGCATTGCCGCCATTTTTTCAAAGTCCTCTGTAGCTTCCTGCTCAATAACATCAACAGCATCATCAACCGTTACAATTCCAACCAAACGCTTTTCGTTGTCAACAACTGGAATTGAAACAAAGCTATATTTCGAGAAAATTGCGGCAGCATCTTCTCTGTCTGTAGCTGTGTTTACAAATATAATGTTTGTGTCCATTATGTCTTCAATTATTTCTTCATCATTTGAAAGAAGAAGCGTTTTTATAGACAAAACGCCTTCAAGATATCGGTTTTCGTCAGTAACATAGCACACATAAATTGTTTCCTTGTCAACACCTGTTCGCCTAATACGAAGAATTGCGTCCTTAACTTTCATTGACTTGCGAAGGTCAACAAATTCAGCAGTCATAATGCTTCCAGCCGAATTTTCAGGGTATTGAAGAAACTGGTTTATAAGTGCCCTTGTGTCATTTGTTGCATTTTTTAGAACACGTTTAACTACGTTTGCAGGGAGTTCTTCTAAAAGGTCAACAGCGTCATCTACGAACAAATCTTCAATTATTGCCGCAATTTCTCTGTCTGTAATTGTAGCTATAATATGCTGCTGCATGTCTGGGTTCATGTATGCAAAAACCTCTGCCGCAAGCTCTTTTGGTAATGTGCGGAAAACAATAGTTGATTTGTCTGGGGGGATTTCTTCTATAAAGGCAGCTATATCTGCCTCGTTCATTTCAGCAAGCATTGTTTTAAGCGTATGATATTTGCGTTCCTCTATAAGCGAATAAAATAGCTCATAATTTTTCTCATTCAATATTATTCCCCCTTACTCAAGTGTTAATTTTTTGGCATTTTAAAAACCCTGTTTAAGGGCTGTTTAAAAACTACTTGAACACTTCAAATTAATATCATTTTTTACTGAATAGTGATAAAGCTTCTTTTCAAACTTGCCCTATATCAAAATTTGCATTTCTACAGTATACAACAGTAAAAGACATATTTCAATGTTTGTCACAGTTACTTTTAAATTTTTTTCTATTGCAGTTTTGTTTTTAGTAATTTCACAATAAATTCATAATTAAATAAAATACTCTACTTTAATTATAGTATTTTTATTAGAATTTTAACCACTAAAAATAATTCTATTGTAAATAATTTGAATTTGGATTATAATGTATGAGCATACATTTTATCAAGGAGCTGGTAAGGAATGAAGTTCTTTAACAATATGCGTATAAGGGCTAAACTTTTAACTGCATTTTTAATTGTGGTAGTTTTAGCTTTTGCAACTATTATTCTTTCTTTGTATTTTATTAAGAGAAACGACGATACGTACTCTAAGTCTATTGATGTTGTAAGTACAAGGATTGACAAAATTTCTAATTTATCTGAATCTTTTAAAGGCTCACTTTCCTTGCCGATTGAGTTTGTTGTTTACTACAACGATGAAACTAAGCTTAATGATGCAAGAAAAAGGTTCGACGAACAAACACAGTATATTAAAAATCAAATTTCTGATTTAAAAAGTATGGCAGGCAATGCCGAAATCAGTAGTTTGATAAATGATGTTGAAGCAAAGTTCAATGAATATGTTAAGTCGGTAGACGAAGTATATTCGATAAGTCAAAAAGACTCAAATTTTAATGCTTTACTAAGCAAAAACACTGTTTCAGACCCTTTAGCAGCTCAGATTACTGAAGTTTTAAACAAAATTCATGATAATGCTTTTAATGAGCTTTATGGGCTTTCTGCTGAAAACACAAAAAACGCTGAAGCAGTTAGGATTCAAATTTTTGTTTTAGCACTAATTATATTTGTAGTGTCAGTTTTGCTTGCTCTTTTTGTTTCAAACAGTTTGAACAAAAGAATTGGCGAGCTTCTTGGCAGCTCTATAAAAATTGCAAGCGGTGACCTTAATTTAAGCTTACGCTCTAACGGAAAAGATGAGCTTTCAAACCTTTCTAACAATATGGCTATAGTTGTTGACACAATTAACGAGCTTATAAAGGAAATTTTAACACTTTCTAATAAAATGAACGCCGACGGAAACATTACCGCAAGAACAGATGCTTCAAGGTTTAAAGGGGCGTTCTATGAAGTTTGCGAAAATATTAACAATTGTTTAGGAAGCCTTGTTGATGACACGTTTGAAGCCGTTAAATGTATGCAAGACTACAGCAGGGGCGACTTTCATACAAGCGTAAAGCGCTTTGTTGGTGAAAAGGCTATTCTTAACCACACTCTTGACACAATGCGCAACAACTTTGTTACATTTACAGATGATATGAACGAAATTCTTGAGGCGGCAGAAAACGGCGACCTTGGGCGTAAGATGGACGTATCAAAATATGAAAACCAGTGGGCGCTTCTTGCAGACAAGCTTAATTCGCTTTTAAAAACTACAGTAAGCCCTATAGGTGAAGCTATTTCAGTTTTTGAAAATATGGCTAAGGGCGACTTGAACAAGAAAGTTGTTGGCGATTACAAAGGCGAGTTTGCCAAAATGAAGCTTGCAATTAATAACACTGTAGAAATACTTGTTTCATATATAAAAGAAATTACAATGGTTTTAACAGAAATGTCTGACAAAAACTTTGATATTAATATAAACCATGAATATATCGGAGACTTTGAGCCTATTAAATTTGCTCTTGAAAATATTATTCAAACATTTAATGAAGTTCTTTCAGAAATTAATGCTTCGGCAGAGCTTGTTTCAAGTGGAGCAAGGCACATTGCTATGTCTAGTATTCAGCTTTCAGAGGGGGCTACACGCCAAGGAACTGAAATTGAAGAACTTTTGTCGAGCATGAAAGAAATTAACGAACATACACACACAAACTCGAAAAATGCAAACATTGCAAGCGAGCTTGCTGTTACAACTAGGGAAAGTGCATCTTTGGGAAGCACCGAAATGCAAGACATGCAAAACGCTATGAACGAGATAAACCAATCGTCAGCTAACATTTCTAAAATTGTTAAGGTAATAGACGACATAGCGTTCCAAACAAACCTTCTTGCTCTTAACGCAGCAGTTGAAGCGGCTAGGGCAGGGCAGTACGGCAAAGGCTTTGCAGTTGTAGCTGAGGAGGTTAGAAACCTTGCAAACAGAAGCCAAAATGCAGCTAGGGAAACTACTGCTTTAATAGAAGGCTCTGTTGTAAAAGTTTCGGAAGGCACAAAAATTGCAAACAAAACAGCAGAAACTCTGCAATCAATTGTAGGGCAAGTAAATGAAATTTCTGAATTAATTGATAAAGTAGCTGTTTCTTCAACGAACCAAGAAACTTATATTACAAAGGTTAATAGTAGCATTGAGCAAATTGCGTCTGTTGCTAAAGGTAATATTGTTACTTCCGAGGAAGAAGCGTCTTCTTCGCAAGAGCTTACTTCTCAAGCAGACTTATTTAAAGATATGGTTTCACGGTTTAAGCTTCAAGGTTTTACGTCAACAAAGGTAAATTCTGAGCCTAAGTTAACAAGCTTTGTTGAACATGCAGATACTTTTGCTGAAAAACCAAAGAGGCCTGAATTTGCTAAACCAGTAAAACCAGTAGTTGCTCCTAAGAAATTGGCATTTGACGTAACGGCAGAAAAAAAGGCAGAAGCTAAAGTTAAACCTTATGTTTCTTCGTTAAAGCCAGCTCCTAAGCCAGTAGCCAGCACAATTGTGCAAAAGCCTGCTGATGTAAAGAAAGATTTTTCAAAAACAAATAATACGGTTGTAGCTACGCCTAAAAAAGCTGTTGTAGCAGATAAGCCAGATGTAGGGTTAAAGCCAACATTATATTCGGGTAAGGCTGTTGATAACATAAATGCAAGCAAGCCTTCAAAACCTGTTTCAAAGGCTTCTGATGTTAACATTGGTCAAGGTGGTGTTTTCCAAAGCAGCTACGACAACCCAATACTTTCAGCACCAAGGGAGACAGCACAAGATACAAAGAATGAAATGCCAAAAGAAGTCAAGAAGCAAACGAAAGCGCCAGTTAGAAGTTTACCGCTTACAAAGTCTGGCAAGCTTGTAATTCCTGATGGAAGTAGTGTTTATAATAAATCTGACTTTGGCAAATACTAAGCTAAAACGAAGTCAGTATGTATATTTAAAATGAGAACGCTTTTGCTATTAAACTTACTTTTGAAGCCCAAACTTTGGGTTTTAAAAGTAAGTTTCCTTAATTGCTTTTGTTTCTTTCGTAACCTTGCTTTTTAGGTTGCTAAAGAACTATATATATTTGCAAAAGCTTTTCATTAGAAGTAACTTTGAAAAATAGAACGAGGTACCTATGGAGAATAAAGCAGCGCAAAAAACATATGATAACGACAGCATAACTTCGCTGAAGGGTGCAGACAGAGTTCGCAAGCGCCCTTCAGTTATTTTTGGTTCAGACAGCATTAGTGGTTGTGAACATTCTATTTTTGAAATTCTTTCAAATAGCATTGACGAAGCAAGGGAAGGATTTGGGGAAAAAATCGAAGTAATTAGGCACAGTGATTTTTCAATTACAATTACAGACCATGCAAGAGGAATTCCTGTAGATTACAATGAAGCAGAAGGTAAATTTAACTGGGAGCTTGTGTTTTGCGAGCTTTATGCAGGCGGCAAGTTTTCAAACAACGATGAAGAAAATTATTCGTACAGCCTTGGGTTAAATGGGCTTGGGCTTTGTGCAACTCAATACAGCTCTGAGTATATGGACGTTACAATTTTCCGTGACGGCTTTAAGTATACACTTCGCTTTGAAAAAGGTGAAAACGTTGGTGGGCTTTTAAAAGAAGAAACCGACATAGAAGAAACAGGTTCATCAATTACTTGGCGCCCCGACAGAGACGTTTTTACCGACATAAACGTTTCGCTTGAATATTTCCTTGAAACCTTAAAGCGGCAAGCAATTGTAAACGCAGGGCTTGTTTTTGTTTTGACAGACGAAGAAACTGGCAAAGTTTACGAGTTTTGCTATGAAGAAGGAATTTCAAGCTATATTAATGAAATAGTAGGGGACAAATATTTAACAACTCCTCAAACTTTTTCAAATGAAGCAAGAGGACGTGATAGGGAGGACAAACCCGAATACAAATTTAAGCTTATGCTTTGCTTTTGCTTTGATAACGAAAAAAGTGTTACTGAATATTACCACAATTCAAGCTTTCTTGAATACGGCGGCTCTCCAGACAAGGCGGTTCGCTCGGCGTTTGTAAGCTCCTTGGACAGCTATATAAAAAGCATAGGGCAATACAAAAAAGACGAAAAGAAAATTACGTTTGCCGACATTGAGGACAGCCTTGTCTTAATTTCAAGCTCATTTTCAACAGTAACCAGCTATGAAAACCAAACAAAAAAATCTATTACAAACAAATTCATTCAAGACTCAATGACAGAGTTTTTGAAAAAACGTTTGGAAGTTTATTTTATAGAAAACAAGGCTGAAGCTGACAAAATTGCAGCACAAGTGCTTGTAAACAAAAGAAGCCGTGAAACCGCAGAAAAAACTAGAATTAGTATTAAGAAAAAGCTGACAGGCTCTATTGATATAAACAACCGAGTGGAAAAGTTTGTAAATTGCCGAAGCAGGGACGTAAACAGGCGAGAGCTTTATATTGTAGAAGGTGATTCGGCTTTAGGCTCGTGCAAGCTTGGGCGTGATGCCGAGTTTCAGGCAATTATTCCTGTTCGTGGTAAACCTTTAAACTGCCTAAAGGCAGACTATGACAAAATTTTAAACAATGAAATTATCACTGACCTTTTAAGAGTTTTAGGGTGCGGTGTAGAAATAAAAGGCAAACATTCAAAAGATTTAAGCTCGTTTGACATTGACGCTCTTAAATGGAGCAAAATAATTATATGCACAGATGCAGACGTTGACGGGTTTCAAATTAGAACACTGCTTTTAACAATGTTTTATCGGCTTGTGCCCACACTAATTGAAAAGAAAAAGGTTTACATAGCCGATTCACCGCTTTATGAAATTACCGCAGGCAAAAAGACATATTTTGCTTATACAGATGCAGAAAAAAATTCAGTTGTTAAAAAGTTATCTGGAAAATGTAAAATTCAGCGTTCAAAAGGTCTTGGCGAGAATGAGCCTGAAATGATGTGGCAAACGACAATGAACCCAGAAACTAGAAAGCTTATTCAAGTAATGCCTTCAGACGTTAGTAAGACGACAGAAATGTTTGAAATACTTTTAGGTGACAACTTGAAGGGTAGAAAAGAGTTTATTGAGGAGTTTGGATATAAATATATCGATATAAGTGAAGTTGTCTAAAACAAAACCCCCGCATTTAGCGGGGGCATTTTTTAACTATTAACTTCCAGCAATTTTAAAATACCTTCAATTTCAATATCAGATGGGTTAAGTTGCCTATACGCAACAATTAACTGCCTAGCTGAATCAAGTTCGCCTTTTCTAATTAAAAAGCGTATGTTAGCTTTTACAGACTCGGCATATTTGAAAAACTCGTTGTTTATTTTGTTTTTAGCTTCCAATTTTTCTGCAAGTCTATCTCTCAAAGCTTCCAGCAAAATTCCAACAGGGCCTTCCATTAGCTCAAAAGCATCAGTTGCCTTTCTTAAATAAGAAATATATTTCTCGCTTTCGCCAGCTTCCATATGTTTTTCAGCCAAGCTAAAGTAATATGCAAACCTGTAGGGCTTTGAAATGTTTACAATACCTTCATCATTAAGTATGCTACTGTTATACACGCATTTAACATAACTAAACACCTTTTCAGCGTAAATCAAAAGCATTGTAATAAACTCGTTTCGGTCACAGCAGAACTCGTCGTCAGTTTTGCCTTTTTCAAAGATTATCAATATTGCTTGTTCCAAAAGCGTTGCTGCAAAAATTGTCCCTTTAATAGTGTTCCAAAATTCATCTGTTTGGCTTTCAATGTAACTTTTTATAGATAACGAAATTTTAGGATACTTATGGAAGATAACGCCTACATAAGAAGCTATATCTTGAATGTCAATTTCTCTAAGCACAGGAGCAATGTCAATTCCATGTTTTAGTGCAATGTATAAAACGTCATTTATATAAGCACTTTTTACAAAATCTCTGCTTAAAAACTTTGCAATTGCATCATTCAGCTTTTCATCAGATGTTATTTCATAGTATCTTAATTCAAAGATTTTTAAATAATCATCTTCGTTTTTGCCGAGCAAACAATCCTCATGGAATGCTGTGAAAATTTCTAAACAGTTTATGTTTTTCATGTAGCAGCTTTCAAAATACATTGCTAAAATTCCAAGCAAATCTTTATTTGAAGATTCTTTTGCAAGTTTATAAAGGCTAGGAAATTTATTAAACTGTTTAGTGTTATTTATGGCATTTATGTTCACTTTTATTGCAGTAACTTCATTTTCTAACGTATGTTCGGCATCATCAACATCATATGAGAACATTTCAATATAGGAAAGTGCTTCATCATATTTTTCCAATTCTGATGCCGAAGTGGAAGCTGCAAGAAATATTGTACTTAACCTAGACTTTAACTTAGCAAAATATATTTCTCTAAAAAGAAGGTCCTGAGTTTTATGATTTTTATTCAAAAAGTCGTCATAAATTGACATAAATTTTTTAAACGCATCGTAGGCTTCTTGATAATCACATAAAGCTGTATACGCAATAACAGCAAAGCCGTGAATGTCTATTTTGCTAAAATATGCAGGAAGCTTTAAAGTATTAAACTCATCATAAACCTCAGTTATTTTGTTCCAGTCATTTTGCCTGTACAATGCAAGCATTTTTGTTGCATAAAACGAAACTAGGTATGAAGTGTTACTATTTATCGTACGAGATTGAATGCCTATGTCAGTATACTTTATTGTGTTATAATAATCGTGAACAAATAAATACTGAATAGTTAAATGCCAAATTAAATGAAGGTTATGTTTATCACTCTCAAATTCTTCAAGCAGCAACTTTAAGTTACGTTCGTGCTTTGCTTGCTTGCCTTCTTGGTCTTCAAATATATAACCGTCGTGATGCCCCAAAAATTTAAAAAGTTTAATAGGCTCACTATAATCAATAAATTCATGTATTTTACCTTTAAATAAAGCTTTTCCGTTAATAGGTGAAAACCGCAAAACCATAGAGTCCATGTACGAGGTTTTATCAGCGTTAAAGTAATTGCGAAGCGTTAACATTGCGCCGTTAAAGCCTTTGTACTCATTTGTTTTAAAGAAAGCTACAATTTCGTTTGCGCATTCTTCATCTAAAAACTCGTCGGCATCAACGAACATGTACCATTCACCTTGAGCTTGTGCAACAGACATGTTTCTGGCAGCTGCAAAATCATTTTTCCATTCAGTTTCTATTACTTTATTCGCATACTCATTTGCAATGCTTACTGTTCTGTCGGTTGAACCTGTATCAACAATTATAAGCTCGCTGTCAAGGTTTGATAATATGGGCTTTAGAGACTCAAGGCATCTGCGAAGCTTTGCTTCTTCATTTTTTACAATCATGCCAATTGTTAGTTTTAACTTTTTATTGCTTTTATAATTAAATTGATTTTTCATTTGTATCCCCCTTTGATATTTTGTGTCAAACGGTTGAATATTTAGCAATTCCGTCACACATGTGAAACAGAATTACCGTACTGCTTTTTGTTTAAATATCTAACAGCTTGCTGTGCAGCCACAAGCCCTTCTCCAATAGCTTTTGATAATTGTAGTGGCCAACCAGTACAGTCACCGGCAGCATAAACCCCGGCTATGTTTGTTTCGCATAGCCTGTTTACTTCAATTGCGTTTCCGTTTAAAGAAAGCCCATAAATAAGGCTTCCAATTGGAACAGCTTCCTTTATGAAAAATGCACCGCTGCAAGAAACGGAAGAATCGTCGTCAAACGAAACACCTTCTACAAAGTCACCGCCAAGTACAGAAGCAACCTTTTTATCAATTACAGTAAGCTTGTGAGAGAGAATTCCTTTAACTTTATATCTTGGCACAAAGTAAACTTTGCTGCAAATTTCAGCCAAAAAGTCGGCGTCCTCCTCGGCTTCCTCGGTTTCTCCAATTAAAACAACGTCTTTGCCACGGTACAACATTCCGTCACATGTTGCACAATAGCTTACGCCTTTGCCTAAGAGGTCGTTTTCCCCAGCGACTGTTTTTCCTTTTGAAACACCAGTTGCAATTACTATTGTTTTCGCCTCGTAGTTTTCATTGTTAAAATTAATTGCAAAGTAGTCTCCCATATTTAAAATTTGTAAAACTCTGCCTTCCTTCATTTCAATGCCCAAGCCTTTTGCGTGCTCGACAAATTTTTCAAGCATTTCTTTGCCAGAAAGGTGCGGCATTCCAAGGTGGTTGTTCACTTCTTCAGCAGTGTAAAGCCAGCTTGTTTCAATTTTATTTCCAAAAACTACGGCTGTTTTGTTTCTGCTATAAACATTTATTGCGGCAGAAAGCCCAGCAGGACCAGCACCGATTATTGCTACATCTATCATTGTTACCTCCATTAAAACAGCGAAAGCTGCATAGTTTCAGGCATGTCTCCCAAAATCCCTGTGCTTTTTAAAAGTTCTAGCACGTTTTTGTTAACTTTCGTTCGTTCCTTAAATTCTTCAATTGTGTAAAAAATGCCTTCTTCCCTTGCAGCGGCAATGTTTTGCGACGCTGTAGCACCCAAACCTGCAATTGAAATTAATGGCGGCATTATGCCCTCATCAGTTACTTTAAACTTTGCAACGTCTGCACTGTACAAGTCAATTGGCACAAATGAAAGCCCACGTGCATACATTTCCAGTACCAATTCAAGGGTAGTAAGTGTGCTTTTTTCTTTTGCGGAAATTTCTTTTCCCATTGCACTTATTCTTGTGTATTCCGCTTTTGCTCGCTCTACACCGTGACACATCACTTCATAGTCAAAGTCTTCCGCTTTAACAGAAAAGGTTGCGGCGTAAAAACTTAGTGGATAATTTATTTTATAATACCCAATACGCATTGTCATTGTTACATATGCAACAGCATGGCCTTTTGGGAACATGTACTTTATTTTTTTGCACGACTCAATGTACCACTCGGGAACGTCTGCCTCACGCATAAGTTGGGTGTATTCTTCGGTTAAGCCTTTTCCTTTTCTTACACTTTCCATTATTTTAAAGGAAGCAAGCTTTTCCACGCCTTTGTTTATTAAATAAACCATAATGTCATCACGAGTAGGTATTATCTCTTTGAGCGTTGCCACTTTGTCTTTAATTAAGTCATAGGCGTTGTTGTACCAAACGTCTGTTCCGTGCGACAACCCCGAAATACGAACAAGCTCTGAAAATGTTGAAGGCTGTGTGTCGAGAAGCATTTGCCTAACAAAGCTTGTGCCAAACTCGGGAAGCCCAAGCGTTCCAGTTTTGCTATCTATTATAGTTTTGTCGGCTTCGAGTGCGTCCATTGACGTGTAAAGCGACAAAACTTTTTTGTCTGAAATGTTAACTGTAGTTGGGTCAACGCCTGTTATGTCGTGAAGCATACGTATAATTGTCGGTACGTCGTGTCCAAGTATGTCAAGTTTTAAAAGCCTTCCTTCAATAGATGAATGGAAGTCGTAATGCGTTGTAACTACGTTTGATGTAGAATCATTTGCAGGGCGCTGAACAGGGCAAAACTCATAAATGCTGTGCCCCTTTGGAAGAACAATAAGCCCTCCTGGGTGCTGCCCTGTAGTTTTTTTAATTCCAGTTAACCCTTGTTTAAGGCGGTTAACTTCTGCACCTCGCATAGTTTGCCCTTTATCTTCAAAATATTTCATTACATAGCCGTATGCTGTTTTGTCGGCAAGTGTTCCAATTGTTCCGGCTTTAAATACGTTGCCTGTTCCAAACAGTTCCTCTGTGTAGGCATGTGCTTTTAATTGATATTCACCCGAAAAGTTTAAGTCAATATCAGGCTCTTTGTCGCCGTCAAAGCCTAGGAATGTTTCAAACGGAATGTCGTGCCCGTCTTTATTAAGCATTTCGCCACAAACAGGGCAAGCCATGTCGGGCATGTCACAGCCAGAGGCACCAGCAAATGACTTTACCAAGTCGGACTCAAAGTCAGTATATTGGCAGTTTCTGCAAAAATAGTGGGGCGAAAGAGGGTTTACTTCTGTTATTCCAGACATTGTCGCAACAAGTGATGAACCAACAGAACCACGAGAACCTACCAAATAGCCGTCTTGAAGCGACTTATGTACAAGTTTTTGCGCAATAATATACATAACGGAAAACCCGTTTTTAATTATGGAATTCAATTCTCTTTCAAGCCTTGCAGCAACAACATTCGGCAAAGGGTCGCCGTAAAGCTCTTTAGCTCTGTTAAGAGTAAGCTTTTCAAGCTCTTTGTCCGAGCCTTCTATAACAGGCGGAAAAGTTCCGTCAGGAACAGGCTTTACCACCTCTACCATGTCAGCGATTAAGTTTGTGCTAGTTACAACTACTTCATGCGCCTTTTCTTCGCCTAAGTAAGAAAACTCTTTCAACATTTCTTCAGTAGTGCGAAAGAAAAGGGGTAGGGGGGTGTCTGCGTCCTTAAAGCCTTCGCCAAACTTTATTATGCGCCGCAAAATTTCGTCCTCAGCGTCTAAAAAGTGAACGTCACACGTTGCAACGACTGGCTTTCCATACTTTTCACCAAGAGCGACAATTTTTTTGTTTATTTCTGCAAGTTCGTTTCTTGAAGCCACTTTTCCGTCACGCACCAAAAACATGTTGTTATCAAGCGGCTGAATTTCAAAGTAGTCGTAAAATTCAGCAATGCTTTCAATATAATCTTCTGGCTTTTTTTCCAAAACAGCAGAATAAAGCTCGCCAGCTTCACACGCACTGCCTATTATAAGCCCTTCACGAAGTTTAAGCATTTCACTTTTTGGTATACGTGGGCGTTTATAAAAATAATCTATATGTGCTTTTGAAACAATTTCGTACAGGTTTTTCATACCAGTTTTATTTTTTACCAAAAAAATGGCGTGGTGTTGTCGTAGTTTCTTTTTATCTACCAAATTGCTTGCAAGCGCATTAATTTCTTGAAGCTGGTTAATTCCTTTTTCTTTCAATATTTCTATGCACTTAATAAAAATTTGCGCTGTTGCGTTTGCATCGTCAATTGCACGGTGGTGGTTTTCAAGGTTAATTCCCAAGTGCTCGCAAACAATGTTCAGCTTGTGGCGTGACAGCTTTGGAAAAAGTGTTCTTGAAAGCTCTACAGTGTCAAGCACAGTGTTTTTTATGTTTACTCCAAGCTTTCTGTCAGCAGCAGTAGCAACAAAACCAACGTCAAAACTGGCATTGTGTGCAACAAGAACACTGTCACCTACAAACTCAAGAAATTTAGGCAAAACATCAGAAATGTTTGGCGCATCTTTAAGCATTAAGTTTGTAATTCCAGTAAGCTTTGTTATTACTTCTGGAACATTTTTATGCCCTGGTTTTACAAACGTGCTAAACTTGTCTACAATTTCACCGTTTAATACTTTTACAGCGCCAATTTCAATAATTTTGTCACTTTCCTTGTGAAGCCCTGTCGTTTCAATGTCAAAGACAACAAAAGTGTCGTCAAGTGTTTGACCTCTGGGGCTTTCTACAACTGCACCTAAATCGTCCACCAAATAAGCTTCTACGCCGTAAATCACTTTAATACCAGCTTTTTTTGCGGCAGACATAGCTTCTGGGAAGGCTTGAACAACAGCATGGTCCGTAATTGCAATTGCTTTATGCCCCCACTTTGCAGCACGGTTAATGTAATCCTTTGCGGAGTTTATGGCGTCCATTGCACTCATTTGAGTGTGCAGATGAAGCTCGACACGCTTTTCTTCGGCATTGTCCATTCGGCCATTAGGTTTTTCGCCTTGCGAAAGCTCAAACGCCATAATGTTAAGCTCTTTTGAAAAGTCGTCGTATTGAACTTTGCCTTTTACTGTTATATAGTTTCCATTTTTAAGTAAATTTATATACTCTTCTGTATAATCGTCCTTTTTTAAAAAAAGCTTAATAGTAATAGAGCTTGTTTTGTCCGATATATCAAAAGTTATTAGGTAACGTCCACTTCTAGTTTCACGAGTTTCAACAGAAAAAATTTCACCTGAAACGACAATTTCCTCAGTTTCTTCAAAGCCTGTAGCAAGCGGCAAAGTGTCCCCTTTTATTTCAGAAACAATTTTGACACCTTTTCGAGAGCCACCGCCACCTTTAAACTGTACAACCTTTTTTTGCGTTTGGATTTGCGGCTTTTGGTCGGTTGCATTGTTTTCTGAAGTTTCATTTACAGAATAGGGGAGTGCTGCAATTGCAGAGCTAATAATTTCGTTTTTCCTTGCTTCACGTTTACTTTCCAACTGTTTTTCAGAATCTTTTTTACTTGCTTCTTTTTTGTAAGTAACGAAAAGAGAAGCACCAATTCTTTTGTTTATTAAGCTTTCAATTTTTTTGCCAATTTCTTTTTTGGAAAACAAGAAAAGACCGTTATTGCTTAATGGAATGACCAAGCTGTCGCCCTCAACGTACCATTTTGCACCTTCAAGCAGCTTGTGGCAAACAGGGCTTATGCTTTTTACCATGTACAAAACGTTTGACCAGTATGCTTTTAAAAGCTGTGTCTGCTCAAATTCTGAAACGTTGTAGGAAACGTCGAAAGAAATGTCTGTAATTCCAGAAAGCTCTGTCAAAAGCCTGTGACGAAGCTCGTCCAACACCGACTCATCTATAATTTTGGGCATAGCAAGAGAGATACACATAGCTTTTGTATGCCTATCTATTACAATTTCGTTTACTACAGCGTTGTCACAGCTTTTTTTAACTTTTTCGCTTAACCTAATTTTCTCAAAAACGTCACAAAATAGAGCATTGCTCATTTCATCACCAAACCAATTTAATATTTCTCAATTTCTTCTACTAAACTAGAAAACAATTCATCTTCAGTTACTTTTTTAATAATTTCACCTTTTCTAAATATAAGCCCTACGCCTTTTCCACCAGCTACGCCGATGTCAGCTTCTCTTGCTTCTCCAGGGCCGTTTACGGCGCAACCCATTACAGCTACTGTTATGTCCTTGTTTACTGTGGCTAAATGTTTTTCAATGCGCTCTGCAAGCTGAATTAAGTTGATTTCTGTACGTCCGCATGTAGGGCATGAAACAAGCTTTGCTCCAAAGCTTCTTAATTCAAGCGACTTTAAAATTTCTTTTCCACAGCGAACTTCCTCAACAGGGTCGCCTGTCAATGAAACACGAATTGTGTCGCCGATACCTTGCGAAAGAATTGCGCCCAAACAAACGGCAGATTTTATAGAACCGCCGTAAACTGTTCCGGCTTCTGTAATTCCCACATGCAAAGGATAGTCAACTTTTTCTGAAACAAGCTTATAAGCTTCAATAGTCATTTTCACATTTGAAGCTTTAATCGAAATTAACGTATTAAAAAAATTAAATTCCTCAAGAATTTCAACATGGCGAAGTGCGCTTTCTACAAGCCCATTAGCCGTAACATGCCCATGCTTTTCCAAAATATCTTTTTCAAGTGAGCCAGAGTTTACACCAATTCTAATTGGAATTTCATGTGCCTTTGCGGCTTGTACAACTTGTTTAATTCTTTCCCTGTCACCAATGTTTCCAGGGTTTATTCTAAGCTTGTCAACACCGCCTTCAATTGCTTTTAACGCAAGCCTATAGTCAAAATGTATGTCAGCCACAAGCGGAATAGTAATTTGTTTTTTAATTTCTTTTATAGCTTCGGCGGCTTCCATGTCTAAAACTGCAACACGGGTAATTTCGCAGCCAGCTTCTTCAAGCTTTTTAATTTGTGCGACAGTTGCGTTTACGTCACGAGTGTCTGTGTTGTTCATTGATTGTATTAAAACAGGGTTTCCGCCACCAACTTTAACATTGCCAACAGAAACCACCTTTGTTCTGTTTCTATTCATCTTATTCTTAATCTCCTATTTTACAAGCCTTAATGCAGGAACGTATGCTAAAAACGCTGTAAAAAGCGTTTCGTTTGGTTCTATAATAATTTGAGTTTTCTTTCCTTTAACAGTTGTAATAAAAGAGTATGTTTTGTCTGAAACTTCACCGCTGGAACAATCTTTAACAGAAACACCATTTGCCTTTTTAGGCTGGTTTGGTTTTACACGGGCAAAAGAATCTACAGACTTAATGCTTCCAGAAAAAACACGTTTTCTTCTTTTTTTGTTGTAAATTGCATCAATGTCAAGATCTCCGTTTGTAAAAATGTATTCGTACTCAACATCAAAAAATGTTAATATGTACCTGCCAGCGAAAAAAAGAACAGCGGCAATAACTGGCGCTAACATGTTTACAACAGGAATTAGAAACGCTGCTAAAGAAGCTAAAACTAATCCCAAAATAATACCAAACATTGACAGCTTGTCTTTTGAACTACGCTTTCTTTTAACAATTTGTTCTTTAAAAATGTCGCCCATAAATATCCTCCAATTTTGTTATACTTTTTTATACATTATAGAAAACAATGAAATTTTTATATATAATGTTACCACCATTATGAAATGAAAACAAGTGCTACAAAAAAATATTAATATACTTTAAATTTTTAGTGACAAGTTTTTAATTTGGTGATATACTATATATATGAGTTAAAAATGAATAAAGTTTTGTTAGTTTTTTATATTATTTAAACTTGCATGTACCAAAATTTCATAAAAGATATATTATTGGATTACTATGACATGTGTTAATGTTTAAGCATGTCTAAATAAATATATCATAATTGTTTTAGTTTATACTTATTTATGTGTTTCAATTTAGGAAGGAGAATTTCAATGAGTGAAATTAAAGGGGAACTAACAGGGGAACTAGGTATTGAGGACATTAAAATTACACTAACGGATAAGCCCAAGGAAAAGCCAGATTGGAGCAACCTTGTGTTTGGCAAGCTTTTTACTGACCATATGTTTGTAATGGACTATGATGAAGGCATGGGCTGGCACGACCCACGCATTGTTCCTTATGCACCAATTACGATAGAGCCTTCGGCTATGGTTTTCCATTATGGGCAGGCTGTTTTTGAAGGGCTTAAAGCATATAAAAACGAAGCAGGCAGCGTTACGCTTTTTAGGCCAGAAAAAAACTTTGAGCGTTTAAACACATCAGACGAGCGGCTGTGTATTCCTCACATTGATGTAAACTTTGCTGTTGCAGCACTTACAAAGCTTATTGAAATTGAAAAAGATTGGGTTCCATCATTGCAAGACACTTCTTTGTACATTCGTCCGTTTACAATTGCAACTGAAGGTTGTTTGGGCGTTCGAATTTCACTTTCCTATAAGTTTATTATCATTTTGTCGCCTGTAGGGCCATACTATTCATCAGGGCTTAGCCCAGTTAAAATTTATATAGAAGACGAGTTCGTCAGGGCTGTAAAAGGTGGCATTGGATTTACAAAGGCTGCTGCAAATTATGCCGCAAGCTTAAAAGGGCAGTACAAAGCGAAGCAAGAAGGGTTCTCGCAAGTTCTTTGGCTTGACGGAATTGATAGAAAGTATATCGAAGAAGTCGGAACAATGAACGTGTTCTTTAAAATAAACGGCGAATTAATTACACCTGCTCTTGGTGGAAGTATTTTGGCAGGTGTAACGAGAGATTCTGTAATTCAACTTGCTAAAAGCTGGGGAATAACTGTAACAGAAAGACGAATAAGCGTTGAAGAAGTTTATGAAGCACATGAAAACGGAACACTTGAAGAAATTTTTGGTTCTGGAACAGCAGCAGTTATTACACCTGTAGGGGCTTTAAGCTGGCGTGGCAACCAGATAAATGTTGGAAACGGTGAAACAGGGGAATTTTCTCGGCGTGTATATGATGAGTTGACTTCTATTCAAAGCGGTAGAGCAGAGGATAAATTTGGTTGGGTTAGAAAAGTGGTATAGTGATGTAATAGTTTATTGCCGATATTAGCAAAGTTGCTAATGTCGGCTTTTTTATTTACACCTTGAAATAAGTGTAAAATAATATTATTATGTATGAAACAGTAATTGCATGTATTTTGACTAAAAGTAAAACTATGTTGCAAAAGTGGAGGTTTTATTTCAATGCTTTCGATAATTGTTTCTTTTGCTGAAAACTACGCAATAGGAAAAAATGGTTTCATGCCGTGGTGGCTTACAGAGGATTTAAAGCGTTTTGCCCAAATAACAAGCGGCAAAACAATTATTATGGGGCGCAAAACGTTTGAGTCACTACCGCATGTTTTGCCGAATCGTAAGCATGTTGTCATAACAAACTCAAAGGATTTTTTCATTAATGATGAGAATGTTTTAATAACAAACGACCTTTATGGTACGCTTGAAGCTTACTCCAAAAAAGAGGAAGAAACTTTTATAATTGGCGGTGCTTCAATTTTTGAAAAGGCAATTCCTTATTGTAAAAAGCTTTACTTAACCCTCGTTGAAGGTAGTTTTGAAGCAGATACATTTTTTCCAAAGTTAAATTGTGAAAATTATGTTGAAATAGAAAAGTCGGAAACAATTACTGACGAAAAAAGCGGAATTAAGTATAAGTATGTAACTTTAATTTCTAAAGGTATGGAACAATAGCTTGATTATTTCGTTTTAGAATAAAAGATTTTAAAATGATAATCAAGGAGGGTTTAAATTGACTAACAAAAAGTATTTTGTATTTTTAGCAGTTGTAGCAATTTGTACAGCCTTAATTGTTCAACAAAAAAATGTAAATGCAGTAGCGGCAAACAAAATGCCTGATGAAACAAAGGACGCTGTTGTTCTTTATGTCGGAAGTAAAAAATTGTTTGTAAACAATGAGCAAAAGCCAGTTGACAAAAACAACACTGATGCAACAATAAAAATAATAAACAACAGAGCATACGCACCAGTTAACATTTTGTCAGAGGTTTTCGGGGAAAAGTTTAGCTTTGATGGTAAAAATAGTGTCAAGTTAAACGGAACAGCAATAAAACTTGATGCAGATGTCATTAATATTAAGGGTATAACATATGCCCCATTAAAAAGCGTTGCCCAAGCTTTAGGAAAGCATGTTTTTTACGACAACAAGCTAATTGTTATAAGCGGTGTAAAAGATATTTTTAACCCTGACTCTGATAAAGAAAAGCTTTTGTCTATAGTGAAAAACTTTAGCTCGCTTCCAACCATTGGAACAAGGGAAAAGCTTATTGAGCTTGTAGGTAAGCCAGAACCAGTTGTTTTTGCAGTAGATGAAGGTAAAGCATCTTTTCAATTCGGAGAAGCTGTACCTACTTCTGCGCCAGCATCAGGAATTACTAGTAATACAACAGCAGTCGCACAGGAATCAGCCGATTATTCAAAAACAAACGTACAAGTGCAAGGTGTTGACGAAGGCGATATCTTAAAAACAGACGGTGAGTACATTTATTTTTCTGGTGACGGAGTTATATCTGTAGTAAAAGCACAGCCAGCAGACAACATGAAGCTTGAATATACAATTCAATTTAATGATAACAACTACTTTTATGCTAATGAAATATATGTTGATGGCGACAGCTTAATTGTAATTGGAAACAGCTACAAGGAAAAACCTATTACTACAGCATATGTATATGACATTTCAAACAAGTCAAATGTTAACCGTGTTAGAGAAGTGTCTATTCAAGGTAATTATGTTTCTTCAAGAAAAATTGGAAGTGCTTTATACATTGTAACAAATTCGTACTTATTTGACATGGTTAACAACAATGATTACGTTCAGCCAGTATATAAGGATTCTGCTGTAGGCAGCTCGTTTAAAAGCATACCTTACAGTGAAATTTGTTACTTCCCTGAAATTACAGCAAAGACGTACACAATTGTGGCAGGCTTCGAGCTTGACAAACCAAATAAAGAAGTTGCTGTAAATACGTTTTTAGGTGGAAGCGAAAATATTTATGCTTCGGCAGAAAACTTGTACATTACAACAGTAAATTATAATCAGCCTGTTCCTTTAGCAAAAAGGGAAACAACATCATCTTTTGGAACAGTTTCTAACTCTGTAACCTTTGCTAAAACCTTTACCACAAAAATTTATAAATTTGCATTTGCAAGCGGTGACGCTATTTTTGTTGGTGATGGTGAAGTTGACGGTACAGTTTTGAACCAGTTTTCTATGGACGAAAACGCAGGTTTTTTAAGAGTTGCAACAACTTCGTTTGACACAAAGGGAAACCAAGTTAACAACCTTGTTGTGCTTGATAAAAAGCTTGAGCAAGTAGGGAAAATTTCCGACATTGCCCCAGGGGAAAGAATTTATTCGGCACGTTTCATGGGAGACAGAGGGTACATGGTTACGTTTAAACAGGTTGACCCGCTTTTTGCAATTGATTTAAAAGACCCGTATAACCCTAAAATTTTAGGAGCATTAAAAATACCAGGGTACAGCAACTACTTGCACCCATATGACGAAAACCATTTAATTGGCATTGGCAAAGACACCACTGTTTTAAAAGACAATGCGTATTACTTGGGCATGAAGCTTTCAATGTTTGATGTAACAGACGTTACAAACCCAAAAGAGCTTTTTACAGAAATTATTGGTGACAGAGGAACGGACTCGCCAGCACTTTATAACCACAAAGCATTTTTGTTTTCAAAGGAAAAAGGGCTTTTGGCATTTCCAATAAATGTTATGAAAGTTAACAAAAACCAAAAAGGCGATGAACTTGCATATGGAGAGTTTGATTTCCAAGGTGCTTACGTTTACAATGTTGACACAACAAATGGTTTTAGGCTAAAAGGAACAGTTACACACCAAACAGATGAGGACTACTTAAAGTTTGGTATGTATGGCGGTGACTACAGGAAAACTGTAGAGAGGCTTTTGTATATTGGTGATGATTTATATTCTGTTTCACAGCAAATGATTAAGGCAAACAGCCTTTCAAACGGACTAAAAGAAAAAGGCAGTGTAAATTTAAAATAGACTTATAGGTGAAGTATGACGTTAAACTACATTTTTGGCGGTTCGGGGACAGGCAAAACTACGCTTTGCCTGTCCCAAATTGCAGATGAATTAAAAAATAACAGCGGCGACAACACGACGCTTATTTACGTTGTTCCAGAGCAGTTTTCAATGGCTTCTGAAAAAAACATTGTAATGCTTTCGGAGGGAAAAGCAACAATTCGTGCCCAAGTTTTAAGCTTTGAACGGCTTGCTTACCATGTTTACAGAAAAAGTGGGGGAGTGTGCCTTACGCTTCTTGACGACGTGGGGAAAAACATGCTTATTCGTAAAATAGTTTCGGAGCTGCAAGGAGAGTTGGCTTTTTTTCACAAGTCAATTGACAAGCAAGGGTTTATTGATAATGTAGCCCTAGCTATAACTGAATTTTATAGGTACAACGTAACAACAGATGATTTGGAAGCGGTTTGCAAAAATCTTTCTGCAAACAAGGCAGACACAGGCTTCTATTTAAAGCTTTCTGACTTAAAGTTGATTTATAATCGGTATAAAGAATTTGTATCAAGTAAGTATATATCTTCTGACAGTGCTTTGTCTTTTTTGCCAGAAAAAATTAAACAAGCTGATATTTTAAAAGGTGCAAAAGTTTGGATAAATGGCTTTAACGGCTTTACACCACAGGAATATAACGTTATTAGGCATATTTTGGGGGTTGCTTCGTCTGTTACTGTTGCACTGACGGTTAAAAGCTCGCTTAAAAAACACGCCGACTTAAAAATTACGGACCCGTTTTTTGAAACAAAGCTTACAGTAAACCGCATTACAGACATTGCTTTAGACCAAGGTGTTAAAGTTGAAAAACCTTTATATTTAAAACAAACATTCCGATTTAATGCTTCGCCTGAACTAAAGTTTCTTGAAGAAAATTATTTTTCATATAAAAAAGAAAAGTTTTTAGATGATGTTTCGCATGGTGACATTGAAGTTTTGAAGTGCTTGAGCAAGCAAGACGAAGTTACTAATGCAGCAAATAAAATAATAAGCTTAGTAAGGGAAAATAGGTATAAGTACAACGATATAGCTATAGTTGTTTCTTCTATATCAGATTTTGACAGCAATATAAAAACAATATTTACATCTTACAACATACCTTTTTTTATCGATAAAAAAACGGACGTGCTTACACACCCGTTAGTAGAGTTAATTCGCTCTGCTGTTGACATTGCGGCATACAACCGTTCTTATGAAGCAGTTTTTCGGTTTTTAAAAACCGAAATGACATCAATGTCAAGAGAGCAAGTTGACTTGCTTGAAAATTATGCAATTGCTTTTGGCATAAGCGGTTACAAGTGGGGGCTTGAACGTTTTAAGTATGGCTTTACAGATGGGCTTTACGACGAGGGAGAAATTCACAGCCTTAGAGACATGCTAATTTCCGACTTACGCCCAATTATGGAGCTAACAGGAAAAAAACGAACTGTTGTAGAGTTTTCAGCCGCTATTTTTGCTATGCTTGAAAGGCTTAACGTAACAGAAACGCTTGAACGCCGTATTAACGAAATGAGCAAGCTTCACAACAACTATGAAATTATGCAGTACAGCCAAATTTGGGGCAAGGTTTGCGCTGTTTTTGATAAGCTTGTTGAAATTTTGGGCGACGAAAAAGTTACTTTAAGAGAGCTTTCAAAAATTCTTGAAGCAGGGTTTAAGGCGACAGACATGGGGCTTTATCCGCCATCACAAGACCAAGTGATTGTTGGCGACATTGACCGCACTCGGCTTCCCAACATTAAAGCATTGCTTGTTCTTGGGGCAAATGACGGAGTTATGCCAAAAATTTATGATGATGATGGGCTGCTTACAGATGATGAACGTGCAACGCTTAACTCGTTTAAAATTGAGCTTGCGCCAGACTGCAAGCGGCGTTCTCAGGCAGAACAGTTTCTATTGTACAAAGCTTTTACTAAGCCAAAATATAAACTTGTTATATCTTACAGCACAGGCACACTTGACGGAAAGACTTTAAGGCATTCAATGGTAGTTGCAAGGTTAAAAGCAATGTTTCCTAAGCTTGAAGAAAAACAAGCTGATAATATTGGAAAGGGCGTTACTTTGCCAAAGCCAATGTTTAAAGAAATAGGCGAAGCTATAAGGCAACTAAACAAAGGCTTGGAAATTGAAGACGAGCAAAAGCTTGCTTTAAAATGGTTTGCTGACAGCAAAGCTTACAGTGAAAAGGTTTTAAAAATGGAAAAGCTTTTAAACGAGCGAAAGAAAGAACTAAAGCTTCGTACTGAAACAGTAAGAAGCCTTTATGGCAGAGAAATTTATACGTCAACTACACGGCTTCAAAAATATGTTGAATGTCCATTTGCTTATTTTGTTCAATACAACTTAAAGGCTAAGGAACGAAAAACGTATGAGGTTAGGACAGTTGACTTGGGCAATTTGTTCCACGATGTGCTTGATGTATTTTTGAAGGAAGCTTCCGAAAGAGGTATTTCGTGGAGAGAGCTTACTCATAATACAATTAGCTCGCTTGTTGATGAATGTATAGAAAAAGTTGCACCTAGCATTGCTAACGAAGTTATGTTAAGCACAGAACAGTACAAATATACAGCAAAGCGTATGCGCCGCATTGCCAAAAAATCAATTTGGGCTTTGACAGAGCACATAAAGCGTGGCGACTTTGAGCCTTTTGCTTCCGAAATTCAGTTTGCGGATTCTTCTCCGATTAAATCTATTACAATTGGCATAAACGGAAGCAGCTTTTTTAAAATTACAGGGCGTATTGACAGAGTTGACATAACTACACTTGACGGAAACACATATGTAAAAATAATCGACTACAAAACAGGCGCAACAAAGTTTGACCCAACAGATATTTATTTTGGAAGCCAGCTTCAATTGTTTTTATACCTTGATGCATTAATAAAAAATGGAAAAGCACTTTTCGGTGACAAAAATATTGAAGCAAAGCTTTTTCCTGGTGGAGTTTTTTATTTTAACATAAATGACCCCATAATTGAGCTTGATGTTGATTTTGGAAATGAAGCAAGTAAAAACAGCATAGAGCAAATTGCTTTGGAAAAGTTTAAAATGAGCGGGCTTGTGCTTGCAGAAAAAGAAATTGTCGATAAAATGGATAAAGGGCTAAGCGGACATTCGGCAATTATACCTGTAAACGTTTTGAAAGATGGCGGCTTTGGTAAAAATGCTTCGGTTGCTACGCTTGAACAGTTTGATAAAATTTGTTCTTTTGTCGTATCAAAAATTTCTGAAATAGGTAAAGATATTGTTGAGGGCAAAATTGACATTCGTCCTTTTAAAAAAGGAACAAATACGGCTTGTATGTATTGTAGCTTTGGGGTAGTTTGTGGGATAGAAGCTGTAGATGGTAATGATAAGTATAATTATGTTAGAAAGATTTCTAGCATTAGAGAAATTGATAGCACACCAAAAAAGTAGTATGTTGATAAGTGGCAACATGGGAAAATATTAAACATTTCCCAATTTGCTTTGTCCATATGTTCATATCAATTAAACTAGTGTCATATAAATAAACGAAACGATGTATTTAAGGAGGGCAATTTCTTGAAGGCATATATTGAAGAACGAGCCATCGAGGTTGCAAAGTTTATTATCGACAGCAACGCAACAGTACGGGAGACGGCTAGGAGGTTTGGAATTAGTAAGAGTACAGTACATACAGATGTAACAAAATAGAACGGTTTTGATGGGGGACTTTATGAGTTACAACGAAAGGCCTTTTTCAGATGATGAAAAAGATTCTATTATATCCGACTATGAAATGAAACAGAAGAAACTTTATAGAAGAGGCAAGCTTATAGTTACTACAATTGCTATAAGCAATGTTGTTATTGAAATACTTGGCAGTGTTTTTGTAAGCTTTAATGTTATACAGTTAATTGTTCAAATTGCATTTTCCATTGCTCTTTATTGGGGAGTTAGGTGGGTTAGGTGGTTATTTGTTATAGGGTCAGCGTTAAATGTATTTTTTGCGCTGCAAATGCTGTATTTTTTTATTGATATAGGAGAATCGATACCTATTTTGTTGGGTGTGATTTTAATTTTAGATGTTGTATATGCAGTTGGCACAGGAGTGTTGTTAATTTTTAGCAAAAGTGTTTCAGAATTTTTATATGGGCAAAGGACATAGGGCTTTGCTGGGTATAAAATTGTGGAAGCTGTTTAAGGTTATCGTTTCATTTATAACGCTTTGAAATAAAAAAATATATTTTTTAAAGCGGCTGGAAACCCAACCGCTTTTTTGTTTCGTCTAGCCTTCAATGGGCAGTAAATGAGCTTGAAAATGCCTAAGAATAGGCGGTTCCCATACAATTTTATACCCACGCTTAATTTTGTGCGCCCTGTTTTTAATTTCAATTAGCGCATCAGCCATTACATCAATGTGCGCTTGTGTGTAAACCCTTCTAGGAATGGCAAACCGTGTAAACTCAAACTCGGAGCGAAGCTGCTTTCCAGTGTCTGGGTCATTCCCAAGCATATACGAGCCAATGTCGCAAGTGCGAATTCCTGCTTCTTTGTAAAGTTCAATTGCAAGTGTTTGTGCAGGGAATTCGTAGTAAGGAATTTGCGGAAACATTTGTGCCGCATCAACAAAAACTCCATGTCCACCAACAGGTGATTGATATGCAATTCCAGCATCATCAAGGCGTGAAGCTAAATATTCACACTGACCAATTCTATAACGCAAATAGTTTTCATCTACGCTTTCCGTTAAGCCAATTGCCAATACCTCTAAATCTCTGCCAGCAAGACCGCCGTATGTAATAAACCCTTCGTAGCTTATGCAGTTTGCTTTAATTTTAAGAACAAGTTCTTCATTTTTGTCTGGTTCTTTTACGCCAATCATTCCACCCATGTTGACGATTGTGTCTTTTTTAGCTGACATTGTAAACATGTCACCGTATGAAAACATTTCTCGCACAATTTCCTTGATTGAAACATTTTCATAGCCTTCTTCGTCACGCTTAATGAAAAAAGCATTTTCAGCGTAGCGTGCTGCGTCTATGTCAAGCGGAATGTTATATTTTTTGCATATTTCAGAAACTTCACGCATGTTTTTCATTGAAACAGGCTGTCCGCCAGCCGAGTTGTTTGTAACAGTCATTACGACAATGCCAATATTTTCAGCACCATATTCGTTTATAAGTTGTTCAAGTTTTTGCACGTTCATGTTGCCCTTAAACTTGCAGCGAATGGAAGGGTCTTTTGCTTCTTCCACAACACAGTCTATTGCACGCCCGCCAGCAAGCTCGACATGCGCCCTTGTTGTATCAAAAAACATGTTAGAAATGGCATACTTACCTTTTTTTAGAAACAATGGAAACACAACTTTTTCAGCAGCACGTCCTTGATGAACAGGTTGTATGTAGCCGTAATTAAAAATGTCCTGCGCTGTTTCAACAAGCTTATAATAACTTTTTGCGCCAGCGTAAGCTTCGTCGCCGTTCATAACACCTGCCCATTGGTCACTGCTCATAGCGTTCGTACCCGAATCTGTAAGCAGGTCAATGTAAACGTCTTCGCCCTTTAAATAAAAAACGTTGTAGTACGCATCTTTAATTTTTTGCTCTCTCTCTTCCCTAGTTGTCATCTTAATTTTTTCAACCATTTTAATTCTGAAAGGTTCGGGTATGTAACGAATTGCCATGCAATAACCTCCGCAATATAGTTTACATAAATTTTAGCATAATTGTAGGTAAAATGCAATTATTTAGGCAGACGGTTTATCAGGTTTGTTGTAAATTGAAAAAATTTACTGCATACTGTTTATATATAATTTATAAGATGTGAATTTTTATTAATTACTTTCAAGAAAGCTTAGGCTTGTTGAAAGATTTGTATGGTAAGGACTTTGCTTTTAAATGAAATTGGCAGCAAGAAACCAAACGGCTAGATATTTCGACTTATATGTGCTAATTGTTAAGTTTCATTCACAATAACTTTTCATATAACCTAAACCAATCAAGGCCATATTCTCCCAGTCCCAAGTCAACTGTATCTACATACTTAAACCCACATTTTTCATATAACTTCATAGCTGGCATATTTTTTTCATACACATCAAGCCTAACTGCTTTCTTTTTACATTCAACCCCCAAGTCAAAAGAAAACCTTAAAAGTTTCTCACCTACACCACACTTTAAAAAGTCTGGGTGCACGACAAATGTGTGTATAACAAAAACATCTCTATAATCCGATTCAAATGCCCACTTTGCACCTGCATAAGCAGCTTCAGGCCTGTTGTTAAGAATAATTGTTCCTGCAATGCGTCCGCCAATTCTAGCAACATAAAGAGATTGCTCTGCCACACCATTAATTGCCGTTTCTCTAACAGGGTAAACTCCCTTTTTCCAGCCGGAATAATTTATTGCACTTGCCAAATAATCATTTATGTCGTTATAAAGGTTTTCCAACTCGTCAATGTCTGTTTCTTTTCCAAGTTCTATTTTAAATTCCATTGCGTTTACCTCCAAACAACTTTGTGTATTTTATGTCAACGTTTCTTATTGATATGCCTTCATTTTTATTCTGTTTTTACAAGCCTGCGAATAATCATTTCTTGGGCTTGTCTGCTGTAGTAATTGACAAAATAAGTTTCTTCGCCAACTTCCTTCTCCTTTGTTGTAATCCCGCTTAGCTGCCCATCTTCAGTTGAAATTTTAAAAGCTTGCCCATGTTTTTTTACAACACAAAGCATTCCAATTGAAACAAGCCAATCGTTTAGCTTTGCGGCTGTAACCTTTTTTTGCCCGTGTTGAAGCTGTATGCAGTTTAACCTATCAGCTATTACGCTTATTGTAACTTCTTCGTCGGAAACAACAACACCGTTAAAATACAACTCGTCAGAAAAATTGTTCCCCCCAGTAAGCTGTTGCTCCTTGTGAGTGCTGAAAAATTGTTTTATAGTCTTTAAAATTCTTCCGCCAAACTTTTCAAGCTTTACTTGTCCAATGCCAGAAACTTGCAGCAGTTCATTGTCGCTGCTTGGCTTCTTAATACACAGGTCGGTTAGTGTACTGTCGGCAAAAACAACAAACGCTGGAACTTTTTGTTCGTTTGCAATGTCAAGCCTCAGCTCTTTTAACTTATCAAACAGCCTGCGGTCAATAGGTTTTTTAGCATCTAATTCTTTTGCATGTCGAATTTCAATTTCAGTAGCCTTTGCAACTTTCATATGAACGGTTGCATTGTTTCGCAAAATATCGTTTGCCCTGCTGCCCAGCTTTACAATAGGATACTCGTCATTTGTTGTAAAAATATAGTCGTTCAAAACTAAATGACTAATTATACTTTTCAGCATATTCTCGCTTAAATTGCTAACACCAAATGTAGGAAGTTTGTTAAGCTCCAGCGCATAAATACGACTGTTTTTAGAACCTCGAAGCACGTCAATTATCATTTTAATGCCATATCTTTCTCTAACTCTGTATACACATGACAAAATCTTTTTTGCTTCATCTGTAACGTCAACAACTTCAAACGAACTGTTACAACTGCTGCAATTTTCACAATTGACATTGTAATCTTCACCAAAGTAGTTCAAAATGTATCCTCGCAAGCACTCAGTTATGTTGCAGTAAAGATTCATTTCTTTTAGCCGTTGGCGGTCACGCTCTTTAAGCATTTTTTCTGTTTCAATGTCGGGGTATTCTATATCCTTGCTGTTTTCTATTAGCCATAGGTTTGTCCGCAAGTCTTGGGCGTTGTAAAGCAAAATGCACTCTGCGTTTTCGCCGTCACGCCCAGCACGCCCAGCTTCTTGATAGTAGCTTTCTATGCTTTTTGGCATGTTATAATGCACAACAAATGAAACATTTGATTTGTCAATTCCCATACCAAATGCGTTTGTCGCAACCATTATTTGAGCCTTATCAAAAAGAAAGTCGTCTTGGTTGTCGTGCCGTTCCTTGTCAGATAGCCCTGCATGGTAACGTGTTGCGTTAAATCCACTTGATATAAGCTTTTCGCAAACTTCCTCAACCGTGTTTCTTGTTGAGCAATAAACAACCCCTGACTTTTCGTTATTACTAGACAAATACCTAGTAAGTGTTAAAAACTTGTCCTTTGGCTGCTGAACTTCAAAGTAAAGGTTTTTTCTGTCAAAGCTTGTTACTAATATTTTAGGAGATTTAAGTTTTAATAAATCAATTATATCTTCACGCACTCTTGGCGTTGCCGTTGCTGTAAAAGCTGAAACTATCGGACGTTTTGGCAGCTTTTCAATAAATTCAATTATCTTTATGTAGCTTGGGCGAAAGTCCTGCCCCCAGTGCGAAATACAGTGCGCTTCATCGATTGTAAGCATAGAAATTTCTGCGTTACAGGCAAAATTTAAAAAGTCATATGTTTCTAACCTTTCAGGTGCTATGTAAATAATTTTATAAACTCCATTTCGAGCATTTTGAAGCGCAAGCCTTACTTGCCTTTCTGTAAGTGAGCTGTTTATATAAGCTGCTCTTACGCCAGCTTGTACTAAAGCACTTACTTGGTCTTTCATTAAAGAAATAAGGGGTGAAACAACAAGCGTTATTCCAGAAAAAACAAGTGCAGGAACTTGGAAGCATAACGACTTGCCAGCGCCTGTTGGCATTATGCCCAAAACGTCTTCACCGTTTAAAACGCTGTCAATAAGTTGCTCTTGCCCGTCACGAAATTGTTCGTAGCCAAAAAATTTCTTTAAAACGTCATATTTTAGTTCGTTCACACACTGCACCCCTAATAAAAATCTTCTTCACTATACTACATTTATTTTTAAGTTCTGTAAAGTTTTTTTGCAAAATAAAAAGGCTTACCCCAAATTGGATAGCCTTTCCTACAGAAATTCCGCAAATATTTGCTATAAGCTTCATCATATTTTTACGTAGAAGCATTCGTGAAAAATGCTTCGCTTATATTGTTATCTTCTGTAATTGCTTTAGGTTTAACACTTTTCACACTCGTTTGTGTTTTTATCAGCGCAAATTATTTCATTTTGCAGCTTAGCCTTTGCTACTTCGGCTGCAATCTTAACTAGCATAGCAACTGTTTTTTCATTGGAATTAGGGTTTTGAAAATGAAATGTTAATGTTAATGTTTGCTTTTTCATGTAAAGCCCCCTAGCCCAATATGTTTTTTATATTATATGTGTTGTAATTAAAAAAAGGACAAGCTTTCGCCTATCCTTTCAAAAAACGTGCAATACAGCAATTTGAGTTTTTATTGTCACTAATCCATTTATGGGCAAAAATATTGAACGTTTTAACGATTTTTTGACGCAAAATGGATTGGTGAACAGTTAATTCAAATTGCGAAATAACTATTTTACAAGCTTAGCATAATCCAAAAAAATCATCTGCTTACCTTCTTCACAATTCCAACATTCCCTTACTAATTCACCAACAGCACTGTTTTTTACACAGCTACTTATTCCTGCGTCGCTCTTAATAATTGTTGGCAATGTATCAAGCGGAATTGCAAAAAACTCACCTTTCCTTGTGTAGTCTGAATTTACAATTGCAGCAAATTTAATTTGTTCTGGTGCTTTTAAATTAAGCTTATTATAGACATCAACAACTGGTATATTAATTCCACGTATACACACTTCTCTACTTTCAAGTGTTAGGCAAACATGGCAAACCTCGTTTACAAATTGAATGCTTTCAACAAAATCAACCCCTCCAACAGTCATTACGATACAATTTAATTTGTCAGTAACCACCGCATTTTTGGGTGAAACCTTTGGAATTATAACAGGCAGCTCATGCTCATACTTAAACAGCTTTGCCACATCTTCTGTAAGTGTTTTTACATCTTCAAGTATTACTGCAAGCGGCATAGCATTGCTTGTTCCTTTACCAGTCTTTTCAATGTGCAAAAGTTCAATATACCCATTAATAACCAACTGTTTAATCATTAACATGCTGTCTTCAATGTTTTCTATCTTTTTTTCTGGGTTAGCTTTTAGCTCATCAAAAACTCTGTAAAGCATAAAGCTCATGTTGCGTGTCTCTTCTGCAACTACGGCAAATCCTTTTCCAATATGCTCCAAGCAATATGCCCTTATTGCAATTTCAAGCGAAAGGCTTCTTGCCCTTTCTGCCAAAACCCCAAGCTTATAAACTTCTAATTCATTTAACACAAAAACCCCTCCTAAAACAATGACATAAAACCAATTTTTGTAACTTCCTTTGGTAATTCAGTTTTCTTAACTCTATCTTCGGCAAATGTAGAAAGCCTAGGACGAAGCTTTTCAAGTGCCCTTCTGTGATGTGACAAAACTGTGTTAAGCTTAATGTCGTTCGCCTTAGAAATTTCTGCAAAGCTATAGTCGCCGTAGTATCTTTGCATAATAATTACTTTTTCAATTTCTTTCAGCGTTTCAAGCGAATTTAAAATTTCTTTTGTGTCTTCACTTTGCATTATTTCTTCAACAACATATTTTGCGTCTACAAATTCAATAAAACTGTCAATTCCAATTACTCTTTTCTTTTCGCAGTCACTCTTTTTAAAAACCCTGAATGCAACGTGTATGCACACCTTTGACATGTACCCAAAGTTTGCCTTTTCTTCTGCACTTTCCCCATGCCTAAAAACTTCTGCAAAAGCTTCGTTTACAATGTCATCAGCTAACTCGCAAATAGATTGACGGCTGTAAAACTTTATTTTTACGTATCTAACTAAGCTTGCTCTCAATTCCTCCCATTCTTGCATTTAAAGTCCTTCTTTCAATATAGTCCTTCTTTCAATAAAGTCCTTCTTTCAATATAGTCCTTCTTTCAATAAAGTCCTTCTTTCAATAAAGTCTTTCTTTCAATAAAGTCTTTCTTTCAATAAAGTCTTTCTTTCAATAAAGTCCTTCTTTCAAATTGCTATACATTGCTATACAAGTTTTTGTTTTGAAAAGCTTTTCGCATATTAAAGGCAAAACATGTTTAGTTTTATTGCACAATTTTTAAAAAATTTTCATGCAGTAACATTATAAAACTAATACTACATATAATGGACTATCACCAAAAAAAATAAGTCAAACTATAGCAATGCTATTAAAAACAAAATTGCTGTAACTATGCAACATTTTGTGTTACAAACCATTTTTCTATTATAACAAAAATAAATGCCAATAGAGGTGTTAAGATGTGTGGAATTAGCGGATTTTGCAATTTTAAAGAAGACTTACGAAACAACTTAAACAATCAAAGTATACTTTCAGAAATGGGTAAAACATTAACACACAGAGGGCCAGACACAAACGGAACGTACATTTCAAAACATGTTGCCTTTGCGCATACAAGGCTCGCTGTCGTTGACATTTTGGGCGGCTTGCAGCCTATGAGCCGAAGTGTAGGTGGCTTTGAGTATACAATTTGCTACAACGGTGAGTTGTACAACACAGACGAATTGAGAAATGATTTAAAAGAAAAAGGGTATACATTTACATCAACCTCGGACACCGAAGTGCTTTTGTACTGCTACGTTGAGTACCATGAAAGATGCCCCGAAAAATTTAATGGAATTTTTGCCTTTGCAATTTGGGACTCCGCAAAAGAGCAAGTGTTTGTTTGCCGTGATAGGTTTGGGGTTAAGCCGTTGTTTTATACTTTTAAAGATGGTAATTTTATATTCGGCTCAGAAATTAAAGCTTTGTTAAAATTCCCAGGCGTAAAGCCAGTTATCGATAGAACAGGTTTGTGTGAAGTTTTTGGAATTGGCCCTGCACGAACAGCAGGGAATGGCGTATTCAAAGACATTTACGACATAAAGGCTGGGCATTATGCAATTATAAATAAAGATGGATTTAAAAATTACACATACTTCAAACTTAAAAGCGAAATGCACAAAGACAGCTACGAAGAAACAATTGAAAACGTTGGCTTTTTGCTGCGTGATGCTATAAAGCGTCAGCTTGTGTCTGATGTTCCGCTTTGCACATTTCTTTCTGGTGGGCTTGATTCAAGCATAATTACAGCAATAGCCGCAAAAGAAAAAGGCGCAGGCTTTAGCACATTTTCTTTTGACTACAAGGACAACAGCAAATATTTTAAAGCAAATTCTTTTCAGCCAGACACAGACCGCCCTTGGGTAGAAAAAATGGTTGCTTACTTAAACACAAACCACACATTTCTTGAATGTGACACAGACATTTTAGCTGACTACCTTTATTCAGCCGTCGATTATAAAGACTTGCCTGGAATGGCGGACATAGATTCATCGTTAATTTACTTTTGCAGTCAAGTAAAAAACACACATACAGTTGCACTTTCTGGCGAATGTGCTGACGAAGTTTTTGGAGGATACCCGTGGTTTCATTCGGCAGAAGCGTTTAACGCAGACGCTTTTCCTTGGTCGAGAAACATGGAAACACGAAATACAGTTCTGTCAAAAGATTTGTTAAGCAATGTTAACTTTGACGAATATGCGTTTGAAAAATACGATAACTCTATAAAATCAGCACCTATACTTCAAGGTGAAGGCAAAGAGGAATCACGTAGACGTGAAATATCATATTTAAATATTGAATGGTTTATGGCTACATTACTTGACCGAAAGGACAGGGCAAGCATGGCTTCGGGGCTTGAAGTGCGTGTGCCGTATGCCGACCACAGGCTTGTGCAATACGTGTTTAACATTCCTTGGGACATGAAGTGCAAAAACGGAGTTGTTAAAAACATTTTAAGAGAAGGCGCACGAGGAGTTTTGCCAGACGAAATTTTGTTTAGGCGAAAAAGCCCTTACCCTAAAACTTACAACCCAAATTACGAAAAGATCGTATGCGAACGGCTTCGTGAGGTTTTGGAAAACCCAAATTCGCCAATTTTGCCGCTAATTAACAAAGAAAATGTATTAAAGCTTATAAGCTCTACATCGGACTACGGAAAACCGTGGTTTGGTCAGCTTATGGCTGGGCCGCAGCAGGTTGCTTATTTATTGCAGGTTAATTACTGGCTTGATAAATATGGAATTGAAGTTTTGATATAAAAATATAAGAACCTGTGTTCAATACGAAGTCGTCGTATTGGCGAGGATTGGCGTCGCTGTACGATGAAGCGTGGTAAGTGCGTACTCGAAGCATGTACGTGCTTACCACGCTGAAGAAGTACAGCGGCGTCAAGACCGCCAAGATGGTGGCCAGAGTATTGAACACGGGTTCTAAGCATTTCTACGTTACTAGACCTTAGAAAAGTGGAAACGCTTTTTAGGGCGTGTTCCCACTACCATTCAATGTCCAGATAGTGGGAACACGCCCTAATCTGTTTAAACAACTATATCAACAACATAGTCAACCCTAGTTGCTTCTTTTTTTGTATATGTTACTCTAAAAATGGTCCAAAAACCGACAACATTATAATTGAAAAATCCACCATCAATGAGCAGATAATAAAAATGACTGCAAACGCTTCAAGCATTATAGACACTGCCAGAGTGTTGGGTGTCACAACTGACAAAGTCATGGACACTTTAAAAAAGCAGAAAGCGTCACAGCCAGAATAAACTACAACTATATAAACAGCTTGGATTTAAGCTATTCGGTTGTTGAAATAATTGCTTGGGATGAAGTAAAATCTTGTGAACTTGACGAAATGTGGAGCTTCGTTCAGAATAAGGGTAATCAGCGTTGGTTATGGCTTGCCATAGACCACAAAACTCGTCATGCTTATGCTTTTACATTTGAACATTTTATATTGAGGTGGTTTATTTTGCATTTCATGAATATAACTGTATATATAAAATATAAACCAAAAAGGGGTTAGGTAAATGAACATTGCCGCATACTGCCGTGTTTCAACAGACAAAGATGACCAGCTTAACAGCCTTGAAGCCCAAAAACGCTTTTTTGATGAATACACAAAAAAGAACAACTATAACCTCATAAAAATCTACGCCGATGAAGGCATAAGCGGAACAAAAATAAAAAACCGCAAGCAATTTTTGCAGCTAATGAGCGACGCAAAGCAAGGGAATTTTGACATGGTTGTTGTAAAGGACATTTCACGTTTTGCGAGAAACACCGTTGATTTTTTAAACAGTATTCGCTCTTTAAAGGCTTTAAACATTGAGACAGTTTTTTTAACCTCAAACCAAACAGTTCTAGGAAATTCAGAGTTTGTACTTACTATTTTTGGAGCACTTGCGCAAGAAGAAAGTGCAAACACTTCAAAACGTGTGCGGTTTGGGAAAAGGCTAAATGCCCAAAAAGGGCGTGTTCCAAACATTGTTTACGGATATGACAAAACTAAGGGAGATTACTTTAACCTTTCAATAAACGAAAAGGAAGCAGTTGTTGTTCGTAAAATTTTTGAATATTACGTAAATGAAGGTTATGGTGCAAACAAAATTGCGCAGGCCCTAAATAAACAAGGAATAAAAACAAAGCGTGGGTGCAAGTGGTCACAAAATGCAGTTGCTCGTATACTTTCAAACGAAATTTATATTGGAAGGGTGATAAATGGCAAGCAGGAGGTGGAGGATTTTTTAACTGGCGTTCGGCGTGACGTGGAGCAAAAGGAATGGTTTGTTGTGGACAAGCCCGAACTAAAAATAGTTGATTATGAATTGTTTAAAAAAGCTGGTGAAATAATAAAAAAAAGGCAAACCGATTTTAATATTAATCAAGAAAGGCAAAGCAACAAGCACGTGCTAAGTACAATAATTAAGTGTAAAAACTGTGGGTACAGCTTTAGGCGGACAGAACGTGTTTATCAAAATGTTTATATAAAGTGGGTTTGCAGCGGAAGGAACGCAAACGGCTCTGATAGCTGTAATAATACAATAAAAATTGATGAAAACGAGATTATGACAGAAATAAGGAAATATTTTATTGAAACTATTAAAGCAAAAGATGACTATAAAAAACTAATTACAAAAGAGCTTAAAAAAATTTACTTCACACAAGATGAAAATATTAATAATAAAAAAGAACTGTCGGACAAGCTTTGTAGGGCAAAAAAAACACGGCAAAAATATATTGAGATGTACAGTGAGGAGCTTATAACAAAAGAAGAACTTAATGAAAAACTTTGTTTTTTAAAAAAAGAAATTGATGAATACGAAAGTGAGCTTAGGCTTTTAAAAGCAAATTTATCAACTTGGGAAGTTCTGGACAATAAAATAGATAACTTGTTCGATACTTCTGAATATTTATTTGATACAAAATATTTTACAAATGCACAGCTAAAAAAAATTATTGATAGGATTGTAGTGTTTGAAACAGGAGATGTCAATATAAATTTATGTGATTTATCTTTGTTTTAACAGTTCTGTTTTGATATAACAGTACATAAAGACGTTACAGAACGATTAACAAAGATAAACCCTCATTTAGCTGGTGAAGCACGGAGAGTTTTAGAAGTAAACAAGTCGGAGCGTCATATAAGAGGTGGCTTGGCTACAAAGGAAAAGTATATGACAGTGACAGGACATTCAAGAATTGTCAAAATGTAGTTTATTTTGTCCCCCGTATTTAAACGGGGGATATTTTTGTTTTTAAACAGACAAAACAAGAGCGAATTTTAACAATAAATAAATACAAGGTAATTGTCACATAATTATTTATATATTGTAGAAAAAACAAAGCTAAATTTACAAATAATTGTCTAATAATATAATTTTCATTGGTTAATTTCTTAAAATGTAAATTTACTATTGATTTTTTTAGTAAATATGCTAAAATATACGCATAAGAATTGGAGGTACAAAAATGGACATGCAAGAAATTTTATCCATAGTGGACCATACATTGCTTGCACCAGAAGCAACGCTTGAGCAAATTAAGACTCTTTGTGACGATGCAATTAATTTTAAGGTTGCTTCCGTTTGCATTCCGCCATGTTTTGTTAAGCCAGCAAAAGATTATGTTCAAGGCAAAATGAAGGTTTGCACAGTTATTGGCTTTCCAAATGGATATATGGCGACGGAAATTAAAGTTGCAGAAACAAAGCAAGCCATTATTGACGGCGCAGATGAAATTGACATGGTAATAAACATTGGCGATTTAAAAAGCAAGAAATACGACTCTATCATTTCAGAAATTAGGCAAATTAAATGTGCTTGCGGTAATTTAATTTTGAAAGTTATCATTGAAACATGTCTACTTACAGAAGAAGAAAAGATTAAGATGTGCAGCATCGTTACAGAAGCAGGTGCTGATTTTATTAAAACCTCCACGGGCTTTAGCAAAGCAGGGGCAACACGGGAGGATATTGTGCTGTTTAAAAAGCATGTTGGTCAAGGTGTTGGAATAAAAGCTGCTGGTGGAATTACAAGCATTAAAGACGCAGAAGACTTTATTTCGCTTGGTGCAACAAGGCTTGGAACAAGCCGCCTTGTAAAAATTGCAAAGGACGAAACAGTAGAGAAGGGGACATATTAATGCAAAATATACCAACACCACATATTAACGCTAAAAAGGAAGACTTTGCAAAAACTGTTCTTATGCCTGGAGACCCTTTGCGTGCTAAGTTTATTGCAGAAACATTTTTAGAAGATGCTGTTTTAGTAAACAACGTCAGAGGAATAAACGGATATACTGGCACTTACAAAGGTAAGCGTGTTAGTGTAATGGCAAGTGGCATGGGTATGCCTTCTATGGGCATTTATTCATATGAATTGTTTAACTTCTATGATGTAGAAAACATTATACGCATAGGCACAGCCGGAGCAATTGCAAAAGATTTACACGTTCGTGACGTAGTTATCGGAATGGGTGCTTGCACTAATTCATCTTTTGCAAACCAATATAATTTGCCAGGAACATATGCTCCAATTGCTTCTTACCAGCTTTTAACAAAAGCTGTAGACACTGCAAAAACTCTTGGGCTAAATGTTAAAGTTGGCAACGTTTATTCATCAGATACATTTTATGACGATTCAGCAAGGCTTGCAGACTGGCAAAAGCTTGGTGTACTTGCTGTCGAAATGGAAGCTGCTGCTCTTTACATGAATGCCTCTAGAGCTGGTAAAAATGCTCTTTGCATATGCACAATTTCTGACTGTCCATTTACGGGTGAAAGTGCAAGCGCAGAGGAAAGGCAACAGTCATTTACTGACATGATGGAGCTTGCTCTTACTATAGCGTAAGGAGGTTTGCCAATGGATTTTGATACAAAAAGTTTGATAGAAGCAGCACTAGCTGCAAGAGAAAAGGCATACTCGCCTTATTCTGGTTTTAAAGTTGGGGCTGCACTTCTTGGAAAAAATGGTACTGTTTATACAGGTTGCAACATTGAAAATGCTTCGTATTCACCAACAAATTGTGCCGAGCGTACAGCGTTTTTTAAAGCAGTAAGCGAAGGAGTTAAAGAATTTTATGCTATAGCGATTGTAGGCGGAAAGGACGAGCTTCCAACACAGCTTTGTGCCCCTTGTGGCGTTTGCCGTCAAGTTATGTTAGAATTTTGTGACTTAAATGATTTTTCGGTTATACTAGCTAAAGACACAGAGTGTTTTGAGGTACATAAACTGTGTGAAATTATGCCGTTTTCTTTTACACCTAAAGATTTAAGTTTTTAGTTGCAATTATTAGTTTTATTAGTTAAATTGGTCAAAAACATGTTTGAAATGAGTAATGATTTAGTATATTATTATCTTTCGTTTCATACATGTTTAAATATAGTTTATAATAGAAGTATAAATTTCTATTATAGGTAAATGTGTTTAATTCTAAGGAGGAAAAACAATGAAAAAAGCAGTAGGTGCTTTTATTGCTCTTGCACTTAGCGTAACAATGTTTGGAGCTTGCACACAACAACCAGCACAAACATCACCAACCCCATCACCATCAGAGGCTACAACAGAAGCTTCTGCAACTCCAGCGCCTTCTGAAGCTGCAACAGAAACAGCAAGCGCTGAAGGTTATGAGCTTGCTCTTGTAACAGACGTAGGTACAATTAACGACAAGTCTTTCAACCAAGGTTCTTGGGAAGGTCTTGAAAAGTACGCTAAGGAAGCTGGAAAAACTTACAAGTACTATCAACCACTTGAAAAGACAACTGACGCTTACCTTGCAACTATCGACTTGGCTGTAAGAGGTGGCGCAAAGCTTATTGTTACTCCAGGCTTCTTGTTTGAGCCAGCAGTTTACATTGCACAAGACACTTATCCAGATGTAAAGTTTGTTCTTGTTGACGGTTTTCCACAAGACGGAACTTACACAGACTTCAAAATTAATGATAACGTTTACTCAGTATTTTATGCTGAAGAACAATCAGGTTTCCTTGCTGGCTACGCTGCTGTAAAGGAAGGTTATACTAAGCTTGGTTTCATGGGCGGTATGGCTGTTCCAGCTGTTGTTCGTTTCGGTTACGGTTTTGTTCAAGGTGCTGAATATGCAGCTGAAGAATTAGGTCTTGGCGAAGGTTCAGTTTCAGTTAAGTACAACTACACTGGCGGTTTCTCAGCTACTCCAGAAGTTCAAGCTAGAGCTGCTTCTTGGTATCAATCAGGCACAGAAGTTATTTTTGCTTGCGGCGGCGCTGTAGGTAACTCTGTAATGGCTGCTGCTGAATCTTCAAACGGTAAAGTAATTGGTGTTGACGTTGACCAAAGCAGTGAATCACCAACAGTTATTACTTCAGCTATGAAGATGCTTGGCGTTTCAGTTTACGACGCAACTAAGCTTTACTATGAAGGCAAGTTCCCAGGCGGTGTAAGTGCTACTCTTGCTGCAGACGTTGATGGCATTGGTTTGCCACAAGACTTTAGCAAGTTCAGCAAATTTACACAAGCTGACTACGACAAAATTTACAACGCATTAAAGTCGAACTCAATTTCTCTACAAAAAGATACTGATGGTACAAACGAAGTAACTCTAAAGGACTTAAAGGTTAAGGCAGTTAAGCTTGAAGAAATTGCTTAATATGCACTTTAATTTTTAAGATGTATTATCTACTGTATTAAAATTATGATAAAGTCCCTTGCGTTTTGCTTGGGACTTTTCTAAATAAAAGCAAATAAAAAAGCAAAACATAACAATTCAAGTTTATACAAATAGACTATGTCTACTAAAAACTGGATTGGTATAAGTAGGAGGTGTCCAAACATATGAGTATGAGCGAAAGTTATGTTATTGAAATGCTTAACATAACAAAAAAATTCCCTGGCATTATTGCAAATGACAACATAACCCTCCAGCTTAAAAAAGGCGAGATTCATGCTCTTTTGGGCGAAAACGGTGCAGGTAAGTCTACTCTTATGAGTGTTCTTTTTGGTCTTTATCAGCCAGAAGCAGGCGAAATTAAAAAAGACGGCGTTTCCGTAAAAATTACAGGCCCTAAGCACGCAAACAAGCTTGGTATCGGCATGGTGCACCAGCATTTTAAGCTTGTTGAAAATTTTACTGTGCTTGAAAACATTATTTTGGGTGTAGAAACTGTTAATGGCGGCTTTTTGGAAATGCAAACTGCACGTAAGCGTGTTGTAGAAATTTCTGAAAAATATAAGCTTAGCATTGACCCAGACGCCGTAATTTCTGACATCACAGTTGGTATGCAGCAGCGTGTAGAAATTTTAAAAATGCTTTATCGTGAAAATGAAATTCTTATCTTTGACGAGCCTACTGCGGTGTTAACACCGCACGAAATAGACGAGCTTATGAAGATTATGCAAGGGCTGTCAGACGAGGGTAAGTCAATTATTTTCATTACACATAAGCTTGACGAAATTAAAAAGGTTGCAAACAGATGCACTGTTTTAAGAAAAGGTGCGTATATCGGCACAGTTGACGTTTCTAATGCTTCAAAAGAGGAACTTTCCAAAATGATGGTTGGGCGTAACGTTAGCTTTGCAGTAAAAAAGAAGGAAGCAGCACCTAAAGAAAATGTTTTAACTGTTGAAAAACTTTGCGTTAAGTCTAAGCGAACTGGTAAAAACGTTGTTGACAATGTTTCGTTTAACGTTCGCAAAGGTGAAATAGTTTGCATTGCAGGCATTGAAGGTAACGGGCAAAGTGAACTTGTTTATGCTATTACAGGGCTGGCAAATGCAGACAGCGGAAAAATTGTTCTTGATGGTAACGACATTACAAGCTCAACTATTAGACAGCGCTCGCTTTCTGGCATGTCGCACATTCCAGAGGACAGGCATAGGCATGGGCTTGTTTTGGACTATCCTTTGGGTGAAAACATTGCACTCCAAACTTACTTTACAGATAAATTTTCAAAATTCGGTGTGCTTAACTTTGAAAATATATCAAACCATGCAAAAACTTTAATTAAGAAATTTGATATTCGCTGCTCGCAAGGGCCTAAAACTTCTGCTAGAAGTATGTCGGGCGGCAACCAACAAAAGGCAATTATTGCTCGGGAAATTGACAAAAACCCAAATCTTTTAATTGCTGTTCAGCCAACAAGAGGTTTGGACGTTGGTGCAATTGAATATATACACCAACAGCTTGTGGCACAAAGGGACGCAAACAAAGCTGTGCTTTTAGTTTCGTTAGAGCTTGATGAGGTAATGAACGTGAGTGACAGAATTTTAGTAATTTCTGAGGGCGAGCTTGTAGGCGAGTTTGACCCTAAAAATGTAACAGTTGAGGAGCTTGGGCTTTACATGGCAGGCTCAAAAAGGAGGGCTTTAAATGAAGGCGTGGTTTAAAAACTTCGTGCAATCTGATTCGTTTCTTAGCTTTTCTTCGTCTTTGATTGCAATTGTTATTGGGCTTCTTTTTGGGTTTATCATTTTGTTTATTAGCAATTCTCAACAAGCTGTAAACGGCTTTGTTACAATACTTTCGGGCGGTTTTGCTGGCGGTGCTAAAGGGCTTGGTGACACGCTTTATTTTGCTACGCCGATTATTTTAACAGGTCTTTCCGTTGGTTTTGCTTTTAAAACTGGGCTTTTCAACATTGGTGCTTCGGGGCAGTTTTATGTTGGGGCTTATTGTGCTGTGGTTGTTGGAATTAAAGCAACATATTTTGGAAGTGTTCACTGGGTTGTTGCACTTTTTGCAGCAATGGTTGGTGGTGCTTTATGGGCGTTAATTCCTGGTTTATTAAAAGCATTTTTAAATGTTAATGAGGTTATTTCTACTATTATGATGAACTACATAGGGTTATACCTTGTTAACATGCTTACAAAGTTTGACAAAACCATTTTTGATACGTTAAAAAACCAATCAAAGCTTCTTCCCAAAAGTTCAACTATTCCAAAGCTTGGTCTTAACGAAATTTTTGCTGGCTCAAGTGTAAACGCTGGTATTTTTATTGCAATTGCTGTTGTTATTATAGTATATTTTGTTTTGTACAAGACAGTTTTTGGCTTTGAGCTTCGAGCGTGTGGTTTTAACCGCCACGCAAGTAAATACGCTGGTATAAACGAAAAGCGAAGCATTGCTACGTCTATGGTAATTGCTGGTGCATTGGCTGGTCTTGGTGGCGGTCTTCTTCTTTTGGCTGGTTCTGGCAAGCACATTGAAGTTATTGACATACTTCCTAACGAAGGTTTCCTTGGAATACCTGTTGCGCTTTTAGGCTTATCAAACCCAATTGGCATTTTGTTTTCAGGGGTTTTCATCTCATACCTTACACAAGGCGGCTTTTACATGCAGCTTTACAACTTTACACCTGAAATTATAAATATTATAGTTTCAGCAATAGTTTATTTCAGTGCCTTTGCTCTTATTGTTAAAAAGTTTGTTGAACGCCGTCGTATGTCAAGGCTTACCGACAAAAACGTAGACAACATAAACGCTCCGCAAAGCACAAAAGACGCAAAAAAAGGCAAGGAGGGGAGTTAGCATGAGTACACTTTTCTTTTTGTTTCAACAGACTATGTTTTTTTCGATTCCGCTTTTAGTCGTAGCACTTGGAGGTATGTTTAGTGAACGAAGCGGTGTTGTTAACATTGCTCTTGAAGGTATTATGATAATGGGTGCTTTCACTAGTATTCTTTTCATAAGCAGAATTCAGCTTGCTGGTGTGGTTATTTCCCCACAGCTTTTAATGATTATTGCTTTGTTAATTGCAGCGGCTACAGGGGCAGCTTTTTCATTACTTCATGCTTATGCCGCAATTAATATGAACGCAGACCAAGTTATTTCTGGTACAGCACTTAACATGTTTGCACCTGCATTTGCAATTTTTACAGCACGTATGATACAAACTGTTCAGCAAGTTCAGTTTACAAATGTTTTCCGTATCCAAAGCGTGCCTGTTCTTGGTGGAATACCGATAATTGGGCCACTGCTTTTCCAAAACACATATATTACAACTTATATAGGCATAGCTTTGCTTATTGTAAGCTCAATTGTTTTATATAAAACTCGTTTTGGGTTGCGCCTGCGTTCATGCGGTGAAAACCCACAGGCAGCAGACTCTGTAGGCATTAATGTTGCCGTTACACGTTACACAGGCGTTATAATTTCCGGTGCTTTTGCTGGAATGGGTGGGCTTATTTTTGTTGTGCCTACATCAATTAACTTTAACGCTGATGTTGCTGGTTACGGCTTTTTAGCTTTGGCTGTTTTAATTTTTGGCCAATGGAAGCCAGCTAGAATTTTTATTGCAGCTTTGTTTTTTGGGCTTGCAAAAACTATTTCTTCAACATACGTGTCTGTTCCGTTTTTGGTTAGCCTAGGTATACCTGACTATGCCTACAAAATTGTACCATATGTGGCAACGCTTGTCGTGCTTGCATTTTCTTCAAAAAATTCACAAGCGCCAAAAGCAGCAGGTGTACCATACGACAAAGGAGCGAGATAAGCTATGCGAATGTACGATATCATTGTTAAAAAAAGAAATGGCGAAAAGCTTACTACAGAGGAGATTAAGTTTTTTGTAAATGGCGTAACAGACGGGTCTATTCCTGACTATCAAACATCTGCACTTTTGATGTCTATTTATTTTAATGGCATGGACAAAAGGGAAATTGCAGATTTAACTATAGCAATGGCACATTCGGGCGATATGGTTGACTTGTCGCCTATTGAAGGCATTAAAGTTGACAAGCATTCAACTGGTGGGGTAGGTGACAAGACGACGCTTGTCATTACACCAATTGTTGCAGCTTGCGGAGTTAAAGTTGCAAAAATGTCTGGGAGGGGGCTTGGGCACACTGGCGGAACGGTTGACAAGCTAGAATCTTTCCCTGGGCTTAAAACAGAGTTTGGCATGGACGACTTTTTTTCTATAGTTAACAAAACTGGCATTGCTGTAATTGGGCAAAGCGGAAACCTTGCACCAGCTGATAAAAAGCTTTATGCACTTCGTGACGTAACTGGAACAGTTGACAACATTCCGTTAATTGCTGCTAGTATTATGAGCAAAAAGCTTGCAAGCGGTTCTGATGCAATTGTTTTGGACGTTAAAAAAGGCTCTGGTGCTTTCATGAAAACAGATGAGCTTGCAAGGCAGCTTGCTGAAACAATGATAGACATTGGAATTGCAGCTGGCAGAAAATGCGACGCTGTAATTTCAGACATGGACGTTCCTCTTGGTTGTGCAATTGGAAACAGCCTTGAAGTAATTGAAGCAATTGATGTGTTATCAGGCGGCGGCCCAGACGACTTAAAAGAGGATTGCTTGCTACTTGCATCTAAAATGCTTCACCTTGCAGGCAAAGGGAGTATAGAAGAATGCAGAATTTTAGCCTTGCAAAAAATTGAAAACGGCGAAGCGAAAAAGAAGTTTGCAGAAATGGTGGAAGCACAAGGCGGCGACCCAAGTTTTGTTTTTGATACAGAAAAATTCCAAAAGGCAAAATACTCACGTTCGGTTATTGCTTCAAAAGACGGAACTATTTCAAAAATGGATACCGAAAAAATTGGCATAGCTTCTGTTATTCTTGGGGCAGGGCGTGCTACAAAAGAAAGCTTAATTGATTATGCGGCTGGCATTAAAATTTATGCAAAGACTGGCGACAATGTTAAAAAAGGTCAAGAGCTTGCAGTTTTGTTTGCTGACGATGAAAAGCTTTTTGAAGGAGCAAGCAATACTTATTTAGAAGCATTAGTTATTAGCGAATAGTTAAAATAGGTTTTCCTGTGCTTAGCATGGGAAAACCTATTAAAAGGATTGATGATTTATTGAATTATATATAAGGCTAGAAGAAGAAAACGATCATAGAGCAGTTGAAGAATTAACGAGAGAAGCATTTTGGAATTTGCATGTAATGGGTTGCGACGAACACTTGCTTGTTCATAAGCTTAGAACAGCTTCTTGCTTTATAAATGAATTAGATTTTGTTGCAGTAGATGGCTGTAAAATTGTTGGAAACATTATGTATAGCAAGGCTGTAATTAAAGACGAAATTGGCAAGGAACATCAAGTGATGACCTTTGGACCGTTGAGTGTTTTGCCAGAATATCAAGGAAAAGGAATTGGAAGTTATTTGGTAAACCATTCAAAAAAGGTTGCAAAAGAAATAGGTTATAACGCAATTATAATTTATGGCGACCCAGACTATTACAGCAGGTTTGGCTTTGTACCGTGTGACAAATTTGGCATAAAGACACCACAAGGGAAATTTCATAAGGCTTTGCAAGTTTTAGAACTTTATGAAGGTGCGTTAGATGGAATTAGCGGAATGTTTTTTGAAAACTCTGTTTTTCACTTGAATAAAGATGAAGTAGATGAGTTTGATAAGCTTTTTCCTTATAAAGAAAAATTTGAAACTGAAACACAAAGACTATTTCAACAAATTGCTTCATCAGAATATTAGGGCTTACTTATAGCAATTCCAGTTTTGACCGATAGACAATGTCCATTAAAAACCGAATTGCTAAAATACCCCACCGCTTGTGGCAGGGTATTTTATTTTGCTTCTCCTATAAATTAATTTTCCTTAAAATCAGCAATTTTTCGTGTTTCATGTATAGTTCCATGAGGGTGATGCGGAGGGGCGTATATTGAGTAAAGCTTTAGCGGTTTTTCACCTAAGTTAATTATGTTATGCCATTTTCCAGCAGGAATAATTATTGCACAATTATCATAAATTGGCGACTGAAATTCCATTCTTTCTTTTGAGTCACCTATAACAACTAAGCCGTAGCCTTCTTCGACACGAATAAACTGGTCGGTATATGGGTGAATTTCTAAGCCAATATCTTGGCCAACATTAATGCTCATTAAAGATACTTGTAAGTGCTTGCCAGTCCATAGTGCTGTTCTGTAATAGCAGTTGCTCATTGTTGCTTTTTCAATGTTTACAACAAATGGGTTTGGGCCAAAGTCTGTTTTGCGGTGTTTTGTATCTATTGAATTTGGGCTTTTGTTATGCCTATTGTTTGGCGCACTTCTACGATGAGGATTATTGAAATACATTGTTCTCTATCCTTTCGTTATATTTAATATATAATATGAATATAAACTTATTTCGTTCACCTTTACTGAATTTAAAACAATTTATAATTTACACAACTTGACAAAAAGCTTATGTACAAATATAATTGTTTTACAATAATATTTGCTGCTTTAGATTTGCATTTTATATTGTAAGAAGTAAAGTTGTAATTACTTTAAAGTATAAGGAGTGTTGAAAATGAAACGAGTTTCCATAAAAACGTTTGTTGCTACAGGTGTGGGGGCTGCATTGTTTTTTGTACTTGCTAGATTTGCATCAATTCCAACCCCAATTCCAAACACTACTATAAACATTCAGTACGCTGTTTTGGCTCTTTTTTCTGCAATTTTTGGCCCGTTAACTGGGAGCCTTATAGGTCTTATTGGCCATGCACTTAACGATTTTTCGTCGTATGGCCCTTGGTGGAGCTGGATTATTTCTTCTGCTGTAGTGGGTGCTGTAATGGGCATTACAACTTTAAAGTTGGACATGGAAAGTGGCGTCTTTGGTAAAAAAGAAATTTTCATTTTTAACACGGGTAATGTTTTGGGTAATGCTTTTGGTTGGTTTTTAATTGCGCCTATACTAGACATTTTAATTTACGCAGAGCCTTCAAACAAAGTTTTTACACAAGGTTTAGTTGCAGGTATAGGTAACATTGTAACTACTGCAATTTTGGGCACTGTTTTAGCATATGCGTACAGTAAAACTCGCACAAGGTCAGGAAGTTTAAGCAAAGAAGGAAATTAATTTTATATGAACTATAATACATAGAATTTTAGTTAAAGGCTCATAAGTCATATGAGCCTTTACAAGCGTCAAGAGAACATTAACTGAAGGGAATTTGAAATGAAGAAACAGCCTATAATAGAATTTAAAAATTTTACCTTTCAGTACAGAGCACAGTCAGAACCGACAATTCATGACATAAATTTAACTATTTATAAAGGTGAAAAGGTGCTTATTGCAGGACCTTCGGGAAGCGGTAAAAGTACAATTTCAAACTGCATAAACGGGCTTATACCTTTTAGTTATCAAGGGGTTTCTACAGGAACTCTTTTTGTTGACGGCGAAGAAGTAAATAAAAAAAGCCTTTTTGAGCTTTCAAAGGTTGTGGGCACTGTTTTGCAGGACACAGATGGGCAATTTATTGCGTTAACTGTAGGGGAAGACATTGCGTTCAGCCTTGAAAACGACTGTGTACCATACAATGAAATGCACGCAAAAACGAAAACTGTAGCAGCTTTGGTTGGCATTGATAAGCATTTGCAAAGCTCGCCTCACCAGCTTTCTGGCGGGCAAAAGCAAAGGGTAAGCTTGGCTGGTGTTATGGTAGATAAAGTAAAAATTCTTTTATTTGATGAGCCTTTGGCAAACCTTGACCCTGCAACTGGTAAGCAAGCTATTGAATTAATAGATGAAATACACAAAAGTGCAGATACGGAAAATGCTGCAACGATAATTATTATTGAGCACAGGCTGGAAGATGTGCTTCATTGTGATGTAGATAGAATTATTTTAATGGACGAGGGGCGAATTGTAGCTGACTTTCCACCGAATGTTTTGTTAAGCAGTAATCTTCTTGAAAAGCATGGAATTCGTGAGCCTTTGTACTTAACGGCTCTTAAATATGGAGGTGTAGCCGTTTCAGAAGACAAGCTTCCTCAGTATGTTGAAACTATGCTTCTTTCTGACTTTGACATTCAAAAGGTGAAGGATTGGCTTAAAGATACTTCCCCAAAAAGCCCTGAACAATGTACAGAGCCTTTGCTAGAAGTTAAAAACATTTCATTTTCTTACGACAACGCAAGGCAAGTTCTAAAAAATGTAAGCTTTACAGTTTATAAAGGTGAAATGGTTGCAATTGTAGGCAGCAATGGTGCTGGAAAAAGCACTCTTTCAAAGTTAATTTGCGGTTTTGAAAAGCCGAGTAGCGGAAGCATTTTTATGTCCGGAAATGACTTGAAGGACAAAACAATTGCGCAGAGGGCAAACCGCATTGGCTTTGTAATGCAAAACCCTAACCAAATGATTAGTAAGACGATGATTTTTGACGAGGTTGCACTTGCTTTACGCAGCCGCAAAGTTTCGGAAGATGAAGTTAAAAGTAGGGTAGAGGAAACGCTTAAAGTTTGTGGGTTGTACCAATTTCGCAACTGGCCGATTTCTGCTTTGAGCTTTGGGCAGAAGAAACGAGTTACTATAGCTTCTGTTTTGGTGCAACGCCCTGAAATTATAATTTTGGACGAGCCGACAGCAGGGCAGGATTTTTACCATTATACCGAAATAATGGAGTTTTTGCGTACGCTTAATAAACAGGGAATTACGGTAATTATGATAACACACGACATGCACCTAATGCTTGAGTACACACCAAGGGCAATTGTTTTTGCCGAAGGGCAGCTTGTGGAAAATTCTTCTGCCGCAAAAGTGTTGACAAACCCTGAAGTAATTAAAAGAGCAAGTCTAAAAGAAACAAGCCTTTTCGAGCTTGCAAAACGCTGTATGGTTGAAGTAGGGCACGAGTTTGTTCAGCACTTTATAGACTACGACAGGGAGGTGCGGAGTAGTGTCTAATTCTGTAAGCTTAGGTTACATTCCTCGTGATTCGGTCATTCACAGCCTTGCCGGAACAACAAAGCTTTTGATGACAGTTCTTTTTAGTATGGCAGCAATGATAACATACGACACTCGTTTTTTGGTTGGAATGATTTTTTTGTCTGCTATTGTTTTTAGCATGTCAAAAATAAAATTCGGTGATATATCTTTTGTTTTAATTTTTGTTGCAGCAGTAATGCTTTTAAACAATTTTTTTATTTTTATTTTTGCGCCAGAACAAGGTGTGTTAATTTATAACACAAGGCATGAGGTTTGGCATTTTTTTGGAAGGTATTATGTTACTCTTGAACAGCTTTTTTACATGCTAAATGTAACATTAAAATATTTTGCTGTACTTCCTATGGCAATAATTTTTATTGTTACAACAGACCCAAGTGAATTTGCTTCTTCTTTAAACAAAATTGGTGTAAGTTACAAAATTGGATATTCCGTTGCCATTGCGCTTCGTTACATTCCCGACATTCAGCGTGACTTTCACAACATTAGCCAAGCGCAGCAGGCTAGGGGAATTGATATGTCGAAGAAAGCACGTTTTTTGGATAAAATTAAAAATGTGTCGGCTATACTTTTTCCGCTTATACTTTCAAGCCTTGAACGCATAGAAGTAATTTCAAATGCAATGGAGCTTAGAGGTTTTGGCAAACACAAAAAAAGAACATGGTACAGTGAACGTTCGTTTTGTAAAAATGATTTTTTCGCAATTAGCATTTCAGTTTTGTTACTTTTTGTTTCTATTTGGGTTAATGTGCAAAACGGCGGAAGATTTTATAACCCTTTTATTTGAGTTTTTAGAGTAATAAAAATAGGGTATACGTCATAAACATAACCAAGCAAAAACACGGAGTGAGGTTCATGCGGCTTGTAAAGTTGTTAATTATTTGGTTTTTTATGGGTATGGTCTATTTTACAATTGAAGGGCTTTGGAGAATACCGCAAGGAGGTTACGCAAACATTGTAATGTTGCCTATTGGAGGCTTGTGTGGGTTGCTTGTTGGTAGTATTAACCAAATTCCTAAGTTTTATAAAATGCCAGTAATTGTTCAGTCATTTATAGGAATGATTATTGTTTTGGTTGTCGAGTTTGCAGCAGGCTGAGCTCTTAACATAAAGCTTGGGCTTAGCATTTGGGATTATTCTGATTTGCCGCTTAACATTAAAGGGCAAGTGTGCCTGCTGTTTGCAATTTTTTGGTTTATACTAATGCCTCTCGCTATTTGGCTAGAAGATATGTTTAGGTTTTATATGTGGGGAGAAGGGCATAAGTATACAGTAGCAAACATTTATAAAGAGTTTGTTACGGATAAGTAAACTGTGCATACATAAAAAGCAGGGCTGTTGATAAACTTGCCCTGCTTTTTTATATTCTGCTTTGAACAAATTGAACTACGCAGTTGCATTAAACTTGCGTATATGTTCAGCCACTTTTGTGTCTTCATTTTTTATATGCTTTATAATCCAATCACCAATTAAGGTAGTTATGTCATTCAAAAGCTTTGGTGAAGGCCCATTTACTCGCAATTCGTTAACTAAATTTTTTACCACAGCTTTAAAATTTGTATGTAACTGTTTATGGCTTTGATATTGAGGATATTTTGTATTAAACTGCAATTTTTCTTCCTCGTTAAAGTGCATTGTTACATAATTTTGCAAAAAGTCAGCTGTTTTTGTAAGCTGGTTTAAACCATTAAGCTTAAAACACGCATCTATTAAGTTATTAACTGCATCTATAAGCTCCTTATGCTGAGAATCAATTAATTTGTTCCCTGTTTCCAAATCACTTGACCAATTATATGCCATTTCGTTCACTCCTTTTTAAGTTTACAAATTTACTCTATATTTAATTCAAAAAAATGCAATTCAATAAAGATGTTCACCATTCCAAAAATATAATAAGATAATTTTACTTTATAAAGGTGACTGCAATAATTCAAATTGTTATAAACGTATAGTTAAAATTATACATTGAAATTTAAAAGTGTCAAGAAACTTCTAAAACACTGTTACATTCATAACAAAAATTTAATATTTATATTGACAGTTGGCGAAATGTATAATAAAATATACTCACATAAGCAATATTTGTGTATATTAACTAAATATAAAATGGAGGTGCGGTTGCAAGGTACTTCACAAATGCTAAAAGCGGCAAGCTTGATGTTGTGAAGGAATGTGCTATCCGCCGAAAGAAAAAGCTTTGCCAGCTTTTGTCTTGGGGGTTTATCCAAGCGGTTGCCCTTGTCATGGTTAAACATGAAGCGCTATTTATTTCTCTTTTGATATAAATAGTGCTTTTTTGTTTTTATAGGACTTTTTTAAGGGGGAATTAAAGTGGAAAATGTAATTAAAAGCAAAATTAGACTAAGAATGAGCCAAGCCGACGCCCACTACGGCGGAAACCTTGTAGACGGTGCGCATATGCTTGCGCTTTTTGGCGACGTTGCTACAGAGCTATTAATTATTAATGACGGCGACGAGGGGCTTTTTAGAGCCTATGACAGCGTAGAGTTTTTAGCACCTGTTTATGCAGGCGACTACATAGAAGCAGAAGGCGAAATTGTTTCTTCAGGCAATTCATCAAGAAAAATGACTTTTGTTGCAAAAAAGGTAATTGCTACTCGCCCTGACATCAGCCCATCTGCTTGTGATGTGCTTGACGAGCCAATAATCGTTTGCAAAGCAAGCGGAACTTGCATTGTAACAAAAGATTGTCAAAGAAAAAATAAATAATTTGGAGGTGCGTATGGAAAAGCTTATTATTACAGCCGCAATTTGCGGAGCAGAAGTAACAAAAGATCATAACCCAGCAGTCCCTTACACAATTGAAGAAATTGGGCGTGAAGCTTTAAGTGCTTACAAAGCTGGCGCTTCAATAATTCATCTTCACGTGCGTGAGGACGACGGAACACCAACACAAAACCGTGAAAGGTTTGAAGCGGCAATTAATGAAATTAAACGGCTTTGCCCAGATGTAATTATACAGCCTTCAACTGGCGGCGCTGTTGGAATGTCAAATGAAGAACGGCTTGCACCAACTTCACTTCGTCCAGAAATGGCAACGCTTGATTGCGGCACGCTTAACTTTGGCGGTGATGACATTTTTGTAAACACTGAAAACACAATAATTGAGTTTGCCAACAGAATATATGAAATGGGTATAAAGCCAGAGCTTGAAGTTTTTGACAAAAGCATGATTGACATGGCTTTACGCCTTGGAAAAAAAGGAATAATTAAGTCGCCAATGCACTTTAATTTTGTTTTGGGCGTAAATGGCGGTATTTCTGGCGAGCCTAGAGACTTACTGTTTTTGCATGAAAGTGTACCCCATGATGCAACTTTTACCGTGTCTGGAATTGGTAGGTTTGAAATTCCGCTTGCGACAATGTCGATTATTTTGGGTGGACACGTTCGAGTTGGCTTTGAGGACAATATATTTATTTCAAAAGGTGTGTTGGCAAAGTCGAACGGCGAATTGGTAGAAAAAGTTGTTCGGCTTGCAAAGGAGCTTGGGCGTGAAATTGCAACACCCGAAGAGGCAAGGAAAATTTTAGGTATAGTCTAACACAATTAATATTCTATCGGAGGTAATGTTTATGATAACAAATTATAAATGTGTAAATATTTCTTCTGTCAACCCAAAAGCTTTAGTTGAATTTTATAACCTTGTGCTAGGAATTCCAATTTTAGAGCATGATGAAAACTATGACGGTGTATCGCTTGGCTTCAAAAATGACTCCCCCGTTATTACCATATGGGACGAAAACAATTGGGGAAAGTCAAGCGAAGGAAAAGTTAATTTTGTATTTGAATGTGATGATTTAGAAAGTACATATGAAGATTTAAAGGCTAAAGGTGTGAACTTAGAGCCACCTAAAACTGCTGTTTGGGGCGGCAAGGAATTGCAGCTTTTAGACCTTGACGGAAATAAAATTTTATTGTTATAAAAGGAGGAGTTTTTATGCAACAAAAAGGCAGCAAATACGGTGTTCACCGTGTAATTGAACCACAAGGAGTGCTTACACAAGCAGCTCAAAAAATTGACAACAACATGGACACATTATATTCTAACGAAATTTTAATTGACGTAATTTCACTTAACATTGACTCGGCTTCATTTACTCAAATTAAAGAAGAAGTTGCTGGTGATGAAACCGCAATCGGAAACAAAATTGTTGAAATTGTTTCAGAGCGTGGAAAAATGCAAAACCCAGTTACAGGCTCTGGAGGAATGTTAATTGGAACAATTGCACAAATTGGAGAAGATTTAAAAGACATTGACCTTAAAGTGGGTGATAAAATTGCTACTTTAGTTTCGCTTTCTTTAACTCCGCTTCGCATTGACAAAATAAAGCAAATACATAAGAGCATTGACCGTGTAGACATTGAAGGAAAAGCTATTCTTTTTGAAAGTGGCATTTACGCAAAGCTTCCAAATGACATGAGCGAAGCACTTGCTCTTGCTGCGCTTGACGTTGCAGGTGCACCTGCACAAACTGCAAAGCTTGTTGGTTGTACTGACACAGTTTTAATTGTTGGTGCTGCTGGTAAGTCTGGTATGCTTTGCTGTTATGAAGCCAAACGCCGTGTCGGCCCTACAGGACGTGTAGTAGCAGCGGTTAGAACCGAAGCCGACAAGAAAAAGCTTCTTGACAACAAACTTTGCCACGAGGTAATTATCGCTGATGCAACACGCCCTGTTGAGCTAATGGAGCTTGCAATGGAAGCAAATAACGGACGTGAATTTGATATTTGTATAAACTGTGTAAACTGTCAAAACTCTGAAATGTCTTGTATACTCCCTGTTAGAAATGGCGGTGTAGTGTACTTCTTCTCTATGGCAACAAGCTTCTCACGTGCTGCTTTAGGCGCAGAAGGTGTTGGCAAAGACGTGAATATGATTGTTGGAAATGGTTACACAAAAGACCATGCAGAAATTACACTTGAAATTTTGCGTGAAAGTGCGGAGCTTCGCAAAATTTTTGAAGAAACATATATATAACTTATACGCTTTTTGTAAAAGCTTAGGAGGGCTATTATGAACAACGAATTTTTGAAAAAGCATAACATCTCGGAAGAAAACTGGAACGACTGGGCATGGCAAGTTAGAAACCGTGTTGAAACACTTGATGAGCTTAAACAATATGTTGACTTAACTACCGAAGAAGAACAAGGCGTTACAGATTGCCTTAGTGCGCTTCGTATGGCTATTACACCATACTACCTTTCTTTAATTAACCCTGACGACGTTAACGACCCAGTTCGTAAGCAAGCAATACCTACAGCATTTGAATTAATTAAATCTTCTGCTGACTTGGAAGACCCTCTGCACGAAGACACAGATTCCCCAGTAAAAGGGCTTACTCACCGCTACCCAGACCGTGTGCTATTATTAATTACAGACCAATGTTCAATGTATTGCCGTCACTGCACACGCCGCCGTTTTGCAGGTGCAACTGACAAGGCGCAGCCGCTTGACCAAATTGATGCTGCAATTGAATACATTTCAAACCACCCAGAAGTACGTGACGTAGTTTTGTCTGGTGGTGACGCACTTCTTTTGTCAGACGACCGCTTGGAATACATTGTAAGCAAAATTAGAGCAATAAAGCATGTTGAAATTATTCGTATAGGCTCACGTATTCCTGTAGTTATGCCGCAAAGAATTACAGAAAGCCTTACAAATATGCTTAAAAAGTATCACCCAATTTGGGTTAACACACACTTTAACCACCCTAACGAAATTACAGAAGAAGCAGCCGCTGCTTGTGCAAGGCTTGCTGATGCCGGTTTTCCAATAGGAAACCAGTCTGTACTCCTTGCTGGTGTAAACGATTGTGTTCACGTAATGAAAGAGCTTGTTCAGAAACTTGTAAAAATTCGTGTTCGTCCATACTACATTTACCAATGCGACCTTTCTTTTGGGCTTGAGCATTTCCGTACTCCTGTATCAAAGGGAATTGAAATTATTGAAGCTCTTAGAGGACACACGACAGGCTTTGCTGTGCCAACATTTGTTGTTGATGCACCTGGAGGTGGTGGTAAAATTCCAGTAATGCCTTCATACTTAATTTCGCACGGTACAAACAAAGTTGTTTTGCGCAACTACGAAGGTGTTATTACAACTTATGCTGAACCTACAAACTATAAAAACACGTGCAATTGCCATGTTTGCAGCAGTGAAAATGAAACAAAATTAATTGGTATAGCTTCACTTGAACAAGGACAGCAGCTTTCACTTGAACCTGCAAACCTTGAAAGGACTAAACGCAATAAGCATTAAAAAGAGGTGTGTATATATGAGCAAGCTAAATCTTAATCAGGAGTTGGTGAATAAGGCTCGTGCTACAGCAAAAGCTGTAGCACTTGACACCCAACAGTTTATAGAAAAACATTCAACAGTTGCTGTAGAACGTACAATTTGCCGCCTTTTAGGAATTGACGGTGTAGACGAAGAAGGCGTTCCGCTTCCAAACGTTGTTGTTGACAAGCTAAAGCAAAGTGGAGAGCTTGCAAACGGTGTTGCTTACTACCTTGGTAATGCAATGGTAGTTCTTGGGCTTTCCCCAATGGAAATTGCAGAAAAAATTAGCAGTGAAGACCTTGACGTTACAACACTTCCTTCTGCCGACATTAAAACAGTTGAAGCCAAAGTAAATGATATTGCTAAACAAACTGCTGAAAAAATTAGACAAAACGTAGCAAAGCGAAAAGAATACCTTGAAAATTGGGGCGACAAGGAAGGCCCTTATCTTTACATAATCGTTGCTTCGGGTAATATTTATGAAGACATAGTTCAAGCAAAAGCTGCTGCAAGGCAAGGCGCAGACATTATTGCTGTTATTAGAACGACAGGGCAAAGCCTTCTTGACTATGTTCCGCATGGTGCTACAACTGAAGGGTTTGGCGGCACATATGCAACAAGGGAAAACTTCCGCTTAATGCGTGCAGCACTTGACGAAGTAGGAGTTGAATTAAACCGCTACATTCGCCTTTGCAATTACTGCTCAGGGCTCTGTATGCCAGAAATTGCCGCACTCGGTGCTTTAGAGCGTCTTGACGTAATGTTAAACGATGCACTTTATGGTATTCTTTTCAGAGACATAAACATGAAGCGCACAATTGTTGACCAATATTTTTCTAGGGTAATTAACTCGTTTGCTGGTGTAATAATTAACACAGGTGAGGACAACTACCTTACAACTGCTGATGCCGTAACAGAAGCACATACTGTTTTAGCTTCACAGTTTTTGAATGAGCAGTTTGCACTTCTTGCTGGGCTTCCAGAAGAACAAATGGGCTTAGGTCATGCTTTTGAAATTTCTCCAGAAGTTAAAAACGGCTTCTTATACGAATTGGCACAAGCACAAATGGCAAGGGAAATTTTCCCAAAGGCGCCGCTTAAATATATGCCGCCTACTAAATATATGACAGGCGACATTTTTAAAGGTGTTGTTCAAAATGCTTTGTTTAACGCTATAACAATAATGACAGGTCAAAAGCTGCACCTGCTTGGTATGCTTACAGAAGCAATTCACACACCGTTTATTGCCGACAGAAAGCTTGCAATTGAAAATGCAAGCTACGTTTTTAACACAATGGCAGACATTTCTGACGAACTTGAGTTTAAAGAAGACGGCATTATTATGCAACGTGCTAATGAAGTTTTAAATGATGCTCTTGAGCTTTTGTTAAAAATTGAGAAGGTCGGCTTGTTCTCAACATTAGAACAGGGCATTTTTGCTGGAATTAAGCGCCCTCGTGACGGCGGAAAAGGGCTTGACGGTGTATTTGAAAAATCAATGAAGTATTTTAATCCGTTTTTTGATATAATGAAAGGGGGCGCAAACTAATGCGTGCTGGAAAAGGCGATGGAAACAATGAAAGAAGCAAAACGCTTGACCTAAACAATTTGCGCCCTTACGGCGACACAATGAACGACGCAAAAGTTCAGCTTAGCTTTACGCTTCCTGTTCCTAACGATGAGCGTGGTGTTGCTGCTGCACTTGCTCTTGCAAAAGGTATGGGGCTTGCAAATGCAATGGTTGCACACCATTCACCTATTGACAAGGAGTTTTCGTTTTACGTTGTATATGGCGAAGCAACATGTTCAATTAACTACAACGAGCTTGCTGTTCCTGAAGCGGCACAGGAAGCTTTGTCAATTACTGAAACAGATGATTTTATACGTCAGCATATAGGAAGAAAAGTTGTTGTTATTGGCGCATCTACAGGAACTGATGCCCACACTGTAGGCATTGACGCAATTATGAACATGAAGGGCTTTGCTGGGCATTACGGGCTTGAACGGTACGACATGATTGAAGCGCACAATTTGGGTAGCCAAGTTACAAACGAAGAGTTTGTAAGAAAGGCAATAGAGCTTAATGCAGACGTTCTTTTGGTTTCGCAAACTGTTACTCAAAAGGACATTCATATTCAAAATTTAACTGAGCTTGCAGACCTTTTGGAAGCGGAAGGATTGCGCAGCAAAATAATTCTCATTTGCGGCGGCCCTAGAATTACAGTGGAGTTGGCTAAAGAGCTTGGATACGATGCTGGCTTTGGGGCAGGAAAGTTTGCTGACGATGTAGCTACATATTTTGTAAATGAACTTGTAAAACGTATCGCAATTTGAATAAACAATTCACCATTTTACGTCAAAAAATCGTTGAAACGTTCGATATTTTTGCCTCAAAATGGATTGGTGACTATAAAAACTCAAATTGCTATAAAAGCTAAAAATTATTTAAAGAGGTGTTAAAATTGGGTAGCAAAATTATTCCTTATTCAGAAGCCTTAAAGCTTTTTAAGGACGAAATGTGCATAATGGTTGGCGGTTTTATGGGTAATGGAACGCCAGAACTGCTTGTTGATGCACTTATTGAGTCTGGCATTACTGGCTACACAATTGTCGGAAATGATAGTGCAAAGCCTGGCGTTGGCATTTCAAGGCTTATTGCAACAAAAAAGGCAAAAAAGATTATTGCGTCTCATATTGGGCTTAACTCGCAAACAGGTGAGTTTATGGCAACAGGCGAGCTTGAGGTTGTACTTGTTCCGCAAGGAACGCTTGCAGAGCGTGTTCGTGCAGGCGGTGCAGGGCTTGGCGGAGTTTTAACCGAGACTGGTGTTGGTACAGATGTTGAAATCGGTAAGCAAAAGCTTGTTGTTAACGGAAAAGAATATCTTTTGGAGCTTCCTCTTCGTGGTGACATTGCCCTTGTTTACGGAACTATAATTGACAAAGCAGGAAACGTTTATTGTGAAGGCACAACACGAAACTTTAACACGCTTATGGCTATGGCTTGTGATACAGTTATTGCTTGGGGCGAAAAAGTTGTTGAAGTTGGGGAACTTGACCCTAACCTTGTTACAATTCCTGGTGTTGTAGTTGACTACATTGTTTTAGGGGGTGAACAATAATAATGGACGCTAAAGAAATTATTGCACGCAGAGCAGCACTAGAGCTTAGCGACAACGACGTTGTAAACCTTGGCATTGGGCTTCCAACAATGGTTGCAAACTTCGTTCCAGAAGGCGTAAATATAATTTTACAATCTGAAAACGGAATGCTTGGGCTTGACAAGTCTGCTGACGAAACAAATAAAGACCCACATATTGTAAACGCTGGCGGTGCTTTTGTAACTGTTCGCCCTGGTGCTGTGTTTTTTGACAGTGCTATGTCTTTTTCTATAATTCGTGGGGGGCATGTAGACAAAACAATGCTTGGTGCGCTTGAAATTGACGAAACTGGTTCACTTGCAAGCCATATTATTCCAAACAAGATGGTTCCTGGAATGGGTGGCGCAATGGACTTGGTAGTAGGTTCAAAAAAGGTTATTGTTTTAACAACACACACCGCAAAAGGTGACAGCCCTAAAATACTAAAAAAATGTACGCTTCCGCTTACTGCAAAAAATAAAGTTAACATGATTATAACTGAGCTTGCTGTAATAGAGGTTACTGATGAAGGTTTGGTTTTAAAGGAAATTCATTCATCAACAACTGTTGACGAAGTTCGCCGTTTAACAGAAGCAGAGCTTTTGATTAAAGGTGAGGTAGGAACGTTTTAATAAAAGCCCTTTTGATTTGGGCTTCAGTTTGTAGATAAAAGGCTTTAGCTGACAGGCTAAAGCCCTTTTTATTATTTATTAATTGATGCAAACAAAAGAGCTATCTCACAACTTTCAACCAGCTTTCACTTACTAATCACAATAAATGTATATACTAATATTATCAATAATGCAACATATTATTGCAATTCTAGATTTTAACGGTATTGGCAGATGGAAGCTAAACACATAGTCATTTGGAGTTTTGACAGATAGGCAATGGTCGATTATATTTACGGTATGTATGCCTCGAAATGTTATTCATCTTGCAAAACTTAAAAAAACTAGTTTTGCAAGATTTCTATTGCACTATTTTTCTTAAAATATTTAAGTTATAATATTAAAAACACAAGACCAATTAAAGGGGTTACTCTATGTATAAAATATTAGTAGTAGACGATGAAGAAAAAATAAGAACACTTATAAAAAAATATGCTGAGTTTGAGGGTAACCAAATAACAGAGGCTTCAAACGGAATGGAAGCAATACAAATTTGCCGTAAAGAAAAATTTGACATAATAATTATGGACGTAATGATGCCAGAGCTAGATGGTTATTCTGCTGTAAAAGAAATTAGAAAAACAGATGATACACCTGTGCTAATGCTCTCAGCACGCTCTGAAAGCTACGATAAAATTCATGGTTTTGAACTTGGAGTAGACGACTACGTGGTAAAGCCGTTTTCTCCAAAAGAGCTTTTAATGCGTGTAGAAGCCATAATGAAGCGAGTAAAAAAAGGAGAAGCTGAAAACCACGATATATTTAAAAAGGAAGGGCTTGTGGCAGACTTTACTGCAAGAAAAATTAGCATAGACGGCGAAAACATAGTTATGTCTCCAAAAGAATTTGAACTTTTGTTTTATATGATAAGAAACAGAAACATTGCGCTTACAAGAGAAAAGCTTCTTACAGAAGTTTGGGGCTACGACTTTTTTGGTGATGATAGAACACTTGATACACATATTAAGCTAATTAGAAAATCCTTAAAGGAGTATTCTAAGTTTATAACAACGCTAAGGGGCGTAGGTTACAGGTTTGAGGGGTAAAAATGAAGCTTGCCATGGTTTTAAAATTATTAAGAAATATGAGTATAAAATGGAAAATATTTAGTGTACTAATTGGGTTTAACATTGTCCTTATAGTTATTTTGTGGCTATTTCAAGGTGTTTTTTTAGATGAGTTTTACAAGTTTGTTAAAATTAGACAAATAAAAGCAAGTGCTGTTGCTGTTGAAAAAAACTTGGGAAGTGACGTTTTAACCGACTTTTTAATTGATATATCAAACGCATATGATGTTTGCTTGGATATTGTAACTAAAAACGGAGTCATTTATTCGGTTGATACAAAAAAAGATTGCATAATTCATAGAATGTCTTCCCTAGAAAAAGCATGGATTTTAAGCAGAACTATAGAAAACGGCGGTGAGCTTTTGCAACGTTTTGACGGTGGAAGCTTTCGGCTTGAGAAAATAGATAACAAACTTCTACCCAAGATGCCGTCAAAAGATTTTAACCCACTTGACAGCATTATTTATTCAAAGGTTATGACAAATAGTAATGGCGAGTCAGTTGCTATTATTATAAATTCAATAATTTCACCTGTAAACGCAACAGTTAAAACACTACGAATTCAAATTTACTGGATTACGGCATTTATGGTTGTTTTTTCTGCATTAGTTGCGCTAGTAATTGCAAAATGGGTTTCAAGTCCAATTGAACACTTAAATGAAGGAGCAAAGCATTTAGCAAAAGGCGATTATTGCACAGAGTTTTTAGGAAGTGGGTATCGTGAAATAAATGAGCTTTCGGATACGCTTAATTTTGCGGCAAAGGAGCTTTCAAAGGTGGAGCATTTGCGGCGAGAGCTAATTGCAAACATTTCGCACGATTTGCGAACACCGCTTACATTAATTTCTGGCTATGCAGAAATTATGCGTGACATACCAAACGAAAACAACCCAGAAAACGCGCAAATTATCGTTGAAGAAACAAAACGGCTTACAACCCTTGTCAATGATGTATTGGATATTTCAAAGCTTCAGTCTGGTGTTCAAACTTTAAATATGGCAGCCTACAACCTAACAGACTCTATTAAAGCTACAATATTTAGGCTAAACGAGCTTGTAAAAAGCGGCGGCTATGAAATTGATTTTGAGTATGACAATGACGCTTACGTTGTAGCAGATGAAACAAAACTTGAGCAAGCCTTTTACAACCTTTTAACAAATGCTATAAACTACACAGGCGAAAACAAAAAGGTTGTTGTTAGACAGTCGATACACGAAGGGTTTGTTAAAATTGAAGTAATTGACACAGGTGAGGGGATTGAGAAGGAAAACCTCCCTTATATATGGGACAGATATTATAAGCTTGATAAAAACCACAAGCGTGCGGTTACAGGCACGGGGCTGGGGCTTTCTATTGTACGTGAGGTAATAAAACAGCATGGTGGAAATTATGGTGTACAGTCTAAAGTGGGTGAGGGGAGTGTTTTTTGGTTTGCAGTAAAGCATGATGACGAAAACGCTTTATCTATATAACTAACTTCTCCAAAGCAATTGTAAAAGCGAGGTGTTAATTGAATGTTAACATCTCGCTTTTAGGGCGTGTTCCCACTATCTGAAATGCCCAGATTTTGAGCTGATTTTTCGGCATACGAGGCAAATTTTCGAAGTAATACAGAAGTATTACAAGAAAATTTAACGAAGTATGGCGGAAAATCGGCCAAAAGATGGGCGTTGAACGGTAGTGGGAACATGCCCTAAATTTAAAAATAATACCACATTAAAAGACCAAACAAAGCTATAAGCCCAATTAAAATTATTGTGTTAAGAACCGCATCAAAAGTTTTATTTTTTCTTTTGAGTGTCTTTTTAGAAACAACTAATTCTGGCTTTTTTTCTATTGCAAACTTTTTTTCAAAGCTTGGGGTTTGTTTTTGCATGTACCCGTTAATTATTTTTTCTGCCTCAAACACCAAGTCAACTGGAACTTTGTTTCCAGGTATGTTTTTCTTAATGATAAAAATTGCTTGTTCATACCACTTTGAACTGTCGCCCTTAATTAAAATTATACGTTCGTCTGACATAAAACCACCCATTCATATATATAATAATTTTACAATCTATAATTTTCCATATTTTCCAAAGTATAGACTATTAATTTCCATATTATACATGTATATTCTCATTAAATGGGTAAAACTGGTTTTATTATTCCTTATGTGAATCTATCATTTTCTTTTTCATTTCCCAAAGGTTCGCAGAAAGATCTACAGGCAGTATATGTGGGTTAAAAAGCCGCTTATGCTCGTCCCAAAGCGTTGCAAGCTCGTTTATACAGTATGAGCGAATTTCCATAACAGACGGAGAACTGTAAACGCATTCACCGTTTATAAATATTGGAACTAAAAGCTCTTTAACAGTAAATTCATTTGCTTTTAACTGCATCTTTTTCCATGTAGCTACAGGGTGAAAAATAGTTAAGTCCTTAGTATGGTCAACTTGCTCATCAACAAGCGTTATTAGGTCGGCTTTAACTTTGCCAGACTTTTTGTCATAAATTCTTACAACCTTTTTGACACCTGGGTTTGTAATTTTTTCTACATTTTCAGAAAGCTTAATCGTTGGAATTAGTTTTCCTTCGCTGTTTTCCATAGCTGCAAGCTTGTAAACACAACCAAATGCAGGGCAATCCCTTGAAGTTATTAGGTTTGTCCCAACGCCCCATACGGAAACAGCACTTCCTTGAAGCTTTAAATCTCTAATTAAATACTCGTCCAAGTCGCTAGAAGCAGAAATAAAAGCATCAACAAAGCCTGCATCATCAAGCATTTTTCTGGCTTCCTTTGACAAATAAGCAAAGTCACCGCTATCAAGACGTATGCCATAGCTTTTCAGCTCAATTCCTTTTTCCTTCATTTCTTTAAACACTGTAATTGCATTTGGCACACCTGACTTTAATGTGTCAAATGTATCAACGAGAAGTGTACAAGCGTTAGGGAAAATTTCTGCATATTTACGAAAAGCTGTAAGTTCATCTTTAAAGCTCATAATCCAGCTATGTGCGTGTGTTCCCCTGACAGGAACGTCAAACATTTTACCTGCAAGTACATTGCTAGTAGCAACGCACCCGCCTATCATAGCAGCTCTAGCGCCGTAAATTCCTGCGTCTGGGCCTTGTGCACGCCTTAACCCAAACTCTAAAACTCCGTCACCAGAAGCCGCCCAGCAAACTCTGGAAGCTTTTGTTGCAATTAAACATTGATGGTTTAAAATGTTTAAAATTGCTGTTTCAATAAGCTGTGCTTCAATTACAGGGGCTTCTATACGCATAATAGGCTCGTGGGGAAAAATTATAGTTCCTTCGGGCATTGCATAAATGCTTCCAGTGAATTTGAAGTTTTTTAAATAATTTAAAAATTCTGGTGTAAAGTTATTTAGTGAAGCAAGATATTGCAAGTCTTCTTCCCTAAAGTTTAACTCCTTAATGTAATTAACAACTTGTTCTAAGCCACAAGCAACAGCATAGCCGCCATCAGCTGGGTTTTTCCTGTAAAAAACATCAAATACTGCTTTTTGTTTGTGGAAGCCATGCAAGAAGTAGCCTTGCATCATTGTTAGCTCATAAAAATCTGTCATTAAAGTTAAGTTAGAATAGTTCATTTTAATCACTCTCATTCAAATAGTAAAAACAAAAATAAGCAATGTAATACAACGTAGTATAGTTACTTCTGTATAAAATGTCAAGATATGGAAGGGATAATATTTTAATATAAAGATTACTATTCAATTAAATGCTTGCTTATATTTTAATTAGGGTCTATCCGACAAATAAAATTTGCACAAAATCGGCAGTTTTTCCGCCTGACTTCGTTAGAATTTCTTGTCTAACTTCTAGTTATGCCTGCGAAATTCTGCCTCGTCAGACAAAAAAACTGCTCGATTTGTGCAGAACTTATAATTATCGGATACACCCTAGATTGCAGAAAATAATTCTATGTGAGCTGAATAATCAACTCTAAAAGTAACTAGTATGCTTAGTTTATTAATTAAATCTTGAAAATCGCTAATAAATATACTGTTTTTTCAATATTTTTATCAAATATTCTTGACAAACCAATTTTTACGGTTTATAAATATATATGAGAACGAAAAAATAGGCAACTATCTTTAAGGAGGAATTTTTGATGAACAAAAGTGAATTAGTTACCGCAATTGCTGCGAAGACTGAGCTTAGCAAAAAAGATACTGAAAAAACTTTAAAAGCGTTTGAGGAAGTAGTTACTGAACAACTTGTAAATGGTGGTAAAGTTTCTTTAGTTGGATTTGGCGTTTTTGATGTTGCTGACCGTGCTGCTCGTGAAGGAAGAAACCCACACACTGGCGAACCTATGCCAATTCCTGCATCAAGAGCACCAAGGTTTAAAGTTGGCAAAGCATTAAAAGATGCAGTTAACGGTAAATAATTAGCTTTACCAATACTATAAATGTTTAAAATTCGCCTATAAATTTTTTGCACTCTTTATAAAAAATAGCTCTGCTATGTTTTTAATAGAGAGTGTATTTTTTTGGAGGTGCATTTATGCGAATTGACAAATTTTTAAAAGTTTCACGAATTATTAAAAGGCGTACAATTGCAAACGATGCTTGTGACGCTGGACGTGTAACAGTGAACGGCAAAATTGCAAAAGCTGGGCTTGAAGTAAAAGAAGGCGACATTATCGAAATACGCTTTGGGGCGAATGTTACAAAGGTAGAAGTTCTTTCTGTAAAAGAACAGGTTAAAAAAGAAGGAGCTTCCGAGATGTACCGAAGTTTATAAAACAAAACCCGCATAAGCGGGCTTTGTTTTGGTTTATTAACGAAGAAGCTGAAGTATTGTTTGAGGAGCCATGTTTGCTTGCGCAAGCATACTTGTAGCTGCTTGTTGAAGTACGTTTGCCTTTGTAAGGTCCATCATTTCCTTAGCCATGTCAGCGTCCCTTATGCGAGATTCTGAAGCTGAAAGGTTTTCGGAAGCTGTTTCAAGGTTACGTATAGTGTGTTCAAGACGGTTTTGGTATGCACCAAGCTTTGCACGCTGTGACGAAACAGCTTCTATAGCACCGTCAATTATTGTTGTTAATGCAGAAATTCTTTCGCCTTTTGAACCACCAACAGGCCCAACTTTTACAGAGGCTGCAACTGTTGTTTCATCAAGTTTGCCTGTACCTGGGTCAACGTTAAATGTAAGCCCATCAGAGATAACACTTACAATACCTGCTGTTAAAAGGTCATTAGGTGTTTGAGTTTTTCCGCTTAAATCAATTGCTGCTCCTGCTCCTGTAAAACCAGTTGACCTTCCTGACATGTCATAGTATATACTTGGTACAGCACTGTCCCATCTTGCCTTAACAGGTCCCCAGTTTTGAGTGTCATCTACACCAGCAACAGTGGCAAGTGCTGTTAACGCAGGAGGTGTTTCAGTGTAGGTAATAGTAGCGCCTGGAGCAACGTTAATTGTTGCTTGACCAGAGTGGCTTGAAAATGAAAATGTTGCAATTGCTTGCTGTGTTGCAAGGTCATAAGTGCCATCACTTCCGTCAGAGCCCATAACTACAATTCTACCATCTTCTGTAAGGTCAATAAATTGGTTTTGACCAAATGTATATCTTGATACGTTTGATTGATAAGCTGCTGCTGAAATATCTGATATGTTTACAACATTTGTACCACCAGCAAAAATGTTTGTTGTTTTTGTACCAAAGTTTGCTGCGTTAGGGTTGCCTGTAAACGTGCTTGAAACAACGTCACCAATTTCTCTAGCAGAAACTTTAAGAGTGGTTGCATCCATTGCATCAATATTAAATTTTAGGCCTTGGTAAGCATTTGCGCCAACTTGGAAGTAAAGCTCTTCTGTTTGCCAGTCACCGTTAATCAGCTTCTTTTTGTTAAACTCTGTTTTAGTTGATGTTGCATCAATTTCGTCTGAAAGCTGGTTAAGCTCAAGTGCAATCTTTTGGCGGTCAGTGTCTTCTAATGAATCGTTAGAAGCTTGTACTACAAGCTCACGCATACGTTGAAGCATGTTTTCAGTTTCTTGCAACGCACCTTCAGCTGTTTGAATTAAGCTAATACCGTCCTGTGCGTTTCGTGACGCTTGGTTAAGCCCACGAATTTGGCTGCGCATCTTTTCAGAAATTGCAAGGCCTGCTGCGTCGTCGGCAGCACGGTTTATTCTAAGCCCGCTTGCAAGCCTTTCAGAAGCTCTTGAAACTGAAGTTCCAACGTTTTTTAAAGCTCTATGGCTGTTTAATGCTAAAACGTTTGTGTTAATTACCATATTACTCATAATAATGTCCTCCTTGAAAATAATAGGCTGGCATCCATGCCTATTTTGTGTTAAACTCGATTACTAACTAACATTTTGTTTGGAAAAAATCGGTGAAGCATTCGGTGTCTTCCACACAAAATGTTTGATGATTGAGTGTATAAGCGGCTTGTTTTACAAAACGCTTTAAGTACATGGTTATTATGAGTAAATGTGTTAAAAAATATTCTGCAAACAAAAAGTGGAAAATTGCATTAAAAAACGACTATGGCATTTTAATCCACAGTCGTTTTGAAAAATTTTAATGTTACTTATGCAGCAGGAACTAAAATCTTTTGCCCTGGGAAAATAAGGTGAGGGTTTTCAAGCTTGTTGTATTCTGCCAAAACTTGCCAAGTTGTATTGTTTTCTTTAGCAATTTTCCAAAGAACGTCGCCAGAAACTACAACATAAACTTTTTCTTCAATGTTTATTTTTACAGGAGTTACTTCAACAACAACTTCTTGTTTAACTTCTTTAACTTCCGTTACTTCTCTTGTAGCTTCTTTTGTTGGTGATTCAGCAGGTGTAAGCGCAGAAATTAATGTGTAGTTATTGTCATGAGTAGGGGAGATTGTACCCATTTCTTTAATGTACTCTTTTATAAGAGTTCTAATTTGCCCAGCGTCACCAAGCTCTGCTTGAGAGTCGTAAAGGTTTTTAGGGTTTTCTAAGCCTACATGAGCCATATGTCCGCCGCCTCCGCCGAAACGGTAGTTGTTCATTGCAACTTTGAAAACTTGGTCGTCAGCTACTGGCTTACCTTTGTAAGTAATGCTTGTAAGTCTTTCGCCAACTGGTTTAGTAATGTCGAGAGTGTAGTTTACACCTTTAACCATGTCGTAGTTGTAACCAGGCATTTTTGAATTAATTTTAATTTGTGTGTCGCCAGCATTTGACTGCTCAAAGTATGTTGCACAATATTCAAGATATTTCTTTAATTGTGCACCTGTCATTTCAGTTGTGTTTAAGAAGTTTTCATAAACGTACAAGCCGTTAATGCTACTTTCTTTAATGTCGCCTTTTGGTATGTTGCTGCTTTCGTTAAACGAAGCTGCAATTGAAATGTCAGCATTGCCGTATTTAATTTGTACATCATGGATTAAGTCCATAAGAGCAGTGTTTTTAATTTTTTGGTCTGCACCTGGGAAAGCTTCTGTTGCATAGCCAATAACTGTGTTTACAGCTTTTTCAACAGCAGCTATATCATTCTTTGCAAACTCTAAAAGTTCAGGAGCGTTTGAGAAGTTTTTAGTATCAATGCTTCTGCCTGCCTTGTTTGAAACTTTGTAACCGTCTCCGTCTTTAACAAATTCCAAGTCAATTGCAGAAACTCTTTCGCCCCAACGCTTTGGCTCAACGATGAGAACGCCATTTTCTACTTGATTAACAATTTCTGAATGGAAGTGACCTGCAACAATTGCAGTAACTTGAGGAAGTGCTTTTGCAAGTTCTAAAACTTGTCCTTCATAAGCAGGGCTAGTGCCAGCTTCTAAGCCTGAATGCGCCGCAATAATAATTGCATCAACATCTTCTTTTTCTTCAATTACTTTAACCCACTTTTTGCCTTCTTCAACAACGTCGTTAATAACGATTTTGCCGTCAACAGAACCTCTGTCCCAAACCATTACACCAGCAGTTGTAAGCCCTAAAACAGCAATTTTAACGCCGTCAACTTCCTTAACAACGTAAGGTGTTGCAAAGTTTGTTCCATCAGTATTATAAATGTTTGCTGCAAGCATTGGGAATTCAGATTCACCCATTAATTTATTTAATGTTGGCAAACCGTAGTTAAATTCATGATTACCGAGTGTCATAACGTCGTATTTCATGAAGTTCATAATATTAATGATTGGATTTTTAATTGTAGATGAGTTGTCAAGATAGTATTGTGAATAAGGAGTTCCTTGGATAGTATCACCGTTGTCAATAAGCAATACGTTTTTGTTTTTTGAGCGTTCGTCTTTTACTACAGAATAGATTTTAGCAAAACCAACGGAGGATTGCTTTTGTGTGTAGTAGTCGTAGTCAGTTACATTTGCGTGTACGTCACTTGTTGCTAGAATGGTTACTTTTTTTGCTTCATCAGCAGCAAATGCTACGTTTGCTGGTGCTACAAGCGTAAACGTAATAGCAAAAGATGTGAAGAAGCTAATTAGCTTTGAAGCCTTTTTCATTTCTTTACCTCCTATTATTTTATCTATCCTTTAGCAATATCTTAAAAATTTAAGTAGGATAGCACCTTTATTATACAATATTGAAACAGAAAATCAAGTGATTTTGTATAATTATTTTAAAATACTTTCTGTAAATTGTATAATTTTTAACATGCAACTTTGTTTATTATAAACAAAAAAGCAACCAAATATGGCTGCTTTTTTAAAGCTATAGCAATTACTTAAATTTTACAGCAGTACCGTAAGCTAAGCTTTCGGCTGCACTTGCCATTATTGCGCTTGAAGTGTACATAATTCCAATAATAGCATCTGCCCCCATAGCTTCGGCTTCCTTCACCATACGCTTTGTTGCAATAGCCCTTGCTTCGTTCATCATTTCTGTGTAAGCAGTAATTTCGCCGCCTACAAGTGTTTTAAGAGAGCTTAAAATATCTTTGCCCAAATTTTTTGACTGAATAGTAGAACCTTTAACAAGCCCTAAAACAGCAAGTTCCTTTCCGTCAATAAACTCAGTAGTTGTCAATATCATCTTCTTCTCCTCCTTCGATTTCTTTGTAACGCTCCCAAAGCACATAGCAAAGCGCACCTATAGAGCAAATGCCAATTATTATTGCTATTACTTTTACAAACGGAATAGGTATCATAAAAAAACCAACCATTTGAAAAATAACGAACAAACATAAAAAAATAATAATTACAATCGGTGCTATCATTTTTTTGTACTTCTTGCCCATATTCTTCACCCACATAAATTTTATTTTGTAAGGTACAAAACAATAAGCCGCATAGTGTTGTTTACGGCATCGTAATGGCTTCGTTCCATGCCGTGGCTTGCCGCAACACCCGGACCAATTAAAGCCCCTTTTATGTCGTTACCCCCACGAAGTGAAGCACTGACGTCCGAGCTATAAGCAGGGTACACGTCAACAGCGAATTTTAGGTCACTATTTTTTGCAAGTTTTATAAGCTTTGTGGTCAACTCATAATCATAAGGGCCTGTAGCGTCTTTTGCACAAATAGAAACGTCATATTCTGTGCAGCTAAGTGTGTCACCTATGCAGCCCATATCAACAGCCAAAAGCTCTGTTATGCCGCTTGGTGTGCTTGACATACCATGCCCAACTTCTTCATAAGTTGAAAACATAAACTTAACATTATATTTAGGCGTAATTTTGTTGTCTGCAAAATATTTTAAAACCCCTAAAACAAGTGCAACAGAAAGCTTGTCGTCCAAAAACCTAGACTTAATAAAACCATTTTTTGCAACGACTGTCTTTGTGTCGTAGCATATGAAGTCACCATTTTGAATGCCTAACGACAAAGTGTCGTTTTTGTTTTTTACAATTTCGTCCAAGCGAACGTGCATTTTATTAGGAGTCCGCTCCATTTTCTCGCTATCAACAGCATAAACATGAGAAGAAGGTGCATTTGATAAAATTGTACCTGTGTAAACTTTGCCATTTCTAGTGTAAACCTTGCAGTATTCTCCGTCAAGTGTTTGTGTAATAGGTGCGCCGACTTTAGTAAAGCCCAAAGTTCCGTCAGCCTTAACGTGAGTTACCATAAGCCCAAGTGTGTCAACGTGGGTGCTTATGCCAACTGTCTTTTCAGTTTCACCTTTAACTGTAATTATGCCGCCGCCTTTAACCGTGTACTTAAAAGGAAAACCCAAAACTTCTGCATATTCCTTTATTTTTTTAATCACGTTGTCAGTAAAACCTGTAGGGCTGTCAATTGATAAAATTTCTTGCAGAGTATTTAAAATAAACTCTTTATCGAAAAGCATATTCGTGTTCCTCCGTCTTGTCCCTTTGCATCAGGTCATAAACTGCTTCCATTGGCTTTTTACCTTCAAACAAAACGTTGTTTATTTCCTCGGTAATCGGCATCAAAACGCCATGCTTTTGTGCAAGCATGAGGGCGGCTTTAGCGGTGTTTACACCTTCAACAACCATATGAATTTCAGAAAGAGCTTGTTCAAGCGGCTTTCCTTGACCTAAAAGTATACCTGCTCGGCGGTTACGGCTGTGCATACTAGTGCAAGTTACAATTAAGTCGCCAATTCCTGTAAGCCCGCTGAATGTATAAGGGTCTGCACCCATTTTTACGCCAAGACGTGCAATTTCAGCCATACCTCTTGTCATTAATGCCGCTTTTGTGTTGTCGCCAAGCCCTAAGCCGTCAGCTATTCCTGCTGCAAGTGCAATTACATTTTTTAATGCCCCGCCAAGTTCAACACCAATTATATCTGTGTTTACATACACACGGAAATACTTATTCATAAAAATGTCTTGCACATGCTCGGCAACTGATGAATCCTTAGATGAGGCAACACAAGTTGTTGGTATTTTATTACCAACTTCTTCTGCGTGGCTGGGGCCTGCCAAAACACAAACCTTGCAGCTTGGAATGTTACTTTCAATTACTTCTGAAAGCCTGCTAAGTGTACTTTCATCAAGCCCTTTTGAAATGTTTACAACTGTGTGACGTTTGTTTAAAAACGTGGCAAACTGTTTAAGCACACTTGACATATACACTGAAGGCACAGCAGTGACTATAATTTCTGCATTTTTAACCGAATATTCAATATCACTTGTTACAACTATTTCCTGCGGAATATTAACCCCAGGTAAATATTCTTTGTTTTCCTTGTCGGCTACAATTTTTTCAGCGTGCGCTTTATCATGAGACCAAAGCGTAACATCATGTCCATTTTCATAGAGTAGGGAAGTGATAGCTGTTCCCCAGCTTCCTGCGCCAATTACTGTTATGTTTTTTTTACCACTTTTTTTTTCGTTCATTTTTTAATACCACCACCAAAAGATAATTTTCTTTCGTTTCCTTTTAAAAGACTTGTAATGTTTCCACGATGTTTAACATACCCTACAATACAAATTATAAAAGCTAATAAAATTTCCTCAGAAGAAAGGACAATGAAAATGTACTCTAAACTTGCTAATCCCTCTCGCCTTTATTTCTAACTAGAAAGTGTATCGGCGTTCCAGAAAAGCCAAACGCTTCCCTAAGCCTGTTTTCTATATAACGCTTATATGAAAAATGAAGTAATTCTTTGTTATTTACAAAAAGCACAAAAGTTGGAGGACGAACAGACACTTGTGTCATGTAATAAATACGAAGTTGTCGTCCTTTTTCTGCTGGTGGTTGGTTCATTGCTGTAGCTTCTGAAAGAACTTCATTTAAAAGCCCTGTGCTAACTCTGTGCGACGAATTTTGGCTTACAGCAACAATTGTTTCAAAAAGCTTGTGAACACGCTGCCCTGTTAACGCTGAAATAAAAAGCATTGGCGCATAAGGCATGTAGCTTAACGTGTTACGAATGTCTTTTTCAAACTTTTTCATTGTGTTGTTATCTTTTTCTATAGCGTCCCATTTGTTTACAACAATAATTGCCGCTTTTCCAGCTTCGTGCGCTATGCCTGCAATTTTTGTGTCTTGCTCGGTTATGCCTTCTTCTGCGTTTATAACAAGTACACATACGTCAGCACGTTCAATTGCAGAAACGGCACGAACAATGCTGTACTTTTCTATGTTTTCCTTTATTTTGTTTCGTTTTCGCATACCAGCCGTGTCTATAAAAACAAAGCCTTGACCGTCTTTTTCCGTGTACGTGTCTATTGCATCACGAGTTGTTCCTGCAATGGGGCTTACAATTACACGTTCCTCGCCAAGAATTTTGTTTACTAATGAAGATTTACCTACATTTGGCTTTCCGACAATTGCTACTTTAATAAGGTCGTTTTCTTCTTCTGCAAGCTTTTCTTTGTCGAAATTTGACACAACAACGTCAAGCATGTCGCCAAGCCCAAGCGCTTGCCCTGACGAAACTGGAATTGGTTCACCCAAACCAAGAGAATAAAACTCATAAATATCAAGGTTTTCTCTGCGCATGTCGTCAACTTTATTTACGACAAGAACAATCGGTTTGTTTGCTTTACGAAGTACGTTTGCTACGTTTAAGTCTGCATCAGTAATGCCTGTTTTTATATCAACAATAAACATAATTACATCAGCCGTATCAATTGCAATTTCGGCTTGTGTATACATTTTTTTGTGAATTTCATCTTCCGAAGAAGGGTCAAGCCCTCCTGTGTCAATTAATGTAAACTTCGTGTTAAGCCATTCGGCATCTGCATAAACTCTGTCACGAGTAACACCTGGTGTGTCTTCAACAATGCTCAAACGTTCTCCTACTAATCTATTAAAAAGCGTTGATTTACCCACATTTGGGCGGCCAACAATTGCTACAATTGGTTTTGCCATTTTGTTCTCCTTTGTAAGTACAAATAATTTATTTGCAAAGCTCTTTTACTAAGCTTGTGCCAGATGTTTCTACAGCTTTAATTTGTACATTAAGCTGTTTTCCAAGCTCGGAAACATCTAAGTCGTCCAAAAAAACGGTGTCGTCTCGGCGCAAAGCATTTTTTGGAATTAAAAGCATTTCACCCAACGACCTTTCATTTAGTTGGTTTAAAAAGTCACCGCCCGTTAAAAGCCCAGAAACAGTAACTTGTTCCCCAAAAAAGTCGTTATCAATTTTGTAAACGCTAATTTTAATAAGCGGAAACTTTTTCATAAAGCTTTCAGCTAAACTGCACATAAAGCTGTAGGCAGCATGTGCTGTTGCTATAGATATATGCTTTTCCTTACCTAAATATTTAGCCTTTTTCAGAGCATCATCAAATTCCTTTTTCATTGAAGCAATCATACCAACGCCGTTTTCAATTTGCGGAAAATCTTCATATTCCGAATAGCTTGGGATAGGTAATCCGCCCTTAATATAAAGCTCGTCAGCAGCATAAACAAACCTTGTTTTGTAAAGCTTTTTAAATTCTTTTTGATATGCCTCGAGTTGCGTTATAATAGAAGCACAGTCTTCTTTTGTAAAAGGTTCAATTTCAAAAAGCCCTTCTCTGTGGCGTGTTATCCCAACAGGAACAACCGAAAGGCTTCGCCCCTTTTCTACATATTTAACCAAATCATTTATAGTTCTGTCAAGTTGTTTTCCATCGTTTACACCTTTAACCAAAACTATTTGAAAGTTCATGTCAATTCCTGCATTGTAAAGCTTTTCAATGTAGTACATTACTTTGTCAGAGTTTGGGTTTTTAAGCATAAATGTTCTAAGCTCTGGGTCTGTAGCGTGAACAGAAATATTTATTGGTGATAGATGGTAATATATAATTCTGTCAATGTCTTCTTCGCTTACGTTAGTTAGCGTAATATAATTGCCCGACAAAAACGAAAGCCTTGCATCATCATCTTTAAAATAAAGCGTTTCACGCATTCCTTTTGGAAGTTGGTCTATAAAGCAAAAAATGCACTTGTTTTTACAGCTTTTTGCCGAGTCCATTAAACCGCCATCAAAAACAAGCCCCAAATCTTCGTTTTCATCTTTTTCAATTTCATATACTGTTTCTTCGCCGTCGATGTCCCTTATACAAACTTCAATGTATTCATCAGAAATTGCATAGCGATAGTCAAAAACATCTATTATATCCTTTTCGTTTATGCTTACAAGGATATCACCGTTTTGTATGCCAAGTTCTTCAGCTATGCTGCCTTTTTCAATTTTTATTATTACGTTTTCCATTTTCTCTCCTATTTTTACTCTTTATATAAAAGCGTTTTCTATATGTGTAATTTCAAGTGCTCCCAAGTTCAAAATTTCTATAACGTCAAACCTAAAGCTTGTGTTTGAAATGTTTTGTTCGGTTATGTAGTGAATAGCTGTTGTTTTTATTTTTTGCTGTTTCTTTAGGTTTACAGCTTCACGAGGGTTTCCGAAACGTAGGCTTGTCCTGTATTTTACTTCTACAAAAGCTGTTACATCATCTTTTTGACAAATAATATCAATTTCACCATACATACAGCGGTAGTTTACCAAAATTATATTATATCCATTTTTAACTAAAAAGTCCAAAGCAACTTTTTCGCCGAAAGCACCTTTTGAAATATGTGAGTTATTTGCTGAATTACTCATTTTTCAATCCTACTTGAATACATGTTTTTCTTATCCAAATCGCTTATAAAAATGAGAACTTGTGCAACAACTTCGTAAAGCTCTGGCGGAATGTTCATTCCGAGTTCAAGCTTTGCAAGCTCATCGACAAGGTTTTTGTCCTTATAAACAGGTATTCCTTTATCCGAAGCTTTGCCGATAATTTTTTCAGCAATATACCCTTTGCCTTTTGCTATAACCTTTGGGGCAACATCAGACGGGTCATACTTTATTGCAACAGCTTTTTTTAAGGCTTGGTTTACCTTTTTCTTTTCCATAGCTAAATTCAAGTGCTCCCAAGTTCAAAATTTCTATAACGTCAAACCTAAAGCTTGTGTTTGAAATGTTTTGTTCGGTTATGTAGTGAATAGCTGTTGTTTTTATTTTTTGCTGTTTCTTTAGGTTTACAGCTTCACGAGGGTTTCCGAAACGTAGGCTTGTCCTGTATTTTACTTCTACAAAAGCTGTTACATCATCTTTTTGACAAATAATATCAATTTCACCATACATACAGCGGTAGTTTACCAAAATTATATTATATCCATTTTTAACTAAAAAGTCCAAAGCAACTTTTTCGCCGAAAGCACCTTTTGAAATATGTGAGTTATTTGCTGAATTACTCATTTTTCAATCCTACTTGAATACATGTTTTTCTTATCCAAATCGCTTATAAAAATGAGAACTTGTGCAACAACTTCGTAAAGCTCTGGCGGAATGTTCATTCCGAGTTCAAGCTTTGCAAGCTCATCGACAAGGTTTTTGTCCTTATAAACAGGTATTCCTTTATCCGAAGCTTTGCCGATAATTTTTTCAGCAATATACCCTTTGCCTTTTGCTATAACCTTTGGGGCAACATCAGACGGGTCATACTTTATTGCAACAGCTTTTTTTAAGGCTTGGTTTACCTTTTTCTTTTCCATAGCTAAACCCTCATGTCAAAAGAGCGGCGTTTTATACGTTCTTCTAAAACGTTGTCGCCGCTTTTAGAATTGTCTTCTCCTTCACGTACCATTTCAAGGCTAATTTTCCCCTTGGCGTTGTCTTTTACCATAAACGTGGCGGCTTCACCAATGCGAGCATCTGGGAGTATTAGGCTTTTAGCCGTCAAGCTTTCTCCTGTTGCAAGCTCAATTGTAACAGTGTCTGGACGAATGTCAATTACTCTTGCTGTAAATTTTTCACCTTTAGTTAAATCCGAAAAACGCTTCATGTTATAAAACCTCAACTAAAACTTAATAAAACTTTAGTTTACACCAATTATTTTCTTTAAAAAAGTCATTCTATGTATTGGGCAAGCCCCATATTCTTTTATTACAGAAACATGGTCTTTTGTTCCGTAGCCTTTATGCTTTCCAAAATTATATTTTGGGTAAATGTCATGAAACCTGCACATCATTTCATCACGTGCAACTTTTGCAATTATGCTTGCAGCTGCAATAGACAAGCTAGTGCCGTCACCTTGAACTATAGCTTTTTGCGGAATATCCAAAAGCTGTGGTATTGTTTTGTCTCCGTCAACAAGTACATATTCGGGTTTAACTGATAAACCATTTACAGCTTCATACATAGCTTTAAATGTAGCTTGCAATATGTTTATTTCGTCAATTTCCTTTTCGCCACAAATGCCAATTGCATAAGATACAGCGTTTTGTTTAATTTCATGCGCAAGCTTAATTCGCTTTGTTTCGGAAAGCTTTTTAGAATCATTTATTCCAACTATGTTGCAATCTCTAGGTAAAATTACGGCACAGGCAACAACAGGGCCTGCAAGTGGACCTCTACCAACTTCGTCAACGCCAGCAATTAAATTTGCACCGTTTAAGTAGCATTCATTTTCATGTGCAAGCATCTCAATTTCCAGTTTATTTTTAACCACTTATTTTTCACGTTCCTTTATAGTAACCTTTATAACGTCACCAGCTTGCTTGCCAATTTTTACTCTAATTTCTTTTCTTATTCCAATTATATGGCAAGGTGTTTTCATTTTTACAAGACTTCCGTCATAATGTTCACCATCAAAAGTAGCGTGAACAGGAACACGGCCTTTACCAAACTCTGCCTTTACATCAAAAGGAATTTCAACATAAGCACCGTCAATATCAGGAACTTTTTTTATTTCTGCATCAAACTCGTAAAGTTTTTCGTTCATAGGTTCTCCTCTTTAAAATAATATTAGTATAAGCATAACACATAATGTTGATAATTGCCAGTGTTATAGTGTATAATGTAAAATAGCTTTGATTAACTAATTATTTCTTATAGGGTAAATAATTATTCCTGTAGAACTAATACGGTGTGTTTTGAAGTAAAACATACGCCATATGTGGGAGGATTTTTATGCCATCAAATAAAAGAAATGGATACGGCAGCATTACAATAGACAATGAAGTAATTGCAAGAATTGCTGGGCTTGCCGCAATGGATTGCTATGGAATTGTTGGCATGGCAAGCAAAAATGTTAAAGACGGAATTGTTCATCTTTTAAAAAGAGAAAACCTGTCAAAAGGAATTGTGCTGACAATAAACGGGGACTTGCTTAACATTGATTTGCATATTATTGTTGAATACGGTACAAACATACCTGCCATTTGCGACTCGGTAATAAGCACAGTAAAGTACAAAGTAGAAGAAAACGTTGGGCTTAAAGTAGAGCGTGTAAACATATTTGTGGAAGGAATAAGGGTTGACTAACCTTTAAGGAGGAAATTGTTTTGGGTTTAACTACTATAGATGGAAGCTTACTTAAAAAAATGATTATAGCTGGTGCAAACGAGCTTGCTAAAAATAAAGACGAAATCGATGCGCTAAACGTTTTCCCTGTTCCTGACGGTGACACTGGAACAAACATGTCGCTGACGCTTTTGGCGGCTGCAAAAGAAGTTTACAAGCTTAAAAGCCCAAGCATAAGTGACGTTGGAAAAGCTGTTGCAAGCGGCTCATTGCGTGGCGCAAGGGGCAATTCGGGCGTTATACTTTCACAGCTTTTTCGTGGTTTTGCAAAGGGGCTTGAAGGAAAAGCTGTAATTACAGCGTCAGATTTAGCGGCTGCTTTTTCTAAAGCTACAGAAACTGCTTATAAAGCTGTAATGAAACCAAAGGAAGGTACAATTTTAACAGTAGCTTCTGCGCTTGCACAAAAAGCAAATGAGTGTGCCGAAAATACAAAAGACATAGAAGAAATGATGCGTGGTGTAATGAAGCACGCCGAAGTTGTTTTGGAAAACACAACAAACATGCTTCCTGCACTAAAACAAGCTGGTGTTGTTGATGCTGGCGGAAAAGGGCTTTTGTGTGTTTTGTACGGTGCAATAAAAAGTAGACATGTAATTGATGATATTGAAGTTTACGAAGGAAAGGGCGAAGCCGCTAAGACACAACCAATGCAAAACGCAGCTATGGCTTCTAATGAAAACATTACATTTGGTTATTGTACAGAAATTATAGTTGAAATAAAGGAAGCAACGGAGGAACTTGAAGATAGGTTTAAAAAATATCTTTCTACAATTGGTGACTCTATTGTAGTTGTTGCAGACGGAAACATAATGAAAATTCATGTACACACAGAAAACCCTGGGCTTGTGCTTGAATATGCGTTAAAAGAAGGCCCTCTTACAAATATTAAAATTGAAAATATGCGTGAGCAGCACTCCAATTTAATTGAGTTTAGTGGAAATGAAAACGGAAGCAAGGACAAAAAAGAAATCGAAGAAATACTTGGAGAAGAAAAGGAAGTCGGCTTCATTGCTATTGCTGCAGGGCAAGGGTTATCATCTATTTTCAAAAACCTTGGTGTTGACGTTGTAATTGAAGGCGGACAAACAATGAACCCAAGTGCAGATGACATTCTCGATGCAGCAAAAAAGATTAATTCAAAAAATATAATCGTTCTTCCGAACAACAAAAACATTATTTTGGCGGCAAATCAAGCAGCAGAACTTTGCACAACGCAAAAAATTCATGTTGTACCAACTAAAACTGTTCCGCAAGGTGTAACTGCAATGATAAACTTTGCCCCAGCTTTAAGCCTTGAGGAAAATATTGAAAGCATGGCTGAAGCCTCAACTACAATTGCAACTGGGCAAGTAACTTATGCTGTAAGGGCAACAGTTGTAAACGACAGAAGCATTAGCGAAGGGGATTACCTTTGCCTAATTGAAAACAACATTGAAATAGTGGGAAAAGACTTGCAAGATTCTACCAAAAAGCTTGTTGATACAATGCTTTCTGACGGTGGGGAATTTATAACTGTTTATTATGGCTCTGATGTAAGCGAGGAGAAAGCAAGCGAAATTCAAGCATATATAGAGGAAAATTATCCCGACTGTGATGTAGAGCTACATAACGGCTCGCAACCTTTGTATTACTACATTATTTCCGTTGAGTAGCATGGACGAGTTAGGTTTAAGCTTAAATGCCGACATCTCTTGTGTAAAGGGTGTCGGCAAGGAAAGGCAAAAGGTTTTAAACGGAATTGGGGTTTTTACAGTACAGAACTTGCTTGAATATTTTCCTAGAGATTATATTGATAGGAGCAAAACAACACCAATTGCCGAAGCGGAACTAGGCGAAGTAATTACAATTAGGGTAAAAATTGACATCAAGGCAGAAAACACACGAGCAAACAATAAAGTGATAACAAAGCTTTTAGTCAGAGACAAAACAGGGCAGCTTGAACTTGCATGGTTTAATCAGCCATATCTTAGAAACCTTTTTGCACTTGGAACAGAGTGGGTTTTTACTGGAACTGTTGTAAAAAGGCTGAATAAGCTTTGCATGGAATGTGACGAGTTTGAGCAAGTAAAGGGGAATGAACTGCTTTCGTCTGAACGAATTGTTCCTGTTTATCGTTTAACAGGAGGTCTTTCGCAAAAGCTTTTGCGAGGGCTAATAAATGATGTATTAAAAAAAGTCGTTTTAAACATAAACGACTTTTTGCCGTATAAAATTACAAGCAAGTTAGGTTTTGTAAGCAGAAGTGAAGCTATTTTAAACATTCACTTTCCAAAGTCGGACGAAGCGTTTTTTCAAGCACGGCGAAGGCTTGTTTTTGAGGAGCTTTTTTTAATGCAGCTTGCTTTAGTAAAGCATAAAGGCGCAATAAAAGGGCGTCCTTCGGTTACATTTTGTGAATGGTGCTATGAAGACGTTATAAATCAATTTCCTTTTGGTTTAACTGACGCACAAAAAAAGGTTTTGGAGGAAATTCGGCTAGACACTCAAAGCGGTTTAGCAATGAACAGGCTTGTTCAAGGTGATGTTGGTTCTGGCAAAACAGCGGTTGCTATGCTGGCTTCATTTGTTGCAATAAAAAATGGCGGTCAAGCCGCACTTATGGCACCTACAGAAGTGCTTGCTTCACAGCATTACGAAAGCTTTATTAGTTATTTTTCTAATGTGGGGATAGACGTAATTTTACTTTCTGGCTCTTTAACGAAAAAGCAAAAGGAACAAGCCTACGAAAAAATAGCTGACGGAACTGCTAAAATGATTATTGGCACTCATGCAATTATTCAAGAAAAGGTTTTGTTTAACAACTTAACGCTTGTAATTACGGACGAGCAGCACCGCTTTGGCGTAAGACAGCGTGGATTTTTGTCGGCAAAAGGTTTAAGCCCACATGTTTTGGTAATGTCAGCTACACCAATTCCAAGAACTTTAGCACTTGTGCTGTATGGCGATATGGATATTTCTGTAATTGACCAGCTTCCACCAGGAAGACAGCCAATAGAAACTTACAGTGTAGGAACAAACTACAGGCAAAGAATTTATGCTTTTATGGAAAAGCAAATTGCACTTGGCAGACTAGTGTATGTAATTTGCCCAATGATAGAAAAGTCGGAAGAAATGGGGCTTGTTTCAGCAGTAGAATATTCTGAACAACTTACTAAGATTTTTACAAACAGAAGTGTTTGCTGCTTGCACGGCAAAATGAAAGCACAGCAAAAGCAAGAAATAATGGAAAGCTTTGCACAAGGTCAAATTGACGTGCTTGTTTCGACAACGGTAATCGAAGTTGGAATAAATGTTCCAAACGCAACTGTTATGATAATTGAAAATGCTGAACGTTTTGGGCTGTCACAGCTTCACCAATTAAGGGGTAGGGTAGGGCGTGGCTCACATCAATCATACTGCATAATGATAACTGATGCTAAATCCAGTGTAAGCAAAAAGCGCATGAAAGCTATGACAAACTCAAACGACGGTTTTGTGCTTGCAGAGTTGGATTTGTCGCTTCGTGGTGCAGGGGATTTTTTTGGAACTAGGCAACACGGTTTGCCAGAAATGAAGCTTGCAAACTTGTACAGCGATTTAGACATGCTTAATTTGGCAAAGGAAGCGGCAGAGGAAGTTTGCAGTGGAAAAGTTGAAATGAACCCACTCCTTGAAGCAAAAATCAACACGTTTTTTGTCAACGACTATTCAACAACACTTTAAATTTTGTGGAATTTTATAATTTTTCTTTACTTATTCTATTTTTTTGTTTATACTGTTATAAATGTTATAATTTTGTAATAATGGCAATGATTTTAATTTTAAAGTGATTATTGCTTAGCTTGGAGGAAAACAATGCGTGTAATTGCAGGCTCTGCCAGAGGGCGGCGTTTAGTCTCTATTAGAGGTGACAAAACTAGACCAACGGCGGACAAGCTTAGGGAAACGCTTTTTAACATAATTGCTCCAAGGGTTTTTGAATCCAGCTTTTTGGACGTTTTTAGTGGCACAGGCGCAATTGGAATTGAAGCGTTAAGCCGAGGTGCAGAAACAGCAGTTTTTGTTGAAAAAAACGGACAGGCTCTTTCTGTTATAAAGCAAAACATTGAAATGCTGAATTTTGGCGACAAAGCAAACGTTATGCCCTACGATTTTTCTACAGCCTTAAACATGTTGGGTCAACAAGGAAAAAAGTTTGACATAATTTTTCTAGACCCGCCTTATTATAAAAAATTTGAAGCTGAAGCCTTGAAACAAATAGTTTTAAACGACTTACTGCTAAATGATGGTATAATAATTGTCGAGCAAGGCAGTAAAGATGAAATTCCTTGTGTCGATGGGCTTCGAGCTTATGATGTTAGAAAGTATAGCACATCAACTTTGTTGTTCTATACTGCTTCGGAGGAATAAAATGAAAGCGTTGTACCCAGCAAGCTTTGACCCTGTGACATTAGGGCATTTAGATATTATAAAAAGGGCTTCAAAGCTGTTTGATAATCTGTTTGTTGTTGTACTTATAAACTCTGCAAAGAAAACAGCATTTTCATTAGACGAACGTGTAAACCATTTGATGAAAGTTACAAGTGATTTGAAAAATGTAACGGTTTGTTCATACGAGGGTCTTACATCAAATTTTGTTAAGGAAAATGATATTGACACAATGGTGCGTGGTATAAGAACATTTTCGGACTATGAAAGTGAATTTACGCTTGCAACAGCCTATAAACAAATGTTTGGAATTGAAACAGTTTTTTTACCAACGAGTTTGGAATTTTCTTATGTTTCGTCAAGCATGGTAAAAGAGCTTGCCAAATTTGGAAAGAAACTAGACGGGCTTGTACCCGATGATATAAAAAACGAAGTTTTTGAAATTTTGTCGAGCAGGAGGGGTTAGTGTAATGGAGTCTATTGAAGAATATCTTGAGGAACTTGAAGATGTTTTAGATGCGGGAAAAGCCCGACCTTTTACAAACAAAATATCCATCGATAAGGAAAGAATTTACGAAATTATTGATGATATTAGGCTTAACTTGCCCCGTGAAATAGCACAGGCTAAAAAAATAATTGAGGACCACGATAGAATTATTGAGGACGCAAAAAACAAAGCAAATTCAATTGTACGTGACGCCGAAAAGCGTGCCGAAAACTTAACAACAGAACACGAAATTTGCCAATCGGCAGCAGTAGCCGCCGAAAAGCTTGTTGACGAAGCAAGAAAGTATTCTCGTGAAGTGCGCATAGGCACAATGAACTACGTTGAAGACATTTTAACTAAAACAGAGGAAGCTGTAAGAATTGCACTAAACGACATTAATCAAAGCCTACGCATTGTAGATGAAGGTTTGTCAGAAACTCTTACACATATATATGAAAACAAGCAGGAAATTCGTGGAAGTAGAGAGTAAAGCAATGTACATATTATTGCCGCAGCAATGAAAGCAAACATCACACCAATAAAGCTTATGGACGAAAAATAAAACCGTTCTATAGGCTTTGCTGTGTATGTTGAAAGTGTTTCTATTGCTTCCTTGTTTTCAAGGTTAAACCAGCCATATATCAATGAACCTACAATTACACTTACAGCAGCATGTAAAGCTTTTCCAATTATGTACTTTATGGCGCTAATGTCGGTTTTTTGTAAAAAGCTTGTTGCTTGTGCGTGTATCGAAAAACCGCCGAACGAAATTACTGCTACTGTTGCTAAAAGGTGTTGCTTAGATATTCCAACGCTTGAAATTAGTTTAGAGCCGTTTGTAATTTCCATTATTCCAACTAAAAATCCATTGGAAAGCTCTTTGGTAATTTCTAAAGTTGGGTTTATCTTTACAATAAAATCACTTAGAAGTGAAATTACATTTGTTATTTCAAGCATTTTTACTATTACACAAAAAAGAATTATAAAGCCGCCTATAGCAACAACAGTTTCCATTGCGTTTTTTACGCTGTCGCCGAAGATTCCGCCAAAGGTGCGTTTATCTTTGCTTCGTGCTATCTTCATGCTACTGATTGCATGATAAATATGGTTTCGTTTAATTTTTTTATCTTTGGTCTGTTTTTTGTTTAATTTATAAAATTTTGCAATAATACCAACTACTATAGCCGATAAATAGTGAGTGACTATAAAATAATAACCTATAGACTTTGAGCCAAACATTCCAATTCCGACAGTTCCCAAAATGAACAAAGGCCCTGAATTGTTTGCAAATGCCATAAGTCTTTCGGCTTCTGTTTTTGTAATGTCGTTGTTTTCTCTAAGTGTTGCAACAATTTTTGCACCCATTGGGTAGCCAGAGGTCATTCCGGTAACAAGTGCAAAGCCGCCGCAACCCGGAACGCCAAATAACGGTTTCATTATTGGTTCAAGCAATGCACCAAAAAAATTGACCGCACCCAAACCAATGAGTATGTTGCTTCCTATAATAAAAGGCAAAAGTGACGGCAAAACGTTGTTAAACCAAAGGTTTAGCCCAACTCTTGCGGCAGAAATTATTTCAGCAGGGTAAATAATTATAAGCGTATTAAAAGCCATGACTAAAAACGCAATGATAAATGTAAAAGTGTCTTTTTTAGTTTTCATGTTTACGCTCCTTGTCTGTCAATTATAGCAACTAAAGTAGGTTGCTATTTTATAAATATATTCAGCTAATTTAATTAATATGAAGCGTGGTGGTAGCCTTGTCAGAAAGGAAAAGGCGGGACAATGCTCCCGACGACTTGGATATTTACAGGCGAAAAAGAAACAAAGCCAACAAAACTGCTTTGAACAAGCCTGTAAATGTTTTAAATATAATAATTATTGCAGCCGTGTTTATAACGGTTTTTTCGTATATAGCACAGGCGGCTTTTGCTTACATAAACAAGCCCGACATTTCAACAGGCATAGTTTCTTATGGCTCTGTTGATTTGCCCCAAATAATTGACGGAATTATTATTCGCAGTGAAAATGTTTATACAGCTGACGCCAGCGGAGTTTTAAGTTTTTATTATAATGACTATGACAGGGTAAAAAAAGACTCTGTTGCATGTGCAATTGTTGATGAAGCTACTGCCGCTGAAATTTCTGCTGAAATAAGCAAAATTGAGTCAAAAATAATGAACGTTCAAGATATGCGAAGCAACACTTCAGCTTTTTCCGCAGACGTTGAAATGAAAAACAAGCAGATAAAAAAAATAGTAGACTCTGGCGTTCCTAGGCTTATTAATTTAAACATTTCAAGTGTTTACGAGCTTAAAGACAGCGTAAGCCAAAGTGTAGGGCTTAGAAACCAAATGCTTTTGTCTGACGGAACAGGAAGCGTAAAAGGAATGGTTGACGCAAAAGTTGCTCTTAATAGCAGGCTTAGTGAGGCCATGTCTGTTATTACGGTTGAAAACAGCGGTATAATTTCATACATAGTTGATGGGCTTGAGGAAGCTTTGAATTTTGAAAATAAAGAATCGCTTACACCTGAACAAGTTCAAATGTTTGTAGACTACAGTAAGCTTGCCTCTTATAGAAATGTGTCCCCAGGTGACAAAATATTTAAAGTTGTAGAATCAAATGAATGGTACGTTGCTGCATATATTCCAAAGGAGCTTGTTATAAATTGGTCAGAGGGTGAGTTTCGCAAAATTTATGTACAAGACAGCTTTGACAGCGGAGTCTTTGAGCCAATAGAAATGAGTGTTTTTAAAATAAACCGTTTGCCAGGGGGAAACAATGACTATGTGCTTTTCAAATGTACGGTTGACATGCTGGACTACCTTAACATGAGAAGTTTAAAGCTAAAAACGGTAGACAGCGAACATAGTGGATATAAAATTCCTAAGCAAGCTATTGTTGAAAAGATGTTTGTAAAATTCCCAAGTTCGTTTGTAGAGAAGGTTGAGGAGAATAACGGTAATTTTGTATATAAGCAAGTGAATGGTACAACGGAAAAAGTTTCACTTGATTCAGCCGAAAAGATGTTTTTAGACGGAGATTTTGCGTACGTGCTTCAAGAAAGTAACGTTATAAATGTAGACGACATACTTGTTAGCCCAGAAAGCAAAGAGCTATACGTAGTTTCTGAAACTGAAAATGTAAAAGGTGTGTACAAAATTAACCAAGGCTTTGCAGATTTCAGCAGAATTATTATTGACGAAAACACTCCTGAAAGCGGCGGTTACTGCATACTTGACGTTTCGCTTAATACAAGCATTAAAATTTCGGATAAAATTGTTACAGATGCAAAAAATATTCATAATGGTCAAATTATATATTAGAGCTAAAAAAGGTTGGTTGCTATGGGGAGTATTACAGAAAATCTTAAACTAATTTATGACAATATGGAAAGAGCGGCTATAAAATCTGGCAGAAGCTTGGATGATATTACGCTTATTGGTGTTACAAAAACAGTTGATGTACCTAGAATAAAAGAGCTTCTTGCGCAAGGTGTTGTTAACCTTGGAGAAAACAGGGTTCAAGAGCTTTTGCAAAAGTATGACGAGCTTTCCGAAAAACCTGTGTGGCACCAAATAGGGCAGCTTCAAACTAACAAAGTGAAATATATAATTGACAAAGTTTCACTTATTCATTCTGTTGACAGTGAAAAGCTTGCAGAAGAAATTGATAAGCAAGCAAAAAGGCACAATAAAGTTATGGACATTCTTGTTGAAATAAATGTCGCCAATGAAGCAAGCAAAGCTGGAATTTCGCTTTCCGCAGCTTCTTCTTTTATTGAAAAAATAAGTAAATTGGAAAACATTAAGGTCAAAGGATTGATGACTGTTGCACCTTTTGTCGAAAAACCCGAAAAAAACAGGGAAGAATTTATAAAAATGGCAAAATTATTTGTTGACATTCAGCACAAATGCATTAATAATATATATATGCAGTTTTTGTCCATGGGTATGACAAATGATTATGAAATTGCTATCGAAGAAGGTGCTAACATAGTTAGAATTGGCACAGGTATTTTTGGACAAAGATAATTGTTTATTTTATCATTAGTCTGATTTTCGGCTTTTCATTTGTTTTGAACTGCTGATAAAATAGGAGAAATTTTACATAGGAGGAAATGGTATGGGGTTACTTAAAAAAGTTCAAACTTTGATGTTGGGAGCAGAGTATGAAGACGAGGACGATTACTTAGAAGAGGACGCAGCGGATTTATACGATGAACCCACAAGCTTTCGTTCTGAAAGAGACAGAGCCGACCTTATTGCACTTAGAGGCGGTAAGAGGTTTTCAAAGGACAACGCAGGCAGTAACATTTTGACCATGCCTACAGCCTTGACACAAGAGCAGCAAAATGTTTACATATGTAAGCCAAGAAGCATAGACAACGCTTCAGAAGTTTGCACACAGTTTAAAGATTCGGCAGTTTGTATTGTTTCTCTTGAAGGGCTTGACCATGAAGAAGCTCAACGTATTGCAGACTTTTTGTGTGGCGCAGTTTTTGTTCTCGACGGAGTTATTGAATGCATCACAAAAGAAGTTTTTGTTATGGCTCCAAGCGGTTTTAATGTTTCAACAGAATTAAGAGAGCAAATTAAGTCTGGCTCGTCTTTTTTGTCATGGGTTCTTCCTTCAGCTAGAGGGTAAGGGCTAGACAACAACAGGTATGTTTATTATGGAGAAAATTTAATGGGATATGAAATAATTGAACTTTCAGTAATCTATTTCTGCAACTTTATAAGCTTTTTAATTTTTATTAGAGTAATTCTTTCGTGGTTTATAGTAAATGTAAGAAACCCTTTGATTGCATTAATTTTTAGCCTTACAGACCCAATTTTGTTGCCCATTAAAAGGCTTTTGCAAAATTCGCCGCTTGGCGGCTCAGGTATGATGCTTGATTTTTCGCCGCTTCTTGCTTTTTTGCTAATTGAAATTTTTAAAAGCATTTTGCTTAGCGTTATAAAGAGTTTTTTGTTTTAATGGATAGAGAAAAGCTTTTAAAACGGTTTTCAGACAGCGACGAAAGATTACTTTTTGCAAAAACACTTGACTTATTTTTTCTATGCGAAAAAAGCTTTAGGTACACTTTTACAGATTTTATTGACCCTGTAAAAGCTTCAAAGTTTGTTGAAGTTTTGAAAAACGAAGTAGTTTCAACGCTTCCAGCTGTTTTTGGTGGAAGTGACGTTTGCGAGCGAAAAATAATTGGGTTTTCGCCATATGATGAAATCGTTCCATATGAGGAGTTCCCTATTAAACGTCTTAGGCTTACGTATAACCCTAAATTTAGCAGAACTTTAAGCCATAGGGATTTTCTTGGTTCAATTTTAGGCGTTGGAATTACCAGAGCAAAGGTCGGTGACATTTTTATTGATTCTGATAATGTGCAAAGTCAAAGCAGTGCTTGCGGTGCTTTTGTTTATGTGCATTGTGATGTTGCTGACTATATTAAGGCAAACCTTGAAAGAGTTGGTAATGCAAGCGTTAAAGTTGAAATTTGTGACACAATTTATAATGAACCAAGCGTAGTAATATCATTGGATAAAGAAGAAACAAAGCTTACAGTTTCTTCACTTCGTCTTGACACTGTGTTAAGTGCGGTTTTTCGTATTTCACGTGGGAAAGCTTCATCCTTTGTTGAAGGCGAAAAGGTTTTTGTAAACTGGGCTTTGGCTAAAAGTAGCGCTAAACCAGTCAATGAGGGTGACGTTATTACACTTCGAGGGCTTGGACGTGCAAAGCTTGTTTCTGTAGAAGGTATATCAAAAAAAGGAAAAGTTATTATAAATGTTGTAAAAAATTAGGTTGGTTTATTATTAGCATTTGACGTATGAATAAAATACACTCCGACAATTTAAAAAAATCCCCCCTGTAAAAAAAGGGGGGTAAACATTATCTTACAGGCGCTTCTGCATTCATTAGCGCAATTTTTACTGCTTCAAGAAGCACTTGGTTAGTCACTGTGTATTCCGACGTTGTTGGAATTTCGGAAGTTTGTGACTTTACAATTTCGCTTGAAAGTGTGTCCATTGTAGGCTCTAAGAGCGGATAAAAAGTTTGCTGTGTGTCCTGCAAGTCGTCAAGCTTTACAGAAACAATTTCATTTTCCGTTACACTTACCAAAACATTTACAGGTGTCTTTGAAAGCATTAACTCAATAGAATATGTACCTGGAACATATAGGGCTTTTGCCGAACCTTTATTTTCGACTTCTGCCTTCTTTGGTATGAAGAAGTAAACAAGCAGCCCAATTAATGCTAAACCCAAAATTACATAAAGTGCTGACTTGACCACCTCTTTTAGCTGCACGACAAAAATCTTTGTATCGCCCATTTTTTCTTTCCTCCCTAAAAATATCCGTGTTATATTTTATTAGTGTAAAAATGTAAATATGCTTAAAGCTGACAACTCTTTCTAAAGTTGAGCGATGTTTTAATTTTTAATAAACTATTGACTTGTATAGCTTTAAAGTGTTATAAAATAAGTGTAGTTTATTAAAATTAATATACGGTGTGTTTTAAAAGGAGAAATTATGCAAAATAACATCAATAGTTCCACAAATAATACTCGCAGGCTTATTATACTTGGGCTTATTACTGCAATTTGTATTATTCTTACATACACTCCACTTGGAATGATTCCGCTTCCATTTGTTAGTGTTACAATTGCACACGTTCCTGTAATTATTGTGTCTATTATTGAAGGGCCTTTAATGGGGCTTATTTCGGGCTGTGTGTTTGGCGTTGCTACACTTATTAAAGCTGTAACAACCTCGTCAGGTGGGCTTGACATTTTTTTCATCAACCCTTTAGTTTCAGTTTTGCCTAGAGCATTTGTAGGTTTAGTACCATACTTTGTTTACAAAGGTTTTTCAAAGCTTAATGAAAATTTTGCAATTTCTATTGGAGCTGCACTTGGAAGCATTACAAACACAGTTGGTTGCTTAGGAATGATATATGTTCTTTATGCAAGGCAGTTAATTCTTGATGAAAATGGTGTTGCAACAGCACAAACGGCTGGAGCTTTTCTTGCTTCTCTAGTTTCAGTTCTTTCACTTGTGGCTGTTTCTGAAATGGTTGCTTCGTTTGTTATAGCGTTTGCTATTATAAAAGCTTTGAAAAAAGCGTTAAAGTATTAATTTGATTAGGGAATATAGCAATTCCACTTTTAACGATATTGGCTTTTTACCGATAGACAATGTCGGTTAAAAATGGAATTGCTATAGTGACATAAAAACAATGATAATTAAAAACTTAAAGTTAAAAAACAATGTTTTTCTTGCACCAATGGCTGGTGTTACAGACATGCCTTTTCGTATCTTATGTATGAATTTGGGTTGTGGTCTTGCATTTAGCGAAATGGTAAGTGCAAAAGGAATATCTTACAAAAATGAAGCTACAAAAGCTATGCTTGCTTTTGACGAAGCCGAGCACCCAGTTGCTTTGCAACTATTTGGCAGAGAACCTAAAATTTTGCACGAAACAGCAAAGCAAATTGAACATTTGCCTTTTGATGTGCTTGATTTTAACATGGGTTGCCCAGCACCAAAAATTGTTAAAAATGGCGAAGGCTCTGCACTTTTGAAAGAGCCTTCTCTCGTTTATGAAATTGTTAAAGGTTTGCGAAGTGCAACTAATAAGCCGCTTTCAGTTAAAATTAGAAAGGGCTTTGATGAAAATTCAGTTAATGCAGTTGAAATAGCAAAAATAATTGAAGCCGCAGGTGCTGACATGGTTACTGTTCATGGCAGAACACGAGAACAGTATTACAGCGGTGTTGCCGACTGGAACATAATTTGCCAAGTTAAGCAAAGTGTAAATATTAAAGTCGTTGGAAACGGTGACATTTTTTCACCTACCGATGCAAAAAAAATTGTTGACCAAACAGGCTGTGATGGTGTAATGATTGGGCGTGCCGCACATGGCAACCCATGGATTTTTCAACAAACTGCTCATTTTCTTGAAACTGGTGAGCTACTGCCAGAACCAACTTTTGAGAAAAAAATTGAAACAGCAAAAGCGCACGCCGAAATGCTTGTTTTGCATAAAGGCGAATACGTTGCTGTGCGTGAAATGAGAAAGCATTTGGCTATGTATATAAAAGGCTTACCTAATTGCGCTAAAATTAGAGTAGAAATTAATAAGGCTGAAAACATTGAGCAGTTGTTTGAATGTTTGTAGAAAAAGGGGAACCAGTTTTATTCTGATTCCCCTTCGGTTTCACTATTAAAAAAATGTTCCTTGGACACTTCTTCCAGTATTAATCCTTCGCTTAAAACTCCTAGCTCGCCGTCAATCATCAACGAAAAACTTTCTACTTCATTAATGGCAAAAGCTGTTTTAAGAATATATGAAACAAGCCTTTCTTCATAGTATGCCCCCCCATGGTTGTTTATTTCTTCTGAAACGTTTAAAACCAAATGCCCGTCCACGAATTCAGCACCAAGTACAGCCACTCCATCTGGAACAAAACTAGCTTGTTTTTCACTGAATAAATTGTCAAAAAGTATATAAGCGTATTCTTCAACTTCAAACTTTCCAAAAAAACTTATTCCTTGACTTCGCCATTCCTCAACAGATTCATCAATAACGACGATATAAAAATATTCGTAGTAATTTTTTAGCTTTTCTGCATTTTCAGCTCTTACGCTTTGAGGGAACAAAAAGATAATTATTATTAAAGCTAAAATTATTATTCTAGTCAATTTACTCATGCTGTCACCCCCTGCATTGAAATGTGTTCCATATTTAACAGTTTATTCCATTATGCTAAGTTATGACAAGTGAATTCGTGCGACAAATTGTCACAGCGTTTGCGATGATATTTTTATTAAAGCTTTTCTATGTTACGACAAAAAATAGAGCTAACATTTTTATAGAATTTTAAAGTTAGCTCTATCGAATAAAAATATTAAGGAGTTATAAATAACTGTGTCCAGTACGGTGTACTTCCATCAACATACCCTACACCAATTTCTGTGAAGGTTTTGCTTAAAATGTTTTTCCTGTGCCCTTCCGAGTTCATCCATGCTTTCATTACAGCTTCTGGGGTTTTTTGCCCCTTTGCAATGTTCTCACCGGCAGTACGGTACTTAACGTTAAAAGCCTTTAGCATATCAAAAGGCGAACCATACACAGGTGATGTGTGGCTAAAATAGTTTTTGTTCTTCATTTCTTCCGACTTGTAACGTGCTACACGAGAAACTTCCCAGTTTAGCTTCAGCGGTTTAAGCCCAGCTTTTGCACGCTCCTTGTTAACAAGCTCAACAACTTGCTCCTCCATGCTGGAGACAGCAGGGTCGTTTAATGGAATACTTACTTTGTCCCCTGGAAAAATCATATCTGGGTTTTTAAACTGCTTGTTAGCGTCTAGTATTTCAGAAATTCCAACTTTGTACATTTGTGCAATTTTCCAAAGGGTGTCACCTTTCTGAACTGTGTATACGTCTGTTGCCGCAAGCACTTGTACAGAAACTGCAAGCACAGACACAAGCGTAACTACTGCCTTCTTTAATGTATTTTTTAACATGGCTTTCTCCCTTCTTTATTAAGGCATTTTCTTTTTATTAAAAAGCTGATATAATATATAGACTTCTTTTTTAATTAAAAAAGAAATGTCGCTGTTTGTATTATTTGACCTTAAAGGCTATTAATACCAGTATAATTATGGAAATAAAGATGCTGGTATTCTAAATACACTGATATGCAAAAATAGAAGGGTGAAGTTATGGACAACACTGACCTAAATTTAAACTTTGACCAGCAGAAAAAAATAAAGCTTCCTGTTGTTACACTTAGAGGGCTTGTAGCTTTTCCAGATGCAACAATAGGTTTTGATATTGGGCGTTTTAAATCAATTCAAGCTATAGAATTCGCTTTAAGCAAAGATTCTTTTGTTTTTTTGACAGCGCAGAAAAATGCAGCTCATGAGGAGCCAGACATTGCAGACGTTTTTCCATATGGGACAGTTGCAAGAATTAAGCAAGTTTTTAGGCTTCCTGGGAACGTTATTCGTGTGCTTGCAGACGGCGTTTCAAGGGCAAGCGTTTTAGAGTTTGACAACGAAGGAACTTTTTTAATGGCTGACGTTTCACTTGTTGAAACGTTTGAAATTGAAGAAGCAAGCACAGATGTTTTGGCTACAATTCGTGTAGTGCAAGATGCTTTTGAAGAATATGTGCGCCTTGCAAATGGTGTTGCGCCAGATGCTATAATGGAAGTTATAACATGTGAAATGGCAGGAAAGCTTTCCGACCTTATAGGTGTGCACACAAGCTTAAAGGTAGAAAACAAGCAAGAGCTTTTAGAGGAGGAAGACCCAGCAAACCGAATATTTCTTGCAGCAAAGCTTTTGCACGAGGAACTAGCTGTTTTAACTGTTCAAAAAGATGTTTTATCAAAAGTTAAAACTAATATTGACAAGCATCAAAGGGAATATTATTTAAAGGAGCAGCTTAAAGTTGTTCAAGAAGAATTGAACGAAAAAGAAACTGTAACAGACGATATTGAAGGTTACAAGGCAAGAGCGAAAGAAGCGCAGCTTCCTGAACATGCCGGAGAAAAGCTGAACTACGAGCTTAAAAGGCTTTCACGTACAAATATGTCGTCGCAAGAAGCTGTTGTAATTCGTGACTATATAGACTGGCTTTTAGATTTGCCGTGGGCTAAAAAAAGCGAAGAAAACAAAGATTTAAAAGAAGCAAAGCAAATACTTGACACAGACCACTTTGGGTTAGAGAAGGTTAAAGAGCGCATAGTTGAGTTTCTTGCAGTAAGGCAGGCAGCAGACAAAGCTAATTCTCCAATAATTTGCCTTGTTGGGCCTCCTGGCGTAGGCAAAACCTCAATAGCAAAATCTGTGGCAAAAGCTTTGAACCGAAAGTATATAAGAATGTCTTTAGGCGGCGTCAGAGATGAAGCAGAAATTCGTGGGCATAGAAAAACGTATGTCGGTGCTATGCCTGGACGAATTATTTATTCAATGAAACAATCTAAAACGCTAAATCCATTAATTCTTCTTGATGAGATAGACAAAATGTCAAGCGATTTTCGTGGAAACCCAGCTTCGGCTATGCTGGAAGCTTTGGACGCAGAGCAAAATTCTTTTTTCCGTGACCATTACTTAGAAGTTGCGTTTGATTTGTCGGACGTAATGTTTATGTGTACAGCAAACAGCCTTAACGAAGTTCCGCCAGCATTAAGAGACAGGCTTGAGGTTATTAACATTTCAAGCTACACAGATGCGGAAAAGGTTAGCATTGCAAAAGAATTTTTGTTACCTAAGCAGCTTGAAAAACATGGTTTAGTTGAAGGTGACGTAAGCATTCCAAATTATGAAGAACTTATAGGCAAATACACTAAAGAAGCAGGTGTTCGTCAGCTTGAAAGAACAATTGCAGACATTTGTCGTAAGGTTGTAACAGAGCGAGTTATGAATGGAACAAGTAACAGCGTAGAAATAACAACTGAAAAACTGGAGCATTATTTGGGTAAGCCAAAATTCAGAAAAAAGAATTTCGGTGAAACGTCAGAAATTGGAATAGCTTACGGTTTAGCATGGACTTCTGTTGGTGGTGATACGCTATCGATAGAAGTTAATGTTGTTCCTGGAAGTGGTAAGTTTGTTTTAACTGGCAACTTAGGCGACGTTATGAAAGAGTCTGCACAGGCTGCAATGAGTTTTATTCGTTCTAGGTACAGGCAGTTTAATTTGGATAAACAGTTTTATAAGCACTTTGATGTGCATATACATTTGCCAGAAGGTGCAGTTCCAAAAGATGGGCCTTCTGCAGGGATAACTCTTACAACTGCAATGGTTTCGGCTTTAGCAGAAATACCTGTTAAAAATGATGTTTGTATGACAGGTGAAGTTACTATTCGTGGAAAGGTGCTTCCAATTGGCGGTTTGAAAGAAAAAATTTCGGCAGCAAAGTCAAACAATTTTAAGACGGTTGTTTTGCCCTTAGAAAATCAATTAGACTTACACGAAGTGCCAGAAAATGTTCGTGAGGGATTGGCATTTATTTTTGCTGCAAGCATGGACGAAGTGCTTGAGTGTGCTTTGCAGAAATAGATGGAGAAATAGATTTTAAAAGTAAAATCATTGGAGGAAGTATTTTGGAGGTTCAAAATGTATCACTTGCGGCAGTTGGTGTTTGGGAACATCAGTTTCCATCTGATGGCAAGCCAGAGCTTGCTTTTGTGGGGCGTTCAAATGTAGGCAAATCATCACTTATAAACACAATGATAAATAGAAAAGCTTTGGCAAGAATGAGTAAAAACCCAGGAAAAACACGTACAATAAATTTTTATGATGTAGAAAACCTGCTTTATTTTGTTGACCTTCCAGGTTACGGCTATGCAAAAATTTCACGCTCTGAGCAAGAAAAGTGGGGCGGAATGATTGAAGGCTATCTTTTGAAAAGGAGTACATTAAAGGCTATTTTACTGCTTGTTGACATTCGGCATGAGCCCACAAAGGACGACAAGCTTATGTATAATTGGCTAAAGCACTATAACTATGAAATTATTATTGTTGCAACAAAGGAAGATAAGCTTAGGCGAAGCCAAGTTCAAAAACATTTAGCTGTAATTAGAAAAGGGCTTGAAGTAGAGAAGGGGAGTACCATAATTTCTTTTTCTAGCGAAACAAAGTCTGGCAAAGATGAGCTATGGAAAAAAATTGAAGAAAAAATTGGTGAAAGCCCTGAAAATATAGCAATTCCAGTCTTTAACGATATTGACAGAGGGAAGCCAAACGCCTAGCCGTTTGGCGTTTTGACCGATAGACAATGTCGATTAAAAACGGAATTGCTATAGGTGAAAATTGGTTGCCGCAACCAATAGTTGCATAAGTTCAACCTAGAATTTCTAGCAATTATCGTTGGTATAGTGTAATATAATTATGTTGATATTGCTTCCCCTTGCCAATATTTTTTAAACTAATAACTCGCTAAAATTTGAGGTGAAAGTATGAATTTAGAAATTGCAAACAGGCTAATGGAATTGCGAAAGAAAAGCAGCCTTTCACAAGAGCAGCTTGCAGAAAAGCTTGGAATAAGCCGTCAAGCCGTTTCAAAGTGGGAACGTGCTGAAAGCTCACCAGACACAGACAACTTAATTGCACTTTCAAGGATATACAACATTTCCATTGACTCGCTTTTAAAAACAGATGAGGAAATTTCAATTTTTCCTAGCAATGACAATGGGCCACGACCCAAAATATACCTTGACGGTGATTTAAGCAGAGAAGATGACAATTTTCCTGAATATAAGCTTACGTCAATGGAGAAGAAGGTTAAGCACTATAGAGAACAATTTCCATATACCGTGTTTATAACTATGGTTTATTTAGTTCTTGGGTTTGCATTTGATTGGTGGCACCCTGGTTGGCTTGTTTTTCTTTTGATACCAGTGTTTTATAGTAGGCTAGCAGTTGTTCCTATGGCAGCTACAATTATGTTTTTTGTGTTAGGGTTTTTATTTGACATGTGGGCTGTTGCTTGGATGGTGTTTTTGTTTATTCCGTTTACACCGTGGTTGAATAGCTTATTAAGGAAAGCTGAATAAAGGCATACAAATTTAGCCGCCCAAAAGGGCGGCATTTTATTTTTTATCAGGTTCGTCATGCTCATTACTTTCTGACTCTACACTAATTAACTTCATCAAAATATTTTGATACATTAAAGAAACATTTTGTTTCCAGTTGTTGCAAATTAACTTGGCTTGCTCTCGGTTTACAACAGAAACATTAATTTCCATCAGCGTCCTGTCGTCTTCATAAATTCCACATTTTACAGTGAACTCGTCGTTTACATGGTCGTAAAAGTAGTTTGCTGTTGTTTCAAAATCTTTTTTAATTGTGCGCCTGTTGCTTGAAACAAACTTAACAATTTTAGCCCTGTCTTCAATGGATAAATGCTTTTCAAAATATTCAAGCGTTGTAATACCTTCTTGTGTAATGTTATACCTAGTTGCGTTGTTATCTAGCGCTTTTTCTAAATATCCGTCGGCAACCATTTCAGAAAGTGTTTGCTGCAAAACGTAGTACGTCATAAAGCTTTCTTCAAGAATAAATTGGCTTATTTGGCTGTTTGTAAGCGGCATATCCATCTTATCAATTAGGTATAACAAAAGAAGCTTGTTTATGACATCATCTTTTCCACCCTCGTCATCAAACATGTTAAGTTGTTTCGTTTCCATTTATTTCACCTCAAGCAAACGTTGTTCATTGCGTATTTTATAAATAAGACAAATTGTATTGTCATTAAAGACTGTAAAACGTAGTATATAATAAATTTTGTTTTATTTCAAGTTTATTTGTAAATTATCGTAACATATTTATTAAATTTGTGATATAATATTTGCTATTAAAATAACACCAAATTTTTTTAAAATATTTGTTTAATTCGCCAAAATAGCAAGGAGAAAAAAATGAAACGAACTGAAACTGTAAAAAGTGCAGAAAAGGCTTTGGAAGAACAAAAACTTACAACGCTTTATATAGAAAAGGTAAGAGAACTAAACGAGAAAACAGGAACACCTAAAAAGATGTATGTTGCAACTTTTGGCTGCCAAATGAACGCACATGACTCTGAGAACATCATTGGAATGTTAAATGAAATGGGGTACGAAGCATGTGACAGCGAAAAAGAAGCAGATGTAATTGTGTACAACACATGCTGTGTTCGTGAAAACGCTGAAAATAAAGTGTACGGCAACCTTGGCTTTTTGAAAAAGCTAAAGGAAAAACGCCCTAATTTAAAAATTGTAGTTTGCGGCTGCATGATGCAGCAAGACATTGTAATTGACAAAATAAAGTCGTCATACAGGCATGTTGACATTATTTTTGGCACGTTTAACATTCACCGCTTCCCAGAACTTTTGCACACAAGTTTAACTACGGGTGGGCTTATAATGGACATTTGGGAAACGCATGACCAAATTGTTGAGGATTTACCTGTTTTAAGACAATATAAGCACAAAGCCAGTGTAAACATTATGTATGGTTGCAACAACTTTTGCTCCTACTGCATTGTGCCATATGTAAGAGGGCGTGAAAGAAGTAGGGAAGTAGAAGACATTTTGTTAGAAATAAAAAGGCTGGCTGATGATGGTGTAATTGAAGTTATGCTTCTTGGGCAAAACGTAAATAGCTACGGAAAAAGCCTTGAACAAAAAACTACATTTGCACAGCTTTTGCGTGAAATTAACAAAATTGAAGGTATTAAACGAATACGTTTTATGACTTCTCACCCTAAAGATTTATCGGACGAGTTAATTTATGCTATAAGAGATTGCGAAAAGATTTGTAAGCACATTCATTTACCAGTTCAGTCTGGAAGCACTAATGTTTTAAAAGCTATGAACCGTAAGTATACAAAAGACGATTATATGATTTTAATAAGCAAGTTAAAGGACGAAGTTCCGAACATAGCTATTACAACTGATATAATTGTCGGCTTCCCTGGGGAAACAGAGGAAGACTTTTTAGAAACGCTTGACGTTGTAGAAAAAGTTGGCTACTCTACAGCATATACATTTTTGTATTCAAAGCGCACTGGTACACCAGCCGCTGTAATGGAAAACCAAATCCCCGAAGATGTTCAAAAAAATAGGTTTGACAGGCTATTGAGCTTGCTTAACAACGGAATTTATGAATTGAACAAAAAAATGGTTGGAACGACTATTGAAGTTCTTTGCGAAGGTGTTAACGAACAGGACAAAAGCCTTCTTTCTGGAAGAACAGAAGGGAATGTAATTGTTCATTTTAGAGGTGCGTCTGATGAATATGTTGGAAAGCTTATTAACGTTGAAATAACAGACTGCAAGACGTTTTACCTAATTGGTGAAGCAGATTTTGAACAATAATATTTTAAACAAGGAGACTAACTACTATGACAGTTTATTATGAAAAAGCAAGGGAACTTGGAGAATTAATTTTGCAATCAGACAAAGCAGCGCTTCTTAATGAAGCTAGAAAAGCGTTTGATGCAGAACCTTCTGCAAAAGTAAAGCTTGATGAATACAGCAAGTACCAGAAAGATGTACAAGAAAGCGCCGCTAAAGGTGTTATGACACAAGAGGAGTTTAACATTGCAACGCAACGCATGGCTGAAATGGTGTCAGAGCTTAAAAAAGATGCTGTTATTGGAGCATTAATTTTTGCAGAAAACGAGTTTGGAAGTTTTGTAAACAATGTATTAAATGTTTTAAAGGCTACAATTACTGGCGAAATGCCGGCAGAAGAAAGTTGCTCTGGTTGTTCAGGAAGCGAAGGCGGCTGTTCAAGCTGTGGCTGCAATTAATTTTAAGCGCTTATTCGTTAGGAGTGCAATTTACAAATGGCAAAATTTTCTCCAATGATGGAGCAGTATTTAGAAATTAAACGACAAAACAAAGATTGTTTAGTTCTCTTTCGGCTTGGTGATTTTTATGAGCTGTTTTTTGACGACGCCTTAGTTGCTTCAAAGGTGCTTGACATTGCGCTTACTGGAAGAGACTGCGGACAGGCGGAACGTGCGCCTATGTGTGGCGTTCCGTACCATTCTGCAAATGCGTATATAGCAAAACTCGTTGAAAACGGTTACAAGGTAGCTGTGTGTGAGCAGGTGGAGGACGCTAAACAAGCCAAAACAATTGTTAAGCGTGAAGTTGTTAGAATAATTACACCTGGAACTGTTACTGACATGAAAACTCTTGATGAAGGAAAAAACAGTTATATATGTTGTATTTATCAAGAAAAGCAAGGTGTAGGAATTGCTTTTTGCGACGTAACAACAGGTGAATTTTTTACAACCAGCATCGAAGGGGACACTGGCAACAAAGTTTATGATGAACTAGCAAGAATTTCTCCAAAAGAAATAATAATAAACCAAGGTTTTGATGATGTACTTAACATTGAAAACATTTTTTCTGTTAAGCCTTATGTTTATTATAGCTGGTGCTTTGACTATGACAGCGCAAACAAAACGCTTTGTGACCATTTTAACGTAATTACATTAAGTGGATATGGGCTTTTAGATAAAGATTTATCGGTGTGTGCTTCTGGTGCTTTAATGGAATATTTAAGAGAAACTCAAAAAAACAGGCTCTTTCATATTTCCACAATTAAATATTATTCTGAAAAAAGCTACATGAGCCTTGATATTTCTTCACGCAAAAACCTTGAACTTACTGAAACACTTAGAGAAAGAAGCAAAAAAGGAACTCTCCTTTGGGTTTTGGATAAAACAAAAACGGCAATGGGAGGGCGGCTTTTGCGTAAGTGGGTTGAACAGCCGCTAATAACTATAAGTGACATAAACCGTAGGCTTGATGCCGTTTCAGAAATTAAAGACGAGATGTACCTTCGCAACGATTTAAGGGAACTGCTTAAAGAAATTGGCGACATAGAGAGGCTTATGGGCAAAGTTGTTTATGGAACAGCAAACGGTAAAGACTTAATAAGCCTAAAGGGTACAGCAGAAAAGCTTCCAGAAATCAAGAAGCTTTTGTTTGAATGTAAAGCTTCTCTTAACATTGAAATGAACAAGGCACTTGAAACTCTTGACGATATAAAAGAGTTTATAGATGCAGCAATAGATGACGATGCACCTATAAACATAAAAGACGGCGGGGTTATTAGAGAGGGCTTTAATTCCGAGCTTGATAGGTATAGAACAGCCAAGAAAAAAGGAACTACGTGGATTCTTGAAAAAGAAGCAGAGGAACGCCAGTTAACAGGAATTAAAAGCCTTAAAATAAAATATAACAAAGTTTTTGGGTATTATATAGAAGTAACAAACACATATAAAAACTTAATACCCGAAAGGTACATACGCAGGCAAACTATAGCAAACGGCGAAAGGTACACAACTGTAGAGCTTAAAGAAATTGAGGAAGCAATTTTGGAAGCTGATGACAACATTGCAGAGCTTGAATTAAAGCTTTTTACAGACGTTCGTAAAAAAGTAGCAGACGAGCTTCCACGAATACAGCTTGTTGCGCAAATTCTTGCAACACTTGATGTAATACAGTCGTTTGCAGAAGTTTCGGACAGCAATGGGTATTGTAAGCCTACTGTCAATGATGACGGAGTAATAGCTATTAAAAACGGGCGTCACCCTGTTGTTGAGCAAACAATAAAATCTGGCTTTGTGCCAAATGATGTATACCTTAATAGCGACAGTGACAGGCTGTCAATAATTACTGGCCCGAATATGGCTGGAAAGTCCACGTATATGCGGCAAGTTGCATTAATCGTAGTTATGGCACAAATGGGTTGCTTTATTCCTGCTGACAGTGGAGTAATTGGAGTTGTTGACCAAATTTTTACAAGAGTTGGTGCTTCGGACGATTTGGCTACAGGGCAAAGCACATTTATGGTTGAAATGACAGAAGTGGCAAATATTATAAACAATGCAACAAAAAACAGCCTGTTAATACTTGACGAAATTGGCCGTGGCACAAGTACGTTTGATGGTCTTAGCATTGCATGGTCTGTGCTTGAATTTATTGCTGAAAAAATTGGTGCGAAAACGCTGTTTTCTACACACTACCACGAGCTTACAGAGCTTGAAGGAAAACTTGACGGTGTAAAAAATTACTGCATGATGGTTAGAGAACAAGGCGAGAACATTATTTTTATCAGGAAAATTGTACGTGGCGGAGCAGACAACAGCTACGGTGTCCACGTTGCAAAGCTTGCTGGCATACCAAACCAAATTTTAAACCGAGCAAACGAACTGTTGCAAGTTTTAAACAATGCCGACATAATGAAGGCAGGTACAGGTGTAAATGAGGACAGCACAATTCGTTATGGCAAGCAAAAGCCTAAGAAAGAAGACGAAGACTATATTTTCTTAAAAGAAATAATGGAGATTGACGTTGATTCGTTAACACCTAGGGACGCTTTGCGTAAGTTGTATGAGCTTCAAGGGCGTACAAAGCTTATAACTTTAGAGCAGGAGGGCTTGTAATGGCTATTAGGCTTTTAGATAATAGCATGATAAACAAAATAGCGGCTGGAGAAGTTGTTGAGCGCCCTGCTTCTGTTGTTAAAGAGCTTGTAGAAAATTCTATTGATGCTGGGTCTACGACAATTGTTGTTGAAATTTCTGACGGAGGCACTTCTTTAATAAAGATTACGGACAACGGTTGCGGAATTAAAAGTGACGAAGTAAAAACAGCATTTCTTCGCCATGCAACAAGTAAAATTTATAATTTAAACGACCTTGAAAATGTTTTGACAATGGGATTTCGAGGTGAAGCCCTTTCGTCAATTGCTTCTGTTTCGCAAGTAGAGCTTGTAACAAAAACTTGTGAATCAGTTTCGGGCATTTGCGTTCAAATAAATGGTGGCGAAGTAGTTTCCGAGCATGAGGTAGGCGTAGCCAATGGAACTTCTATAACTGTACGCAACTTGTTTTATAACACTCCTGCACGAAAAAAGTTTATGAAAAAGCCTTCTGCCGAAAGTGCGTACGTATCAGATGTTTTGTTAAGGCTTGCACTTGGCAACCCTAGTATTTCCTTTCGATATATAAACAACGGCTCAACGGTTATGCAAACGAAAGGTAAGGGTGGGTTAGAGCAAGTTATTTTTCAAGTATATGGAAAAGATATACACAGCAACCTTTTGCCTGTTATGCACGAAAAAGATGGAATTAAACTTTCAGGCTTTTGTTGCAAGCCGCAAATGCACAGGGGAAACCGTTCCTATGAGCAATTTTATATTAACGGACGATATATTAAAAGTGAAATTGTTCAGTCGGCAGCAGAAGCTGCTTACAAAACGCTTCTGCCAATTGGAAAGTTTCCAATTTTTGTTTTAATAATGGAAATTGAACCTACTCTTGTTGATGTAAACGTTCACCCTGCAAAGCTTGAAGTAAGGTTTTTTAACGACGATAAGATTTATGACATAGTTTATGGTGCTATTTCATCTGCTTTAGCGGACAAAAATTTAATTCCTACAGTCACTCTTGAAAACAAGAATGATAATATAGTTGAAAACATTGCAGGGAAGCAATTTCAAGCTAAACCTAATGTGCAAGAATTTAAGCAAGAACAAGAAGTTAAACGAATTAGTTTAGCAGACTTTGTGTATGGGGAAAATAAAACAAAGGAAAACGAAGCGAAAGCTTTTGAAGAACACAGTGAGCATGTTTACAAAGCGGAAGAACAAAGCGTAAACTACTTTGTTGCCGAGGATACTTTTACAAACGATTTATCAAAGGACAAACAAGACAAACAACAGGAAAAAGCAACTTCGCAGTTTTTTACTCACTACAAAATTGTTGGTCAGCTTTTCGACACTTACTGGATAATAGAGCAGGGGAGTTCAATGTATGTAATTGACCAGCATGCTGCACATGAAAGAATTATTTATGAGGAACTAATAAACAGCTTAAAGAAAAATGAAAAAGATGAGGGGGCTGTTTCTCAGCAAGTTTTACAGCCCGTTGTTTTAAACTTAACCCCTGCCGAAATGTATACTTTAAGCGAAAATATCCAATTAATTAAAGAGTTTGGCTTTGACGCCGAGGTGTTTGGAGAAGGGCTTGTTGCAATACGTTCGCTCCCTTATGTTGTAAAAGGTGTTGCTGATATAAGCTTTTTCATTGAAATTTTAGATAAGCTTTCAAGCGTGCAAACGTCTATTACCAGCTTGCACGAAGCTAAGCTTGAAGCAATAGCTTCTGTTTCCTGCAAAGCTGCGGTTAAGGCAAACGACAAACTAAGCTATGCGGAAGCAAGGGCTTTGATTGAGCGGCTTTTAAAGCTTGAAAACCCGTTTACATGCCCACACGGGCGACCGACTGTTATTGAAATTACAGAATATGAACTTGAAAAGAAGTTTAAGAGGATACAATAATGAAACAACCATTAATTGTTATTGCAGGGCCTACAGCTACAGGAAAAAGCAAGCTTGCAGTTTCACTTGCACAAAAAATTGGCGGTGAAATTATTTCAGCTGATTCTATGCAAGTTTATAAATATATGAACATAGGAACGGCAAAGTCTACTACTGCTGAAATGGGTGGTATCAAACACCACATGATTGACGTTTTGCTTCCTGATGATGAGTTTTCAGTTGCTGTTTTTAAAGAAATGAGCATCAAGTGTATTCAAGAAGTTCATAAAAAAGGAAAAATACCAATTCTTGTTGGCGGAACAGGCTTTTATATAAATGCTGTGCTTTACAACAATGATTTTACTGAAACTACAGTTTGTGAAGAATATAGAAATGAGCTGTACTCAATAGCTGAAAAAGAGGGTAACGAATACCTTCATGCTATGCTAAAAAAAATTGATACAAAGTCAGCTGAATCAATTCATTTTAACAATGTAAAACGTGTTGTGCGTGCAATTGAATTTTTCAAACAGACAAATGGGCAAAAAATGTCAGAGCATAACGAGCATGAGCGGAAGCGAGATGCTTTTTTTGATACGACCTTTGTGGTGCTTAATATGGAACGCAGCTTGCTGTATGAAAAAATTAATTTGCGTGTTGATAACATGATTGAAGCAGGGCTCTTAAACGAAGTTGAAAGTCTTTTGAATATGGGATATGATGAAAAATTAGTATCAATGCAAGGGATAGGTTACAAGGAAATTGCGGGGTATATAAATGGAAGTCATTCATTTAGCGAAGCTGTAGAAGCAATTAAGCTTAACACAAGACGGTTTGCAAAAAGACAAGTAACTTGGTTTAAAAATCAAACCGAAGGGCTTTGGATTGATATGGACAAAACAAGCCAGGATTTAGCCTTGGAAAAAATTTTAACGGAGTGCAAAAAACATAATGAATTCTTATAATTACTTGGAAAGTCAGTTTAACATTTCTAAAAATGTAATAGAGCATTGTAAAAAATGTGAAAGTGAACTTACAGATATATTTAAAAAAATAGATGATACAGCAGAAGTTAACCAGCTTAAAGTGCTTAACGCAATGCAGAAAAGTGGGCTTGCCGAAAGACATTTTTCCCAGACTACAGGCTATGGTTATGATGACGTGGGCAGGGAAGTAATTGAATCAATTTATGCTAAAGTTTTTAATGCAGATGACGCTTTAGTTCGGCCACAGTTAATTTCTGGTACTCACGCTTTGACAGTTGCGCTTTTCGGCAATTTGCGACACGGTGATGAAATTTTGTCGCCAGTTTCACAGCCTTATGACACGTTGCTTGGTGTTATTGGAATTCGCAAAACAAAAGGTTCACTAATGGAACATGGAATTGGGTATAAGCAAGTAAATTTTTTGTGTGATGGAAGTATAGACTACGACGGAATAAAAAACGCTATTTCTAACAAAACAAAGCTTGTTACAATTCAACGCTCAAAAGGCTACAGCTTCAGGCGGTCACTTGATGTTGCTGAAATTGGGGAAATTATTCGTTTTGTTAAAAATATTCGCTCAGATATAATTTGCATGGTAGATAATTGCTACGGAGAATTCGTAGACGAGCTTGAGCCAAGCGACGTGGGGGCAGACTTAACGGTTGGTTCTCTTATTAAAAACCCAGGCGGTGGGCTTGCGCCAGTTGGCGGTTATATAGTAGGGAAGAAGGAATATGTAGAAAATGCAGCGTACAGGCTTACAGCACCGGGGCTAGGCAAGGAGGTTGGGCCAATGCTTGGCGTAACTTCTCAATTTACGCAAGGGCTTTTTTATTCTCCTTATGTCGTAGCCGCCAGTTTAAAAGGCGCTGTTTTTTCTGCAAAAGTTTTTAGCGAGCTTGGTTATGAAGTTTTGCCGACAGCTTTCGACAAAAGAAGCGATATTGTCCAGGCAATAAAATTGGGAAGCCCAGAACGTGTAATTTCTTTTTGCAGGGGCATTCAAGCGGCAGCTGCGGTTGACAGTTTTGTTGTTCCAAGCCCTTGGGACATGCCAGGCTATGACTGCCAAGTAATTATGGCGGCTGGAGCTTTTGTTCAAGGCTCGTCAATTGAACTAAGCGCTGATGCACCAATTAAAGAACCTTATGTAGTTTATTTTCAAGGCGGTTTAAATTGGGCACATGCAAAAGCTGGAGTTTGTTTTGCGTTAGACAGCTTAGTAAAATCTAATAATATAGTGCTATAATTTAATACAAAAAAGGCGTATGGTGATTTTAAATTAGCCATATGCCTTTTTTTGTATTAAATAATAGCAATTCCAGTTTTTAACGATATTGGCAGAGGGAAGCCAAACGCCTAGTTGTTTGGCGTTTTGACCGATAGACAATGTCTTTAAAAACGGAATTGCTATAATATAAACAAAGCATTTTAATAAATAAAAATAAATCTCACAATAACTATTCGCTAAAGTTTTCTTTAGCGAATAGTTAAATTGATAAAACAGCCCCCTCTTTATTAGATGGTTAGAACCAAAACCTAAAAAGAAAGCTATTCATCAATCAATTGCATAAATAATTAAATTGTATTATGTGTGAAGCATACGATTGCACAGATAGGAATTACGCAAATTGCGCCGAATGGATACCCCATGTAACCATTGTAGTTGTTGCCTTCATAAACATTTTCAAAACCGCCAAAATTGCCAGTGCAAGCACTACCAACAGGACATGCAGGCGCAGCGCCAACACTTACCAAAAGCCTTATAACATTACAGTCAACTGAAAGCAAAACACCTGTAAATCCGCTTCCTGACAAGCCTCCGCTTTCTGTGAACACTGTTACAGTTCTGCCAATTTGACAAACAAGGCTATCAAATAAAACAGTATTGTAGTTTTCCATATTAATGCTCCTTTCATTTTTAAACTGACACCAATTTATATTGGTATAAGTTGTACATTTATTTTATACTTTATGAAACGAGCCTTTAACATGTGACTAAATATTAACTGTTTTACACCACTGCAATGGAACAACTTAATAAAGGGCGCAACAAACTGCTGCACCCTACCCTTTATTACCTAAACCATTTTTTAATTCCCATTCTCAAAGTATCAAACAACCCAGCCTTATTAATGTTATCCATTGCAATAAGGTCAGAACGTCCAACTTCTTCTCCGTCAGCGTAATAAATTATTTCGCCAGCTTTTGTTCCAATTGGAACTGGTGCATCTATAGCAGGTAAAATTTCAACTTTACTGTCAACCACAACGTTTTTACCTTTTGGCACAAGGCAGTTTATTTGCTTTTTAATAGCAACGCCAACTTGTTCCTTTTCGCCCTTGTTTACATTTACAACACCTTTTGGAGTTCCAGAAGATTCGCCTTGAATTACTACATAATTTGCAAAGCCGTAGTCAAACATTCGCACTGCTTCATGGAAACGAATTTCCGACGTTGGTCCGCCAAGTATAACAGAAACAAGTTGCATTCCTTCCCTTGTTGCAGTTGCCGTAATACAAAACAAAGCTTCGCTAGTAGAGCCTGTTTTAAGCCCAGAAGCGCCATTGTACGCCCTTATAAGCTTGTTAGTGTTGGAAAGACCGAAGTCCTCCTCTCCCCTAGCCGTTTTGTGTGTGATTGTGTCCATCCAAATAGATGAAATTTGCAAAACTTCAGGGAACTTTAGTATAAGCTCTTTCGACATCATTGCAACGTCGTAAGCAGAAGAGAGATGCCCTTCTGTGTCAAGCCCACAAGCATTTTTAAAAGTAGTATCAAGCATTCCAAGGCTTGCCGCACGCTTATTCATTAGTATTACAAAACCGTCCTCGCTGCCTGCAATAAATTCAGCAAGTGCAACAGCAGAGTCATTTGCCGAAGCAATAATTACAGACTTTAATAAGTCTCTAACGGTTTGCTTCTCCATAGGTTCAAGGTAAATCTGTGAACCACCCATTCCTGCGGCATGGTCGCTTACTGTAACAATGTCGTCCCAACTAATTTTTCCAGACTCAACTGCTTCATAAACCAAAAGTATTGTCATAACTTTAGTAACCGAAGCAATTGGAAGTTTCTCGTGCATGTTTTGTGCAAGCAAAATTTTACCTGTAGTAGGCTCAAGAAGCACTGCTGCTTTTGCATCAACATTTAGGCTTGGCGGTGCATTTTCTGCAAGCACGGGAACACTAAATGACTGTGCAGCTATGCAAATGATTAACAGCAAGCAAACAACAAGTCTGTTTTTCATGTAAAGTCCTCCTAATCTTATGCCATTGTTTACTATCACATACCCATAATTTTTAATGGAAGGAAAAGTAAAACATAATATATAAATAGGTTGGACTTATTTTAATAAAATATACATATATTGTTAAAAAAAATGCCCATTATGCAAACTGCATAATAAGCACTTGAAATTATCTTCTTTTATTTTGTAAAAACACAGGAATTTCAAACAGAACCTCGTCGCCTCGTTCAACATGCTCTGCATGACTGTTTACAACTGCTGGAACTGGCTGAGGAGTTGGTGACTTTTCAGCATTTGCCGCCTGCTTTTGTGTTTGAGAAACAACGTTCATTCGCTTAGGTGCAATATCGTTATACATTTCACCTTCGTCTAAGCCTGTTGCAATAACAGTTATTACAACTTCATCGCTAAGGTCGTCGTTTATTGAAGTACCGTAAATAATTTCTGCATCAGGGTCTGTTGCTTCAGTAATAAATGTAGACGCATTTTCTGACTCTAAAAGAGACAAGCTAGAGTCACCTGCGATACAGATAAGCACATGCTTTGCACCTGCAATTGAGGTTTCCAAAAGCGGGCTTTTGATTGCAAGTTCTGCTGCAATTTCTGTTTTGTTTTTACCAGTAGCACGCCCTACTCCCATATGAGCAAGGCCTTTACTTGACATAATTCTATGTACGTCTGCAAAGTCAAGGTTTATAAGCCCAGGCTTTGAAATTAAGTCGGCGATACCCTGGACGCCTTGGCGCAACACTTCGTCTGCCTTTTTAAAAGAGTCAAGAACTGATGTATCCTTTGAAATTATTTCAAGCAACTTTTGGTTAGGTATAACTAAAAGTGTGTCAACGTGCTTTTTAAGCTCAACTATACCTGAAATGGCGTTTTTCATACGGTGAGAGCCTTCAAAGCGAAACGGCTTTGTAACAACAGCAACAGTTAAAATACCCATTTCTTTTGCAATTGACGCAATAACAGGTGCAGAGCCCGTTCCTGTTCCGCCGCCCATTCCTGCTGTAATAAAAAGCATGTCTACCCCCGACAAAGCTTGTGCAAGCTCATCACGAGTTTCTTCTGCTGCCTTTCGCCCAATTTCAGGGTTGCCGCCTGCGCCCAAGCCTTTTGTAAGCTTGTCCCCAAGCTGGATTCTAACAGGCGCTTTTGAACGTTCAAGTGCTTGGTGGTCAGTGTTAACTGAAATAAACTCTATAGCTTCAACACCGTCGGTAACCATTCTGTCAACGGCGTTATTTCCTCCACCACCTGCACCTATAACGGCAATTCTAGCCGTAGGTATACGAGAAGTAGCAATATCAATCAAACGTACAACCCCCTTAATTACATGTATACTAATTACAAACCGTAAATTAGCAAAACCCTAAAAGAAATTTAATTTTTCAGTAGGCTTTTCTTACCCTCAAAAATTTAAGGTTAAGAAAGTAGTTTAATAATCAAAACCAATAAAAAATAAAATGTTATGGACTATTATATTAAAATTTCAAAATAATATCAAATACTTTCTTTTGTCATTATTTGATAACCTTTTTATGTTTACATTATGTCAAAAGCTTTAACCATGGAACTTTGTCAATGTCCCTAATGTCCAAAAAACCACCATTTATGCCTTCTTCTTGCAACTTCTCAACGATAACTTTTATAGTTCGAATTTTTTCGTCTGCGTCCTGCATATCACCCATTAGTACATCAATGTCATTTATATAAATATGAATGTCAGCCTCGTCGCCAAGGTCAACGTTAAGTATATCCTGATTAATTTCATATTTTTTAAACAGCTGGACAAGCGCAACCAAACTGTCAAAAGAAACATTGTTTTCTAACTTTAGATGTTGACCATACGTAGCCTCAGAAATTTTCAAACCAACAATTATAGGAAGCTTTTCAGTAAAAAACTGTTTAATTTCAAGAACTCTGCCGTTATCATCAATATAAATGTACGAACCGCTGTCATGCTTTATATAACCGCTTAACATACGTTCCTTTATATTAATGGTTACTTTTTTTTGAAAGTAATCTTTTGAAATTTCAACATCATCTATGTAGTTGTTGCTTAAAATATTTTTGCTTAATGCTCCTTTACTTAAAGCAAAAATATTTGCATTATCTTTCATTTCTGATAAAGTTAAAACTTGTTCTTTTGTAAATGCTTTATTTCCAAAAACCTCTACAGTTGAAACAGTAAATATTGGAGACAAAGCAATGGAAACAACTACTACAACAAAAAAAGCAATGAATAAAAAAAACTTAAAGCTGCTTTTCATAAACTCACCATAAAATTTGTCAAAAATTCCACACAAAGTTAATAAACGTTTTTGCAAACTTTTATTAGGGGCTGGGCTGTTTATCCTCTAATATACTTATAATACTTATATTATAATACAATGTCAATAATGTAAAATAAAAAATAGTTTGCATTTTAATGGATAAAATGTGATAATTTGTCATTTTACGACATTACAACGTTGAAAATTGGGCATTTTTAAAAACAAAATTTATTATTAGAATTTTATTTATTGCAACTATTTGTTATGGTAGCTCCTCCAATTACGTAATCATTGTCATAAAAGACTACTGATTGCCCAGGAGTAATTGCCCTTTGAGGTTTATCAAATGTGCAAACAATCACCCCATGCTCGTTTGCTTTTTCAATAACACAATCTGATGGGCTTTGGTTGTACCTTATTTTTGCTTGACACCTAATTGGCTTTGTAATTTCTGGTATTTTAATAAGGTTAATATCAGTTGCAGTTAAACTGTTTTCATAAAGCGAAGCATCGTCAGAAAGAGTAACTGTATTACTTTCTACATTAATGTTTTTAACATAGACTCTTTCGCCAAAACTAATTCCCAAATTTTTCCTTTGCCCAATTGTGTAGTTTGTTATACCTTTATGTGTACCTAGTTCTTTTCCGTTTACGTCAATAAACTTTCCTTCTTTATGCTTGCTGCCTGTGTTGCCCTCAATGAATTTAGCATAGTTTTTGTCTGGTACAAAGCAAATGTCTTGGCTGTCAGGTTTGTTTGCAACATTAAGCCCAATTTCTAGTGCAATTTTTCTAACCTCGTCTTTATCGTAAGCTCCAATTGGCATAAGCGTTTTGCTCAACTGCTCTTGTGTAAGGTTGTACAAAGCATATGTTTGGTCTTTAGCGGCAGACTTTGACTTTTTAAGCAAAAACCTTCCTGTTTCATCTGAACGTTCGATTAATGCGTAATGCCCTGTGGCAATAAAATCAGCTTCAAGCTGTTTTGCTTTGTTAAGCATTGCGCCCCATTTAATGTATCTATTACATGCTATACAAGGGTTTGGTGTGTTACCCTTCATGTACTCATAAATAAAATAATCAACCACTTTGTTTTTAAATTCATTTTTAAAGTTTATAACATAAAATGGAATGTCTAATAAATTGGCTACATGCCTTGCGTCTTCAATTCCGCTTAAACCACAGCAACCACCGTTTTCAATTTCACACTCTCCGTAGTTGTCGTCTAAAAGCTTCATCGACACACCTATAACAGAATAGCCCTGTTGCTTCAAAATATACGCCGCAACAGAGCTGTCAACACCACCAGACATTCCAATAACTACAGTTTTTTTCATACGTTCTCCTATTTTGCTAATACAATACATTCCCCACAAGCTTAATTACCGTGGGGATATATTATACTATATTTATATGAATTGTAGCAAATACAATTATTCAAACTTAATCAAAAATTTCTTCATGCCCATGCTCACCAATGTCTTCAACAGGAGGCTTTAAACCTTCAATAACTTTTCCGTTCTTTACTGCATAGTCCCAAAGTGCAGCGTGCAAAGCCTCTTCTGCCAAGCAAGAGCAATGCACCTTTGCAGGTGGAAGCCCGTCCAATGCTTCCATAACTGCTTTGTTAGAAATTTTAATTGCTTCTTCAAGCGTTTTACCAATTACAAGTTCTGTTGCAATGCTGCTTGTAGCAACGGCTGCGCCGCACCCAAAAGTTTTAAACTTTGCATCTTTTACTATGTCATCTTCTATTTTTAAATAAACCTTCATAATATCTCCGCATTTTGCATTACCAACCATACCAACGCCGCTGGCATCTTCAATTTCCCCAACGTTTCGTGGGTTTGCAAAATGGTCCATTACTTTTTCGCTGTACATTTTAAAATCCTCCTTATAAAAATTTATCGTTTTTTAACATTTTCATATAACGGTGACATTTCTCTAAGCCTTTGTACAATTGGCGGCAACACAGCAAGCAACTTGTCAACATCTTCATCTGTATTGTACCTGCCAAGTGAAAGCCTTAACGAACCGTGTGCGATTTCATGCGGCAAGCCTATTGCAAGCAAAACATGAGAAGGGTCTAACGAACCCGACGTACACGCTGAACCGCTGGAAGCATAAATATGCTGCATGTCAAGCAGTAGCAAAAGCGATTCACCTTCTATAAATTCAAACGATACGTTAACGTTATCCGAAAGCCTTTTTTCTCTGTGCCCGTTTAACCTTGTATAAGGAATATTTTTAAGTATTCCATCTATAAGCTTATCACGCAAATGTAAAAGTTTTTTATTTTCTTCTTGCATTTCTTTTGACATAAGCTCAATGGCTGTTCCAAACGCCACAATTCCTGCAACGTTTTCAGTTCCACCACGGCGTTTTCTTTCCTGTCCTCCACCGTGTATAAGCTGAGTAATCTTAACGCCCTTGCGTATATATAAAGCCCCTACTCCCTTTGGAGCATAAAGCTTGTGTGCAGAAATTGAAAGAAGGTCAACATTAAGTGATTTAACGTCAATGTCAACATGCCCAACCGCTTGAACTGCATCTGAGTGGAAATAAATGCCATGTTTTTTAGCAATTGCGCCTATTTCAGGTATAGGCTGTATTGTACCAATTTCATTATTTGCAAACATAATTGTAATAAGTATAGTTTCTGGGCGAATTGCGGCTTCTAATTCATCTAAGTTTATAAGCCCAAATTCGTCTACAGGCAAATAAGTTACTTCAAAACCTTTTTTTTCAAGGTATTCACAAGTGTGAAGAACAGCATGGTGCTCAATTGTCGTTGTAATTATGTGGTTGCCCTTTTCTGCTAAAGCTTCGGCAATACCTTTAATAGCCCAGTTGTCTGCTTCCGTTCCGCCTGCTGTAAAAAAAATTTCATCTTTGCCAGCACCAATAGCAGTTGCTACTTTTTGCCTTGCTTCATCTATAAATTTTTTTGTGTTCCTTCCAAGTTCGTATACACTTGAAGGGTTTCCGTAATTATCGGTTAAAAAAGGGCGCATTGCCTCAAAAACCTCTGGACGAACACATTTTGTTGCAGCGTTGTCAAAATAAACTCCTTGTGACATAAAATCAACTCCTATTTCTCTTTTGTGTTTACATTTTCATGTTTAATCATTTATATCCGAACGTTATAATTCAATTTTTTTGTAGTTGTTCACTAAATCGTCAAGCGTTATGCCATTTAAAACATCTGACATCGTTTCATATAGCTTTTCCCAAATTGGCTTTGTTACGCATGTTTTGCAGCTTGCACTTCCGCACGCATTGCTTTCATCTTCCACCAAACAGTCAACAGGGTAAAGTGAGCCTTCAAGAATGTTTAAAATGGTGCCAACAGAAACTTCCTTAGGGTTGCAATTTAAGCAATAGCCACCTGAAGCACCCCTAATGCTTTTAACAAGCCCAGCTTTTTTAAGTGAAGATATTAACTGCTCCAAATAATTTTCAGAAATATTTTGGCGTTCTGCAATGGATTTTAGTGAAACATATTTTTCACCTTCATGAGAAGCCAAGTCAACAATGGCACGCAAGCCATAACGCCCTCTTGTAGATATTTTCAATTCTATCACACCTTTTGAGGTTGTTTAATTCATACCAAGTTACTTGGTTTTAATTAATGATACAATATTACTTTTGTGTTGTCAATAGGATACGATAATTTAAATTGGACAATTAATAAGGAAATGATGTGTCTAATAAGCACCGCCGAAATGTGTAACTTACATTTCTAGTAATTCGGCGGTTTGTGTGAAATTTAATTTATATTTAGAAAGGATAAATTTTGCTAGGTCAAAGGAACATCTGTTTCATTTTTGCCAATAATGTCTTGAATAGTCATATTAGAAACAATATCATCAATACTTTCATCAATTTTTTCCCAAACATTTTCACGGATACAACGCCTTAAAACAGATTCATTTTTTCTGTATGAATTATCAATAACAGATAAATCTCCCTCTAAAACAACCAAAATGTCTTTAACAGTAAGTTTGCTTGGGTCACAATTAAGCTTATACCCTCCGTTTGAGCCAGCCAATCCAATGATAATTCCAGCTTTTTTCAACGACGAAAAACTGTGCTCTAAATAGTTTAGTGAAATATTTTGTCTTTTTGCAATAGTGGCTAAAGAAACAAAGCTATCGTCAGAATGTAAAGTTAAATCTATAATAGCTCTAAGCCCATAACGTCCTTTAGTTGATATCTTCAAATTAGCACCTCATTTCATTATATTTTGATGCCAAATCTGCAAGAGTAATTCCATCAAACACTACATCAGCAGAAGCTGCAATCTTTTTCCATATATCTCTAGTTTTGCAAGTATTATAAAAATCATCACCACGGTTGCAAGACCCTTTAACGCATGGTACAGGAATAATTTCGCCTTCAACAACTCGAATTACATCACCAATTTTTAAAACGTCACAACTAACTGCAATAAAATATCCTCCGCCAGGCCCTCGTTTTGTTGACAAAATTCCAGCTTTACGAAGAATTAAAAAAATCTGTTCTAAGTACCTTTCCGAAATTGTTGTTTCTTCTGCTAATATTTTTATGTTAATTGGCATCTTGTCTTGATTTGCAGACATATATGTTAGCGCTTCCAAAGCATAACGCCCTTTTGTTGAAATTTTCAACAATATCACCTCTAAAGTTTTTTATGAAACAAATTTATTTGTAAATCAGCCTCCGCATATAGGGTGAATAATGTCAACAATATCACCATCTTTAATAGTAGTTGTTTCAAACTGCGCTTCATCTATTAATACTTTATTTACTCTAACAATAAGTACAGGATAAGAATATTTTAATTTATCAATCAACTTCCTCACTGTCATATTTTCAAAATACTCAAATTCTCTATTGTTTAATAATATCATTTTATACCCCTTTATAAAATTGTGCAATGATTAAAAAGGGCGAACAACGTCCGCCCCAATATTTTTCTACTAGACCTCTTGAGAAATTATAAACGCCGCCTTTACGGCAAGAAGTCTACTTTTGAAACCGCTCTACAACTTGCATAACCTCTGGATAGTCAATACCTAACTCTTTTAATAATTCTGGCTTTGGTATGCCGTTATTATCCCAGCCTCTGCGTTTATATACAACATTCAAAAGCTCGTCGTACTGCTTTTCTCTATGCTCTCGCAAAAGCTTAATTTTTTCAACAACAGTTTTGCCCTTTAAGTCATGCCCAAACTGCTCAAGCTGTTTGTCATACCGTTCTGCCCGTGAAATGTACTCCTCACGTGTAACAGGGCCAACAGCTCTATAAGGAGGTGTGTCATACGCACGTGAGGCATAACCACGTCTCGCAACAAACACACGCTGGAAGTTGTAAACTCGCTCAGACATTCTAATCATGTCGTCACGGTCAATTTCCACACCTGTAACAGACTTGTAAAGTGCAAGATAATTGTCAACATGTTCTGGCACTTTTGCAGGCTCTGCTGTTTGGCGGTTGTTTGCAGGCTCAATGTCATTCCAAGGTAGCTTGCACAAGCCCAAAAGCCCAAACCATGTTCTAAACATAGGGAAGTAATGCAGTGCTTCTGCTTTGTTTTCATAAGTAGGAATTTGGTTGTTTACCATGTCCATAAATATAAGCCAAGCTTCGTCGTGCTGTGGTCCTTTGTTTGTAATGAAATAACCAGCTTGCTGTGCAATAGATTCTTTAGACATATATTGTGAAACTTCAAGCCCCTTGCCGCACATTCCAATGTCGTGCATTACAGCAGGGTCTGCGCCAAAGTTTTCAACGAAATATTTTTTGCAGTACTCTACACCATTTCCAGCAATAAGTCCAAACCCTTCCCCACTAGACATTTGGTGAAGAAGCTCCATCATTGCATCGCCGTTTCCAAAGCAAAGCTCAAGCCCACCTGTGCGTTCTTTGTTAAGCACACCAAGCTCGTAACATTCCATAAGAAAAGCTGTAAGTGTACCAAAGCTTATTGTGTCAATTCCATATGTATCACAATAGAAATTGCACTCAAAAACATGTTCCATATTAAACACGGCAGGGTTTGAGCCAAGAGCAGCAACTGTTTCATACTCTGGGCCGTCAACTAAAACCTTTTGCCCTTTATACGGCCCAGTCTTTAGCAAAAAGTTATCTGCTGCTTTTGCACACGCCATTGAACACCCAAACCAACAACCATCTGGTACGTTTTGTGTAACTATTTTCTTAATATTTTTAGAATCAATTCTAACAACTTGTGGGTTACTGCCATATTTAAAGTTGTTGCATGGCAAAAGGTCATAATCATTCATAATTTCAACTATGTTAGCTGTACCAACCTCACGCTTTTGCGTTTGAATTGGGTCGTAATCGTGTATTTCCTTATGAAGCTTTGTGCCTGTTTTCTGGATTGTTGCAAGGTCTACAACATCATTCATGTTTGGCGTAGTTCCCGCATAATGAATTACAAGTGCTTTAATGTTTTTGTTTGCAAAAACAGTTCCCATTCCGCCACGTCCAGCTTGTTTAAGGCGTTGCTCACCACGGCGTTTATCATAGTATGAAAAGTTAAGCATAGCAAACTTTGCGTGCTTTGCTGCGCTTCCTGTTGAAACAACAGAAATGTTTCTTTTATCTTCCTCATCTGCTGCAAAAGCTTCGGTTAGCTCTTGTCCATAAATATGGCTATCTGCAAAGTCGTAGTCTGCTTCAAAAATTTGAACTGTTTGTGTGTTTCCGTCTATATAAACAATAACATCTTGGTTCGCTTTACCTTGAATTTCAAGTGCATCAAACCCAGAAAATTTTAAGTAAGGGCCAAAATGTCCACCCACGTTTGAATCCATAACGTTGTTTGAAAGAGGAGAAAGCGAAACAACGATTGACTTTCCAGAGCCTGGGTATTGAGTAATGCCGCCAACAGGGCCTGTAGCTATAACAATTTCATTTTCACTGTCGTCCCAGTTTGTTTCGTCAGAAATAGCGTTCCAAAGGTTCCAAAGCCCATACCCTTTTCCGCCTGTAAAATTTTTCTTTACATGCTCTGGAACGTCTTTTATTTTAACTTCATTAGTAGAAACATTTATGTATAAAGTTTTGTCTGTGTAGCCTTTTTCAAGCTTTATAGGCTCATATTTAAACTCAGTCAAAAGCTTGGACGACTTTATTTTGTCAACTCTAGCTTTTTTAACTTCACAAGGCATGATAATCCTCCCTAAAATTACAGATGAATGTCTTTTACTTCATTAATTATTACACTCAATAGTTAACACTTTCTCTGGGCATTCCTTAACGCAAATGCCGCAAGCTGTACACTTAAACGGCTTTAAAAAGCCTTCGGGAAGCCGTAAAGAAAGACTTGGGCAAAATCCAACACACATTAAACACCCAACACATTTTTTTGAATCAAGCATTACTACACCTGAGCTGTTTCTATACAAAGCCATTTCGTTGCAAACGTCAATACATTCGCCGCATTGGTTGCACACGTTAATGCTGTTTTCTTCGATAGATATTCTTGACTTTTCAAGAGCATCATCTTTAAAGAAAGCTTGTGAGCAAGCTTTTTCACACAAATGACATTTTGTACATTTTTCGTCATCATGTGCTAACCTCTTTACCAACATAAAATCCCCCTCTTGATATGTGCATGGTTCATTGTTAAGTTATGTTAAAAATTATTTCCTATTATATCTACATATTAATATTAATAGCATAGTATATTGGCTGTGTTTTGTCAATTGATACAATATAGTACAAATAAAATATTGTGAAAAATGCAAATGTCACAATTGAAAATTAATGTCTAAATAATGTTTTTTAATTAGCTTGACAAACTAATTAATGTAGCTCTATAATATAAAAGAAATATTTTACAAAATATGGGGGTATAACGCTGTGAATGAATTCACCGTAAGGTTTAACGAGCTTATTGTTGACACCTTTCGTTCCATTTTAAAAGTCGAGGAACAAACGATTAATACTCATTCAAAATATAATTTATCAATTTGTGAGTTCCATTTGATTGAAGCAGTTGGAAACGGTGAAAACTATAGGAGAACAATTTCCGAAATTGCCCAAGAGCTTAGCATTACTCTTGCTACAGTTACTGTTGGTATAAAAAAGCTTGTGGAAAAAGGAATGGTTGAAAAGCAAAAGTGCCAAAGCGACGGGCGTTCTGTAATTGTTTCTCTTACAAAAGAAGGCGTTAAAGCTTACAGACAGCATTATTTCTTTCACATGAAAATGGTTGAAGAAGTTGCGGCATTTTTAACAGAAGAAGAACAAGCGGTTATGCTTAAAGGTGTAGATAAGTTGAACAACTTTTTTAAGCAAAAAATTGGGCTTTATGAAAGGAATAAATTATGAGCTTTAATATCATTGGTACAGGCTCAAGCCTGCCCGAATATGTGCTTACAAACGAAAAGCTTAGTGAAATGGTAGAAACGTCTGATGAATGGATTACTTCAAGGACAGGCATAAAAGAACGCCACATTTGCACCAACGAAACAATGACAGACCTTGTAACAGAAGCTTCAAAAAGAGCACTTGAAGCAGCTGGGCTCTCCCCTACTTCGCTTGATTACATCATTGTTTCAACAGTTGAAGGCGATTATAAAACTCCGTCACTCTCATGCCTTTTGCAAGCAGCTTTAGGCGCAAAATGTCCTGCGCTTGACATAAACGCTGCTTGCTCTGGGTTTATTTATGGCTTAGATTTAGCAGATTCTATGTTCAAATCCGGAAAAGCCGAACATATACTTTTTGTATGTGCCGAAGAAATGACAAGGCATACCGACTGGACAGACAGAGCTTCTTGCGTTTTGTTTGGTGATGGCGCAGCAGCTTGCGTTTTAAAAAATGGCGACGGAATGCTTGCTTGCAAGCTTACTTCTTCTGGAAATGCAGATGTTTTAAAAATTGGCATTTCGTCTGGAACTAGCCCGTTTGCAAAAAAAGCGTTTGACACAAGCCTTTTTTACATGAATGGTCAAGAAGTTTTCAAGTTTGCCGTTAATGCAATGGTAAACGACATAAAAGATGTTTTGAAAGATGCAGGGCTTACAATTGACGAAGTTGATATGGTTGTTCCGCATCAAGCAAACATAAGAATTATTGAAACAGCAAAACAAAAGCTCGGTACAGAAAAAATTGCTTGTCAAATCCAAGACATTGGAAACATGTCAAGCGTTACAATTCCATTAGTGCTTGATAACCTCATGCGTGATGGAAGCATTAAAAAAGGTGACACTGTTGTTTTTGCGGCATTTGGCGGAGGCTTAACTTCGGGTGCTTGCGTTGTAAAAATATAAAAATAATTTGGAGGAATTTAACATGACTTTTGAAAAAATTGCAGCAATTCTTGCAGACAGCTTGGAAACAGACGTAAGCACAATTAAAATGGAAACAACTTGGGAACAGCTTGGGCTTGACTCTCTTGACACTGTAGAGCTTATTATGAAGCTTGAAGAAGAATTTGATGTAACAATTGAAATGAACGAAAAGCTTAAAACAGTTGCTGATGTAGTTAACTTGATTGACGAGTTGAAGAACAATGGTTAAAACAAAAATTTGCGATTTAATCGGAATAGAATATCCAATTTTTCAAGGCGGCATGGCGTGGGTTTCTAACGCTTCGCTTGCTAGTGCAGTTTCAAACGCAGGGGGGCTTGGCTTGATTGCAGCCGCAAATGCCCCTGCTGATTATGTGCGTGGTGAAATTGAAAAGGCAAAAAAGCTGACAGACAAGCCTTTCGGCGTTAACATAATGTTAATGAGCCCGTACGCAGACGACATTGCACAACTCGTTATAGACACAGGTGTAAAAGTTGTAACAACTGGGGCCGGGCTTCCAGCAAAGTATATTAAAAGCTGGATAGAAAACGGAATAAAAGTTATTCCTGTCGTTCCGTCTGTTAGCATTGCAAAAATGGTTGTGCGCTCTGGTGCTTGTGCCGTAATTGCAGAAGGCGGCGAAAGCGGCGGCCATGTAGGTGACTTAACTACAATGGTACTTGTTCCGCAAGTTTGTGACGCAGTAGACGTGCCTGTAATTGCCGCTGGAGGAATTGCCGACGGCAGAGGAATAGCAGCGGCATTTATGCTTGGTGCTTGCGGAGTTCAAGTTGGAACACGTTTTTTGGCGGCTAAAGAATGTACCATTCATCAAAATTACAAAGACAAAGTAATTAAAGCAAAAGACATTGACACTATGACAACCGGAAAGCGACTTGGTCACCCGGTTCGTGCTATAAAAAGCCCGTTTACAAAAGAATTTCTTAAAATGGAATATGACAGTTCGGTTTCAAATGAGGAACTGGAAGCGTTTGGCGTCGGTGCTTTGCGGCTTGCGGCTGTTGAGGGTGATACACAAAAAGGCTCTTTCCTAGCCGGGCAAGCGGCAGCTTTTGTTAAAAAAGAGCAAACGTGTAAAGAAATTATAGATGAAATGTTTAGCCATGCTGACGAAGTGTTGAGAGGTGCTACTCAATGGGCAAAGTAGTTGCTTTAGTTTTTTCTGGGCAAGGCGCACAGTATGCAGGCATGGGAAAAGAGCTTTACGAAAATTCTGAAGCGGCAAGAGCAGTTTTTAAAATGGCTGACAGTATTCGTGCTAACACAAGCGAACAGTGTTTTAATAGTTCTTTAGAAGAATTAACCCAAACTATAAACGCTCAACCTTGCTTGTTTACTGTTTCCCTTGCCGCCGCAGAAGCTTTAAAAGAAAATGGTGTAGCCGTACATATAACTGCTGGCTTTTCACTTGGCGAAGTTGCGGCACTTGCTTTTTCTGGTAAACTGTCTTATGAAGACGCTTTTAAGCTTGTTTGTAAACGTGCAGAGTTTATGCAGCAGTGTGCTTTGCAGGAAATCGGAAGCATGTCCGCAGTTATGAAGCTTGAGGCGTGTGCTGTTGAGGAAATTTGCAAAGAAGCTGGTGTTTATACTGTAAACTATAACTGCCCTAAACAAACAGTTATTGCAGGAAAAACCGAATACATTTTAAAAGCAAATGCACTTGTAAAAGAACATGGGGGAATGGCTGTTCCCCTCAAAGTAAGCGGCGCTTTTCACAGCCCTTTGATGCAGGAAGCTTCTGACAAGCTAAAAGATTATTTGCAAGGTGTCCAAATTAATGAAGCAAAAATTCCAATTTACTCAAACGTAACAGCACAAATATATAACAACGATAATTCTTTAATTTACAAGCAAGTAGCAAGCCCTGTTTTATGGCAAACTACTATTGAAAACATGGCTCGTGATGGTGCAAGCGTGTTTATTGAAGTTGGTGCTGGCAAAGTTTTAAGTGGTCTTATTAAAAAAACTTTACCAGAAGCTTGTGTGTTAAATGTAGAAAATAAACAAAGCTTATTTGATACATTGGAGGTTCTAAATGCTTAACGGTAGGACGGCTGTTGTTACAGGCGGCGGGCGTGGTATTGGCGCAGCAATATGTTTAGCTTTTGCTAAAGCAGGTGCAGACATAGCAATTATTTATGCAGGAAACGAGAGCGCTGCTAATGAAACAAAACAAAATGTTATAGCTCTTGGTGTAAAGTGTGAGGCTTACAAATGTAACGTAGCAAGCCATGATGAAACAAAAAGCACTGTTGCTTCCATAATTAAAGAATTTGGCGGAATTGACATTCTCGTAAACAACGCTGGCGTTACAAAAGACGGCTTAATTATGGCAATGAAGGAGCAAGACTTTGACAGCGTTTTGGACGTAAATTTAAAAGGTGCGTTCAATATGACAAAGCATGTAACCTCTCACCTTATAAAAAAACGCTACGGACGAATTGTAAATATAACTTCTGTTTCTGGAATTTGCGGCATAGCTGGGCAAGCAAATTATTCGGCTGCAAAGGCTGGGCTTATTGGGCTTACAAAAGCAACAGCAAAAGAGCTTGGCGCACGTGGGGTTACAGTAAACGCCGTTGCCCCAGGGTTTATTGAAACAGACATGACATCTTCGCTTTCAGAAAATATTAAGGAAACAGTTTTAAGCAGCACGGCTTTAAAGCGCATGGGCTCTGCTTCTGAAGTTGCTAATTTAGTTTTGTTTCTTGCTTCTGACAGCGCTTCTTACATTACAGGTGAAGTAATTAGAATTGACGGAGGGCTTGCAATATGAAAAGGGTTGTTGTAACAGGGCTTGGCGTCGTTTCTCCTGTAGGTAACGACGTGGGTACATTTTGGAAAAGTATTAAAAGCGGTACATGCGGCATAGACTTTATAACAAGGTTTGATACAACAGATTTTAAGGTGAAAATTGCGGCAGAAGTTAAAGACTTTAAAGCAAACGAGCTTTTAGACAGAAACGAAGTTCGCAGAAGTGACTTATATACACAATATGCTTTGGTCGCAGCAGCAGAAGCTGTAAAGGATAGTGAAATTGCAGGGAATGTTGCACCTGAAAGGCTTGGCGTATATGTAGGGTCTGGCATTGGCGGAATGCTTACGTTTGAAAACGAGGCGAAAAAGCTACATGAAAACGGCCCTCGCAAAGTTTCTCCGTTTTTTATTCCTATGATGATTGGTAACATTGCGGCAGGAACTATTGCTATAAAATATCAAGCGTTGGGGGCTTGCTTGCCCGTTGTAACAGCTTGCTCAACGGCAAACAATGCAATTGGCGAAGCAACTCGTGCAATACGGCACGGCTATGCCGATGCAATTATTGCAGGGGGAGCAGAGGCGGCAATTACACCGCTTTCCGTAGCGGGTTTCACAAATTGCATGGCTCTTTCACAAAGAAATGAACCAAACGACTCATCAACACCTTTTGACAAGCGCCGTGACGGTTTTGTTATAGGCGAAGGCGGAGCAATTTTGGTTTTAGAAGAATACGAACATGCAGTTAACCGTGGCGCAAAAATTTATGCAGAAGTTTGCGGATATGGAAACTCATGTGATGCTTTTCATATTACAGCACCACATGAAGAAGGGCTTGGTGCAGTAAATGCAATAAAGCAAGCTTTAAGTGAAGCAAATATTGAGACAGACAAAATTTATATAAACGCTCACGGAACAAGCACGCCTTTAAACGACAAAACAGAAACTCTTGCAATAAAAACAGCTTTGGGTGAAAAAGCGTACAAAGCTAAAGTAAGCTCTACAAAGTCAATGACAGGGCATTGCTTAGGTGCGGCAGGCGGCGTTGAAGCTATAGCAACAATTCTTGCGCTTAGAGAACAAATTGTTCCGCCAACAATTGGCTACAAAGAAAAGGACGAGGAATGCGACCTTGACTATGTTCCAAATGTAGCACAGCCCTACTCTGCCGACTTGGGTTTAAGTATTTCATGCGGTTTTGGTGGGCATAACAGTGTTCTAGCTTTTAAGCTTGTAAGGAGTTAACAAAAATGAAAACTAAATTTATTGAAAGCTTAGCTGACATATTAAACGAAAAAGGGCTTACAGCAGTTGAAGTTTGGGAAGGCGAAACAAAAATTCGGCTAGAAAAAAATTTATATGTAAGGGCTGAAACAGCCTCAGCACCTTTCGTACATGAAACAACTGCTTCATGCGAAAGAAAAGTTACTTCAACTGATAGTTATACAGAAATAAAGTCGCCAATGGTTGGTGTTTTTTACACCTCCCCTACCCCAGATGCAAAACCTTTTGTAAATGTTGGTGACAATGTAAAAAAGGGCGACGTTTTGTGTATAATTGAAGCTATGAAGCTTATGAATGAAATTACGTCGGAATGTGACGGCGAAATTGCAGAAGTTTGTGTAGGAAACGGAGATGTAGTTGAATATTCACAGGTACTCTTTAAATTAAAATAACAATTGGTGACTTATGGATAGAGAACAAATAAAACAAATAATTCCACACCGTGAACCAATGCTCTTAGTAGATGAGGCATATGTTGAGGACGGAAAAAGCATTGGGAAATATACAGTCCGTGGGGACGAATTTTTTCTGCAAGGGCATTTTCCAAATAATCCTGTCGTGCCAGGTGTTATTCTTTGCGAAATGATGGCACAATCAACATGTGTCCTTATTTCAGAAAATACTTCTGGCAAAACACCATACTTCGTTGGGCTTGACAAAGTTAAGTTTAAAAACAAAGTTTTAGTAGGCGACACAATAACGTTTGAATGTGAACTTGTGAAACAGAAGTTTGGCTTCTGCTTTTTTAGAGGAGTTGGAAAAGCAAACGGCACGGTGTGCGTAACTGGCGAATTTTCTGTTGCCATTGTTTAGGGAGGTTTCAGCTTGTTTTCAAAAATTCTTGTTGCAAACCGTGGCGAAATTGCCGTTAGAATAATTCGTGCATGCAAAGAAATGGGCATACAAACAGTAGCCGTTTTTTCGGAAGCCGACAAAGATGCACTTCATGTTAGCCTTGCCGAGGAAAGCATTTGCATAGGCAAAGCCTCGGTTGGAGACAGCTATTTAAACATGAACGCTTTAATTTCGGCAACAATTGTAAGCGGAGCAGAAGCAATTCACCCAGGGTATGGCTTGCTTTCTGAAAATGCAACGTTTGCAAAGCTATGCGAAAAATGTAATATAGCCTTCATTGGCCCTTCGTCTGACATTATTGAAAAAATGGGCGACAAAGACAACGCACGCAAAACAATGCGTGACGCAGGCGTTCCTATAGTTCCAGGCTGTGACCAAATTTTTGACATAAAAGAAGCATTAGAAGAAGCACGAAAAATCGGATTTCCTCTTTTGATAAAAGCAAAAGCTGGCGGCGGCGGACGTGGTATTAGGCTTGTAAAAAACGAAAGCGAGTTTGAAGCGGCTTTTAACATGGCTTCGGGCGAAGCTTTTGCTGCGTTTGGTGACGGCGGTGTTTACCTTGAAAAATATTTAAAGCCTGTAAAACATATTGAAGTTCAAGTTTTGGCAGACGGTTTTGGAAACGTCATTTGCCTTGGCGAGCGTGAATGTTCCGTTCAGCGCAAAAACCAAAAGCTAATTGAAGAAAGTCCTTCAACATTTGTAGACAACAAGCTTAGGGTAAAGCTTTATGAAGCGGCAATTAAGGCAGCAAAAGCCGTTGACTATAAAAATGCAGGTACAATTGAATTTTTGGTTGATAAAAACGGCGACTTTTATTTTATGGAAATGAACACTCGTTTACAAGTAGAACACCCTGTAACAGAAATGGTAACAGGAATTGACCTTGTTAAATGGCAAATTCGTATTGCCGCATCAATTCCTTTGGACTTTACGCAAGAAAAAATTCGGCTTGTTGGACATTCAATAGAATGTAGAATTAATGCCGAAAATCCATATGATAACTTCCGTGCTTCATGCGGCGAAATTACGCTTTTGCATGTTCCTGGCGGCCCTTGGGTGCGGTTTGATTCGGCTGTTTACCATGGCTACAAAATTCCTCCATTTTATGACAGCCTAATAGGAAAGCTAATTGTCCATGCAAAAACACGTGAAGAAGCAATTCGCAAAATGCGTGCGGCTTTGTCGGAACTGACAATCGAAGGTGTTTTACATAATGCACAGTTCCAAACGGAAATTTTGTCACAGGAAGCGTTTGTTTCTGGAAATTATTACACTGACTTGTTGGAAAATGGGTTATTACCGTAATATGTATTTACTAATAGAAAGTTAAGGTAGGCGTATGCGATTGTTTAATTTCAAAAAGCCTAAAAATGAGCTTGAAGTTTACTTAAAACAACAGAAAAAGTCACGGCCTATAGTGCCAGATGAAATGTTTACAGTTTGCCCAAGCTGCAAAACGGCAATTCTTTCGTCAGAGCTAAACGAGCGTTTTTATGTCTGCAAAAAATGCAATCATCATTTTGCAATTAATTCTCGTCAAAGAATTGACATAATATGCGACGAGGGAAGCTTCATTGAGCACAACAGCGATTTAACTGCAAAAAATATTATAGACTTTCCAAGCTATGAAAAAAAGCTGAAAAATGCAATGCTTGAAAGTGGCGAAAAAGACGGAGTTGTAACTGGCGTAGGTTCAATTTGCGGAAACGAAACAGCTATTTTTGTAATGGAACCACGCTTTATGATGGGCAGCATGGGCAGCGTTGTTGGCGAAAAAATAACTTGCTTGTTTGAATACGCTGCAACAAATAATCTTCCTGTAGTTGGCTACACTGTTTCAGGGGGCGCAAGAATGCAGGAAGGTATTATTTCTCTAATGCAAATGGCGAAAACAAGCGGTGCTGTAAAAAGGCACAGTGACAAAGGGCTTCTGTACGTTGCTGTTTTAACAAACCCAACCACAGGCGGTGTTACTGCAAGTTTTGCAATGGAAGCTGACATAACTCTTGCAGAGCCTTCGGCACTAATTGCTTTTGCTGGCCCAAGGGTAATTGAACAAACTACAGGGAAAAAGCTTCCGCAAGGTTTTCAGCGTTCCGAGTTTCTTTTGGAAAAGGGCTTTGTTGACATAATTGCAGAAAGAAACACTCAAAAAGAGCTTTTAGCACAGCTTTTAAACTTGCATAGGGACGGTGATACCTTTGACACCAATTGAAAGAGTAAAGCGTGCAAGGGACAAAAACAGAGCTACTGGTGCTGAATATATTAAAAACATATTAACAGATTTTGTAGAGCTTCACGGTGACAGGCGGTTTGGTGACGACCGAGCTATAATTGGCGGCATTGGAAAAATTGGAAACACAACTGTAACTGTAATTGCAATTGAAAAAGGCGCAACTACAAAGGAAAGAGTTTCAAGAAACTTTGGCTCACCAAGCCCGGAAGGGTATAGAAAAGCATTACGCCTAATGAAACAAGCCGAAAAGTTTAACCGCCCCGTAGTTTGCTTTGTTGACACGGCTGGTGCTTTTTGTGGCATTGGCGCAGAAGAACGTGGCCAAGGGCAAGCCATTGCCGAAAACCTAATGGAAATGATGACGCTTAAAACACCGATTATTTCAATTATAATTGGTGAAGGCGGAAGCGGCGGCGCTTTGGCCCTTTCTGTAGCAGACGAAGTTTGGTGCCTTGAAAATGCCATTTATTCGGTAATTTCTCCAGAAGGTTGTGCAAGCATTCTTTGGAAAGATGTAAACATGGTTCATGCTGCAGCAGCGGCTTTGAAGCTTACTTCACAAGATTTACTGCGTATGAATGTAATTGAAAATGTTATTTCGGAGGATAGTAAAACTTTTGCTAATTTAAAGGAAAGTTTAGCCCAAAAGATTTGTGAATTAAGTTTAAAGGATACAGAGCAGCTATTGAATGACAGATACGACAGGTTTAGAAAATTTGGCAATTTACAAGAATAGGCACTTCGTTTTTGGCGAAGTGCCTTTTTATGTTTAAACAAATGTTTCCCGAATAGTTTTAAGCACCTTTTTTTCAATACGTGAAACCTGAACTTGCGAAACACCAATTTCATGCGCAATTTCAGTTTGTGTTTTGTCTTGAAAATATCTAAGCATAATTATTTGACGTTCTCTCGGCTCTAGCCTGCTAATAATTTGCTTTAGCGCAATTATATCAACAATGTTTTCGTTTTCATTTTCGTTTTGGTCAAGCTTGTCAATTAAATAAACAGGCGTTCCATCACCTTGGTAAATTGTCGAGTGCAGCGACTCAACTTCCATTCCTGCGTCCATCGCAAGAACAAGCTCTGAAACGTTTACCCCAAGTTCGTCAGCTATTTCAGAAACTGTAGGTTGCCTGCCATTCTTTTTTGCAAGGTTATCAGCGGCGTACTTTGCCTTTACCGCAATTTCTTTAAGCGGTCGAGAAACTTTAATCATTCCGTCATCACGTAGAAACCGTTTTATTTCGCCCATAATCATAGGCACTGCGTATGTCGAAAACTTTACCTCATAGTTTAGGTCAAACTTGTTAATGCACTTCAAAAGCCCGATTGCCCCAATTTGAAACAAGTCGTCGGCATCGTAGCCACGCCCAGTAAAGCGCTTGACAACACTCCAAATTAACCCTGTGTTTTCCTTAATTAAGAGTTCCTTTGCTTCTTTGTCACCGCTTTGTGAACGTTGTATTAACATTTGCGTTCTGTCCATACTACGCATCTCCTGTTTGGCCTAGTTTTTTCGTCATGCAAATTTTAGTCCCCTCACCTGCTTTTGACGTGACGACGACCGAATCCATAAAAGTTTCCATTACTGTAAAGCCCATGCCCGAACGTTCCATGTCGGGCTTTGAAGTATAAAGTGGCTGGCGTGCCATTTCAACGTCATCAATGCCCAAGCCGTCGTCAGACACTTCAACAACAAGTGTGCTGTCGGCTTCAATTGAAAGCTTTATTGTAACTTTTCCATTGTTATCTTCACTATAGCCATGAATTATTGAGTTTGTAACAGCTTCAGAAACAGCTGTTTTTATTTCGTTAAGCTCGGCAAGCGTTGGGTCTAAAATTGCTGCAAAGCCAGAAACTGCTATTCTTGCAAAAGCTTCGTTTTCAGACTTGCTGTCCATGACAATTACTACTTCGTTTAATGTGTTCACCATTCTTCCCCCCACTTGCTTTAGTTTACGCCTTGTGCTGCGGCTTCCACAGAATCATAAGTGCTTATGATTTTTGTAAGCCCACTCATTTGAAAAATGCGGTCTGCATAGCTGTTCATAGATGCAATTGCAACTTTACCGCTTTGCTTTTCCACGTTTTTATACCGCCCAATAATCATTCCAATTCCAGAGCTGTCCATAAATGACACTTTGCTGAAGTCAAATATAATATGCCTAAAGTTCCCCCTGCTAAACTCTTTGTCTACCATAGTTTTTATACTCTCTACAGAATGATGGTCTATTTCACCATCTATTGCCACAACTAAATTTCTGCCTAATTTTGATGTAGATATGTTCAAGGAAATTACTCCCCTTTCCATCTTTTGTAAATATTACCATATTATAATAAAGGTTGTACAAAGAAAAATCAAGAGTTTTTTTCAAAAACTGGTAAAATAAGTAATATTCCATAAAAAAAGGGCTACCTTAAAGGTAAGCCCTGTTACATAACTTAGGGAGTGTTTGGTAAATCGCTTAGTACAGATTTTCGAGCAGTCTTTTCGTTATACGAGGAATGAAAAACCGCATTTACCCAAATGTAAATAAGTTTTTTTTCTGACAAAGTATAGCGGAAAGTCTGCTAAAAATACATGCAAATAGATTTACCAAACACTCCCTAATAAATTGATATCTTATTAAGCGGATACCACCGCATAACAACTCGACCAATCAGTTGCTTTTTATCAACAACACCAAAATATCGGCTGTCGTAGCTTTCTATGCCATTGTCGCCTAGCAAAAAAAATTGTCCATCAGATAAAACAAATTCTCCATCTTCACAAATAAATGATGAATTGACCTCTCTGTCAATTACCTCACCATTTATAGTTACATGTCCGTCCTTTACAGAAACAACATCACCAGCAACACCAACAATTCTCTTTATTATGTTTACTTTCTTTTTACCGTCATCAATCTTGCAAACAATTAAATCATCAAGTTTTGGCGGAGATATGTAAAGCAAAAAACGTGAAATTGCTATACGCTCACCAGAAAAAAAAGTTGGCTCCATTGATGTCCCGTCAATGCTTGCAGGCCAAAACAATTGGTGTAGCACTCCAATTATTAAAACAGCATACACTATTTCCTGTATATATGGTTTTATCTTTTGAAAAAGCTCCATGACAACAAAACAACGTCCTTATTCCACTTATTTATATTGCTAGTCTATAAATTGCTTCCAAATAAATTTTTAACCAAGTATCTATTTTGTCAATTTCCAAATGCTCGTTCTTTTGGTGCTTTAAGTCTGCTTGTTCTTTAAGTATACAACCAAAAGCTACACAATTGTTCACTGTTCTAGCATAAGTGCCGCCTGATGCAACCCTAGGTTGTGCTTCTATGTCACCTGTAATTGTTTTGTAAACGTCCATAAGGGTCTCAACCAAAAAGCTATCTTTTGGAACGTGTAAAGGTTCATCTGTTGTTTTATATTCAACACACCAATCAGTTCCTTCAATTGCTTTGTTAATAAACTTTTCTGCGTCTGCTATCTTTTTTGTAATTGGTATACGGTTATCAATGTAAAAAGCAATTTCTCCGTTTTCATAAAGCACCTTACCCACATTAAAAGTAAGCCTGCCAGAAGCTTCGTCCTGCAAGTTCATTCCTAGCTTTTCGCCATATAAGTTTGTACCAATATTTTTTTGGAAGAAGTCAACAACTTCCTTTAATTCACCTGTAAGCTCAAGCTTAGCAAGCACCTCAAACATATACGCAATTGCGTTTATACCAGACTCAAGCCTTGCCGCATGTGATGCTTTTCCTTTTACATGAAGCACGACACAGCCATTTTCTACATTAAACTCAATTTCCACTGGGTACGAACACTCACTTAAAGCTTTTTTAAGCGGTTCAAAATATTTTATGTCAAGCGCAACCGAAGCCGTTTCTGCCACAGAATTGTAAGCATTACCGCCTTTTATTTTAAGCACTTCACTGCACTTTTTCTTTAACTTCCACTGAAAAATTCCTTTTTCGGCATATGTAACAGGGAATGCAGAATCTGGTGTAAAAGCAATTTGTGGCATAGGCATTTTTAGCTTTCCAAAGTAGTGCTTCATACAACCGAAGTTTGTTTCCTCGTTAGCCCCAAGAATAAACCTAATTTTTTTAGAAAGAGGAACACCTAAGTCTTTAAGAATTTTTACTGCGTACATACAAACGACTATAGGGCCTTTGTCGTCTTGTGTTCCTCTGCCATAAATTTTTCCACCTACAATATCACCGCTAAAAGGAGGGTACAACCAGCCGTCGCCTACAGGAACTACGTCAACGTGTGCTAAAATACCAAGCATTTCTTCGCCTGTTCCATAGTCAACATGTGCGGCATAGTTTTCAAAGTTTTCTCCTGAAAAGCCAAGCTCGTTTCCTAAATCAAGAAAAAATTGCAAAGCTTTCGCTGGACCTTCACCAAAAGGCTTTCCTGGAAGCGGCTCGCTTTCTACACTGTCAATTCTAACGGCTTGTCTAATTTTTTCAATTATTTCATCATGGTAAGCTGCAATTCCCTTGCTAAAGTCCATAGCTTCTCCTTCAATAAATTTCATAACTTTTTATGTTTAATATATAACATTTATTGTTAAAAATGTCAACTTATATTAAAGATAAAAATAAATAAAACGTGTTTATTTATCACTTTCAAGCATTTTAATAATTTTTTCTTGGTTTTCCAAAAGAACATCAAGCTTTCCATGCAAGTCTGCCATAATAATTTCAGTTTTAAGGTTAACTTTGTAATCGTTTTCGCTTCTCCTCCTGTCCTTCACTTCCTGCCTATTTTGGCTCATCATAATAAGTGGGGCTTGAACTGCTGCTATGCACGACAAAACAAGGTTAAGCAAAATAAACGGATAAGGGTCAAATCCATTGTTGTTTAAAGCAACAACATTAACAACCATCCATGAAATTAATACAAGCACAAAAAAGCCTATAAAAATCCAGCTTCCTGCAAACTGTGCAATTTTGTCTGCCAAAACTTGCCCTAATGTATCCTCTTCCTTTTCACCGTCTTTAGAAACCTTTTTGTCTAAAAGCATGTGAATAATTTCTTCATCGTCTAAATCACTTTTTACATCATCAATAATTATCCCTAAAATATCTTCTCGTTTTTGCTTCATTAAAATAACCTCCATTTGCATGACTATAATTAATATAGTCACATCAGTTTTATTTATACCTATATATCAATTCTGTTTTTACTCTACATTCTATCAATAAAAAAATAAAAAACACTGAGTTTCATTTCCATCTGTCAATTTAGTTAAAAAGCGGGATTGATAGATAGCAACTCCACCTTTTTGGTTAAATTAAGCTTATTAACAGTATATATGATAATTCGACTATTGCAAAAACAACGGACAAGCCTTATAATCGTATATACAAGTGATTTCGGGGGGATTATGTGACACACTTAATTTTAAACCCTGTGGCTGGCAGCGGTAAAACAGTCAAGCTACTTCCGCAGATAAAACATGAGCTAGAATTAAGAAAAATAGAATTTGTAATTTGGGAAACAAAAAAACCAATGGACGCAAAGCGTTTGGCTGCAAAAGCATGTGCCGAAGGAACAGAGCTTATAATTTGTGTAGGCGGAGATGGCACACTTCACGAGGTCATTTCTGGTATGGTTTATTCAAATGTTTCTCTTGGAATAATTCCCGCTGGCTCTGGCAACGACTTTATAGCTTCAATTGGCATTAGCCATAAAGCTAGTTTGCATGAGCATTTGAACAGAATTTTTTCTGATAAAATAAAACCGATTGATGTAATTAAGTCGGGTGAATTTTATTTTGTTAACGTAGGTTCCATTGGTATGGACGCTGAAATAGCTAACAAAGCTGTGGGGCTTAAACGTGTGTTTAAAAGGTATGCCTATTTAGTTTCTACAGTTATAACTGTTTTTAAGTTTAAAAACTTTGATGCAAATATAATGGTAGACGACAAAAAAATAAGCGGAAAATGTACGCTTATTGCTGCCGCAAATGGCAAATATTACGGGGGTGGGTTTAAAATTGCTCCAAGTGCTTCTGCTAACGACGGGCTAATTACTTTATGCGTAGTTAAAAATTTTAATATGCTTTTAAAGCTTCTTCTATTTCCTTTAGTTATTATCGGGCTTCACACAAAGCTAAAAGGTATTGAATTTTATACTTGCAAAAAAGTTGTTGTTAGCTATGAAAACACTGTTAACGTAAATTACGATGGCAATTTGTACGAATTAAAAGCTCCTATTACGTTTGAAGTTTTGCCAAAAGCTATTAATGTAATTTGTTAGTCATTGAATGCAGAATGGATAGTTTTACCATTCTGCATTTTTATCGTAATTTGTATAAACTGTTCACCAATTCATTTTGCGTCAAAAAATCGTTGGAGCGTTCGATGTTTTTACGCAAAATTAATTGATGACCTATAAAAACTCAAATTGCTATATTTAAAATTTTGTTTTAGCCTGCCACATTATTTATTCACCAAAAAACTAGTTGTACATATTATATAACTAGGAGAGCAATAAGTACAACTTTTATAAGGAGGATAACATAATGAGTGCTTTTGAATTAAGAAATGATGAAGAAAGAGTTATCGGCACTTCTAATAACAGTCATAGCCATTGCGGCGATGATTTAAGACCAGACAGGTTACGCCAAGAATGTATAATTGCCTTTAAAGTATACGATAGCTGCAGACAACAAGACTGCTTAACAGCTGCTGAACTTGGCCCTGCACGTGCTGCAGAATGTATTACAATTGACGGAGAACACATCAAAGAGGGCGACGTTATAGACCCACCATCAAACGCCGCTGCAGTTACAATTGAACGCCTTAGGGTTAAAAAAATAATTATCGTAAGTAAAGAGCCAAGCGCTTTCAGACGTGGATTCTGGGACATTGACTTAAAATATGTTTTTGAATATAGGCTTGTATTTAGAGAAGCTGACGGTTCAACAATCGGCTCAGTAAAAGCAAACAGCATTTTCAACAAAAAAGTAACGCTTTTCGGCTCTGCAGGCACAGACCTTGTTATAGCTACAGACCTTTTGTGTGAATACAATAATAGCAAAACATTAGACGCAGACCCATACAGTTGTTAGTGGTTTAAAATAATGTTAACTTTTTTGCAATTTGTGATTATTAAGTAATACATATTAACGAAAGCACTTCATAATATTTTTATGTACAATTTCACCCCATTTGTAAGTTGTAGATGTTTTACTAATGTTGATGCGAATCAAGAGTTGAAATAAAAAAAAGAAACATAGCTCAAAATGTGATAAGATGACACTATGAAAACCAACAACGAT
>CAZBLK010000002.1:157162-167225 GCA_964492715.1 uncultured Defluviitaleaceae bacterium | reverse complement strand
AAATGTTATTGCATTTTTTTCTTTACAATTGGTAAGTTTACTGGTATAATAAATGCATGAAAAAGAGAGTGCGGTCAACACTCTCTTAGTATCGCATAGGTTGCGGTGCGGCCTTTTATTAAATATATTAATTTATAAATAAGCCATACCTTGCTGGGGGCGGCTTATTTTTTTGTGTTAAAATATGTAACAATTTGCATTACTGCACCAACTATAGCAGCTATTGACATAACTACAGTTCCAATGCTTGCAATCCATTCATGCAACATACGGCTTCACCTCCTTTCGGAGACTAGCCACACCGCCCTTGTCTATGCTTGATTACACTTTACCATATTTTACAATTTTCGTCAAACATTATTGCATTTTTTTCTTTACAATTGGTAAGTTTACTGGTATAATAAATGCATGAAAAAGAGAGTGCGTGAACACTCTCTTAGTATCGCATAGGTTGCGGTGCGGCTTCTAATTTAAATGTTTAAATCATAAATAAGCCATACCTCGTTGGGCGGCTTATTTTTTTGTGTTAAAATATGTAACAATTTGTATTACTACACTAGCCACGGCAGTTATAGAAATAACTACTGTTCCAATGCTTGCAATCCATTCATGCAACATACGGCTTCACCTCCTTTCGGAGACTAGCCACACCGCCCTTGTCTATGCTTGATTACACTTTACCATATTTTACAATTTTCGTCAAACATTATTGCATTTTTATTTTACTTGTAAGACTATTTTTAAATGACTTCACTTCTAAATATATTATTGTTAACTTATAAACAAACAGCAATTTTTATCTTTTGGATAATAAACCCAACTTCCCATTGGAATAAAAAAAACAAAAAATCCAATAATACTTATAAGCCCGAACGGCAAAAAAATATTCGGGCGGATATCATTTTAAACAAGCGGTTAGCACAAGCCGCAATATAGCAACTGCTATAGTTTAAAATTTTTACATTACATTACAAGGCATGTTCATTTTTTTAATAAAGCTTTGTTTTGGTTATTTTAAAAGCTTTATTCGGAAAATGGTATGCTTGCGGTTTTCTTCATTAATATACGCTTTAAAATGTGTTTTAAAAAGCAAACCGCAAAGGCGAAAAAACGCCAAAACGCTTGAATTATTTTCAACCTCGTGTGAAATACCGCATTAGGCTTTTAAATGCTTTTCAGTGCTTTTATTCGGCAGCTTTGCCGAAAACTCAACGAACGGACGCTTGAATTTATAAAGCCTGTACTGAAAAAAAGTTTAATTTGCCTAACGCAAAATTTTGAGGTGGGGCAAGCTTCCGAAGAATTTCATTATATTTTAGTGATTAGTGTTGACATATTTTTAGCTTTTTAAACACGACGGTTTGTGGGTTTTGGCTCGTAGGCTGGAAGCTTAAAGGGCATAGTTTAAAAAGGTGTCGGCGCACGGTGCTTGTGGCTTTTTGCCTGTTTGTTTTTTCACACTCACTGCAAAAAACTATAAGGAGGAAAAAAACAATGAGAAAAAAGATTGCTTTTCTTATGGCTTCAGTGATGACAGCATCGCTTTTGTCACTGAACGTCTTTGGTGCGTCGTACTACATTACTGGCGAAACAGCACGCAACACGCCAAAGGGAACTTACTTCAGAGAAGCAGGAAACATTAGACCAGGTGTTGACCAGTTGTCGCCTTACTACCACATTTCTTTAGATACAGGGCTTAACACAGCAGCCCTTGCAGCAAGCGGCAGAGACGTTATGTTTTCAATTGCCCTTACAAACGCTGACTGGGCTCTTTATGACAACAACGGCAACCCTACAACAAATTTAAAACAACATGCTACAGACCGTAATTCTTTTTATACTAGTACAACTGCTCCGGTAGCTCCTACTATGAATAGAATTACTGTTCCGGCAGGAACTTATGGCGGCACTGCTTACCCTCAGTTTACATTTGATGTTGCAGCTGATGCCGGTACACCATCTACGCCAAACCCAGCTTATGGCAGCGTTCCTTACAGTTTGACTGTAAACCAGTCACAACCGGGCGTTGCTTGGGTAACAATTAAAAACGTTGACTTAATGACATTTACAGCTAACTCAACAGTTTCTACAACTAACCAAGCGGCTTATGCTGCATTCCAAGCAACAAATGCTAATGTTAACGTTATAGACGAAACTGGTGCAACAGTAAGTGTAAACCCAAGTTTAACTTACACTGTGCTTACTCAACCAGTAGCTACAGTAACAAACAATGACACAATTAACATTCCGCTTGTTTTCAAAACAACAGAGGAAAATGAACCTGTAGTAGCAAGCATTTACCAACCTGCACCTATTCTTTCAATAAGCGGGTATAATTCTTCACAAACAGTTATTTCTACTTCAAATATTCCAAAGGGCTACATTTATGCAGAAGTTCCTGCAAACAAAATGCCAAATTCACAATACACCTTCTTCCTTTCCGAATTAAACATCGGTGAAAACGTGTATGGTGCGTTTGTACCAGGCGGAACTTACACAATCACTGCCCCTACTGGCTACAGGTTTGTACAAGCAGTCTCTACTACTGCTCCAACTACAGTAGCGTATGCTGGTGCTTACACACCACACAGAATTCCAGAAGCAACTGTAAATAATGGTATTTCTTTTGGTACTGACGGTTCTTCAATTTCTGTTACTGCACCAAACATTACTACAAACTACAACACAGGCACAGGGCTTATGTCAATTAGAAACCTTCACCTTGTTGCAAGCAACACAAACCTTTCTGGGCTTTCACTTGGCGCAATTAAAGCAAAGCTTACTGGCCCAAGAACAGGCAGCAACACAAACATTGATTTTGAATTCCAAATTGCAAACGCTGTAGAGCGTAACCTTACGTTTAACGTAACAGACACAAACAAGGCTGTTCCTACTCTTGTTACAGGCCGTTTTCACCCTGAAAACATGACAGCTTCAGGCACACCTTCGTTTAACGCTGCTTCCGACTCTTACCACAAAACTGCTCGTGTAACGTTTAAGGAAAACGCTCCAAACTCTTGGAACTCACTTGACAGAACAGTGTTTACACTTCCAGAAGGCGTTAAGTTCATCAAGGTAGAAATTACTGACACAAGCGAGCTTGCAAACCAACAATATATTAACGGCTCCAGCCAACAATTGTCTAACCTTAAAGATGAAGTTGCTGTTAACAACGGCACTATCCCAGGCTACAGCAACTTCTATGTAAATGAACGTGACTTAGTATTTAGAAACATTAATACAAGCGGTACTAAAGCAGCAAGCATCACTTTTGACATGTGGGTTTCTATTGACCCAGAGTTTGCTCCTGCTGACGGTTCGTCTGCTGACATCGCACTTTCTGTTTCAAAAACAGGTTTAAGTGATGAATACGGTCCACTTCCAGACGTAGTTATTGCTAAGGCTGTAAGACCTGTAAAGGTTGACACAAAAGTAACAGACGTTAAGATTGGTTACCAAGTAATTCCTACTGCTGACATTACTATTACAGAAAATGCAGCCGGTTACCTTTTAAGAGACTCTGTAATTGCTCTTTCAACTGACGTTTTAGATGGTATCACTGTTTCTACAAAGGACATTAAGTCTGAAGTAACAGCTGGTGATATTCAACTTGCAAAAGTTGCAATTGCAAACACAGGAACAGGTACTACAAGCGGCTACGGCTTCCGTGTAGTTAAGCCATCATCAAAGATTTCTACAATTAAGCTTTCTAACGTTGCTTTAACTGTAAACCGTGCTGTACCTTTCAGCAACGCTTACAACTATAAAGTATTTGTTGGTGGCACAGCAACAGCTGCAAACTATGTATACCGTTACTACACTCAAACACCAGGTATTGCAACAATCAACCACCTTTCACGCTTCACAACTGAAGGTGTAAGCGCAGACTACATGCGTGTAACTTCACCTTCAACAGAGCCAGAGGCTGCTGAAGTACGTGTAAAAATTGGTTCAAACATGTACACTAAAAACGGTACAGAAGTATCAATGCCAGATGGCGTAGCTGCATACCTCTCAACTGAAAGTGACTCGACAATGGTGCCAGTACGTTTCATATCGAACGCTCTTGGTATTCCAGACGACTCTATCATTTGGGACGACGCAGAAAAAACTGTAACAATCCTTATGCCTTCTAAAACTGTTCAGTTCAGAGTTGGCAGCAGCAAAATGCTTGTAAACGGCACTGCTGTAACTATGATTACTGAAACAGGAAAAGAAATTAAGGCAGAAAACAAAAACGACAGAGTTTATATTCCATTTAAGCAACTTGGTAAAGCTTTAGGCGTAAACGTAATTTGGGAAGATGCAGAAAAAACAGCTGTGTTTAACCCAGGTAACGAAACTAAAACTCTTACTGGTACAACAACAACAACAAACCCTGCTGCTTAATGGTTTTTCAAAAACGACCCCCTTTTGGGGGTTGTTTTTTTGTGTTAAAGTTGTAAAATAAACAGTTTAGTTTTTTAAATAATATTTTTTATATACCTAAATCAAAACCATTAGCTTAAACGTCTAATGTATATAAAGCAATTCAAATTTTTGATTGCCACATACCCAACAAAAAGAAAGGAGCAGTGCAAATTGACCCCAGACGAATTTACTGCTCGAACCGAAAAAATTAAAAACCGCCTTTACCGCACAGCTTTTCTTTACCTTGGAAATGAAAACCTTGCTATAGATGCAGTAGACGAAGCTGTTTTCCATGGCTTTAAAGCAATGCAAAAGCTTCGCCAGGCAGAATTTTTTGAAACATGGCTTACACGCATTTTAATAAACGAGTGCAAAAAAGAGCTTAGGCGAAGAAAGCGTGTTCTTATATTTGAGGAAGTTCCTGAAACAATTTCTGAAGCAGAAGAAAATGCTTTTGATGCGCTGCCCCTAAAGGACGCAATTTTGCGTTTGCCGCAACCGCTAAAAGACGTTGTTATTTTAAGATATTTTTCTGGCTTTACTTTGGCACAAACCGCCGAAAGCCTAAAAATTCCGCAAGGCACTGTCGTTACTAGGCAGCGAAAAGCGCTAAAACTATTGAAACTTGAACTATCAGAGGAGGTGCAATAAATAAATGAATAGAATAGATGAGTACAACGAACTTTTAAACCAGCTTGAGAAAATACCCGCACAACTTGATAGCACAATACAAAGCGCAATTAATAAAGGTGGAAAAGCAAGACGAATACGACGTTTTGTCATTATGCCGCTTAGTAGTGCTACGTTATTTTTTGTTACGTTTGTAATTATGGTAAATGTTTCAGCCACCTTTGCAATTGCTTGTGGGAAAATACCTATAATTAGCGAGCTTGCAAAAGCTGTTGCCTTTTCTCCGTCGCTTGCAACCGCCGTTGAAAACGATTACGTTCAGCTAATTAACCTTGAACAAACCCAAAATGAAATTACTATGAGGGTAGAGTATGTAATTGTAGACCAAAAGCAGTTAAACATTTTTTACACCCTAAATTCGGAAGTTTACTTTAAAATGAGCTCTAGCCCACAAATAAAAAGCATTATCGGGGAACCGCTTGAAGGCTATAAATTAAGCACCGGAGTTTCTGACGTTCCAAACGGTGAAATGCGTCAAATTACTGCTGATTTTGTTGATGTAGACATGCCAAATGGTCTTGTATTAAATTGCAATGTGCATGATAACGGAGGAAATACGCAAATCAAACCAGTAAATGAAGCACCAGCACCAACTTCTGCACCAGGTGACTTTTTAACAAAAGAAGTTTTTGAACAACCACAATACATTGCAGAGTTTTCGTTTGCGCTTAATTTTGACCAAAACTTTACAACACAAGGCGAAAACATTACATTAAACAAAGAGTTTATTTTGGACGGGCAAAAGCTTGTGCTTACCTCAGCCGAAATTTACCCATCGCACATTAGAATAAACTTAAACGACGACGAAACAAACACAGCATGGTTGCAGTCACTTTCTTTTTACATTGAAAATGAAAATGGCGAAAAATTTGAATCAATTAAAAATGGAGTTTCTGCTACAGGCAAAGAAAACTCGAAGATGATGGCGGCATACCGCCTTGAAAGTTCGTTTTTTTCTGAAAGTAAAAGCTTAACGCTTTACATTACAGACGTAGTTTGGCTTGAAAAGGAAAACAACAAAGCTTTTGTCAACCTTGCAAACAAAAAAACAGAAAACATGCCAGAAGGTGTAGCACTTGAAGCGGCAGAACGGAACGGAAACAACTGGATTTTAACATTTACTGCAAAGTACAAAGAAAAAGGAATGATGTACCAGCTTTTTGAAAGTAAATATTACGATGAGGCAGAAAATGTGTACGAATACAAAAGTAGTTCGTCTATGTCAGATGATAATAAGGAAGTTTTTCGGCATATGTTTGCGCTTACAAATTACCCACACGATACTGTGTATTTACAGCTTTCGTACACAAGTACGGTACGTCTTTCTGAACCTGTTGAAATTAAAATTAAATAAAGTAATGCAAAGAAATTCCCCCACAAAAATGGGGGAATTTCTTTGCATTACTTTATTTATGCTCATCTTTTTCCGAAACATCTTTTTTGGGCATATTCTGCTTCAACTTTTCTGTCTTCTCTGTAATGGACTGGTTTTTGCTGTCCCTTGACTTTGCCTTTTTCATTTAAAGCACTCCTTTCACGGCTTATTTTCTCCAACCAAGCCACAAAAATTCATAAAGGTAGCTTAACACAACAACCCTATTTTCCCCTATTATAATGAAAGAACTTCTTCAAAAAAAGTATCTGGCCTGTTTATATCAAAGCTTTCATTGCACCAAATAATAGTAATTAAGTCGCAAGCCCCAACATTTTCAATTGAATGTGTGTACCCAACAGGAACATCAATCATTTGTAGCTGTTCCCCATTCACAAAATACTCAATTACTTCTCTGCTTAATTCGCTGCCACTCTCAATTTTTCTAAACCGAATTGTCGCTTCACCCTGCACTACCAAAAACTTTTCTGCCTTTGTGTTGTGCCAATGGTTGCCCCTTACAATAGTTGGCTTCGTAAGCGAAACTGAAACTTGCCCAAAGCAACTTCCTTTTATTAACTCGCAAAAATATCCTCTGCTGTCGCACTTTTTATCAAGGCTGTAGCAAAAATTATTTTCAGGCAAATGTGAAATAAAAGTTGCGTACAGCTTTCTGTCAAAGTCGTTTTCAAACGCTGGCATTTCAAGTGTTTTTCTGTTTTCATTAAATAATTTAAGCTTTAGAGCAAGCTCCCCAAGCTTAATTGTGTCAACACAAGGAACTTGGCAAAATCCTTCTTCATTATAAATTGGTTTTCCTTCCATTGTGTCTATAAAAGCTTTGCAAACATCATCAATATAACAAAGCTGTAAAGCTTTTTTGGGGTCATCTATTTTTATGTCAATATCTCTTGAGATGTTGTGGCAAAAAGTTGCTACTACAGAATTGTAATTTGGCTTGCACCATTTTCCGTATAAGTTTACTAACCTGTAAACAAAAATTTTGGAGCTTGTATTTTGGGCGTAAGAAAAAAGTGCATCTTCCATTGCTTTTTTACTTTTTCCATACGGCGTATCATTTTCCGCTTGAATTGAAGAACACACAACTATATGGCAATTGTTTGAAAACTTTTTAAGCTTATTTAACATTTTGTTTGTAAAGTCAACGTTTCCTTTTACAAACTCATCTTCCGTTTTAGGGCGGTTTACACCTGCTAAATGAAAGATGAAATCACACTGCTTTAAGTAACTGTCGAATTGTTCCTCGCTTGTTTCTCTATTAACAAAAAGCAAGTTTGTGTACCCACTATTTTTAAGCCATAGCGTTAAGTTTTTTCCTAAAAAGCCGTTTGCACCAGTAATTAAAACTTTCACTTCAAACCGCCCCAATCCTTTAATTCGTCTTGAATGTAGTCAAGCGTTAAAAGAAGGTCAACCATTTCGTCTACACAAAGCCTTCTTGTGTTGTCGGAAGTATAGTCGTTTGCTTCAATGCCCAAAGTGCTTCCGTCCACAAAAAATTTGTCATAGTTTAAGTCACGCCTGTCGGGAACAACTCTGTAAAAATTGCCCATATCAATCGCCTTTGACATTTCTTCTTTGGTCAACAGCGTTTCATAAATTTTTTCGCCGTGGCGTATTCCAATTTCTTTTATTTCGTTTTCGGCTTTAAAAATTTTAAGCAAAGCTTCAGCTAAAGTTTTAATTGTGCAAGCTGGTGCTTTTTGCACAAAAAGGTCGCCTGCCTGTCCGTTTTCAAACGCAAAAAGAACAAGCTCCACACTTTCACGCAAGCTCATCATATACCTTGTCATTTTTCCAAAAGTCATTGTAAGCGGCTTTCCGCTTTTAATCTGTTCCACAAACAAAGGAATTACGCTCCCACGTGAGGCCATTACGTTGCCGTAGCGTGTGCCGCAAATTGTTGTTTTTTCTGCTTCAACCGTTTTTGCCTTTGCTATAAAAACTTTTTCCATCATAGCCTTAGAAATTCCCATTGCGTTTATAGGGTAGGCAGCTTTGTCTGTAGACAGGCAAATTACTTTTTTTACGCCTTCTTCAATAGCTGCGTTTAAAACATTTTCCGTTCCTAAGACATTTGTTTTTACAGCTTCAAGCGGAAAAAACTCGCATGACGGAACTTGCTTTAAAGCAGCGGCGTGAAAAATGTAGTCCACGCCTATTACAGCATTTTTTACGCTTGCACAGTCCCTTGTGTCACCAATGTAAAACTTTATTTTGTCGTTTTTATAAAGCTTTCGCATGTCGTCTTGCTTTTTTTCATCTCTTGAAAAAACCCGAATTTCTTTTATGTCTGTGTTTAGAAACCTGTTTAAAACTGCGTTTCCAAACGAGCCTGTTCCGCCTGTTATTAAAAGCGTTTTGTCCGTGAACATAAAACTCATTCCCTTTAACTTTTTTTTATTATATTCACGTAACAACCAAAGGGAACCAAGCATATAAAATGAAACAGCTATAACGCAATGTAAGTTGCTATAAAGATGTACGAGTTATTCACCAATTGACAAGCTACCACATAGTATAAAAATGTAACGTTATAGCAATTTGAATAAGCTATTTACCCATAGGCTGATAACAAGCAAAACTCGCAATGCTACAATGCGTTTTTTTTGCGAAGTTAGCTGTCTGTAGAAATTCTATTTTTGATGATATTGACAGAGGTTAGCCAAACGGAAGCCATGTGCCTAGCCGTTTGGTAATTTGACCAATAGACAATGTAAATTAAAAACGAGATTGCCATAATGTTTTGCAAATACAGCAATTTTACTTTATGTATTACATTGGATTGACCAAAATGCTTTGCGTACTGCGCTAAGGCACGATGTCAATTAATTTTGTTGAACAAGAAAATTGCTACAAAAGAGCTCTTATTACAATTTTTTGAAAGGTGTGATTTAGATATGAGTGATACCTGGAAATTACAGGAGAAAAAAAGGGGCACTTGGGGTATAGGCTTTTATAACGAAAAAAGTCGCTACGATGATAACGAAGATACTTATTTCGCTGGAGAAAAAAGCATTGGCACGCCAAGAAAAAGCAGCGTGCCGTCCGACGCCCCCATTCACACAATGAGTATTTCCAACCGTCGTTCTTCAAGCAGTCGTGATGCTTTTTACAACGATAGAGATGTTGACGAAGTTACTTGGAACGATTTTGTTCGCAGACGTCAGCAAACAAGGGCTGATAGCGACGATTACTATTACGGCGAACGTTATGAAGCGCCAAGCCCAAGAAATTTAACTTACGCTCAAGATGATTATGGGTATGACAATGAAGAAAGTTATGCTTCTGCCCAAAGAGGTCGTAACGAATGCAGGCACTGCAACTGTAGATGCCAAGAGCAAGCCTGGGGAGGCGACTATTGCGAAGACGATGATGAAGGTTGGATTGGTGACGAATGTGAAAGACATCGACATGACAGATGTCATCACCATCACCATAAACGCTGCAATTGCCGTTGCCGTTGCCACTGCCGTGTACGCCTACTATTCCCAACTGGCCCTACTGGTCCTACTGGCCCTACTGGTCCTACTGGTCCTACTGGTCCTACTGGCCCTGCTGGTCTTGCTG
>CAZBLK010000002.1:0-157062 GCA_964492715.1 uncultured Defluviitaleaceae bacterium | reverse complement strand
GCGTAACCGGCCCTACTGGTCCTACTGGCCCTGCTGGTCTTGCTGGCGTAACCGGCCCTACTGGTCCTACTGGCCCTGCTGGTCTTGCTGGCGTAACCGGTCCTACTGGTCCTACTGGCCCTGCTGGCGTTGCTGGTGTAACTGGTCCTACTGGCCCTGCTGGTCTTGCGTCATTGACAGGTATACAAGCGCAATTATTAACAACTGGAGTAACAACTATACCTGTTGGGGGAGCAGTAATTTTTAACAGTGTAATAAATGACCTAGCTCCTGGCATTTCATACAACTTTGGAAATGGTCAATTTACGATTACACAAACAGGTAACTACTACGTTGCATGGTGGGTAGCAGCAGACGGAGCGGCGACAAGCCCAGAAATAAGCCTTGCGCTAAACCTTAACGGTATCCCGTTCTCGATAGGCTCATCACCACTTGTAACAGGTCAAGTTTCAGGGGAAGCTTTTGTAACTGTTGGTATAACACCATCAACTATTAACTTAACTAATGTAAGCTCAGATACAGTTGCACTTTCTTCTGCGGTTCCTGTTCAAGCAAGTATTGTTATTCTTCAGGCATAGCCTGATGCTTACTACAGCAATTCCACTTTAGCGGCATTTGTAAAAAATAAGCGTTTTACGCTTTAAGCTTGAAACAAGCAATGTCAGTTAAAGCGGAATTTCTATAACTTAAAGGAGGGGTAAAATGAGCGACGTAGCTTTAGAACTGCAAAGAACAATTGATGGAACAATTACTGCTGGCTCGAATGTGGTTTTTGATGTTGTCTTACTTTCAAGCGGTAACATAACTTATAATCCATTCACTGGTGTAATAACATTCAATGAAGCTGGAAGGTATTTGGTTAATTGGTGGGTTGATACACAAGCTTCACTTTCAACAACTGGAATTCAGTTTGCAATTACAACATCACAAGGCGATTTTGTAATTGGTTCGTCACCAATTAAAACAGGTGAAGTTTATGGTGTAGCCATAATTGATGTTTTAGCAACACCAGTAACTATGACACTTACAAATGCAACAGGTGAAGATATTTCACTGGCATCAATTGTTCCAATAAAAGCATCACTTGCAATAACTGAACAAACTGCTACTACTGGAGAAACTGGCCCTACTGGACCTACTGGTCCTACTGGCCCTGCTGGTACTTCTGGCATAACTGGCCCTACTGGTGACACTGGTCCTACTGGTGCTACTGGCAACACTGGCCCTACTGGTGCTACTGGCGACACTGGCCCTACTGGTGCTACTGGCACTACTGGTGGCACTGGTGCTACTGGCCCTGTTGGTGCTACTGGCGACACTGGTCCTACTGGCCCTGTCGGTGACACTGGCCCTACTGGTCCTGTTGGCGACACTGGCCCTACTGGCCCTGTTGGTAATACTGGTGACACTGGTCCTACTGGCCCTGTCGGTGACACTGGCCCTACTGGTCCTGTTGGCGACACTGGCCCTACTGGCCCTGTTGGTAATACTGGTGACACTGGTCCTACTGGCCCTATTGGTGACACTGGCCCTACTGGCCCTGTTGGCGACACTGGACCTACTGGCCCTATTGGTGCTACTGGCGACACTGGCCCTACTGGTCATTTAGGTGACACTGGACCTACTGGCTTTGTTGGCGACACTGGACCTACTGGCCCTGTTGGTGCTACTGGTGACACTGGCCCTACTGGCCCTGTTGGTGACACTGGTCCTGTTGGCCCTACTGGTCCTACTGGCCCTGCTGGCGTAACTGGTGACACTGGTCCTACTGGCCCTGTTGGTGCTACTGGTGATACTGGTCCTGTTGGTGACACTGGCCCTACTGGCCCTATTGGTGCTACTGGTGACACTGGTCCTACTGGCCCTACTGGTGACATTGGTTCTATAGGCCCTACTGGACCTACTGGCCCTGTTGGTGCTACTGGTGACACTGGCCCTACTGGCCCTGTTGGTGACACTGGCCCTACTGGCCCTGTTGGTGACACTGGCCCTACTGGCCCTGTTGGTGCTACTGGTGACACTGGCCCTACTGGTCCTACTGGCGACACTGGCCCTACTGGTCCTACTGGCGACACTGGTCCTACTGGTCCTACTGGCGACACTGGCCCTACTGGCGACACTGGTCCTACTGGTCCTACTGGCGACACTGGTCCTACTGGCCCTACTGGCGACACTGGCCCTACTGGCGACACTGGTCCTATTGGTCCTACTGGTGACACTGGCCCTACTGGCCCTACTGGCGACACTGGCCCTACTGGTCCTATTGGTGACACTGGCCCTACTGGTCCTATTGGTGACACTGGCCCTACTGGTCCTATTGGCCCTACTGGCGACACTGGCCCTACTGGTCCTACCGGCGACACTGGTCCTACTGGTCCTACTGGCGACACTGGTCCTACTGGTCCTACTGGCGACACTGGCCCTACTGGTCCTACTGGTGACACTGGCCCTACTGGTCCTACTGGGTTTACTGGACCTACTGGCGACACTGGACCTACTGGTCCTACTGGTGACACTGGTCCTACTGGTCCTACTGGTCCTTTAGGTCCTACTGGGTTTACTGGCCCTACTGGCCCTGTTGGCGACACTGGCCCTACTGGTCCTATTGGTGCTACTGGTCCTACTGGCCCTGTTGGTGCTACTGGCGACACTGGTCCTACTGGCCCTGTTGGTGACACTGGCCCTACTGGCCCAATTGGCCCTACTGGTCCTACTGGCTTTACTGGCCCTACTGGCGACACTGGTTCTACTGGACCAACTGGCCCTACTGGCCCTACTGGTGACACTGGTCCAATCGGCCCTACTGGTCCTACTGGCCCTACTGGCCCTGTTGGTGACACTGGTCCTACTGGCCCTATTGGTCCTACTGGTCCTACTGGCCCTGTTGGTGCTACTGGCGACACTGGCCCTACTGGCCCTGTTGGTGATACTGGTCCTACTGGCCCTATTGGTCCTACTGGTCCTACTGGCGACACTGGTCCTACTGGCCCTACTGGTCCTACCGGTCCTACTGGTCCTACCGGTCCTACTGGCGACACTGGTCCTACTGGCCCTACTGGTGACACTGGCCCTACTGGCCCACCTGCAGTTGTTGCGTTTGGCGGAGCATTTAACAACAGTACAACTCCAGCTTTAACACTTGCAGCTTCAACTAACACAGTAGTTCCTTACAATGCTTCAATGGCATCAAACAACGTAACATCTGGCTCTAATTCTGTAACAGTATTAACAGATGGTTACTTCAGAATATACTACAACTTGCAATTGACACCATTAATTAATGATTTGGTAAGCAGCCAAGTCCGTGTAAACGGCGTTGCAATTCCTGAAACAATTATTTCAAGGAATCTTACAGTTGGAAATGATGTTTCGTACTCTTTAACTACTATAGCTAAACTAAAAGCAGGCGACGTTTTGGACGTTACACTTCTCACTACAATAGCAAATTCAGTTACTTTTTCACCTGGCGTAGGTGCGCTTTTAATGGTTGAACTTCTTGGCTAATTTGGTTGTTAACGAGCGTAGGTTAATTTAGCAATTTGATAAATTGTTATACAAGGTGGAAAAGAAAGGCGATACACTTTTCTTTTCCACGATAAAGCATTACAAAGCAGTGCAAACAGTGCTTATCTTTAGCTAGGGCTAGCTTGAAAAATTAATTATAAGAATTTTCAAGCTAGCCCAATTAGGTTTATTTCCTTTTTAAGATAAGGAAATTTTTTTGACATAACAACAACAATAATTTTTTTAACTAACTTAATCAAACACGTAACTAAGCACTCGCTTAATATAATAAAGCAAAAATACTTATAGTGAAGGTGATAATTTGGGCAAATATAAAATTTGTGTATACGCCATAGCAAAAAATGAAGAAAAGTTTATAGACAGGTGGCTGGACGCCGTATCCGAAGCCGACATGGTTGTCGTTCTTGACACAGGTTCAACTGATAATACAGTGGAAAAGCTTAAAGCAAGGGGCGCATACGTATACACAGAAGAAATTAAACCGTGGCGGTTTGACAAAGCAAGAAACATTGCAATGGACCACATTCCAGAAGACGTGGACATTTGCGTTTCAAACGACATAGACGAAGTTTTTGAAAAAGGCTGGCGTGAAAAGCTGGAAATGTTTTGGGAGCCATCTTGCACAAGAGCACGCTACTTGTTTACATGGAGCTTTAACCCCGACGGAACACCGTGCAAACAGTTTCCTATGGAAAAAATACACAGGCGACACGGCTTTAGGTGGGTTCACCCAGTACATGAAGTTTTAGAGTACAGCGGAACTGACGAGGAAAAATCTGTTTGGGTTCACGGGCTTGTTTTAAACCATTATCAAGACTTTACAAAACCACGAAGCCAATACTTGCCGCTTCTTGAGCTTTCGGCAGAAGAAAACCCAACAGACGACCGCACAATTTTTTGGCTAGGCAGAGAGTACATGTACTACGGAATGCACGACAAATGTATAGAAACTCTTAAAAAGCATTTGCTTTTACCAAAAGCAACTTGGAACGAGGAGCGCAGCGCATCAATGCGTTTTATTGGAAGCTGCTACGAAGCAAAAGGCAATATAATGGAAGCAAAAGCATGGCTTTACAAAGCTATAGCCGAATGTCCACACATAAGGGAGCCGTATTTAAAGCTTGCACGAATAGGGTACAGCCAAAGCGACTGGACACTTGTTTATTCTATGTGCAAAAAAGGGCTTGAAATTACACAGCAAACAGGCAGCTACCTTGTAGAGCCTGAAAGCTGGGGAAACGCCCTTTACGATTTTGGCGCAATAGCTGCTTACAGGCTTGAAATATATGAAGAAGCGTATGAGCTTGCAAAAAAAGCGTTAGAGGAAGCAAAAGACAACGTGCGCCTTCAAAACAACCTTGATTTAATTGAACAAAAACTGAACGAACAAAAGCAGAAGAAGGAGGAGCTTTATGAACAAGTATAAAGTTTGTGTTTATGCAATTTGTAAAAATGAAGCTTCTTTTGTTGACAAATGGATAGACTCAATGCAAGAAGCCGACGAAATTATAGTAACCGACACAGGTTCAACTGATAACACAGTAGAAAAGCTGAAAGAACGTGGCGCAACAGTTTATGTTGACGTTATAAGCCCTTGGCGGTTTGACGTTGCAAGAAACGTTTCGCTTGAACATGTTCCAGAAGATGCTGACATTTGCGTATGCACAGACCTTGATGAAATTTTCAACGTGGGCTGGCGCAAGCAGCTAGAACAAGCTTGGGCACAAAGCGAAGAAAAAGTAAAAACAGAAGTTACAAGAACAGGGCGATACTTATACAACTGGAGCTTAAAAAAAGACGGCACACCAGACGTACAATTCACATATTTCAAAATTCATGAAAGGCAAGGCTTTCGCTGGTCATACCCAATTCATGAGTGCATTAGTTATGTAGGAACACTTCCTTTGGAGCAAGTTTTCATTGATGGAATGGTACTAAACCATTACCCAGACCCAACAAAATCCCGTGGGTCGTACTTGGGTCTTTTAGAAATGGCTGTTGCCGAAAACCCAATTGACGACAGAATGACGTACTATTTGGGCAGAGAATACATGTACACTGCACAGTGGGAAAAATGTATTGGTACACTTAAAAGGCATTTAATGCTTCCAACTGCAAGGTGGAACGAAGAACGCTGTGCCTCCATGCGCTGGATTGCCTTTGCATACAACAAGCTTGGCAAAAAGGAAGAAGCATACAGCTACTACTACAAAGCAATTGCAGAAGCACCATACCTTCGTGACCCTTATGTCGAGTTTGCAAGGGCAGCATACGAAAAAAGCGACTGGGTAACTGTGTTTTTTGCCGCAGAAGAAGCACTTAAAATTAAAAACAAGTCAACAACATATGTAAACATGGGCTACTCGTGGGATTACACACCAAACGACTTGGCTTCACTTGCTTGCTATCACTTAAAAATGTATGAACGTGCGCTTTTACATGTAGAAAAAGCACTAGAACTTTTACCTGATGATAAGCGGCTTTTGAGTAATAAAACTTTTATTGAAAAGGCTGTTAATGGTCTTTAGTTTTTAACACTATATTATGGAAAGAACTGCCTATACATGGCAAGTTCTTTCCATTGTAAAATTTTGTGTAAAATTAACGCTTGCAATTCCAAAATTTATATGATATCATATCTTCAACTTAAATAAGGGGGTGCTAAATTAGGCATCTTTCAAAAGTGTTCTATGAACACAGTGAAAGTGTCTATGGCTGAGAGAAGTGTATTCAACCCTAGGAACCTGATTCGGGTAATGCCGACGTAGGGAAATATCTGTATCCAAGACAAACTTTTTGCTTTTGGGTACACATGTCTTTTATGTCGCCATTTCGTGGCGGCTTTTTTATTGGGTTTTTATTTTGTGGAAAGAGAAGTGTTTACATGGAAAAATTTAATATTCGTGCTTTAGCCGAAGCCGCTTTAATGATTGCGCTTGCAACAATTCTTTCTTTAATTGTAGTTTTCAAAGCACCTTACGGCGGTTCTGTTACGCTTGCAAGCATGGTGCCAATTGTTTTGGTTTCGTACAGAAACGGAACTAAAATAGGGCTACTTGCCGCCTTAGGTTACAGCCTTTTACAAATGTCAATTGGCTTTTATCCTCCGCCAGTTCAAACAATGACAAACTTTGTTCTTGTAATTTTTCTTGACTACATACTTGCCTTTGGCGCACTTGGCTTAGCTGGCTTTTTTGCAAGGTTTTTTTCTAACGATAAAAAAACAGGCATTGTTTTTTCATGCCTTATAGTAATGTTTATTCGGTTTATGTGCCACTTCATTTCTGGAATAATTATTTGGGGTACATATGCACCTGAAGGACAGCCAGTTTATTTATATTCTCTTTTGTACAACGGCACATACATGCTTATAGAAGCAATAATTTCGTCTGTTGTGCTTTGGAACATGTTTGGAAAAATAAAAATGGAACACGTGTAAAAATATCCCCTGCCATTAGCAGGGGATAAAATTTTATTTGTGACTGCAAAATTGTTGGAATGGATTTTTAAAACGCCACTAGTTAGACAACGTTTCATGCACCTTAGGCATAAGACCGCTAATGTTAATTTTTTGAGGGCAGTGCTGCTCACACTTCTTGCAGGCAATGCAGTTGTCTGCTGTTTTCTTTCCGTCGCCTTCCATCTTCATAAGCTCGTAAGTGTTTTTCGAGCGGAAGTCGTTTTCAAAAAGGAACAAAGAATTATACGTGTCAAAGTTCCTTGGAATGTCAAGCCCAACAGGGCAAGGCATACAGTAGCCGCACTTTGTGCAAGGAATAGCTTCAACTTCTTTAAACTTTGCCTGAACAGCTTTAATTGCATTAACTTCCTTTTCAGAAAGCATTGAAGCAGTTGCTCTGCTTGCATACTTCAAGTTGTCTTCTACTTGTTCCATAGTTGACATGCCGCTTAGCAAAAGTGTAACTTCCGGCATGTTCCAAAGGTAGTCCAAAGCCCATTCTACAGGTGTGCGCTCTGCATCAACTTCTTCAAATATAGAAGTAATTTTCTTAGCAGGTGCAGCAAGCTTTCCACCAAGAAGCGGCTCCATAATAATAACAGGCAAGTCCTTTTCGGCCGCATACTTTAAGCCTGCAAGCCCTTGCTGATATTCTTCGTTCAAGTAGTTAAGCTGAATTTGGCAAAACTCCCACTTGTCATAGCCATCAACAATTGTTTTAAAGGCGTTATAATCATCATGGAAAGAAAAGCCTATATGCCCAACTTTGCCAGACTGTTTAACCTGCTCCGACTTTGTTAAGTAGTCATACTTTAAAATTATTTCGTTCCAGAACGGCGTTGAAAGTGAGTGAAGCAAATAAAAGTCGATATGTTCTACATCAAGCCTTTTTAGCTGTTCTTCAAGAAGCTTGTCATAGTCGCCCTTGTCTTTGCAAAGCCAAGTAGGCATCTTTGTAGCCAGCTTAACTTTTTCTCTATAACCATCCTTTAAAGCTTTTCCAACTATAACTTCGCTTTCCCCACCGTGGTAAATGTAAGCGGTGTCAATGTAATTAATTCCGTTGTCAATTCCTGTACGAATCATTTTAATGGCTTCTTTTTCGTCAATTTTGCCGCCAGCCATAGGCAAGCGCATACAACCAAAGCCTAAAATAGAAGCGTCAAAGCCTGTGTTACCAAACTTTCTGTATTGCATAGAATTTCCCCCTGTTTTGTTCAAATGATTTTCTGCTTTTTACAGTATAAGGCAATTATCACTTAAATGCAAGACAGTAGTTTACAACAATGCCCAACAAATTTTGTGAATAAAAATACCAATTTTTTCTATAAATATCTATTGACATTATTTTGCCTTCATGCTAAAACTTTACATGTCATAATTAATTATCTTAAATTTGACAGATAATCACTATATAGGTTAAATTGCTATATATCTTTATTTACTAGAATTGCCTACAAAAACCCTGACTCCCAGACCCCTAGCTACATATATTAAAGGTCAAGTATTATTCTTGTCAATTTGATTATAATAAGTTTAAAGAAATGTCTATAATTTCTGGCAGTGCTGGCAGAGTTTATGAAGCATTTCGTTTGCTTATTGCTTTTTGTCTAAAAGCTAAGTAGTAGTGTAGCCTGTTATTTGTGGACGTATGTACAACAAAAAGAGCCTAAAGTTTTTTAAAATTTGACATGTATATACAAAACGCCTTGCAATCAACATATTTTATAATAAATATTGTTAAATTTTAATAAACTTATTTTTGCACAATAATTTGCACTTTTGTGGATAAATACCTTGATTTGCACAAAAAAATTGCATGAAATTTCTAAAATTTGTTTGACTATTTTTAATCTTGTGATACAATAGGTATAAGTCTTTGTTGTATTGCTGTATATTTAGCACTTCTGTCTTTTGTTGACATTGGAAATGTCAATAAAAACGGAACTGCTTTAGAAATACCTATATCGTTTGCTTTGCTTTATTTGTACTAAAAGCACTTAAAAAATTTAACAAATAGCAAAAGCCAAGGGGGTTTCTCTATGCTTTTTGACAATATGTTTATTCAAAATGAAATTATCGGTTCTGCGTTGCAGGCTTCCGTTTTGCGCAACCAAGTTATTCAAAATAACATTGCAAACGCAGAAGTTCCTGGGTTTAAAAAGAGTGCTGTTTCTTTTGAAACTTCACTTGCAAAAGCTGTTGATGAAGCAAAAAAAACAGGCAAGCTTGACCTACGCCAAGTTATGCCTTCAATAAACAAAGTAAACACCAATTTTAGCTATCGCCTTGACGGCAACAACGTAGATATAGAGGAAGAAATGGTAAACCTCTACGAAAACAGCGTCAAGTACGACGCCATGGTTAGCATGGCTACAAACAATATTAAGCGGCTTTCACTTGTGCTTTCAAAATAAGCATTAAGCTGTTTTTGTATTTTAATTTATTTTATGTTAATGATGAGGGTGAATTTGTGTTCATGTTCAAGTTAATGTGCGCTTGTCTAATACCAATGTTTACCAAATTATTAACTACTAAATTAAGTAGTATGACTATAGCGGTTTCACTTTTTAAAAATATTGCCAGAGGTAAGCCAAACTTCTAGTCGTTTGATGCTTTTACCGCTAGACAATGTTGGTAAAAAGCAGAATTGCTTTATTAAACTTTATTTTAAACATTATTATTTTGAAAAGATTTGTTTAAGAAACAATTATTAAGTATTAAGCTTGTTTCTAAAAACGACCACAGGAGTGATTTTAATGTCATTTTTCGGTGCTATGAATATTAGTGCCAGTGCGCTTACAGCCGAAAGGCTTCGCATGGACGTAATTTCAGAAAACCTAGCAAATGTCAACACTACTAGAGCCAAGGACGGTCAACCATATAAAAGAAAAGTTGTTCTTTTTCAGGAACGCAAGGATGCTTCCCCTTTCAGCAACCAGCTTTTAAGTGCTATGTCAAAAACAAACGTAGGCAACGGCGTTAGGGCAACACGCATAGTTGAAGACGAAACGCCCGGAACAAAGCTTTACGAGCCAAGCCACCCCGATGCAGACGCAGACGGGTATGTTACTATGCCAAACGTAAACACAGTTACAGAAATGGTAAACATGATTTCGGCAAGCCGCTCTTATGAAGCAAACGTGACAGCGCTAAACAACACAAAAGCAATGCTTATGAAAACGCTAGAAATTGGCAAATAATTTTATTTTATAGCAATTCAAGTAAATAGCGATATAAGTTTTGTACGAGTGCAAAAGCGTTCATGTCGACGAAGCTTTTATCAATTATTTACGGAATTGCTGTAATGAGTGGCGAAGTTTATTGTTAAACGTTTTGACAAATAACTTATCATTCATTTAGCACGTTTTAATGCACAAATTAATTATTGCAATTCCACTTTACGATGTTGGAAGTTGAACGCAAAAACCATTCATTTGGCGTTTTAACCAATACGTAATGGCCGATTAAAAGCAGAATTGCTATAGCATTTTTTAAAAAGGGGTTAAAAAAATGTATACTGATGCAATTAATGGTATGAGTAATATACCTATAATTAATGCACAACAAGCTACAAAGGTTACACCAGAAACTGACGCAAAATCTTTTGAGCAATTTTATAGTGCGGCTCTTGACTTAGTAAACGAAACAAACTCTTTCCAGCAACAAGCTGAGCAAGCGCAAATTGACTTTGTTACGGGCAAAAACGACGACATGCTTGGCGTTCTTCTAGCGCAAGAAAAGGCCTATGCCTCTATTAACTTCACCCTTCAAGTTACAAACAAAATGGTTGAAGCATACAGGGAAATTATGCGAATACAAATTTAGGGCGTGTTTGAAAAAAGCAAAAGCTTAATTTTCAAACAACCCCTACAGCAACTCCGAAAATTTTTCTGGAATTGCTTTAGCTTACTTAAATTAATACATTATCTTAAAAAGCTTCTTCATTAAAAAGCTTCTTTAAGATAGGCAAGAAAATGGGGTGAGTAAATGCAGGAAAGGCTTCGCAGCTTTTTTGGCGGGCTGCTCGATAAATTTAACAATTTAGAAAACGGGCAAAAAGTTAAGCTTGGCATTTCAGCTTTAGTCGTAATCCTTGTGTTAGGTGTAACTACGTACTTTTTAACACGGCCTAACCTTGTAATGCTTTATGATAAGCTGACATATTCTGATGCTGGGCAAATAAAAGCTGCTCTTGACGATGCTGGTATATATAATAAAATAACAACAACATCAAACGGCTCTGCAATTTTCGTAAATGCGGCAGATAATGACCAAGCTCAAGTTGAGATTGGAACAAAAAATTTGCCTGCAACACAAGATTTCACTCACGCAGACGCTTTTAAAACAGGCGGCATGAGTGCCACAGAATCAACTAGACAAGAAGCTTTTAAGCTTGCAAGCGAGTCTGCTACAGCAAGAAAGCTTAGGTTGTTTGAAGGTGTTACAGATGCAGCGGTTACAATTACACCTGCTGATAACAACTCATTTTTTATTGATGAAAAAAGTGAGTCATCGATTTCGGTAATTTTAACATTAATGCCAGGCTACAACATAAGCAGCGCAAACGCACTTGGCATGGCAAACTTCCTTAGAGGTACTGTTGAAGGCTTAAAGCTAGAAAACGTTTACATCTTAGACCAAAATATGAACCCAATATATTCTGGTCAAACACCTCAAGAAAGCGTGCTTGGCTCTGCATACGAGCTTGAGCTACAAAAAAAGAGAGAACTTGAAGCTTCACTTAGAAACCAATATTTACCACTTTTTGACAAAATTAATGTTTCATCAAATATTGTATTTAATACAGACAAACAATCAGTTAAATCAAGCACTTTAACTCCGCCTGTTCCCGACACTAATACTGGCGTGCCAACAAGGGAAGAAACGCATAAATCAAACTTTACTGGCGGAAATGCAGACGCTGAACCTGGTGTTCAGCCAAACACGCAAACTACGCCAACATACGCAACAGGCAACAACACACAAAGTTCTGCATCAACATCAGACAGCATTATTGACCGTGCCTACAACACAGAGGAAACGTTTAAAGAGCTTGGTACAGGCGTTTTTATGCCAGAGTTGTCTTCACTTTCTGCTACTTTTTATAAGTACAGAAATTATGACGAAGCAACAATTACAGAGGCACAGTTAAACGGAATGACGTGGGCAGAGTTTAAAGCTACAACTGGGCAAGCGCTTGTTCCGCTTACTATTGACCCACAAATAATTGAAAGTATTCAAAAGGGCACTGGCATTGCTGACGTTTCTGTAACAGGCTACGAAGTTCCAATGTTTACAGATGCAATTGTTAAACCTTTGCAAATTAGCCAAATTGTAATGATGGCAATTCTTGTTCTTTTAATCGGTCTTTTAGCTTTTGGTCTTATCAAAAAGACACAAGCCGACGAAGTTACCGAAGTCGAGCCGGAGCTTTCTGTTGAAGACTTGCTCGTTAGCACACAGCTTGAAGAAGAAAAAGAAGAAGAAATGCGGCTTAAAGAAATTGAATTTAATAAAGAGTCTGAAACAAAGCTTCAAATCGAAAAGTTTATTCAGGAGCGCCCCGAATCTGTTGCAAGCTTACTGCGTAACTGGTTAAACGAGGAATGGGAGTGATAACATGGCAACCTCTGGAAGTATTTTAGACTTAACAGGTCGTGAAAAGGCTGCCATTTTGCTTATTGCCTTAGGACCTGAAAAATCTGCTCTTGTTTTTAAACATTTAAAAGAAGAAGAAATTGAGTCTTTAACACTTGAAATTGCAAACATAAGCAGCGTTATGCCCGAAACAAAGGAAAAGGTTTTGGAAGAGTTTTACCAAATTTGTATTGCACAGCAATACATTGCCGAAGGCGGCATTGGCTACGCAAAACAGCTTTTGGAAAAAGCTTTGGGCGAGTCACGTGCTTTCGACGTAATAAGCAAGCTTACAGTTTCACTGCAAGTTCGCCCCTTTGACTTTATTCGGAAAACGGACGCTACACAAATTATTAACTTTATACAAAACGAGCACCCTCAAACAATTGCTCTTATTTTGTCTTACCTTCGTCCAAAGCAAGCAGGTGAAGTTCTTTCACAGCTTGCCCCCGACAAGCAGGCTGACGTAGCAAGAAGAATTGCAATTATGGACAGAACGTCTCCAGACGTAATTAAAGAAGTTGAACGTGCTTTGGAAAAACGGCTATCTTCGCTTATGACTGAAGACTTTACAGTCGTTGGCGGCGTTGACGCAGTTGTTGAAATTCTTAACAGCGTTGACAGGTCAACCGAGAAAAACATTATGGAAACTCTTGAAATGGACGATGCTGAACTTTCAGATGAAATCAAACGCAAAATGTTTGTATTTGAAGACATCGTTAACCTTGACAACCGTTCAATCCAAACTGTTCTTCGCCAAGACATTGACAACCGTGACATTGCCGTTGCACTTAAAGGCGCAAGCGTCGAGCTTCAAGACCTTATACTTAGCAACGTTTCAAAACGTCTTGCTGCTATGATACGTGAGGACATGGAGTTTATGGGTCCTGTTCGCCGTACAGATGTTGAAGAAGCACAGCAAAAAATTGTTAACGTTGTCCGCAGGTTGCAAGACGCTGGCGAAATTATCGTAGCTAGAGGCGGAGGAGATGAAATAATTGCCTAGAATAATCCGCTCAGGCGAAGTTTCATTAAGTAGTGACAACGCCTTTTACCTTGAAGTTATACAAAAACCAGAAGTGAAAGCACCTGCTGACGAGCAAGAAATGTCAAGCTCAGAGCTTGAGCTTTCGCAAGAGGTTTTGCTTGAATACGCAAAAGACAAAGCTTCCGCCCTTATTTCCGAGGCTCACGCTGACGCAAGGGCAATTCGTGACGAAGCATACGAAGAAGCCGAGCGTGTTTTGCGTGAAGCCGAGGAAGAAGGCGCACGCCGTGGCTTCGACCAAGGCGTTGCCGAAGGCTCACAAGAAGGCGAACGCCTTCGCCGTGAAGCCAAAGCCGTTTACGACAAGTCGCTTGTCGAGCGAGAGCAGCTTTTAAAAAGTGCCGAGCCGCAAATTGTAAATTTAATTAGTAATATTTTGGATAAATTATTACCAAAAATTGCATCTGTTAAACAAGATGTTATTTTAAATTTAATTAAGCAAGGCTTGGCTGGTGCAACAATTACTGGCACTATAACTATTCATGTTTCAAAAGAAGATTATGAAACGGTTGTCGAGCGTAAGGACGAAATTCTTTCTTCCATAGACACGTCGGCAACGCTTGAAATTTTTCAAGACTTGTCGCTTTCCCAGTCTGACTGCATTATAGAAACGCCTTTTGGCGACATAGATTGCAGCCTTGACCTGCAACTTTCAGGTCTAAAGGAAAGCTTGTATTTTATTCTCGAAAATAAGTAAGAAATAAAGCAAAAAGGCGGTGATACCTTGACCACAATTGACTTAACTAAATATAACGCAGTTTTAAACAAAGTGTACGTCAAAAAGCTTGGCAGGGTGTCACAAGTAGTTGGGCTTACAATTGAATCTGTCGGCCCAGATGTACGTGTTTCCGACCTTTGTTTAATTAAACCAACAAAACACAGCCCTCCAATGCGTGCCGAAGTTGTCGGCTTTAAAAACAACCGCATTTTGCTAATGCCTATCGGCACAATGCAAGGCGTTGGGCCTGGAAGCATTGTTGAAGCTTGCAACACTCCAATTTCAATAAACGTATCGGAAGGTCTTTTAGGCAGAGTTTTAAACGGGCTTGGCGAGCCAATGGACGGCAAAGGCACAGTGCCAGAAGGTGAACTTAGAAGCATTACCGCTACCCCACCCGACCCTTTAAGCCGCAAAAGAATTACTGAGCCTTTAAACCTTGGAATAAAGGCAATTGATGGGCTTATAACTCTTGGCAAAGGTCAGCGTATCGGCATTTTTGCAGGAAGCGGCGTTGGCAAAAGTACCCTTATGGGTATGATTGCAAGAAACACTCAAGCCGAAGTTAACGTAATTGCACTTGTTGGTGAACGTGGCAGAGAGGTAAAAGAGTTTTTGGAAAAGGACTTGGGCGAAGAAGGGCTTAAACGCTCCGTTGTAGTAATTGCAACAAGCGACCAGCCAGCTCTCGTAAGGCTTAAAGCTGCCGAAGTTGCAACAACAATTGCAGAATTTTTCCGTGACATGGGCAAAGATGTAATTTTGCTAATGGACTCGCTTACACGCTACGCTATGGCACAGCGTGAGGTTGGCTTGGCAGCAGGCGAACCACCTGTTTCAAGGGGGTACACGCCCTCGGTTTTTTCGCTTATTCCAAAGCTTTTAGAACGTGCAGGCTGTGGTAGCAAAGGCTCTATTACAGGCATTTACACAGTTCTTGTAGACGGTGACGACTTAACCGAGCCTGTTACAGACACGGCACGTGGCGTTTTGGACGGACACATTATTTTGTCAAGAAAAATTGCCTCAAGAAACCATTATCCTTCAATTGACGTTTTAGGAAGTGTGTCACGTCTTATGAGTGACATTGCAACGAAAGAGCACAAAAAGGTTGCCAACGAAATCAAAAAAAGCATGGCTGTTTACGCCGACGCAGAAGATTTAATTAACATAGGCGCATATGTTAAAGGGAGCAACCCTGACATTGACGACGCAATCGAAAAGCACCGCAGTATAATGAACTTTTTACAGCAAGCTACCGATGAAAAGGTTACATTTTCCCAAACTATCGGCGAAATGAATAAGATTGTTACATTATAAATGGAATAATGGTGAAAATAAGTTATGGCTAAATTCGTGTTTAATCTTTCTGGTCTTCTTAACATAAAGGAAAAGCTGGAGGAGCAAAAGAAGCTGGAGTTTGGTAAAGCAATTTCTGACCTTGAGCGAAAAAAGCAACGGAAACTAGAGCTTCTTCATGAAAAGGAACAGTGTATAGTTAGCTTTCGCACACGCATAAACGAAGGAATTTCACCGCACGAAGTTGCCCTGCATAATGATTATATTGAGCTTTTAAAAAAGCAAATTAAAGAACAGCAACATTTAATTGACAAGGCAAAGCACTTTGCCGAGGAAAAGCGGCTGGAACTTGTAGAAGCCGTAAAAGAACACAAAATGTTTGAAACTTTACGAGAAAACAAGTATACGGTGTATTTAAAGGAAGAACAGCTCGCCGAACAAAAATTTGTTGACGAGATAACTAGCTACAAATACACCACTTTAGATAGATAGTTTATAAGTTTAACGGAGGCTATTAATATGGCTGTAAAGGAAAAGAAAAAGCCTGCTGAGCCAGCAGTTGAACAAAACACTGTTGCACCGCAACCAGAAACTAAAGCCGAAAAGCCCGACAAAAAAGCCCAAAAAGCGGCTGAAAGGGAAGCAAAAAGGGCTGAAAAAGAAGCAAAGAAAAAGGCACGTAGCTTTGTTTCCAAAATTATGCCTTGGTTTGTGTTTCTTTTAATTGTAGGCGGCATTTTTTCAGCAATTTGGTTTAACGTTTTAAACGTTCGTGACCAGTATGTTTTTCCTGCTTTAAAAAACGTTCCGTTTGTAAAAACACTTGTGCCCGACTTGGAGCAAGCTGTCGCCGACTCTGAAAAGCCGCCTAAAGACGAGCTTATGACACAAATTGCACAGCTTGAGCGAAAGCTTAAAGACAGCGAAGACCAAGTGGCAAAGCTAACACAAAAAAACAAGCTTTTTACAGAACAAGTTGCCGACCTGCAAGTTATAGCAGACCAGCAAACTAAATTTAAGGAAGACAAAGCAGCTTTCGACGAAATGGTTGCATCAAACGACCCTGCTGCATACAAAGCTTTTTACGAGCAAATTTCGCCTGAAAATGCCGCAGAGCTTTACAAAGCTTCGCTTTCTTCCGTTGCACAGTCAAAAGAGCTTAAAAATTACATAGCTAAATATCAAGCTATGGACGAAGCGGCCGCAGCGGCAGTTTTAGAGGAGCTTCTTACGACTGATTCAGAATTGGTTGTTACGATTTTAAAAAACATAGATAGTGAAAAATGCGCCGCAGTGTTGGCGGCAATGACACCACAAAATGCGGCAACGGTTACAAAACAAATGTACCCTACTCCGCCTCCAGCTACACCAACACCTGCTCCAACAACTTCACCTGCACCATAAGTTGTGGGTAAGCGGCAAAATCGTACAATAATATTATGAAAGGAGGAAGAAAATGGGTTACAAAACTGTAGTTAACCAATCACAATCTGTTGTTTCTTCGGCGTTTGACTCAATGTTTGCTGCAAAGCCGCAAGCCAGCAGTTCTTCAAGCAATACGTTTGAAAGCTATTTGGGAAGTGCCCAGTCCACTAACCAAGAACAGCAAAAAGTGCAAGCAGAACGAAAAGCCGAAAACAAGAACAACAACAACAAAAGCAACAACGTTAACCAAGCGGAGAAGCAGGAGCGTCAGCAAAGCAAGCCTTACCAAAAAAAGGCGGCAGAACAAGCTGACAACAACCGTGCTGAAAAGCAAGCATCTGCTGGAGATGATACAAAAAAGGTCGCCGAAAACAACACAAAGCCTGCTGAAACAACAAAAGCTGAAAAGCCTTCCGAATCAGCGCAAAAAAATGCAGAGCCTGTTGAGGAAATGGAAGCGGTTAAAAAAATTGCCGAAGCTTTGGGCATGACACCAGAAGCAGTTATGCAAATTTTAAACTCTCTTTCAATGACAGTAAAAGACCTTGCAGACCAAGCTAATTTAAGCAAGTTTATGCAAGCAGCCTTTGACTTGTCTTCTCCTGCCGAGCTTCTTAATGTTCCAAACATTAAAGAACTGTTTGCAGTTGTTAAAGAAGCCGCCTCTGAAGTTAGCGAAGCTTCTGCAAAAACGCCGCAAACCGCACAGTTTGTCGAGGCAGATGGCAAATTTAATTTGGCACAACCGCTTGAAAGTGAAACCGCTATCGAAGCTACTGATAAAACTGTTGTCAAGCAAGCTGTTGAAACTGAACAAACAAATCAAACTGTTCCAGTTGAAACAACCGACACAACAAAAGCTGCCGAAGTTTCTGCAAAGCCAGCAGTAGCAGCCGCTTCTGTTCAAACTACTGAAACAGAGCAAGCCGCTCCGCAAGCAAACGAAGAACAGCCACAACCTGTTGCACCAAGCCAAACAGCACAAAACTCAACAAGCGGTGGAAGCCAACAGTTTAACCAAAACAACGGGAACAATGACGTTTTGGGAGAAACACTCGGCAATTCGTTAAGTGACGGTATTCCAGCAAACGTGCAGGCTAACCAGCAAGTTAGCACAACCTTTACAGAAGCTGCACAAAAAGCTTCGGCTACACCTCGTGCGTCAGTTGACCACACTGAAATTTTGAACCAAGTTCTTGACAGAATAAAGGTTGAATTCCGTGGCAACGTTTCAGAAATTAAAATGACGCTTCGTCCAGAAAGCTTAGGCGAAGTTTCTATGAAGCTTTCTGTAGAAAACGGCATAATTACGGCACAATTTTTAGCCGAAAACCAGCGTGTAAAAGAAACTTTGGAATCAAACTTCAACCAGCTTCGTGATGCACTTCAAAAGCAGGGCATTGAAGTTTCAAGCCTTTCAGTTTCTGTTGGCTCGGAACGTGGCAACCAAATGTTGGGCGAGTTCCAAAAAGGCAGAAGCCAAGCCGCAATGCGTATTAAGTCAATTAACAAAGGCTTACAGGCAGAAGGCGAAGCAGAAGCAGAAATTGAAGAAGCCCCTATGGCTGTAGAAGAAAACGTAGCAAACTTTTTTGCGTAGTTTCTTCCTAAATTAATACATTAAAAGGAGGTGCAAAAATGGCAGACACAGGTTTATGGTTTGACATTGAATCTAATTATACAACAAAAACTGCCGAGGCTGAAGCCGCTAAATCTGGCATTGAAAAGCCAAAGGAATTTAAAAGCACCCTCGACAAAGACGCCTTTTTAAGGCTTCTCGTAACACAGCTTCAATACCAAGACCCTTTAAACCCAGTTGAAGACAAGGAATTTGTTGCACAAATGGCGCAGTTTTCCGCCCTTGAAGAAATGCAAAACATGAACAAGGCAACTACAAAATCACAAGCGTTTTCTTTAATAGGAAAAACTATTTATTCCGAAACGTACAACTATACAACTGGGGAATTTGATGAGGTTTCTGGGCAAGTGCAGTCGGTTGTTATGCAAAACAACGAGCCGTACCTTATAGTTAACGGCAAGCAAATATCGCTTGACTCTGTAAAAGAAATTTACGGCGATTACAATGAGTATTTGCTTTCACTGCTTAACAAAAACATGGGCAACTCTCAAAGCCTTAACCTTATCGGTAAATACGTTCAAGCTCTTACGGTTGACGAAAAGGGCAATGCCTCTGGGTTTATTGAAGGCATGGTTGACCAAGTTAAGTTTGACTCAAACGGCAACGCCATTTTAGTGGTTGGTGACAAGGAAATTCTTGCAAACGAAGTTATTTCTGTAGGTTCAGAGGCTATGCTTCTAACCAAGGAAATTGACTACATGCTAGTTGACGGTACAAAAGGTGAAAAAGTTACAATTGACAGCGTTTCCATAGTTTTGGATAAAGCTTACCTTGTAACAAGTGACGGAGCTAATGTTCCTATTGAAAAAATTAACTACGTCACCGATGCGCTTAAAATGAACGGCAAAGTAATAACTTACGAAAACAAAGCTGGCAAAGTTGAAGGTATACTTGTTAAAAACGGAATACCTTACTTCAAAGTAGGCCAAGATTTAATTTCTTACAAAGACTATAAGAAGATTGACACAGACACTGAAACAGACGCAGGAACAGAAACAGCCACGAAATGATGTAGTAAATGTTTGAAAGGAGCTTAACTATGCAGGTTTTTCAAAATGGCATAAAGACGAACACCGTCATAAAAGGAAGCGATGCCTTTTCTAGCGATAAACCCGCTGTTATTAAAGGCTCAGAAAGTTTGAACGCAAAAAGCTTCCAATCTGTTTTAAATGACAAAATTTCGGAAAGCATTCCGCTTACCTTTTCAAAGCACGCAAGCCTAAGGCTTGATTCACGGAACATAAAGCTTTCGAGCGAGCAAATTTCAAGGGTTGAGGACGGCTTGCGCCAAGCACGCCAAAAGGGAATAAACGATTCACTTGTTGTTGTGGACGACATTCGCCTTGTTGTAAACGTAAAAAGCAAAACTGTAATTACGGCAATGAACAAACAAAGCGAAAACATTTTTACAAACATCGATGGTGCTGTTATAGTTTAGTAGCTAAAAGCAAATGGGCTGGACCCTTCTGGGAGGCCCTAGCTAAAATAGGGGGTAATTTATATGATGCGTTCAATGTTCTCCGGGGTTTCAGGGCTTCGGGTTCACCAAACAAAAATGGACGTAATTGCAAACAACATTGCAAACGTAAACACAATGGGCTACAAAAGCAGCCGTGTTACTTTTAACGAAGTTTTCAGCCAAACAATTTCAGGCGCTGCTGGTGCAAACCCAGTTACTGGCAAAGGCGGCGTAAACCCAATGCAAGTTGGGCTTGGTGTAGGCGTAGCTTCAATAGATAAAATTATGACAACAGGTGCGGCACAACGTACCGACAGGTCTTTGGACTTGATGATACAAGGCAACGGCTTTTTCATTGTTGGTGACGGTAGCGGAACTTACTTTTCAAGGGCAGGCGCACTTGACGTAGACGCAGCAGGAAACATAAACAATGTTGGCGGCATGAGGGTAATGGGCTGGAACGCCGACGAACAAGGCAACATTATGAAAGGTCCTGTACAACCGCTAAATGTAGGCGGCAAAAAAGACAATATGCCAGCAATTGCAACTACACAAATAAAATTTGCTGGCAACATAAACGCAAAAACTGACGCTACAGTAACAAGAAAAATTTCTTTCTACGACAGTGTTGGTAACTTGTACACAATGTCTGTACAATTAGAGCGTGACACAAGCTTTACCGACACACTTGTTGGCACTGTAACCGCAGTTTCTGCATGGAAAGTTACTCTACCAACAGTATTGGATTCTGCTAATGCTCCAGCTGTAGCTATTTACCCTAACGGCGATACTACTAAGCCAATTTACGTTAGCCCAGCCAGCATTGCTATTGCCAACAATACAGCGCTTTTATTTGATGATAGTGGTAACATGGTATCCGTTTCAAAAGGCGGTACATCTGTACAAAACGATGTCGCCCTACCTATTACGTTTACCAATATACTTAACCCGTCAGTGGCAGGAAAAGATGGGCTTGTGCCAAGGGCGCACATTGGTAACGCACAAGGCGTAATTACCGTTGACTTCGGGGCTACCATTCAGTTCGGCGAGAGAAGTACAGATGTAAAAGCCGAAGACGTCGATGGTGCTGCGCCAGGTAAGCTGCAGTCGCTGTCCGTTGGGCCAGACGGTAAAATTACTGGGCGTTACTCAAACGGTAAAACCCGAACGCTTGGGCAAATTCCTGTTGCACGGTTCCAAAACCCAGGCGGTCTTGAAAAAGTGGGCGACAACTTGTTTGTTACAACGGCAAACTCTGGGCAGTTTGACGGCGTAGGCGAAGAAGTTGGCGCAGACGGAAGCAAAGTTTTGGGCGGCGTTCTTGAAATGTCAAACGTTGACCTTTCTGCCGAGTTTACAGAAATGATTACGACACAACGTGGCTTCCAAGCCAACTCTCGTATCATTACTACATCTGACGACATGCTTCAAGAGCTTGTTAACTTAAAGAGATAGTTTTAGGTTTTAAAGTTTCCGCTGTTTCCTACTTATTGTAGAAAATAGCGGAAACATTTAGGATTTTAAGCGAGTTTCTTCTAAAGAATTTGAAAAATTTACATCATTAATGCTTGTTATTTTTTGTATAATACTGGTATAATATTAATGTTAATTTGTTAATTGCTTTTATAAAACCCACAGGCAAAAGGCTAAAAATAAATGGGGGCGTGAAATGATTTCAATTACAAAGTTAAATGACAAAGAGCTAATTATTAATTGTGATTTAATTGAATTTGTTGAAGCAACACCAGACACGACAATTACAATGACTACTGGGCGCAAAATTATAGCGCAAGAGTCTGTTGATGACGTTATAGATAAAGTTATTCAGTTTAAAAAGAAAATTCTTAAATAAAGTTGGGAGGAAATATTTTTGGATAAAGGTTCCGTTATCGGTTTTGCAAGCGGCTTGTTTTTCATAATTGCTACAATCATTCTGGGCATTTTCCCAAACTTTGGGCTTATTGTTAAGTTTGTTGACTTTCCGTCAATAATGATAGTTATAGGCGGAACAATTGCTTCAACGCTTATAAGTAACTCTCTTGAAAGTGTTATAACTTCGCTGAAAGCTATTAGCAAAATTTTTCAGCCGCCAAAGGTTGACCCAACAGAAGCAATTGATAAAATTATTTCACTTGCAAACCTTGCTCGTAAAGAAGGTATTTTGGCTCTTGAAGAAGCAGCCAAAGGCATGGACGACAACTTTTTGCAAAAAGGCATCATGCTTATAGTTGACGGTACAGACCCTGAGCTTGTAAGAAGCATCTTAGAAACAGAGCTTGCATACATAGAGGGCCGTCACGGCAAAGTACGTGGCGTTTGGGAGTACATTGGCTCTGTTAGCCCAGCCTATGGTATGATTGGTACACTTATCGGTCTTGTAATTATGCTTCAAAAAATGAGCGACCCTTCAACAATCGGTCCTGCAATGGCGGTTGCTATTATAACAACGTTTTACGGCTCTGTAGTTTCAAACTACATTGCAAACCCTGTTGCTAACAAGCTTAAAACTTTTAGCGGCGACGAAATGCTTATGAAAGAAGTTTTAATTGAAGGTATGCTTTCAATTCAAGCTGGCGAAAACCCAAGAATTATTGAAGAAAAACTTAAAGCTTTCCTTTCACCAAGCTTGAGGGGCGGCAACAAAGACGAAGCAGAAAAATAAACTTCCAAGCATTAACCCTTTAATGCTTTAACCTAACTAGAAAGGAATGTATTAAATGGCAAAACGTAAAGAACCAGAAGTTAAAAAAGGCTTAGATGAATGGATGGGCACATACGGCGACATGGTTACTTTGCTTCTTTGCTTCTTCATACTTTTGTTCGCAATGTCAACGCTTGATGTGCAAAAATTTCAAGCTCTTGTTTCCGGTGTTTCAAGCAACAGCAACAGCTTAATTCAAGGCGGCGGCGGCAACGGTATTGACGATTTACTTGGAAGTGGTATAATGGAATTACCAGAAATTGATGTAAGCGTTCATCAAACAAAGAAAGACAAGGCAGAAGAAAAGGCAAAAGAAGAAATGAAGCAAATGGTTTCTGAATTTAAAAGCTATGTTGCTCAAAAAAACCTTCAAGAGAAAATTGAAATAAAAGAAGCTGAAGATTACACTATAATAAGTTTTAAAGATGGGATACTTTTTGACTCCGGTAAAGCAGAGCTTAGAGCCGAAGCCATTCCAATTTTAGAAATGGTTGCAAACCAGCTTTTTAAATATCCTGACAATGACATAGAAATTTATGGTCACACAGATAACGTACCTATTAAAACAGTGCAGTTCCCTAGTAACTGGTATCTTTCTGCCTCTCGTGCCATATCTGTAGGAAACTACTTTATCGACGTGAAAAACTTTTTGCCGGAGCGTGTTTCAGCTACAGGAAGGGGCGAGTATGAGCCAATTGCACCAAACGACACACCAGAAGGCAGGGCACAAAACAGGCGTGTTGAAATAAGAATTAAAAGCAAGTATGCTTCTAATACTGCTAAATAAATTTAACTATAACAATCAACCATTTTCTGCACTAAAAAGGGGAGAGAATTTTGGAAAAAAATAAAGTAATGATGATTGTAATTATCGTGCTTTTGGTAGTGCTTCTTGGAACAATTGTAGGTGTTTCGTTTTTTGCCTATAGAGTTTTGTCGGCTGATAAAACAGAGCAACCTAACGTAGCACAAGCTGTTGTTCCCGAACTAAAGCCCGAAGAAATGCTTACTGTTGTGCTTGATGCACCTTTAACTACAAACCTTTCTGTAGGTGCTGACGGCGAAGCGCACTCTTTTAGAGTAAACTTTTCAATAGCTGTAGACAACACAGACAAAAAGGAAAGCCCTGTATTTTACGAGCTTTTGCAAGGCAAAAAAGACATTATAAAGGCAGACATTTTATCTGTAGTAAAAAGCAAAACTTACGAGGAGCTTGCTCGTCCAGACGGCTCTGACGTTCTGGCAGACGAAATTTTGTCAAAGCTTCAAGGTAGGTTTCAAAACAAACTTTTAGTTGACGTTTATGTTACAGAATGGGTGCTTCCATAAATAAATGCTTATATGGTTTAAATAAACTGCAATAAACTAAGCTAGGTGGTGACTTTTTTTGGGCGATATTTTATCACAAAGCGAAATTGACGCACTGTTAAGTGCTCTTACAAGCGGCAATTCCGGAAACATAGTTGTAGAAGACTCTGCAAACAAAAAACCGCAGGCAAAAAACTACAACTTTGCAAAGCCCTCAAAGTTTAATAAAGAGCAATTAAGAACGCTTGAAATTATTTTTGAAAATTTCGCTAGGCTTGTTTCATCGTTTTTAACTGGCTACCTTCGCACCTCGTGCTCAATTGAGGTAGCAAACGCAGAACAAACAACGTATAAAGAGTTTAACAACTCAATAGTTAACCCTGTAATTCTTGGTGTTCTTGACTTGCACCCACTTAAAGGCTCGGTTATAATGGAAGTGTCAAGCAACATTGGCTACTCAATTATCGACCGTGTTCTTGGCGGCCCAGGCCTAAGCATGAAGCGCCTAAGAGATTTTTCAGAAATTGAAAAAATACTTCTTGAACGTATTATTTCACAAATTTTGAACTACCTGGTAGAGCCTTGGGAAAACGTAATAGTTCTTGAGCCATCTCTTGAAAAAATTGAAACAAACTCGCAGTTTGCCCAAATCATTTCACCAAATGAAATGATAGTGCTTGTTACTTTAACAATAAAGCTTGGCGTTTCCGAAGGTTTAATAAACTTTTGTATCCCCCACTTCGTGCTTGAGCCTATTATGGAAAGGCTTAACACTAAGTTTTGGTTTACCCAAGTTGAGCATGACGTTAACGACACATATAGACGTGACTTGGAGTCGCAGCTCGAAAAGGCAAAAGTTCCAATTTCTGCCGTTATGGGCAAAACAACAATTACTGTCAGCGACTTTATTGGGCTTCAAGTTGGCGATGTAATTCCGCTTGACTCCTATGTAACAACAGATTTAAACATTATGGTTGGCAGCCTGCTTAAATTTAGCGGCAAGCCTGGCATAATACGAGGTAAAAATGCAATACAAATTACAAAAATAGTACGGAAGGAGGACGAATAGTCGATATGGGAGATATGCTTTCGCAAGACGAAATTAATGCCCTGTTAGGCGGTGCTTTAGATACACCAAGCTCTACTGACACAACTAATTCATCTAATGGACAAAATTCTTTATCCGATGAGCAAAAAGACATTCTTGGAGAAATTGGTAACATAAGCATGGGAACGTCGGCTACAACTCTCTTTGCTCTTTTAGGTGAAAAGGTCTCTATTACGATACCTCGAGTACGTACCACAACATGGCGCCAGCTTTCAAACAGCTACGACAGGCCATGTGTAGGCATAAGAGTTAATTATAAAGAAGGATTAAGGGGAACTAACGTTCTCATTTTAAAACAGCAAGACGTTAAAATAATTGCTAACCTTATGATGGGTGGAAACGGTGAAGTTCCAGAAGAAGTTGTTTTGGACGAAATTGATTTAAGCGCAATAGGTGAAGCCATGAACCAAATGGTTGGCTCTGCCTCAACGTCGCTTTCTTCTATGATGAAGAAAAAGATAGACATTGATACGCCAGTTGCTTTTGAACTTAACTTCCAAGACAATGCGTTTTTTGACGAAACAGGGCTTGACCCCGAAGAAACTATCGTTTGCACTGCTTTCCGCATGGAAATTGGCACGCTTATTGACAGCGAAATTATGCAGGTTTTACCTGAAGAATTTGCTATTGATATGGTAAACACGCTGAAAGAAATTATGACTACGCCAGAGCCAAAAGCTTCGCTTCCTTCGGCTCCAGCACAACAAGCTGCCCCTGCACAACCTGCTCCTGCCCCTGTTCAAGCTGCACCGCAGCCAATGCAACCGCAGCAGCAGCCAATGCAACAACCACCGCAGCAAGCATACGACCAACAGCAATATCAACAACCGTATCCACAGCAGTACCAGCAGCCATACCCACAGCCTATGCCGTATCCGCAACCTATGCCACAAATGCCTTACGGTCAGCCAATGTATTCTGCTCCGCAACCTCAACAAAATATTAATGTTCAGCCAGTTCAGTTCCAAAACTTTGACGTTCAGTCCGTTATGCAACAAAAAGAAAACATCGGAATTATTATGGACGTACCTTTGGAAGTTTCTGTTGAGCTTGGCAGAACCCACAAAAAAATCAAGGAAATTCTTGAGTTTACGCCAGGTACAATTATCGAGCTTGATAAGCTTGCAGGCGAACCGATTGACATTTTAATAAACGGTAAGTTTGTAGCAAAAGGCGAAGTAGTTGTAATAGACGAAAACTTTGGCATAAGAATTACTGATATTATAAACGTAGAAGATAGAATTTAATTTAGCTAAGGAGTGAATTCACTATGTCCAAAAACATATTGCTCGTTGACGATGCTGCATTTATGCGTATGATGCTTAAAGATATCCTTACAAAAAATGGGTACACCGTTGTCGGCGAAGCTGAAAACGGTGTTAAAGCAATTGAAAAATACAACGAGTTACGCCCAAACCTTGTTATTCTCGACATTACAATGCCCGAGCTTGACGGTATTCAGGCTGCAAAGGGCATTAAAGCTGCCGACCCTAACGCACTTATTATTATGTGCTCTGCAATGGGTCAGCAAGCAATGGTTATCGAGTCAATACAAGCAGGTGCAAGGGACTTTATCGTTAAGCCGTTCCAGCCAGACAGAGTTCTTGAAGCAGTGCAAAAAGTTATCGGTTAATTAATTGTATGATAGCTATTTTAACAACTGCTTCTACTGAATTGCCAGATTATTTGAATAAACAATCACAATCAAGCAGCGCTATTCCTTCTGCACAATTACTTTTTGTACTTGTTGCTTTTGTAGTTGTGCTTGTCCTTGCATATTATTTTACAAAGTTTATTGCACGCTCTCGTCTGGGGCTAAAGGGCAGCACTAACATAAAAGTTTTGGAAAGTGTAGCAGTTGGCTACCAAAGCACGGTTCAGCTTGTAAAAGTAGCTGATGAATATATGTTAATTGGTGTAACGAAAGATAAAATTACCTTTTTAACAAATGTCAAACCGGACAATTTACGCTTCCAAGAGCAAGCGCAAACAGTTGTTCCTTTTGAAAAATATTTAAGCGGTTTTTTTAACAACAAACCGAAATGACCCCCGCCCAAGTTTGTGGCGGGTTGAACCGTTGGCTTTTAAGCAACAAGCATACATAGGAGTTTTTTAAGCTCCGTTAAATTATGCTTAATTTAATGTTGAAAATTTAACGCCTTGAATTAATTAAAGACTTTTTATAATTAAAGACTTTTTCCTTTGGTACATGTATATATACATGTATCTTTGTTTAATATGCCGCATATTACTTTGCCGCATAACTCCACATGATTTGGTGGTTTTATATGAAAATTTTTTATAGGGCAGTTTTTATTGGGCTTGTTCTAGCATTTTTTTCAGTAAGCTTTTTTAGTGTAACGGCATATGCTGCCGCACTGCCCGTTCCAAACGTTGGAATAAATATCGGTGCTACAGACAACCCACAGTCGGTTGTAAGCTCTTTGCAAATTATTTTTTTGCTGGCTTCAATCACTTTAATACCGACATTTTTGTTAATGCTTACAAGCTTTACACGCATTATAATTTTCCTGCACTTTATTCGTTCGGCAATTGGTACTCAACAAATGCCACCAAACCAAATTCTTCTTGGTTTGGCTTTGTCTTTAACTTTGTTTATAATGGGGCCTCGCCTAGCAACAATAAACGAAACGGCTTTGCAGCCGTACTCCCAAGGGGTAATTAGCCAAGAAGAAGCCATCAACAATGCGCTTGCCCCTATTCGTGAATTTATGCTTCTTCAAATTCAAGTTAGCGACAGCGGTAAAAAGGACTTGGCTCTTTTCGCTGGGCTTAACGGCGACACAACATATGCTAATGTCGAAGAAATTCCGACACGGGTTATTGTGCCTGCTTTTATTTTAAACGAGCTTACACAAGGCTTTATAATGGGCTTTATTATATATTTGCCGTTTATAATTGTTGACATGGTTGTTGCGTCCACGCTCATGGCTATGGGTATGATGATGCTTCCACCTGCTATGATTTCTTTGCCCTTTAAAATTTTAATTTTCATTTTGGCTGATGGCTGGAACTTGGTTATAAGGGCTTTGCTTTCAACGATAAAAATGTCGGCTTAAGGCGTTTTTTAGGAGTGGTTAAATGTCACAAGACATGGTTTTGTCATACATTCAAGAAGCGATTTATACAGTTATAATCGTAAGTGCCCCTCCTCTTCTATTGGGGCTATCTGTCGGCATAATTGTGAGCATTTTTCAAACTATTACGTCCATTCAAGAGCCAACGCTGGCTTTTGTGCCTAAAATTTTGGCGGTTATGTTTGGGCTAATAATTTTTGGCTCATTTATGCTTACCACGCTTCGAGAATATACTGTGCGCCTGTTTCTCGAACTGCCAAACATTATATCTCAGAGATAGGTGGGGTAAATGGAATCACTTGCAACCCAAGCGCTCTATGGGGTTTATGCAAATATGGACTTGTTCTTAGTCATAGTTGCACGCTTGTTAGGTTTTTTTGTAATTTTGCCCATCTTGTCGGGCGGAAACATTCCTGCTACTTCAAGGGCCGGGCTTGCTGTAGTTTTGGCCTACATTGTGCTTGTTTCGGGCAAGGTAACGGAAGTTTCTTACTATAATTCAGTGCTTGGCTTTGCCATTTTAATTGGTCAAGAGTTTATCGTTGGCTTTTTTTTAGCTTATATAGTTTACATGGTTTTTACGGTTATGTACTTCGTGGGCCAGCTTATTGACTATCAAATTGGCTTTTCTATGGTCAGCGTCCTCGACCCAACTACGCAAATTCAAGTTCCAATAGTTGGTAACCTTTTGTACTTGCTAATGGGCGCTATGCTAATTGTAACGGGTGGGCTTCAAGCGCTCTTAGCTGGGCTTTTTTACAGTTACGACAAGCTTCCCATAGGCACAGCAAGAATAATTTCAAACGGCGAGCTTCTTACAAACATAATTTCGTTGATTGTGTCCTACTTCATTATAGGCGTGCAAATTGCTTTGCCTGTTGTCGGCACAATTTTAATTGTTGACATTGCGCTTGGGCTTTTGGTAAAGGCTGTTCCGCAAATGAATATTTTTGTAGTTGGTATGCCTTTAAAGCTTTTAATCGGTTTAATAATTTTCTACCTAATTACGCCAGTTTTTTATGATGTTTACAACATGTTGTTCGACAAAGCTTACACCTATATGTTTAAGGTTATGGAAGGCATGATGGCAAAATGACAAATACGGACTTTCCGCATAAACCTAAATTTTTTATAAGCATCAACCTCTCTTTTTTTAATTCGGGCGAAAAAACCGAAAAACCAACGCAAAGAAAACGTGAAAAAGCTCGTGCGGAAGGTCAGGTTGCAAAAAGCCCCGAGGTAAACACTGCTTTGCTTTTTTTGGTTGCATTTTTCGGCTTGCGCATTTTTTCTGGTTATATGTACACTTCATTAGTTGGTGCTTTTACTTTTAGCCTTGGCTTTTTGGAAAACCCAGAAATAATTACTGATACGAAAACAATTTCGGGCTACATTGCCTACTTCTTTGGTCAAGTAATGCTTATTGTCGCACCTGTTTTTGCAATTTGTATGCTTATAGGAATTATTTCAAACCTTTACCAAGTTGGCTGGCACCCTACAACCAAAACACTTAAACCTAAATTTAGCAAGCTAAACCCACTTCAAGGTGTAAAGCGTCTTTTTTCCATGCGGGTTGTTGTTGACTTAATAAAATCGCTTGCTAAATTTGCTGTTATAACCGTTGTAATCTATTCAACATTAGTTGGTGAAATAAGTAAAATTCCACAGCTTGTAGACATGGGGCTTATGCAAGCAGTAATTTTTTTGGGCGACATTGCCGTCCGCTTGGGCACAAACATTGGGCTTCTTTTCCTTTTTATTGCAATAGCCGACGTTATGTACACACGCTTTAAGCACACCAAAGACTTAATGATGACAAAGCAAGAAGTAAAAGATGAGTATAAAAACATAGAGGGTAACCCACAAATTAAAGGTAAAATTAAACAAAAAATGCGTGAAATTTCTATGCGCCGAATGATGCAAAACGTGCCCCAGGCAGACGTAGTAATTACAAACCCAACGCACTACGCCATTGCTTTAAAATACGACAAAGACGTTTCCGATGCGCCTTATGTAGTTGCAAAAGGCGTTGACTTTCTTGCAAAACGAATACGTGACAAAGCAAAGGAAAACAACATTGAAATAGTTGAAAACCCACCGCTTGCAAGGGCTATTTACGCACAAGTAAACATTGGCGGCACAATTCCGCCAGAGCTTTTCCAAGCTGTGGCAGAAGTTTTAGCTTTCGTCTACAAACTGAAAAACAAAACAGGGTAAGTGTATTTTTTTAAAAAGGGCTTGAGGGAACAACTCCTTCAAGGTCTTATTCTTACATACTACAAACGAAAAAACAGAGGTGAAAAAAATGTCATCATCACTACTATACGAAACGTTAGGCCTTGAAACACATCGTGACAACTACATAGCAATAGTTGGCGGTGGCGGCAAAACAACGCTTATGTTTACACTTGCAAAAGAGCTTAACAGCCTTGGCAAGCGTGTAATAGCCACCACAAGCACACACATTTTAATTCCAAACGGCGTAAGGCTAATTCTTTCGTCCGATAAGGACATGATAAAAGGCGGTTTGGAAAAAAACGGCTTGGCTGTCGTTGCACAATCTTTTAAAGAGGACAAGCTAAAATCCCCCGACCCTGTTTTGTTTGACTACTTCAAAGAAATTTCCGACATTGTTTTGGTAGAGTCAGACGGCGCAAGAAACATGCCAATTAAGCTTCACGACGAGCACGAGCCAGCCATTCCAAAGCACGCAAACTCAGTTATCGCTGTAGTAGGCATGGACGCACTTGGCAAGCGCATTTGTGACGTGGCACACCGCCCACAGCAAGTAGCTTCTCTTTTAGGTGTAAATGTAAGGCACACTCTTACGCTTGAAAACATGGCAGACATTATAATGGACGAAAGCGGCTTGATGAAAGGCGTTTCAGGTGACCCCTGCATAGTACTTAATAAAGCCGACAACAACCGCCTAAACGACGAAGCCCACTCTCTTGCTTCAATGCTTCAACGCCGTGGCGTGAAAAATGTTGTCATAACGTCGCTTGCACAAGGCACGTGGAAGAAGTTTGTAGCATGAAGATTTTAATTAAAGGCGCAGGCGACTTGGCAACAGGTGTTGCACTGCGCCTTGTTCGCTCTGGCTTCGCCGTTTTAATGACAGAAATTGAAAAGCCAACTGCCGTAAGGCGCACAGTAAGCTTTTCAGAAGCTGTGTATAACGGAAGTGCAACAGTCGAAGGTGTAACGGCACACCTATTAAAAAACACAAACGAAGCTTTGAACACACTGGCAAAGGGAAGCGTTGCTGTTATAGTTGACGAAAGCACAGCTATTTTAAAAGATTCCAACTACCGCCCAGACGTTGTTATCGATGCAATTGTCGCAAAGAAAAACACAGGAACAAAAATAACAGACGCCATCACAGTAATAGCCTTAGGCCCAGGTTTTACAGCAGGTGTTGACTGCCACTGCGTAATTGAAACTATGAGGGGGCACACACTCGGACGTGTAATTTATGAAGGCTCAGCAATTGAAAACACTGGCATACCAGGCGAAATTGGTGGCTTTTCAAAAGAAAGAATTATACGCTCGTTTGCTGAGGGCTTTTTTTATTCACCAAGGCAAATTGGAGATTCCGTGAAAAAGGGTGACGTTGTAGCTTATGTTAACAACACAGAAATTGTTTCAGCCCTTGATGGAATAATCCGTGGGCTTTTGCCAAACGGTTTACTTGTAAAAAAAGGAATGAAATGCGGAGACATTGACCCACGCTGTGAAAAAGCACATTGCTTCACAGCATCTGACAAAGCGCTTGCTATAGGTGGCGGAGTGCTTGAAGCAATTTTATATTTTAAAGGAAAGTATACATGAGTAGCTTTTATAAACAGCTTCAAACGTTGATGGAAAAACATAAAAACGTAACTGTCCAAACAGTAATTGCAGGAAATGAAAAATTACTAGGGCAAAAAATAGCCGCCGCACAAGAAGAAGTTGTTTTTTGTGATGACGGCTTAATTGGTTTGCCTCAAGAAGCATTAAACAGCTTAACCTTTTTTGCAGAAACAATTGTGAAAAAGCCACGCCTTGTAATTTGTGGTGGCGGACACATTGCGCTTTGCCTTTATAAAATTGCTGAAACGGTTGGTTTTTCTGTTACGGTAATTGACGAGCGCCAGCAATTTGCATCAAACGCACGGTTTGAAAACGCAAAAACAGTTTGCAAGCCGTACCAAGAAGCACTTTCAGAAGCTGGCTTTGACGAAAACAACTACTATGTCATTGTAACAAACAGCCACTTGTCCGACAGAGCTTGCCTTGAAGCAATTTTAAAAAATAGCTATGCCTACGTTGGAATGGTTGGAAGCAAGCGAAAAATTTCCCTCGTCCTAAACAAGCTTCGTGATGTCGGCTTTACAGAAGAAGTCCTCTCAAAAATCCACACCCCAATTGGGCTTAATATCCATGCTGAAACCCCCGAAGAAATTGCAATTAGCATTTTGGCAGAAATAATTTCTGTAAAAAACAAAGCCGCACAAATTTCTGCAAACGAAGAAATATTTTTGGCGTGCCAAAATGAAAACGCTTTAGCCGTTTTAACAATTACCCAAACAAAAGGTTCAGCCGCAAGAAAAGCAGGCTCAAAGATGGTTGTTTTCAAAGACGAAACAATAATGGGTACAATTGGTGGCGGTAGTGCCGAGCATGAAGTTTTGCAAAAATCAATAGAAGCGTGTAAAAACAACACTTCCGCACTTGTCACCTGCCAAATGCTGAATGAGGACGTAACAAAAGGGGAAATGATTTGCGGCGGTGAAATTCAAGTGTTTATCGAAGTTTTGAACTGTATAAAGGAGTGAGGAAATGCTTTTCGGAATGACGACAGACGAAGTTGTTTCATTACTGTACAAAACGTTTAACCGAACTAATTATGAATCAGAAAAGCTTGACATACAAAAGTCAGTCGGCTCAGTTTTGGCAGAAGCTGCTTGCGCCACCGACGACTTGCCCCACTTTGACCGCTCCACAATGGACGGCTACGCTGTTTTTTCGGAAAGCACAAAAGGCGCAGCAGAAAACAACCCAATTTCACTTACGCTTTTAGGCGAAGTTTTAATGTCCGAAAAAACGGACTTTTTTGTTACCCAAAATGAAGCTGTATATGTTCCGACAGGCGGCACAATTCCAAAAGGCGCAAACGCTGTTGTTATGCTTGAAAACTGTGATGTTTTGGGAAACATAGTTTGCATAAAAGCCCCTGTGTGTGCAGGTGAAAATATGGTAAAATCTGGGCAAGATGCAAAAAAGGGCGACGTAATTGTTCAAAGTGGAACAACAATTTCGGCAAAAGAAGCCGCAATTTTTGCACTTCTTGGCATTACCGAAGTAACCGTCTACAAAAAGCTACGCTGTGGCGTAATAATTACAGGCGATGAAATTGTTGAAGCCTCCACCGAAATTGACCACAACTCCGCAAAAATCCGTGACGTAAACAGCTACACCATTCGTTCGCTTGTCGAAAAATGGGGCGGTGAGTTTGTTACTTACGGAATAATTGGCGACGACGAGGACCTGCTTTTTCAAACGGTACAAAAAGCGGCTTCAAGTTGTGACATTTTAATAATAACAGGAGGCAGCTCTGTCGGCAAAAAGGACAACACCTTCAAGGTGCTTGAAAAACTTCACGGCATAACCTTTTTAACAAGAAGAATTTCTGTTCGCCCAGGCAAGCCAACGATAATTGCAAACTATAACGCCACGCCAATAGTCGGGCTTCCAGGAAACACAGTTTCAGCCTTTTTTATTATGCTGCTAATTGTCAAACACATTTTCACGGCAAAAAAAGACTTAACAAAAAAGTTCCAACCATATGTCGAAGCTGTATTATCGGAACAAATTTCATCAAACGCCGACTTTGACGAGCATTTTGCCGTTTCGTTAAACGCAAGTAAAGAAACCATAGAAGCATTCCCCTACCCTATCCGTTCGTCACTTATAGCAAACATTGCACAAGCAGACGGATACGTCGTAGCAAAAGCTGGTGTTACAACAATTGAAAAGGGTTCAATTGTTAAAGTATGTTTGTTTGATTAATTTTACTAATTATTTATAATTTTTGCTTGTTTTTTTGTAGATTATGTAATAAAATAAACTTAATAAGTCAAACAAAAAAGGTGAAAGCTATGTCAAGCTTTATAGTAAACGGAAAAGTTGTTTGTACTGACAAAGAAACAAAGCTCCTGCACTTTCTGCGTGATGAATTGCGCCTTACATCAGTAAAAAACGGCTGTGAAGAAGGCGCATGTGGAACTTGCTTATTTTTAATTGACGGCGTAGCAACAAAAGCTTGTGTTACTACAACCGGCAAAGTTGACGGAAAAACAATTGTTACGCTTGAAGGATTAACCGAGCGTGAAAAAAGTGTTTATTCCTATGCCTTTGCAAAATGCGGTGCGGTTCAATGCGGCTTTTGCACCCCCGGAATGATTATAAGCGCAAAAGCTTTGCTGGATAAAAATTTGCAACATGAAAAAAACCAAATTTCTGATGAGCAAATTAAAACGGCAATAAAAGGCAACATTTGTCGCTGCACAGGGTATATTAAAATTGTCGAAGCAATTAAACTTGCGGCAAAAATTTTTCGAGAAAACGAAGAAATTCCAAGCGAAAACTTTACAGGGCGAATAGGCGAAAATATTCCACGAGTAGATGCCGTTAAAAAAGCTTTGGGCGAAGCCTTTTATACAGACGATTTGTTTTTTGATGGAATGTTATACGGTGGAGTTGTTCACCCACCTTACCCTAGAATTTACATAAAAAAAATAAATACAGAAAAAGCAGAAAGCCTTTCTGGTGTACACGCTGTAATTACAGCAAAAGACTTGCCAGCTGCCAAAAAAATTGGCCATTTAAAAAAGGATTGGGACGTTTTAATTGGTGAAGGCGAAGTTACAAGGTATATAGGCGACGGAATTGTGCTTATAGCTGCCGAAACAAAAGAAATTTTAGAGCAGGCAAAAAAGCTTATAGAAATAGAATATAATGTTCTACCAGTAATAAATTCACCAAAAGATGCTTTGCACAAAAGCGCACCGCTTCTTCACGAAGACGGCAACGTCCTTTTTGTGCAAAAGCTTAGGCGTGGCAACCCCGAAGATGTAATAAAAAACAGTAAATATGTCGTAACAAAAAGATATAGCACACCTTTCACGGAACACGCTTTTTTAGAGCCTGAATGTGCAGTTAGTGTTCCAAAAAGTGATGGTGGAATTGTAATTTATTGCTCTGACCAAAGTGCGTTCCAAACACAGCACGAGTGCGTGGAGGTGCTTGGGCTTCCTACGGAAAAAGTGCATGTTAAAACAATGACCGTAGGCGGCGGATTTGGAGGCAAAGAAGACATGTCGGTTCAGCACTACTCTGCCCTGCTTGCACAAAAAACAGGCAAGCCAGTGAAGTTTAAGCTGTCACGTCAAGAAAGTATAAACGTCCACCCAAAACGCCACGCCATGGAAATGGAATTTACAACGGCGTGTGACGAAAACGGAATTTTAACAGCTATGAAAGCAACAATAATTTCCGACACAGGTGCATATGCTTCTTTAGGTGGCCCAGTTTTGCAAAGGGCTTGCACCCATGCCCCTGGGCCGTACAACTACCACGACATTGAAATTGTCGGCAAGGCGGTTTACACAAACAACCCACCAGCAGGTGCGTTCCGTGGCTTTGGCGTGACACAAAGCTTGTTTGCAACAGAGTGCAACTTAAATTTGTTGGCGGAAATGGTTGGCATTTCGCCGTGGGAAATTCGCATGAGGAACGCAATTCGTCCAGGGCAAACGCTTCCAAATGGGCAAATTGCTGACAGCTCAACAGCGCTTGTGCAATGTTTAGAAGCCGTAAAAGATGCGTTCTACCAAAACAAATTTGCTGGAATTGCTTGCGGAATTAAAAACTCTGGGCTTGGCGTAGGTGTTCCAGACGTTGGGCGTTGCAAAATTAAAGTTGAAGGTGGAAAAGTTCACGTTTTATCTGGTGCGGCGTGCATTGGGCAAGGGCTGCAAACCGTTCTTCTTCAAATTACGTGCGAAGCAACAGGTCTTTCCCCAAAAGATATAATTATCCACGACCCAGACACGGAAAAAACGCCGAACAGCGGCGTTACCACTGCTTCACGCCAAACACTTTTTACAGGCGAAGCAACACGTTTTGCCGCACAAAAGCTTGCGCTTGACCTTGTGGAAAAGTCGCTTTCAAGCCTTGAAGGAAACGAGTATTTTGGAGAATACGCACCAAAAACTGACAAAATCGGCACAGAGAAAGAAAACCCTGTTAGCCACGTTGCATATGGCTACGCTGCCCAAGTCGCCATACTTGACGACAGCGGAAACCTTGTAAAAATTGTAGCGGCGCATGACGTTGGGCAACCAATAAACCCTGTTTCTGTCGAAGGGCAAATTGAAGGCGGCGTTGTAATGTCTGCTGGTTATGCGCTTACAGAAAACTTCCCTTTAAAAGACGGCGTGCCGCAAGCTAAGTTTGGCACTCTTGGGCTTTTGCGAGCCGACAAAGCACCTACTGTCGAAACAATTTTGGTAAAAGGAAATGTTTCGGAAGAAGCGTTCGGCGCAAAGGGTGTGGGCGAAATTGCGTCAATTCCAACTGCGCCAGCAATTCAAGGCGCATACTACAGCTTTGACGGAATTTTCCGAACAAAGCTTCCTTTACAAATTAAAAAAACAGAAAAGAAGAATGAACTACAACTATGGAAACTAAAGAAATAACTATAAACTGCATACTTTTAGCAGCAGGTGCTTCTAGCCGTTTTGGTGCAAACAAGCTTTTGACGCCGCTTTTAGGCAAGCCCCTATTGTGCTATACAATCGAAGCACTTCCCCTTGAAATGCTAAACCAAACTGTGCTTGTTGCACACGACGAAGACGTTTTAAAAATTGCAAACGAGTACGGCATTAAAACAGTGTTTAACAAAAATTACAAAGAAGGGATAAACACAAGCATAAAAGCAGGGCTTGATTTTGTGGGCGAAGCAGACGGCTACATGTTTTCAGTTTGCGACCAGCCGCTGCGCAAAAAAAGCTCTGTTAAACGGCTTATACAAACGTTTTACAACAATCCGCAAAACATTGTGGCGCAAAGCTTCTGCGGCGTCCGTGGCAACCCAATAATTTTCCCAAACCTTTTTAAAGATGATTTAAAGGGTCTCGACCGTAATAAGGGCGGGGGTTATGTAGCTTCCAAAAATGCAGATAGGCTTATTTTATGCGAAGCTGATAGCAGGGTCGAAATGCTTGACGTAGACAGTCAAGATGATTTTTTAATTATTGAGGGAGAATTATTAAAAAGCTAACCTCTCCCCTAGGAGGTGAACGCATGAGCGTAGGAAAATCTGTGAACCGTGTAGATGCCGAGCTAAAAGTAACAGGCAAAGCAAAATACACAGACGATTTTTTCCACGGCGAAATGCTGGTTGCAAAAGTTTTGCACAGCAAAATTGCACACGGTAAAGTTTTGCAAATTGACACAGAAGAAGCTAAAAAGGTTGAAGGTGTAGTGAAAATTGTGACGTGCTTTGACGTCCCAGACATCACTTTTCCAACGGCAGGCCACCCGTGGTCAACTGACAAGGCGCACCAAGACGTAGCCGACAGAAAGCTTTTGAACACAAATGTCCGATACTACGGCGACGACATTGCGGCCGTAGTTGCAACAGACGAAGTGGCGGCATTAAAAGCTTTATCCTTAATTAAAGTTTGCTACGAAGAATACGAACCGCTTCTTTCGGTTGAACAAGCAATGCAGGAGGGCAAGCCGTTAATCCACGAAGGGTACGAGCGTAACATTTTGGCACACTCATCTTTTGAGCTTGGCAACTTTGACGAAGCCGTCAAACAGGACGGTTTAGTTGTTGTGGAAGGAAGCTTTGAAACGCAAATTGTTCAGCACTGTCACATTGAACCGCCAATTTCTTACGCCTACATGGAAAACGGGCGTGTCGTTGTAGTTTCGTCAACGCAAATTCCGCACATTGTGCGGCGTGTCGTTGGCCAGGCGCTTGGCATAAAGTGGGGCAAAGTTCGGGTAATTAAGCCTTACATTGGCGGCGGCTTTGGCAACAAGCAAGAAGTTCTTTACGAGCCGCTTAACGCCTTTTTGTCAACGCAAGTTGGTGGACGTTGCGTAAAGCTTGCCATTTCAAGGGAAGAAACTTTTGTTAGCACACGCACACGCCATGCAATTAAGTTTAACTTAATGACAGCAGTTACAAAAGACGGCAAGTTTGTTGCACGGAAAATGACAGCGTACTCTAACCAAGGCGGCTACGCTTCACACGGTCATTCAATTGTTGCAAACGCAACAGCCGCTTTCCGTGACTGCTACTACGCAGATGCTACAGCGTGCGAAGCTTACACCGTTTATACAAACCTACCGTCAGCAGGCGCAATGCGTGGGTACGGAATTCCACAAGTAGTTTTTGCTGTGGAAAGCCACGTTGATGACATTGCAAAAAAGCTTGGCATAGACCCTGTAGAGCTTAGGTTGAAAAATGCAATCGAAGAAGGGTACTTCGACCCTTTAGCCCCACCGATAAAAAGCCACACAAACGGGCTTCGTGAGTGCATTGCAAAAGGTAAAAAGTTTATAGGCTGGGACGAAAAGCGTGCTAGTGACAATGTAGAAAAACAAGGTGAAAAACTTCGTGGCGTAGGAATGGCATTGTTCACTTACAAAACTGGTATACACCCAATTAGCCTTGAACACGCTTGCTGCCGAATTGTTTTAAACCAAGACGGCTCTGTGCAAGTTCAGCTTGGCGCAACGGAAATTGGGCAAGGTGCAGACACTGTGTTTTCACAAATGGCGTCTGAAACGCTTGGCATTCCAATTGAAAATGTGCACCTAATTTCTACACAAGACACTGATGTAACGCCGTTTGACACAGGCGCATACGCCTCACGCCAGTCATACGTCAGCGGCATGGCGTTAAGAAAAACAGCCGAGCTTTTAAAGCAAAAAATACTCGACTATGCAAAAGTTTTAACAGGTTACGAGCCTTATTTGCTTGACATTTCAAACGCAGAATTAATTGTTAAGCAAACGCAAAAGCCGTTAATTTCTCTGGAAGATTTAGCAATGGAGTCATTTTACAACACCGAAAACGGCAGGCACATAACAGCCGAGGTTTCAAACCTTTGCGAAACAAACACGCTTTCAACAGGCGTTTGCTTTGCCGAAGTTGAAGTTGACGTTCCTCTTTGCAAAGTAAACATTGTAAACATAATAAACGTCCACGACAGCGGACGGCTTTTAAACCCAAAGCTTGCCGAGGCACAAGTTCACGGCGGAATGAGCATGGGCTTAGGCTACGCCCTTTCCGAAGCAATGCTTTTTGACGACAAAGGCAAGCCGCTAAACAACAACTTGCTTGACTACAAGCTGCCAACAAGCCTTGACACACCAACGTTAAATGCCGACTTTGTCGAGCTTTACGACCCAACAGGCCCTTACGGCAACAAGTCTCTTGGCGAGCCACCAACAATTCCACAAGCGGCGGCAATTAGAAACGCCGTTTTAAACGCAACAGGCGTAGCGTTTGAAAAAATTCCGCTTTCGCCGCAAAACGTTTTTGAAAAGCTTGTAGCAGGAGGTGTTTTGCATGTATGACATTAAATCGGTTTACGAAGCAACATCAGTGCAAGACGCCGTAAACGCTTTGGTAAAAGACCCTCAGGCAAAAATTATCGCTGGCGGAAGCGACGTGCTAATACAAGTACGTGAAGGCAGGCTTGCTGGTGTTTCGCTTGTTAGCATTTTTGGGCTTGATGAGCTTCGTGGTGTTTCGATTGAAGAAGATAGTGACGAAAACGGAACAATTACAATTGGCGCACTAACCAGCTTTACTGATGTAGCCGAAAACGAAATTGTTCTTAAACACATTCCTGTTTTGGCACAGGCTGTAAGCCAAGTTGGAGGGCCGCAAGTTAGAAACATTGGCACAATTGGCGGAAACGTTTCAAACGGTGTAACAAGCGCAGATTCTGGCGCAACGCTTCTTGCGTTAAACGCAACTGTTGAAATAATGGGTGCAGACGGCAAAAAGGAAATGCCCCTTTCCGACTTTTACATTAGTGCAGGAAAAGTAAACTTAAAAACAGGCGACGTAGTAACTGCACTAAAAATTAAAAAAGCTGACTACGAAGGCTTTAGCGGACACTACATAAAGTACGCAATGCGTAACGCAATGGACATTGCAACTTTGGCTTGCTGTGTTTTGTGTAAGCTTGACGAAACGAAAAACGTAATTTCCGATTTAAGAATTTCGTTCGGCACAGCCGCCCCTGTTCCAATGCGGTGCAAGAAAACCGAAGAAGCTTTAATTGGCAAACAAGTTACAAGAGAGCTTCTTTCCACAATTTCAAAAGGCGTTACCGAAGAAATTAACCCAAGAACGTCATGGCGTGCATCAAAAGAATTTCGGTTGCAAATTGCTTCAGAAATTTCAAAAAGAGCCTTTGTACAGGCAATTAAAAACGGAGGTGGCGACGCCCATGAAAACAATTAATTGTGTGGTAAACGGCAAAAACGTAACTGTTGCCGTTGACGAAAGGGAATCGCTTTCCGACATGCTTAGAAACAGGCTGTTTTTAACAAGCGTGAAAAAAGGCTGTGAAGTTGGCGAGTGTGGCGCATGTACCGTTTTGATTAACGGAAAAGGCTTTAATTCGTGCATATACTTGGCTGTTTGGGCAGAAGGAAAAAACATTTTAACAGTGGAAGGGCTTCTTTCGGAAGACGGAGAATTGAACCGTGTTCAAAAAGCGTTTATCGAAGAAGCAGCCGTGCAATGTGGCTTTTGTACCCCTGGTTTAATTTTAACAGCCGTTGAAATTGTCGGCACAGGCAAAAAGTATAGCCGTGACGAGCTTAAAGTGCTTATTTCTGGACACTTGTGCCGCTGTACAGGGTATGAAAACATTTTAAATGCAGTGGAAAAGTGTGTAAACGACGCCTAATTTCGACTTATATGTACAAAAAAGCAAAAATTTATACAATCCTAATTGTAATTTTTTCCGAACCTTGACATCTAAACATTAAATCCATTTGTTAAATACTTATAATTTGACATTGTATAATTATGCATAATTTCTAACTTGGAACATCAGCTATTCAAGCACCACTCCTTTACTACCGAAATTGGTAATTGACAAATTAAGTTTAATCCATTATTTTATTGGTGTAACTTTTCATCTCATTTGAATTTTGAAGCTAAAGCCTTTTAGAAAGTTTTATGGACTAAGTTCTACGGACTAAATTTTAAAGGCTTTTAAATTTCAAATTCACGTTGAATATTTTAGGGAGGAATAGCAATGGAAAAGTTTTTTAAGCTGAAGGAAAACAAAACAACTGTTTCCACCGAGGTTTACGCAGGGCTTACTACGTTTATGACAATGGCGTATATCCTTATAGTAAACCCAAACATGCTGTCAGCAAGCGGAATGGACTGGGGCTCTGTGTTTACTGCAACTGCTCTTGCGTCTGTCGTTGCAACCTTGACAATGGCACTTATTGCAAACTATCCGTTTGCACTTGCACCAGGCATGGGGCTTAATGCGTTTTTCACATTTTCTGTAGCACTTACATACGGTTGGCAAATGGCACTTTTAGCGGTATTCACTGAAGGTGTCATTTTTATTTTAATGTCACTTGTAAACGTGCGTGAAGCAATTTTTGACAGCATTCCAAAAAACTTGAAGTACGCAGTAAGCGTAGGGATTGGGCTGTTCATTGCGTTTATCGGGCTTAAAAATGCAGGGCTTGTCGTTTCTAACGAAGCAACTTCAGTTGCGCTTGGCGACGTAAAAAGCATTACTACAATTCTTGCAATGGTTGGCATAATTATTACAATGGTGCTTTTGATTAAAAAGGTTAAAGGTGCTTTGTTCTGGGGAATTATTATTACTTACATTATAGGCATTGTTTGCCAGCTTACAGGGCTTTACGTTGTAAACCCAGATGCTGGTGCGTTTTCTCTTATCCCTTCTTCAATAGTTTCTTTACCTCCAGCCACAACCGACAACATCTTTGTTGCATTTTCTTCTCAAATAGAAAACTTTAACATTTGGACATTTATCACTTTGGTTTTCACCTTCCTTTTTGTAGACGTGTTTGACACAATTGGTACACTTATCGGCGTTTCAGAAAAAGCAGGCTTCCTTGATAAAAATGGCAAGCTTCCAAGGCTTAAACAAGCACTTCTTGCAGACGCTGTCGGCACAACGTTTGGTGCTGTTGTAGGTACATCAACAGTTACAACTTTTGTTGAAAGTGCAGCAGGTGTTGCCGAAGGCGGAAGAACAGGGCTTTCATCACTTGTTACGGCGGCTCTCTTTGCAGTAGCACTTATTTTTTCACCAATTTTCTTTGCAATTCCAGCTTTTGCAACTGCGCCTGCTCTTATAATTGTTGGGCTATTTATGATTGAGTCTGTTAAAAAAATTGACTTTTCAGACTTTTCCGAAGGCTTCCCAGCCTTTATGGCAATTATAATGATGCCTTTAACATACAGCATTTCAGAAGGGCTTGTTTTCGGCGTTTTAAGTTATGTTGTATTAAAGCTTTTAGTTGGCAAACAAAAGGACGTAAGTGTTGTAATGATTGTTATTTCAATTTTGTTCCTTTTCAAGCTGTTCTTTGCTTAAAATATTTATAAGTTTTACTACTAAGCGGCTTGTGCACAACAAGCCGCTTCTCTTATAGGAGGTATGCAATGGCAAAAAAACTTCTTAAAAATATATCATGGCTTTTTACTTTTAATGAAACAAACGAAACACTTCAAAACGTTGACGTTTTGCTTGACGGAAACCAAATTTCACAAATTGGAAAAAACATAAATTGCCCCGAAGCAGAAACTCTTGACATGTGTGGAAAAGCTGTTTTACCGGGGTTTGTAAACACACACCACCACTTGTACCAAACGCTTTTCCGTGGAATTGACGAGGTGCAGGAAAAGCCGCTTTTTCCTTGGCTAGTTGGGCTTTACGAGTTTTGGAAGCACCTAACAGACGAAACAGTTTACTACGGCTCAATGGTTGGGTTTTCCGAGCTTTTAAAAACAGGTTGCACCACAACTACCGACCACCATTATGTTTTTCCGCAAAATACTAGCAGCTTTTTAATTGACAAGCAATTTTCAGCCGCCGAAGAAATTGGAATCCGCTTCCATGCAACCCGTGGCTCCATGTCACTTGGCAAGGACAAGGGTGGGCTTCCGCCAAACCAAGTTGTTCAAACCGAGGAACAAATTTTAGAAGACTCCGTTCGGCTTATAGAAAAGTTCCACGACAACAAAAACCTTTCAATGAAAAGGGTTGCACTTGCCCCATGTTCTCCTTTCTCCGTTACAAAAGAACTTATGAAAAATTCTGCACAGCTTTCAGAAAAATACGGCATAATGCTGCACACTCACCTTTGCGAAACAATCGACGAAGAAAACTTTTGCCTGGAAAAATATGGCTTGCGCCCTGTTGATTTAATGGAAGACGTTGGCTGGCTAAACGAACGTGTTTGGTTTGCCCACGGCATTTTTTTTAATGACACCGAGCTTGCACGGCTTAAAAAAGCTGGCGTTGGCATAGCCCATTGCCCATCTTCTAACATGAAGCTTGGAAGTGGAATTTGCCGCACGTCTGAACTTGTTCGCATGGGTATAAAAATCGGGGTAGCTGTGGACGGAAGCGCATCAAACGACGGCTCATCAATGTGGGAGGAAGTTCGCCGTGCGTACCTTTTAAACCATTTGAAGTATGCCGAAAATGGGCTTTCTGCAATGCAAACACTTGAAATGGCAACAAAAGGCGGCGCAAAAGTTCTTGGGCGAAACGACATTGGTTCGGTTGAAACTGGAAAAGGCGCTGACCTGATTGCAATAAACTTAAACGACATAGCATATGCTGGTTGCCACTCCGTTGCAACTGCAATTGTTTGCTGCGGAAACACAAGCGTCGTTGACACAACAATTGTAAACGGTGAAGTTGTAGTCCGTGGTGGAAAGCTTTTAACAATTGATGAAGAAAAAATAAGGAAGGAAGCTGTTTCACACTCTGAAAGTTTAGTCAAAACCGAAAGGGGGCTTTAAAATGGAAACGCATGAGGAACAAAAAAAGCTAGAGCTTCTGAAAAAACGGATAGACGTAGCAGCAGGAAGGCACAAAGCCGAGCTTGTTTTAAAAAATTGTAAGGTTGTAAACGTTTTTACGCAAGAAATTGTGGAAGGTGATGTTGCAATTTGTGACGGCTTAATTGCCGCTATCGGAAAATATGACGGATTAGAAGAAGTTGACATAAACGGCAAGTTTGTAGCCCCAGCTTTTATTGACGCACACGTTCACATTGAGTCGTCAATGGTTACGCCAAGCCAGTTTGCACGAGCGGTTGTTCCGTCTGGCACGCTTACAGTAATTGCCGACCCGCACGAAATCGCAAACGTTTGCGGTGCAGACGGCATACGCTTTATGCTTGCCGACTGTAACGACTTGCCGCTTGATATTAAAATTATGGCGCCCTCATGCGTACCAGCAGTTTCGTTTGAAAGTACAGGTGCAGTTTTAGACGAAAAAGAAATTTCCGCACTTCTTTCCCAAAACGACGCATATGGACTTGGGGAACTTATGTCGTACCCAAACGTTTGCACGGCAGATGAAGCCGTTTTAAAAAAGATTGTTGCCGCAGACGGAAAAATAATTGATGGCCACGCCCCAAGGCTTTGTGGCTGCGACCTTGCGGCGTATGCTGCAAGCGGCGCAAAAACCGACCATGAGTGTGCAACCGTTTCTGAAATGGTTGAAAAGTCTCGCCTTGGAATGTACATATTAGTAAGAAATGGTTCAGCATGTAAAGAAGTTAAACACCTTGTAAAAGGCATCAACGAAAAAAACTTCCGCCGTTTTGTTTTTTGCACAGACGACCGCCACCCAAACGAAATTATAAACGAAGGGCACATAAATTCTGCAATGCGGCTTGCTGTTGAAAACGGCTTAGACCCATTAATTGCTGTTACAATGGCTACGCTAAACGCCGCCGAATGTTACAGCTTAAAGGGAAAAGGTGCAATCGCCCCAAACTATAAAGCCGACATTGTTGTGCTTGACGACTTGAAAAATTTCAACGTGTCAAAGGTATACAAAGCTGGAAAGCTTGTTGCCAAAGACGGAAAAGCTCTTTTTGCAGGAAGAATCGCTTCCGAAACAAAAGTTCTTTTTACGGTAAAGCTAAAGCCTATCACAGAAGACAGCCTAAAGCTTAGGCTAAACAGTGAAGTTGCAACCGTTATTGGCTTAACAAAAGACAGCATAGTTACAACAAAGCATAAGCGAATTGTGCGTCTTGACAAAAACGGCTGCTTTGAGCATGTAAAAGGGATTGACGTTTGCAAAGCTGCCGTAATTGAGCGACACAAGGCAAAAGACGAAATTGGGCTTGGTTTAATTGAAGGGCTGGGCATACAAAACGGTGCAATTGCACAAACAGTTTGCCACGATGCCCACAACATAGTTGTTGCTGGCGACAACGACGGTGACATAGTTGTTGCGGTTAAAAAGCTGTCAGTAAGCGGCGGCGGAATTGTGCTTGCTCATAACGGTAAAGTTTTAAACATGCTAAACCTTCCAATTGCTGGGCTTTTGTCTGACAAGCCACTTGAAGAAATAAACATTGAAATGGAAACTATTACTAAACAGGCGTATGACATTTTAAACGTAAACAAAGAAATAAACCCGTTTATGATACTTGGCTTTTTGGGGTTGCCTGTAATTCCAGCTTTGCGCCTTACGACTAAAGGGTTGTTTGATGTTGAAGCGTTTTCGTTTGTATAACCAAAACAAAAAGGGGAAGCCAAGCTTCCCCTAAAAATTTATTATTACTTCTTATAAACGCCTCTGTTTGCAGCATCGTTAAATGCTGAAACAACTTTTGCACTTCTAAGAGTTGCAGACGATAAACCGTCAATGTCCTTTAAGCTGTACATGTCTTCAATGTGTGACACGTCTTTGCCCTTTAAGTAGTCCAAAAGTTCTTGATATTGCTTTTTAAGTGCAATATGCTTTGCATCTTCAGACTTCAAGTAGTCTGTACCACGGTAAACAAGGCTCTTGTATGCAATGTCTTTAATTTTGTTGCCACTAACAACGTATTCAAGTGTAACTTCTGCTGAACCTGCAACAGAGTATGTACCACGGTATGTACCGTTTTCAAGCTTGCGGTCGTTTCTATAAACTCTAGCTGGCTTGTATGGTCCTCTGTTTAAACCGTCCATAATTGGGGAAATAATTTTGCCCATTGGCACAGTTGCAGTTGAAGTACCGTCAACGTCTTCGCCGTAAAGGTTGTTGATAGCAGAAACGTCTTTACCAATTAAGTGGTAAATGAAGTTGTTCCATTGAACTACTGTCTTGCGTGAAGCAGAATCTGTAGCTTTTAAGTAGTCTTTACCACGAGAAGTAAGCTTTGTGTAGTAAATGTTTGTAATTTTGTTGTCTTTAAGCGTGTAGTTAACTGCAACTTCAAGTTCTTGGCTACCTGTGTAGAAGCCTCTGTAATCGCCGTCACGGTATTTCTTTGTTACAATTTTGTCATCTTCAGAGCCTAATTCAAAAGGTCCTCTTGAAATAGCATCATTGAACGCAGAAATAACTTTTCCGCCTAAAACTGTAGCTGATGATACGCCGTCAAGCCCTTCAACTTTGTAAAGGTCGTTAACAGCAGAAACTTTTTTGCCCTTTAAGTAGTCCAAAAGTTCTTGATACATTGTTCTTTCTTTAACACCCTTTGGGTCAGTTGCTTTTAAATAGTCAGTGCCCCTTGAGTAAAGAACTCTGAAGGAAACGTCTTCAATTGTGTCTCCGTCTAAAACAACATTAAGAACAACTTGTGTGTCTGTACCACTAGTGAGCAAGCCACGATATGTAGTAGTTTTCTTCTCCACTGGTGCAGGTGTAGCAACAGGCGCTGGAGTTGGTGCAGGAGTTGCAACAGGTGCTGGTGCTGGTGTTGGTGCAGGGGTCGCAACAGGTGCTGGAGTTGGCGCAGGAGTTGCAACAGGTGCTGGTGTTGCTGGCTTCGGAGTAGCAGTTGCTACTGGCTTTGGTGTTGCTACTGGTTTTGGTGTCGCTGCTGGTGCTGCAGTTGCTGACCAACCTGCAGATGTTGAACTAGAAACTGCATCTGCTGCCATACTTGTAGCAGAAAATGAGAATGCTAAAAGAGTTGCTGACAATAAAGCTACAAATCTTTTCAAATTAATCTCTCCCTATAATATTTTATTGGAATATTGTAATATAGAGGACACAAAATGTCAACTTAATTACCATAAAATTGTTAATAAATTATTAACAATTTTTGTAATAACAATATCTATACAACTTTCAGCCTGTTGCTTCGCCTAAATTCAAAGTAACCCATCAAAACTACCCAAACATAAGCAAGCGTTTTTGGAATCATTAACATTCCAACAATTGGGTAAGTGTCTGCCCACAAAACAACAGGCGCATACAAAGCAAAAGAAAGCGTAATTGCAAGCCACATGTATTTAAAAGCTTTATCACCGTTGCGTTTTGCCTCGTTATAAAAAATGAAAATTATAACAATGCCAAGCGCTGCAAACGGAATGTTTCTATAAATGCCCCAAGAAAGTGGCGCATCATAGTTAAACCAGTCGTTTTGCGGAAAAAGACACAGTGCAATTCTTAAAGCGGCAAGCCCATAAACTGAATATGAAATCCCTCTCATACCGCTAATTTTGTACCGTTCACGCCAAATCAAAAACAAAATTACATAAAAAACTGTCATTGTAATTGAAGTTACAAGCTTGCCAAACCCTAAAATAGCAGCATTTTCCCTAAGCCCGGTTGTAAAAAGTGCATAAACCCTAGGCACAAGGTGAAAAGAATCTCCAAGCCCAAGAACAATTGCCATAAGCCCAAACATTTTGTACTGCCTTCTGCCGCCGCTTTTTTTATACATTAAAAAGCCAATGCTAACAACCGAAACTAAATAAACCGCATCAAAAAGCCCTTCCATTATTGCCTGCATACAACACCTACCTTTAGACACAATATAAATGCAAAAATTTTCAACCTACTTTACATAGGGAATAGGGTTTGTTGCAACACCGTTTACCCTAACCTCAAAATGAAGGTGCGGCCCTGTAGAATACCCAGTGCTTCCAGCCTTTGAAATTACGTCCCCCCTATTAACCTTCTGCCCCTTTTCAACAAGAAGCTTTGAGTTGTGTGCGTAAAGCGTGCTAAGTGAATTTCCGTGGTCAATTATAACAACGTATCCGTATCCATTCATTACTCCTGAATAAATAACTGTGCCACCCTCGGCCGCAACAATGCTTGCGCCAACCTTTGCAGAAACGTCAATGCCTGTGTGGTTTTCACCCCTGCCGTTAATTGGGTTTTTGCGTGGGCCATAAGGTGACGTAATGTTAGAGCTTGAAGGAATTGGCCATGCAATTTTACCGCCTGTATAAACAGCCTGTTGCTTTGAAGAGGCAAGCTTTGCCTGCTCTGCCAAAGCGTTTTTAATCATTTTTTCAACGGCAACATTCGCCGCTTGAAGCTGCTCAATTTGGTTTTTGTACTTTTGCTCATCAGCGTCAAGCTTTTTTACAATTTGCTTTTTCTCTGCAAGTGTTTCTTCAAGCAATTGCATTTTGCTTGTTTGTGCAAGCTGAAGTGCCTGAATTTCGTTTTTATGGTCTGTTGTTTCCTGTAACATTGTGTTAATGTTTTCTTCTATTTCTGTCAGCTTGTCAAGAATTTCTTGGTCGTACTCGTAAATTCTAGTTATGTAATCCATTCTGTTTAAAAAGTCCGACAAACTGGTAGCTTGAAAAAGAATGTCAATGTACCCAACTTTGCTGTTTACGTACATAAAGCGCAAGCGTTCCTTTAAAATTTCATACTGCCTTTCACGCTCTGCTTCGGCATCTTTAAGCTCTTGCTCTGTAATTTCAAGTAGAGCAGTTGTTTTTTCAAGCTCATCGTTTATTAAAATAAGCTCATTGGAAACTTCTTCCAATTGTTCATCAATTGTTTCAACTTCTGAAAGAACTGCTCGTTTTTCCTCTGCTGTTTTGTTTAAAAGTTCAGTTGCTTGCTTTGTGTTGCTTTTAATTGTGCTTTGCTGGTTTTTCAAGTCTTTTACATTTTTACCATATGTTGTTATGCTAAAAGGCATCGACAAAGTAAAAACAACAGCTAAAGCCAAAGCAAGCTTTTGCTTATATTTTTTCAAGCAATCACCCCATTAATTTACACCTTTAAATACTTCTTAATAGAAAAAGCACTGCCAAACGCACCAATTACTATTCCAAGCGCAAGTGCAAACGGCACAAGCACATTATAAATTTGAGCTACAGGCAAAAACAAAATTAAATTGTTCAAAATTTTCAAGTTGTCATAAGCAAAGTTTATAATTTGCCCATAACCAAAAAGCCCTATCAAAAGCGGAATAACCGCACCAATTATCCCAATCAAAATTCCTTCAATAATAAACGGCCAACGAATAAACCAGTCCGTAGCACCAACATATTTCATTATGTTAATGTCAGTTTTTCTGCTGTTTACCGTAAGCTTTACTGTATTAACAATAATTACGACGGCAATAGCAAAAAGTGCCGCAATAATGAAAAAGCTAACAATTCTAATTCCATTATTTATAGCAACAAGCATGTTTGCAATGTTCGATTCGTAATTTATTTCTTCAATGCCTAAGTCTAAAAGTTCCTCAAGGCTTTTTACTACTTCTTCTTGAAACGCAGGGTCAGCTACTGTAATTTCAAACGAGCGTGGAAGTGGGTTGTCTTTTTCAAGCCCTGCCAAAATTCCTTTGTTGTCTTTCAAATCTTTAGTCATTCTTTGCAAAGCTTCGGCAGACGAAACATATTTTACTGCTTTTATGTTATCAATAGCCGCTATTTTATTATACAAAGCGTTTACAGTGTCTGAGTCCGTATCTCTTTCGATAATTACGCTAAACCCAAGCGTAGTTCCAAACTGGTGCAAAATAAAGTCTATATTAGCGGCAACAGCAAACGAAATTGAAAGTATAAAAATGCACGACATAACTGTGCCAATTGACGCAAGTGTCATTAAGCTGTTTCTAAAAAGGTTTGTTACCGCTTCTCTAATGTAGTACCTTATACTCCTAAGCTTCATCGCTATAACCGCCTTTTTCAATGTCTCTAAGGAGCACGCCGTTGCTTAACGTAATAACCCGTTTTTTCATTTGGTCAACAATGTCCTTTGCGTGCGTAGCAACGACAACGGTTGTACCCCTGTCGTTAATGTCTTCTAAAAGGTTCATAATTTCCCATGCTGTTTGTGGGTCAAGGTTGCCTGTTGGTTCGTCGCAAAGAAGCAAAGATGGTTTGTTAACAATTGCACGTGCTAAAGCTGTGCGCTGCTGCTCGCCCCCTGAAAGCTGGTTTGGAAAAGCCTTTGCCTTTTTTTGAAGCCCCACCATTGCCAAAACAGCAGGAACAGAACGCCTAATTTCCCTGTTACCAGCTTCAACAATTTGCATGGCAAAGGCAACGTTTTCGTAAACGGTTTTGTTTTTCAAAAGCCTAAAGTCTTGAAAAACAACGCCCATTTTACGCCTAAACAAAGGCACTTCCTTCCTTTTAAGCTCGGTTAAGCTGTCGCCGTTTACAATTATTTTACCCTCGGTAGGCTCTAGCTCTTTTAAAAGAAGCCGAACCAAAGTGGACTTACCAGAGCCGCTTGTACCAACGATAAAGGCAAACTCGCCCTTTTCAATTTTTAGAGAAACGTTCAAAATGCCCTTTGCAGCATTTTCATAAATTTTTGTAACGTCTATTAGTTCAATCAAAAAGCATCTTCCTTAATCGGATTTAACACACGGGCAGTAATTCAAAACCTGTAGTAATTAAAACCTTGGGGCTCTACCCCAAACCCCGCCACTTTTGAAAAAGTGGGCAAAACTTTTGTTATTTAGGCAAACAAAGCTTACACATAAATGCAAAGCCTAATACATAAGCTTTTCCTTGTACTCCATATATTTGTAAACCATAAGCGTAATTTTAAAAATGATAGCGTCGTCAAAGCTTCTAAGGTCAAGCCCTGTAAGCTTTTGCAGCTTGTCAAGCCTGTAAACAAGCGTGTTTCTGTGAATGTAAAGCTGCCTGGCAGTTTCTGAAACGTTTAAGTTGTTTTCAAAGAAAGTGTCGGCAGTCGCAAACATTTCTTCGTCAAACCTGTCAAGCGATTGTCCGTGAAGAACTTCATCAACGAAAATTTTGCAAATAGCAGTAGGAAGCTGGTAAATAAGCCGACCAACACCAAGCTGTTCATAATTAACAATGTTTTTGCCAGCTTCAAAAATTTTTCCGACTTCAAGCGCCATAGTAGCTTCTTTAAAAGAAGCACTTACGTTTTTCAAATCTGTTACAACAGTACCAACTGCAACAAAAACGTTGCACATTGCTTCGCTGCTTACTGTGTCGTGAAGCGTTTTTGCAATAGAATTAACTTCGTCTCTGCCTTCACGCTCTTTAAGCTCTTTTACCAAAATAATGTTGTTTTCTCCAACGGCAGTAACAAAGTCTCGCTGACGCTCTGGGAAAATGTTTCTAATTATGTCAACAACGTTCATGTCCTTGTCAATTTTTGCTTCAATAAGGAACACAACACGCCTAACATTGTTTTCGATGCGAAGCTTTTTAGCCCTGCTGTAAATGTCAACCAAAAGAAGGTTATCCATTAAAAGGTTTTTGATGAAGTTGTCTTTGTCGTAACGTTCTTTGTACGCAACAATTAAGCTTTGAAGCTGGAACGCCGCAATTCTGCCAACTAAGTAAGATTCTTCCTCTACACCTTTTATGATAACTATATATTCAGCCACACCGTTATCAAAAACTTTAAAGTATTGGTACCCTTGAATACTTTGACTTTCGGCATGTGACGCAATAAACGTGTCAAGGCCGTCAAGCTCTGCGTAAGGCTGGCTTTCATGAGTTGTTGCAACAACTCTGCCTTCACGCTCGATAACTGTCATGTCTTGCCTTGTAATGCTTTTAAGCCCATCTATTGCATTTTGTAAAATTTGGTTTGATACCATGCTCTGCGCTCACCCCTCGATTAATTTTGTATAGTAGTTTTGTTATAGATAATGTCATTCAATAAAAAATATTTTATTTACCAATTCTATTAAAATTTATTTAATATCATTAATACTTTTGTAACAATTTGAAAAAAATATAGTTGCATTTTTATTATACAACAAATTATATTAAAATAAAAGAATTTTTGTAAAAAAATATGCTCAAAATATAATAAGAGGAGTTATAAAATGAAATTAGTTCTGGCATCGGCATCACCTAGACGAAAAAAGTTGCTTGAGGAGCTTGGCTTAAAGTTTGAAATTGTTTTAGCAGACGTAGACGAAGCTATAAAAAGCGACAGTTCACCAGCCGATTATGTTAAACGGCTGTCACTGGAAAAGGCAAATTCCGTAGCCGCCAAAATTGTGTCACAAAATAACATCAATTGTGCTACTGGCGACACTTATATTATAGGCGCTGACACGGTTGTATTTGTTGAGGGGAAAATTTTGTGCAAGCCGCAAAACGAAACCGAGGCGTACGAAATGTTAAAAATGTTAAGTGGCAGAGAACATTTTGTTTTTACTGGCGTTTCAATATGTAATATAAAGGACACGCGCACAATTTCAAAAACCCAATACTGCAAAACGGAAGTTACTTTCAGAAAGCTTGACGAAAAAGAAATTTATTCATACATCAAAACAGGAGAGCCGTTTGACAAAGCTGGTGCTTACGCAATTCAAGGCAAAGGTGCAACACTTGTTGAAAAGATAAATGGGGATTATTACAACGTAGTTGGGCTTCCTATAGTTACCCTTTACAAAATGTTTAAAACGTTTGAAATTGATATATATCAATTTCAACATATTTTTTGTGAAAAGCTTAACAAAACGCTATAACCCTATTGACATTTACAGCACAACTATATATTATATATATAAAGAGTGTGTTTGAAGGCTGATTCATTAAACAATTTATACATTACTTTTTTATTTAACACTATTTATTGAAACACGCTTCTGTCACTCATGCATAATTTTTTATGTTGGAAGGGGAAATTTATGTCTAATAATTACAATCCATATCAAAACATGCTTGACGTTATGGACATGGCTGCAAAAAAGCTTGGTCTTTCGGAAAATGACTATATCACTTTTAAATACCCTGAAAGAGAGCTTAAAGTTTCTATCCCTGTGGAAATGGACGACGGTTCAACTAAAGTTTTCCAAGGCTATAGAATTCAGCATTCAAGCACACGTGGCCCTTACAAGGGCGGCGTAAGGTACCACCAAGACGTAAACATGGACGAGGTTAAGGCACTTGCCGCATGGATGTCTTTTAAATGTGCAGTTGTTAACATTCCTTACGGCGGCGGCAAGGGCGGAATTACAGTTGACCCTTCAAAGCTTTCAAAAAATGAATTGCGCCGTCTTACAAGGCGTTACGTTGCAAGCATTCTGCCACTAATTGGGCCAGAGCAAGACATTCCTGCACCAGATGTAAACACAAACGGCGAAATTATGGCTTGGTTTATGGATACATACAGCATGTTCAAAGGCTACTCTGTTCCTGCAATTGTTACAGGAAAGCCAATTGAAATTGGTGGTTCTCTTGGTCGTGTAGAAGCTACTGGGCGTGGTGTAATGCTTACTGCTACACATATTTTAAACCATTTAGGCATGGAGCTTGAAGGTCTTCGTGTTGCTGTACAAGGCAGCGGCAATGTTGGCGGTGTTGCTGCAATTCTTTTGCAAAAGCTTGGCTGCAAAATTGTTGCAATGAGTGACGTTTCTGGCGGTTTATACTGTGCTGACGGTCTTGACGCCGAAGAGCTTGCTTCTTACTACAAAAACACTGGTAAGTTTTTTGACAGCTACGAAAAAGACGGCGTAAGCCACATTTCAAACACGGAAACACTTACATGCGAATGTGACCTTTTAATTCCAGCCGCTTTGGAAAACCAAATTACAGCAGAGGTTGCACCAAACGTTAAAGCAAAAGTAATTGTTGAGGGCGCAAACGGCCCAACTTCTTTTGAAGCTGACCAAATTCTTGCTGATAAGGGTGTTTACATTATGCCTGACATTTTGGCAAACGCTGGCGGTGTTGTAGTTTCTTACTTTGAGTGGGTTCAAAACGAACAATCTTTCATGTGGGAAGAAGATGAAGTTAACAAGCGTCTTGAAATTATTATTAAAAAGGCGTTTGACGAGGTTCACGCTACAGTTCAAGAAAACAATGTGACTTATAGAACTGGCGCTTATATGGTTGCTTTGAAAAGGCTTGTTGCTGCTAAAAAGATTAGAGGGATTTTCCCGTAAATCGTCAGTTGATTTAAAAATTTATGCCGCCCTAGGGCGGCTTTTTTATTGTTGCACATCTGCCAGAAGCACTTCTTTGAATTTATAAATATTAATAGTTGGGCGCAACCTGCCATCTACCACAAACCTCAAATACTTATTTGCCTTTTTACGTATAGACTTAACAAGTTTTTCATCTCGAACAACATAATGCAAACTACTTATTGTAAATTCCTTTTTTATGTACTTAGGTGTTATAGGAATGATTTGACCAATTAAAAAGACTCTCTCTTTGTCAGCAATTTTTCCGATATGGTAAAACAAGCATTCTCCATACTTTAATTCATCTTTTTCAATTTTTTGCCTGTATGAATTTGCTTGAGAACTAAGAGGAATTAACCAAATAATTCCATCTAAATCAGTTAGGGCTAAATAGTACGGGCGCATTTCTTCCTTGTTTTCTGTAAAAAATTCACATTTGAATTTTGCAAAATATTCATCACTAACATTATATAAACCACAATGAGTAATTTTCATAACGTTCTCCTGTAAAAAAACCCCTCTTACGAGGGGCAAAAATCATTTCCAGCCTGTATCTTATTAGTCGCAACAGGCAAGCGACAATCACAAGCAAGTCGCCTATTTATTAGTCGCATACGACAAGCGAACTAAGAGGCACAAGTGCCTAATAAAATTATTTACATTTACACTAATAATATACTTTACATAGTGCCTTTGTGTCAATATATTTGTCGAACTTTGTAATTTTTTTTTAAAATTTTGACACTAATATACATAATAAACCACTACATCAATTCCAAAAATAATGGATATATGCTTCATTGTATTATAATGTTCAAACGTTGTAAAAACAATTCGCTTCTATCGTTGTTTCCTAGAATTTCTAATTCTACCCCTCAAACCCCTTCAAATAAACCCCAACCGACCGTGACATCTCCCTTGCAAACTCGGAATTATACTTCCGTTCACAAAACGCCTTAATCCAATCTTCAAAACCCTTTTCCTTAGTGCTGTTTTTAAGCATACCCCTAAGCTTCTCTCCGTCCATTCGCTTATACCCATTTTCATGCACAATATATTCAAGCTCACTCCGCTTAGGCTTTTCACGGTTTTGCTGCTGCTCTGTTGGGTAGCCAAAAACAAGCATAGCCGCAGGAAAAACATATTCAGGCAAGTTTAAAAGCGTGCGGTGTTCTTCGCAAAGCTCCATAATGTCGCCAATGTAGCACGAGCCAATTCCAAGGCTTTCTGCCGCAACAACGGCGTTTTGCGCCGCAATGTTTGCATCAGACACAGCAAGCATTAAGTCGCCAACGGCTGGCTTGCGTGGCTTACAACCGCCCTCAATGTAAGCATCGTACCACTTTTGACAGTCTGCACAAAAAATTAAAACAAGATGAGCTTTTGCAATAAACGGCTGATTGTCGCACGTTACGGCAAGCTTTTCTTTAAGTTCTTGGTCTGTTACGTCAATAATTGTGTAAAGCTGTTGGTTGCCTGCTGTTGGCGCAGCCATTGCCGCAAGCAAAATTTCCCTTTTTTCTTCGGCTCCAATTTCTTTTGGCAAAAACACACGGACAGACTTTCTGTCGTGCAAACTTTTTATAATATCGTTCATAAATAAACCATTCCTTTACTTTATATTTTATCTAAATTTGAATAACATGGTCACCAATCAATTTTGCGTCAAAAAATCATTGAAGCACTAGATATTTTAGCCGTAAAATTGATTGGTGACCATAAAAACTTAAATTGTTATATAGATACAATTATATCATAAAAATTACCAATTAAAAAAGAAAGCCTTTTTTAGCTCTCTGTTTTAATTTATCTATCGGTAAAAAACACCAAGCGACTAGGCGTCTGGCTTCCCTCTGCTAATATCATTAAAAATCTAAATTGCTACTGTGTAAAACCCTGAAGCCGAATTAGTATAAACGTCAACATTAATTGGGTTTTTTATTTGGAATATTTTCGGCTCTTTAGAACCATTAGGAACTAACATTATCGAAGTTTTTTTCTTCAGTTGTTCAAGCTTTTACTTTTCTTTTAGACTTTTGTTGTACTCCTCATCGTAAGGTGAATAAGAAACAACATTTTCAAGTTTTTTTCCGTCATATGTGTACGCTTTGTTTTTAATCATATGTTCAGGCGTGCACTTTTTGTGCAGCCCACCACCCCCAATGCAAGCATTATTAAACAAGAAAATATTAAAAACCACTCTATGAGCCTGTTCAGAATATCCATTATTTCCATTTTTGGCTAATTTTCCGTTCTGCATCGTCAGTGCCTCCTAGCATATATTCTGCGAAAATGCGTCGTCGGCACTTCCTTGCAGAACAAAAAATTATCTCAAAAATGCTTCAAAAGCAAGCTTCTGAAAGGCTCTAACTATTTCCAACCCCTATTCCAGTACATTCATCAAAGAAGTTTGTTTCTCCTTTATTGCACGGCTTAAAAGTTCTTCGTGCTTTGCACTGCTCAATTCGCCAGAAATAATTGCAAGAAAGCTAACTTGCTTATCATTGTACGCATTTTCGCCAAGTTCGTCAATTAACGCTTGGTCGGAAATTTTTTCTGCCATTATGCTGAAAAATGTCGTGTTTTTTTCGTTATACGAATGCCTTAAAAATTCAGCAAGCTTTTCCTGGTTCAAGCTATTTGAAAGAACCGAGAAGAAGCTTGTGTTTTTCTCGTCATATGCCCTTTGTGCAAGCTCTGCCTTCTTTGGATTACTTAAATATTGCGCCAGCACTGAAAAAAGGTTTATGTTTTTGTCATTGTAAGCCGTTTCTGCAAGTTCTATTTTTTTTGCAGCACCCAACCTATAGGCAAACACCGAAAAGAAATTTATGTAATTTTCATCATATGCCGTCTGCGCAAGCTGCTCAATAAAAGCTTCATTTGTAACATACCCAGACAAAATACTAAACGACGATAAGTCTTTGTCTTTGTATGCACGCTTTAAAAGCCCAGCCAGCTTTTCCTCACCTATATACGGCACAACGTTTGAAAAGTTAGGTAGGTTGCCTTCCTCGTAAAACTTTTGCGCCAATTCATCTGCTGTTTCATTATACGGACCGTCAACTTTTGCAACTAGTAAAATCGGCTCTTGCATAGACAACTTCCATTCTTCAAACTCTCTGTCTAAAGGAACAGCCTCTAAAACTTCAAGCACATCTGCATTTGTTGCAAAGCTTTTTGTGTTATTATTAAAAGCAACATTAAAACCTCTAATTGTTGTAAAATTTGAAAGCTTTGTTGCCAAATCTTTAGATATTGATTGGTCAAATATCATTAATGAAACAAAGTATTTGTTGATAAAAAATCCCTTCGTCAGAGTTGTTCTTTCTCTGTTATTGATATAAGTTGTAGGGTAATTAAACTTCTGCTCTGTAGCAACTGGCGCAGTGTTGTTTGCCGCCCCAGAATAACTTTCTGAAGCAGAATTGCTAGTTGCAGCTTGAGGTACTTTAACAGCTTCAACTGTTGTCCCAACAACAGGCTTTGCATAAACACCTTTTACAGCCGCTCCAAAAACAAACAAAGCAGCAACAACCAAAGAGCAAAAAACAACAAGCCGAGAACTCTTTTTAAACTTCATAATTGCGCCAAGCCTTTCTCTAAGAAGGCTTGCGTCCTCGTTTAAAGTAACTGAAGCAACAGAGTCTCCGTAGCTTCCATTAAACTGAATTGTCGCTAAAAGTGTATCGCCGTAACCTTTTTTCCCTTCTCTGTCAAGCTTTTTTATTATAGCTTCATCACAAGAAAGCTCACAGCATTTGCCAATTTCTTTGTTTACAAAATAAACAACAGGGTTAAACCAATGTAAGCAAAGTGCAATTTGCCCAAGCCATTTGTAAAAAATGTCAAAACGTTTAAAGTGCATTAGTTCATGGTTAAAAATGTTTAAAAGCTCTTTTTCGCCCATTTGCACTTGCGGAATAACAATTATCGGGCGAAACAACCCAACAAGCATTGGCGAAGAAACAAGCTTGTTTATATAAAGCCCAATCGGCTTAACACCAGCCTCATCAAAAGCTTTGTAGTACGTGTCAAGTATAAACGGGCTATCAACTTTTGACGCCCCAGCCTTTATATACCTAACAAAACTTTTATAGCTTGTAACTTTTCTAACAAGAAGCATTGCTGCAATGACAAGCCAAAAAATCCAAAGGCTACTCTTAATTTCAGTTAAATAAGTGGATATACTGCTGCTATTTTTCTTGTTTTTTTGTTCAGCTTCAACTGAAGTATTAACGATTGTTTCTTCCACTTCAGTATCAATATAATTTATCTTGGTATCACGGTTTACCCATGTAAAATTATTTACTCCAACATTGTTCACACCTACAAACGGTGCAGCCTCAAAAGGCAAACCAACCTCAACAGAAAACGGAACTAAAAGCCGAACAAGCACAACAAGCCAAATATAATACTGCCAAGTCATAGAAAGCATGTCTTTAAACAACTTTTTCACGGCAAAAATGAGAAGCGCAATAATTCCGCCTTGAACAGAAAGCGACAAATACAAACTTAGTAAATTATTCATTTATGTCAGCACCCTCCCAAAATTGTTTTAGCTCGTCAATGTCGTTTGACGAAATGTAGTCAAGCTTTAAAAGTGAAGCAACAAGCCCTTTTGCATTTCCCCCATAAACTTTGTGAATAAATGTTTGCGTTTGCCCTGCAAGGTACTGCTGTTCTGAAATAAGCGCAACGTACTCGTTTAGCCTTCCATGCTTAACAATTTTTAAAAACCCTTTTTCGTTAAGTCTAGCCAAAAAAGTTAAAACTGTATTAGGCTTCCAGTTCATTTCTTTTTCACTTAACGCAGCCATAATTTGCGCAAACAACGCCGAGCCGTTTTGCCAAACAACCCTCATAATTTCAAGCTCCGAATCTGATATTTGTTGAATTATACTCATACCACACCTCCATTTCAACTTCACCTACATGTTGTTTGTATAGTTACATTAACACAGTGTAGGTGTATTGTCAAGTAGTTGTCAAAAATAAATTTGATAAAGATGTTTACCAGTTTGCCATAAAAAATCAATGGATTGGTGACTACAAAAACTCAAATTGCTATATTCAGCTTTCTTAACACAAAAAAATCCCCGCTGTAAAAGCGGGGAAAAACCACAGCATCAAACTTTAAACTGTCCAACCATTCTAGCCAAAATATCAGACTGCCCGTTAAGTTCTTCGGCAGCAGCCGCCGTTTCTTCTGAAGTAGACGACGTTTCCTGTACAACGTTCGACACTTGGTTAATGCCTATAGCAAGCTGAGAAATTCCGCTTGCTTGCTGCTGTGCAGAGTTAAATATTTCAGCAATAATTTCAGTAATACTATCAGTTGAAGAAACAATTGCAGAAAGCCCCTCTGCTGTAAGCTGTGCAATTTTTGTTCCGTCATTCACCTTTCTAATAGTGTCTTCAATTAATTCAGAAGTTTCCCTGGCGGCAGTTTGGCTGCGCCCTGCAAGCGAGCGAACTTCCTCTGCAACAACAGCAAACCCTTTGCCGTGCTGCCCTGCACGAGCCGCTTCAACAGAAGCGTTAAGCGCAAGCAAGTTCGTTTGGAAAGCAATGTCGTCAATTACTTTAATGATTTTTGAAATGTTCCGTGACGACTCTTTAATGTCGTCCATTGATTTAAGCATTTTAAACATTTCTTTGTTTCCGCTTTGTGCGTTTTCAATTGCATGTTGCGAAAGCTCGTTTGCATTTTTAGCCTTGTCTGCACTAGCCGACGTTTGCTCATTTATAGCCGAAATTGAATAGTTCAACTTATCAAGCGAAAGTGCCTGTGTCGAAGCACTGCTAGCCAAGTTCATGGACGTGCCAGAAATTTGCTGTGCGCCCAAAAGCACATTTTCCGAAGCAGAGCGAATTTCTGTAATCGTCACTTTCATAGTGTCAACTATGCTGTTTATTGAAGTTTTTATGTTGCTAAACTGCCCTACATATTCCCTTGAAATGCCTTGCCTAAAGTCGCCAGAAGCAATTGTGTCAAGCGTAGTTGTAATTTCATCAATATACAACCCAACAGTTTTAACCATTTTTTCAAAAGAGTCCATCATCACCGCAAAGCTGCCTTTGTAGCCTTTGCTTACGTGTACATCGAAGTGCCCCTCAGATAACTCCTCAAGCATATTGTTGGCTTCTGCAATCGGCTCGTTTATAACTTTAAGAAGCTTGTTAAGCCCAAGCGCAAGCTTTTGCCAGTCGCCTTCATACTTACTGGTATCTAAGCTTGCGTCAAGCCTTCCTTCAATTGCCGCATCTATAAGGTGTGACAAGTCGCCGCTTACAGTCAGCAGGTTTGACTGCAATGTTTCAAGCGCCTTGCTTGCAACAGCTTTTTTGCCAGGCATAGGCTTAATATTAATGTCAAAGTGCCCATGCTCAAACCAATTTAAACATTCAACAATTGAAAGGTTGTCTTTAATAATTCCATCAACCATCATGTTTACTTCGCTTGCCGCATGTTTAAAGTCGCCTTTAAACTCGTCTTCTGAAATGCGTACGTCAATGTCACCTTTGTCAAAGTCTTCTGCCAAATCAACTATTTTGTCTACAAGAGTACGGAAAACGTCACGCACTTGAATGAACGACTTAACAAGCGCACCAATTTCGTCGTTTGTTGTTACACGAATGTTTACACCCAAATTTCCGTTTGCAACTTCTCTTGCGCTTTTTTCGGCTTCATTAAGCGGCTTTGTAATGCTTCTTGTTATAACAAGCGAAATAACAACCGAAAAAACCAAGCAAACAAGCGAAAGCCCAACAATGAGAATAATTGAAGAATTTTTTACATTATCCGAAATTTGTTCCTGCAAAGCAGCATTATCAACTTGAATGTTATAAATTTCTAAAACAGCTTCGTTAGCCTTGTTAAACGCCCCAACAAACTCGTTGTTAAACGAAGCTATGGCGTATGTCGGCGTTCCGCCTTCGCAAAAATTTTGAATTTTTTCCAAAATAGGGTAAAGTGATTTAAGCGCAACTTCTACTTTAGCAAGCCCTTCTTGAAGCTGTGCTTCTGTTTTCATTAATTCTTGAACAGTAGAAACACTTTCGTCCAAGTCTGCCTTCGCTTTTGAAAAAAGCGTTCTAACCTCTGTTGTGTGAGAAGCAATTGTTCCTTGAAGTATGTATCTTTGAGTAGAAACCAAGTCTCTCCTAATTGTCCAAAGCTTGTTTGAGTTTGGATATGTACGTTGCGCATAGTTTTCTGTTTGTTTTGCAATTAAATTTATGTTATTAATTGATGTCGAGGACATTATTACAATTAAAATAATTAAAATTCCAAACCCTAGAAGCAACCTAACGTTAATTTTCATTTTTTGCAAAAGCCTAATCATAAACAGACTCCCCCTTCAACACGGCCTTTTACACAAATATTTTAAAACAGTGCTTATATTATACCATTTTATGTAAGACATTCTTTACACAGAAAAATTTTTTATTTATAAATTTCTATTATGGACCAACTTATTTGAAGAATAGTGTTTGACAGGAAATGAAGTATACAATAATCATAGTAAAATTGAACCAACTTCACCTCTTAGAGCCTGTTCAGAATCTCAATTATTTGCATTTTTGGCTAATTTTCCGTTCTGCATAGTCAGTGCCTCCTAGCATATATTCTGCGAATATGCGTCGTCGGCACTTCCTTGCAGAACAAAAAATTATCTCAAAAATACTTCAAAAGGAGATTCTGAACAGGCTCTTAAAAAACTAATGTTTTTATTTAATCCTTTGGAAATATCTTTTTTTCAGAAAAGCTTAAATACGCTTCGCCTGCAACAATAATGTGGTCAATGACAAAAATGTCAACGGTCTTTAACGCTTTAATAATTTTTTTAGTTGCAACAATGTCGTCATGTGAAGGCTCTAGGCTTCCGCCTGGGTGGTTGTGTGTAATAAGCACATAGCTTGCACGGTGTTTTAAAGCTACTTCAACAATTTGCCGTGGGTAAACAGGTGCAGCGTCTGTTGTGCCTTTGTTCATAAGCTCGGCATGAATTAAGTTTTGCTGTTTATCAAGGCAAATTAAGTAAAAACATTCAACCGTTTTGCCATAATACAAAGAAACAGCATATTCCCCAGCTTTTTTTGAAGTGTCTATGCACTGGCGCTTGTCCCACTTGCTTTTTGAGTAGCGCATAGTAACCTGCGGAATTAAAGAAAGAAAAACAGCCGCAGACTCGCTTAAACCTGTGCGCCGCATAATGTCTAAAGGGTCGGCTTCAAGCAAGTTATGCAGTGTTCCAAACTCGTTTAGCAAAATGTGCGCAAGCTCGTTTGTGTCACGCCTAGGAACACAGTAAAAAAGAAGAAGCTCCACAATTTGAACGTCGTTAAATGAATCTAGCCCCGATTGCATAAATTTTTCACGAACACGCTGGCGGTGGCCTGCATGGAGGTTTTCCTTCATCAAAACACCTTTTCCGAATTTTGTAATTTTTTACAAAACAAATTATACACTGAAAGCACAGGCACTACAAGCATATTTTGCTTTATAAACGGACAAAATTAATATATGTATTATGAAACATTGAAAAGGGAGCGAACAATCTATGTTTACCAGCAAAAAAATTAAAAACTGTTCACATTACCGTTCTATAGACCAGCACACAACAGCACCGCATAAAACAAATTCATCTGAAAGCTGCAAAGACTGTGTTTACTTTAACAACAGAAACTGTGGCATGGACGTTGCAGATGAAAAAAGCCCCTACACAGATTTATTTTGCTAGTAGTATCCCCTGCTTTAGCAGAAGTGCTTTTGCAGGGGGTACTTCATTACTTCGTTTAAAAATTTTAACAAACTTTTTTAAAATATTGTAGTAAATTTTTTTATATATGCTATAATGTATTAAATGCGGCTGAAATTAAAAAATAAATGCCGAAAGAACCAACTTATACAAATTCCGATTAAAATCACAGATAACTTTCAGGCAAAACACAAAACGCACTATGGTTTCTGCCTTCGGTTATCTATGTATTAATCTGAAATTAGTATTACTTGAAGATAGGGGTTTAGTTTATGGTGAAAATAATTGCAGACAGCGGCTGTGAATTTAACGAAGAAGTTAAAGCAAAATATAACTTAGAAGTAGAACGTGCGCCGCTTACTTTGCAACTAGGAGACGAAATTTACGTTGACGACCAAACACTTGACGTTTCAAGCTATATAGACGCTTGCGACAAAAGCAGCACTCTTACAAAAACAGCAGCTCCTTCTCCAGAGCATTACTTGGAAGGTTATAAAAACGATTTAAGTGTTTTTGTAATTACTCTTTCAGCAAAGCTTTCAGGCTCTTTCTCAAGTGCAATGGCAGCACGCCAAATGTATTTTGACGACATAGGCAAAAAGCTAATTCACGTTTTTGACAGCCTTTCAGCTTCTGTTGCTGAAACAGTAATTGCTATAAAAATTAATGAGCTTGCGCATAATGGGTTTTCGGACAATGAAATTATTGAACAAGTAACTAAATTTATTGAAAACATGCGTACATATTTCATCTTGGACAAATTTGACAACCTTGTTAAAACTGGACGCATGGACCCACTTGTTGCAAAAATTGCTTCTGTCCTTTCCATTAAGCCAATTTGCACGGCAGAAAACGGCGAAATAAAGCTTTATGACAAGGCAAGGGGCTACAAAAACTCTATGAAAAAGCTTGTTGATGCAATTTTAAAGGACAACTTCAACTTTGAAGAACGTATACTCGGCATTTCTCACTGTAGGGCGTTTGAAAAAGCACAACAGCTTAAAGAAGAAGTTTTAAAAAGAGGAATAAATTTCAAAGACATTTTAATTTTTGAAATGACTGGGCTTTGCTCGACATATGCACGAAGCGGTGGCATTATCGTTTCTTATTAATATAAACTTTAATATAAGCTAACTGTAGGCTGTGGCGCATTTGCTCCACAGCTTGAACTTTTACTTTTGGAGTGTGACCAAAATTGTTTGGGACTGATGACGAAAAGTCACAGGGTTTTACTGTTTTTAACAAGATCAAAGCGTTTGTGTCGAAGCTAAAGACAACACAAATTATTGTCTATGGCTTTTTAATTGTAATTTTAATTGGGGCATTTTTACTTTCCTTGCCAATTGCAAGCAACGATGGAAAAAGCATTGGCTTTTTAAACGCCTTTTTTACGTCAACCTCGGCAGTTTGTGTAACAGGGCTTGTTGTCGTAAACACACTTGAACATTGGACGCTTTTTGGAAAAGTTGTCATTCTTTTTTTAATACAAATTGGCGGCTTGGGCTTTATGTCGCTGTTTACAACAGCAATCATTTTTACAGGAAGGAAAATTACGCTTCGTGAAAGGCTTGTTATACAGCAATCGCTTAACCAAGACGACTTAACAGGCATGGTTCGCCTTGCAAGAAACGTTGTTTTGCTTACTTTTGTTTTCGAGTTTATAGCTGCCGTTATTTTGTTCCTAAAGTTTTTCTTTACTTACGACATGCCTTTTAAGGCTGCCGTTTTTAACGGTGTGTTTCACTCTATTTCTGCTTTTTGCAACGCTGGCTTCGACGTTTTAAGCGACTCTAGCCTTATGCCATACGTCCACGACACAATTATTTCAATTACGATTATGCTTTTGATAATTTTGGGTGGCTTGGGCTTTACGGTTTGGCTTGACCTTTTAAAAACAATTAGTAGCTCTAAAAAAGACATAAACTTTTCACTACACAGTTTTTGGGGAAGGCTTTCTTTGCACAGCAGGCTTGTTTTAGAAGTTTCAGCGTTTTTAATTGCTTTGGGAACAGTTTTCTTTTTTGCAGCAGAATTTAATAACGAGCTTACACTAGCACCACTAAACCTTTTTGATAAATTTATTGCTGCACTTTTTCAGTCCGTTACGCCTAGAACAGCAGGGTTTAACTCAATTAGCCAGTCTGGGCTAATGCCAGAATCGCAGCTTATGACTATTATTTTAATGTTCGTAGGCGGCTCGCCAGGCGGAACGGCAGGCGGTGTTAAGACTGTTACTTTTAGTATAATTTTGCTTTCTGTTGTTTCTGTAGTTAACGGCAAAAACTCAATTGAAATACATAAAAGAAGCTTGCCACTTAGCATTTTGCAAAAATCACTTGCCGTAGTTATAATGAACTTAACGGTTATAATTGCCGCAACAATGATTTTAAGCATAACCGAAGCGCACACAGCCTTTGACGGCACACTTACGGACTATCTTTTTGAAGCAGCTTCGGCCGTAGGCACAGTTGGTCTTACACTTGGGCTAACACCGTACCTTTCTGTTATGGGTAAAATTGTAATTTGCATTTGCATGTTTATAGGCAGGCTTGGCCCAATTACAGTAGCTGTAGGTCTTTCAATAAAACAACTAACAGCCGACAAAAGCATTTTATACCCAGAAGAAAAAGTATTTGTAGGATAGAAGTATAAAACTCTAACAACAAAAATGGGGTCAAGTGGTTCACCCCTTGCAGGGGTTTGGGGACAGAGTCCCCAAGGTTTTAATCTTTTATAGCCCCTTTAAAATAGGAGAGAAAGAAATGTCAAAAACAAAGCAGTTTGCAGTATTAGGCTTAGGCAGGTTTGGTAGCAGCATAGTTAAAACGCTTTCAGAAAACGGCTTTAATGTCCTTGCATGTGACGCCGACGCCGACATAGTTCAAGAAGTTTCACGTTTTGCAACATATGTAGTTCAAGCCGACGTAACAGACGAAAACGCAATGAAAAAGCTAGGGCTTGGAAACTTTGATGTGGTTATAGTTGCAATAGGCACAAACCTAGAGTCAAGCGTAATGGCTACGCTTATAGCAAAAGAGCAAGGCGCAAAGTATGTCCTTTCAAAAGCAAGGGACAACAAGCAAAAAAATATACTCGAAAAAGTGGGCGCAGACAGAGTTGTTCTTCCCGAATGGGAAATGGGCGCTCGTGTAGCTACAAGCCTTATTACAACAAACGTAATTGATTATATAAACCTTTCAGAGCAATTTACAATTGCAGAAATTGAACCGCTTGACGAATGGGCTGGTCTTTCAATTCAAAAGGCAAACATTCGTGCGCAAGCTGGGCTTAATGTCGTTGCAATCCGCCGTGGCAAGCGAGTTATGGTTTCTTTAAACCCTAACGAGGTTATCGAGGAAACAGACATTCTTGTAGTTGTCGGCGAAACTGCAAACATTCAGCGCATGAGAAGCAAGTCAAAATCAAAAGTCGGTGGCATAGTTGGCTAGTAGTTTAATTAAAGGCAGCTTAAATATGTCTAAAAAAATCGCCGCTTTAAAAAGTAAAAAGGCTCGTGATGAAGCGGCGCTTTTTGTTGTGGAGGGCAAAAAGTTTGTTGACGAAGCTTTTTCTGTGTCGGCATACGCTTTTTCACAATCGTTTGTGGACGAAAACGACATATCCACATACGAAGAAAATGGAACGTGTCACGTTTTTACCGACAACGAGTTTGCCAAGCTTTCAGACACTGTTACACCACAAGGAATTTTGGCTGTGTGCAACCAGTTAAGCCACAGCCTTGAAAAATTTATAAAAAAGGAAAACGCTTTTATCGTAGTTGGCGAATGTATAAACGACCCTGGAAACATGGGCACACTAATCCGCACTGCTGATGCTTGCGGCTGCGACGGAATAATTCTTTCAGAAGGCTGTGTTGATATTTACAACCCAAAAGTTGTACGTTCAACCGCTGGTTCAATCTTTCATTTGCCAATTGTTGCAAACGTTTCTATAGACAATATCTTTGATACCTTAAAATTAAACAAAGTCAAAACAATTGCTTCACATCTTAAAGGGTTGTCAACACCATATGAAGTTAATTTAAAAGAAGCTGTTGCTCTTTTGGTAGGCAACGAAGCAAACGGGCTTTCACAGTTTGCTTCAAGCAACGCCGATGTTTTAGTTAAAATTCCAATGGTCGGCAAGGCAGAGTCTTTAAACGCTTCAGTTGCTTGCGGTGTTTTAATGTATGAGGTTTTAAGACAAAGGCTATAGCGCAGGAGGGGTAAAATGAAAACAAAAAATAATTTAACAGGACATCTCTTTGCACTTTTTTCGGTTATCGTTTGGGGAACTACATTTATTTCAACAAAAGTTCTCTTAAAAGACTTCACCCCAATTGAAATTTTGTTTTTCCGCTTTTTAATAGGCGTAGTTGCTTTGCTTATTGCTGTACCAAAAAGGCTTAAAGGCACTACAAAAAAGCAAGAGCTTCTTTTTGCCGGTGCCGGCTTATGCGGAGTTACGCTTTATTTCCTTTTGGAAAACATAGCACTTACATATACAATGGCTTCAAACGTTGGGGTTATAATTTCTGTTGCTCCGTTTTTCACAGCTATAGTTGCACACTTTATACTAGACGGTGAAAAGCAAAAACCTTCCTTTTTTTTGGGATTTGTTTCCGCAATTTTAGGCATTTTTCTAATTAGCTTTAACGGAAGTGTTGCTTTGCAGCTTAACCCTGTTGGTGACATACTTGCGATTTTGGCGGCTTTAGTTTGGGCTTTTTATTCTATTTTTACTAAGAAAATAGGAAGCTTTGGTTTGAACACGGTGCAAACTACAAGGCGTGTATTTAGCTATGGTTTGCTTTTTATGCTTCCTGCTCTTTTCTTTTTTGATTTTAAGCTGGGGCTTGAACGTTTTGCAAACCCTATTAATCTGTTTAACATTGTTTTTTTGGGGCTTTTAGCTTCTGCTATTTGCTTTGCAACGTGGAACTTTGCGCTTAAAACTTTGGGTGCGGTTAAGACGAGTGTTTACATTTACATGGTGCCTGTTATTACTGTTATAACTTCTGTTATAATTTTGCGTGAAAAAATTACTTTAATGGCTGTTGTTGGTATGTTTTTTACGCTTTTGGGGTTGTTTATTTCGGAAGGTCGGTTTGGTGGGTTTTTAAAAAGCAAAAGTTAAGAACCTGTGTTCAGTAATGGGTTGACCAGATTTAAAACAGCGATTTTTCGCCATTCTAGGCGTGGTGGCGAAGGCATAATAGAAAAATTATGTCAAGCCGCCACAACGAAGAATGGCGGAATAATCGCTTTGAAGATGGGTAACAGCTTACTGAACACAGGTTATAAGACCTTTGGGCTTTACCCAAGCGTATCATAAAAACAAAAAGCACATAAAAACCAGTTCTTTTTCATACCCTTTAATATGGTGAAAAAATGGGGGGTGTGCGTGTGGACGACTTAAACGCCTTAAACTCGGTTTTACACAATTTTGGTTTTAAGGCGAAAAAAATAATAAAAGAAAAATCTTATTACATATGCAGTACAGAGCGTGGAATAAAAGTTGTTAGAAAAAGCTTTGACAGTTGCGAGCATATAATGTTCCAGCACGAGGTGAAGGAACAGCTTTTTGCAAACGGCTTTGCTTTTACGGACAGGTTTTATTTATCGCAGCAAAACACGCCATACGTCCAAACAGACGACGGCGTTTACATAATGACAGGTTTGTTTGACTATAGAGAAGTTTCTTTTACGCTTAAATCAGACGCCGTACTTGCGGCTTCGGCACTTTCTCTTTTTCATGTAAGCTCAAGGGGAGAAAAAACAAGCGGCCAACTTTTTTGTGGAAGTGAAAACACACTTTCTACGTTTAAAAAGGGCGAAGAATATTTGGCTTCCATAAAAAAAGGTTTGTCCAGCCAAAAACGTCTTTCGGACTTTGACGTTTTGTTTTTAAAAAGCTACGAGTTTTACATGGCAAAAATACATGAAGCAATTGCACTGCTTGATGACAACCTGCTTGAAGAAAAAAGGCGGCAGGCGCAGAAACAAAACAACGTTTGCCACGGGCTTGTAAAGGAAGAAAACGTGCTTTTAAACGGAAACGACGTTTATTTTGTTGGGTTTTCGGCGGCTTCAATTGACTATGGGTTGTTTGACCTTAGCAAGCTTATAAAGAGAATTTTAAAGAGCATTTCTTCAGCAAACGACAAGACAGTTGTTCCTGTTCAAGACGTTTTGACAGCGTATGACAAAAACATTCGGCTGGAAAAGGAAGAAATTGTTTTGCTTCACGCTTTGCTTAAATACCCTAGCAGGTTTTTAAAAATTTGCGGCCAGTATTACAGCAAAAAGCGAAGCTTTACGCCAAACGCAATTAACAACCGTATGGAAGCTTTAGTTTCAAACAAAGAAATTCAGGATTGGTACATAGACACGCTTTCGGTGTTATAATACTAATTCTAGATTAATACATAAACAACAGAGGGAAACAAAATGCGACAAAGCATTTTGTGTTTTGACCGATAGTTGTTTATGATTTTAATCAGAATTAGTATAACCACCGACATTACAAAAGACAAGGGGTGCAAAATGCTCGTTTTTAATTCTGACGTAAAAACGCTTATGGGCAAGCTGCTGCGTGAAGAAACATTTGATTTTTTTGAGGTTAGGGGCGTTGAGGTTGTTTCTTTGACACGCTTTGAAATAAGCGGTGTTTTGAACAAGGAATTTGCAACTGAAAAGGAAACAGAGCGCAACTTTTGCACATGGGGCGAGCTTAAACCAATTGTTTTTTCGTTGGTTAAAGGAAAGGTTCAGCCACGGCACATGAAAATTGTGTTTTCTTTCCCAAGCGAAAAGGTTGCGTCACTGCACGAAAACGCTTCGGCTTACTTTTTGAACATGCATTTTGAAAACGGTGATGTTATGTTTACGACGGCTTCACAGGAAAAGGTTTTTAAAATGGATAAGTCACTTGACACTTGCTGGGACGAGTTTGTAAAAAAGTTTTTTGGGCAAAACGGGCTTAACTTAAAAGAGATTGATTAATTATTAGCACTCTGTTCAAATGAGTGCTAATTTTTTATTGACTTTTTTTAAAAGTTTGTTAGAATTAGTGTATAAGATTTTTAGTTTTATAGGAGGAAACAATATGTCAACAAAAGGAAACCTATCAATTAACAGCGAAAACATTTTACCAATAATTAAAAAATGGCTTTACTCTGACACTGACATTTTTATTCGTGAGCTTGTTTCAAATGCGGCTGACGCAATTACAAAGCTAAAGCTTTTAAAGGGCATGGACGAAAACGGAAGCGACGAAAACGAGCAGTACAGAATTGACGTTTACTTAGACAAGGAAGCAAAAACAATTACAGTTTCTGACAACGGCATTGGTATGAACGCCGAAGAAATTACAAAATATATTACAGAAATTGCTTTTTCTGGTGCAACTGACTTTTTGAACAAATATCAAGACAAAGTAGACAAAGACAGCGACATTATAGGGCATTTTGGGCTTGGGTTTTATTCTTCTTTTATGGTTGCAGACAAAGTGCAAATTGATTCCCTTTCTTACAGAGACGGTGAGCAAGCGGCAAAGTGGGTTTGTGACGGCGGAATAGAGTACGAGCTTTCAGAAAGTGACAGAGCAGAACGAGGAACTACAGTTACGCTTTTTGTTGGCGCAGACGGCGAAGAATTTTTAGACGAATATAAGCTTCGTGAAGTGTTAAGCAAATATTGCAGCTTTATGCCAATTGAAATTTACTTTACTGTGAAAAAGACGGAAGAAGAAAATGCAGAAGAAGCAAGCGCAGATGAAGTAGCGTCGGAAGCAGCTTCAGAAGAAGCTGGCGAAGCAGACGAAGTTGTACAACCAAAGGAAACACCAATAAACGAAACAAACCCTCTTTGGCTAAAGCCAGCTAAAGACTGCACAGACGAGGAGTATAAGCAATTTTATCACAGCACCTTCTCAGACTTTTCGGACCCGCTGTTTTGGATTCACCTAAACATGGACTATCCGTTTAAGCTTAAAGGAATTTTGTACTTCCCTAAGCTAAAGCACGAGCTTGAATCTATCGAGGGGCAAGTAAAGCTTTACAACAACCAAGTGTTTATTGCAGACAACATAAAGGAAGTTATTCCAGAGTTTTTGCTTTTGTTAAAAGGCGTAATCGATTGCCCAGACCTTCCGCTTAACGTGTCACGAAGCTTTCTTCAAAACGACAGCTACGTAAAAAAGCTTTCGGGCTACATTACAAAAAAGGTTGCGGACAAGCTTAACCAAGTGTTTAAAAACGACCGTGAAGCGTACAACGGATATTGGGAGGACATTAACCAATTTATAAAGTACGGCTGTATCCGTGAAAAAGATTTTTATGACAAAGTAAAGGAAGCTGTTCTCTTTAAAACAACTTCTGCCGACTATGTAACACTTGCCGAGTTTAAAGAGCGCAACAAAGACAAAACTGGCGACAAAGTGTTTTACGTTTCGGACGAAAAACAACAATCTCAGTACATTAAACTGTTTAAAGAAAACGAGCTTGAAGCAGTTGTTTTGCCAACTAAGCTTGACAATCCGTTTATTTCATACTTGGAGTCTTACGAGCCAAGCGTAAAGTTTAACCGCATAGACTCGGACATTACGGAAGCGTTGAAGGACAAGCAGGAAGGCGCAGAAGAAAACAAAGAGGAAGCGGAAAGTGTTCAAAAGCTTTTTGCCGAAGTGCTTGACAAAAAAGAATTAAAGGTTAAAACAGAAAGCCTTAAATCGGAAGCTGTTTCTTCTGTAATTCTTCTTTCCGAGCAGTCAAGGCGTATGCAGGAAATGAGCAAAATGTTTGGCGGCGGTATGCCAATGTTTGCAAACGAAGAAACGCTTGTTTTAAACAAAAACAACAGCCTTATAAAAACACTTCTAAACATGCGTAACGACGAAGGGAAAAAGGACGATGTTAAGCTAATTTGTGAGCATGTGTTTGACCTTGCTGTTATGGGGCATAAGACGCTTGATACTGACGCTATGGCTAGGTTTATTGAGCGTAGCAATGCTTTGATGGAAAGAGTATTGAAAGGGTAAATAATTACGGGCGGCTGAAAAGTCGCCCGTATAGTTATAATATGGGTATAATAACTATTGCAATTTACCCATTTTATGGTATAATTCTAAGTAAATTCAAACAAAAAAGGGTGATTATGTGGAACCTGGCAGTTGGCAGCAGTTTTTTGGGCTAATTAGCTTGTTGTTTTTGTCCGCTTTCTTTTCAATTTCTGAAACGGCGCTTACAACTGTAAGCAAAATTCGTGTTCGGAACATGGTGGAAGAAGGGTTAAAAGGCGCAGCTTCTATTCAAAAAGCATTGGAAAACCCCAAAAAACTGCTAAGTGCCATATTGATAGGAAATAATTTGGTAAACATTGCGGCATCGGCTCTTACAACTTCTATTTCGATGCAGCTTTGGGGCAACAACAGCAAAGCACTTAGCATTTCTACTGTTGCACTTACATTTATAGTTTTGGTTTTTTGCGAAATTACGCCAAAAACGTATGCGGCAGGTGATGCCGAAAAAATTGCACTTTTAGTTGCTGCGCCAATTAGGGTTTGCCTTTTTGTGTTTACTCCGTTTGTAAACATTTTGTCGGCTATTTCGGCATTTTTAATTAAGCTTTTGGGCGGCGACTATCATAAAGACGTACCTCTTGTTACAGAAGCCGAGCTTAAAACAATGGTAAACGTAAGCCTTGAAGAAGGCGTTTTAATGAACGACGAGCAAGAAATGATTAACAACGTGTTTGACTTTGGCGACTTTGTTGCAAAAGACGTAATGACGCCACGTACAGACATTACTGCAATAAATTATGAAGCGACTTACGACGAAATAATGGAAGCGTTTAAAACCGAGCGTTTTTCACGGCTTCCTGTATATAAAGAAAGCACGGACGACATTGTAGGCATTTTGCAGCTTAGGGACTTTGCGTTTACCGACAAGCAAACCTTTAAGCTTGACGACTACATGCGTGAGCCGTTTTTTACCTATGAGTCAAAGCCTACGAGAGAGCTTTTTGCAACTATGCGTGCAAACTCTGTTTTGATGGCTGTAATTCTTGACGAATACGGCGGAACGTCTGGCATTGTTACACTTGAAGACTTGATAGAAGAAATTGTTGGTGACATTGCAGACGAGTTTGACGACTTTGAGCAGGAAATTGAAACAATTTCTGACAACGAGTACATTGTGCTTGGTGAAACAAAAATAAATGACGTTAACGACTTTTTTAACACCTCAATAGAATCGGAAGATTTTGACTCGATTGGCGGTTATTTTAGCGGAGTTGTAGGGCACATTCCAGGAAAGAATGAGTTCATTATAGAAGGCGACGTTAAGTTTATTGTACATGAAGTTGATAAAAACAGGATTGAAAAATTGAAGGTTGTAATTGAACCTAAAAACTAGATAAAACTCTAAGTAAAAAAATGGTCAAGGGGTAAGCGCCTTGAGGGGTTGGGGGCAGAGCCCCCAGGTTTTAACCCTCACCTATAAAACCCAATTTCCCCAAAGCTATACGTCCTATCAAAAGCAGGCAGAGTTGAAGCAAATTTAATGTAAACATTAGCCTTGTCAAGAGCAGGCCTTTGCTTAAACAAAAACCTGTCGGCTTGGCGCAATGCTTGCAGAGCAGTCGGCATTTCTTTTAGGAAAATTCTGTTCCGCATGGCAGCATTCCCAATTACGCCTTCTCCGTCCACAATAACTACTCCTGCAAGCGCAAGCCCGAATTTTGTTTTTACCCACTGAATCCTTACGTCATCACGCATTTTTGTAGCTTGGTCTGTTGCATATTCGTTTCCTACAAACACAAAAAGTTCGGCTGTCTTGTCGGAATGTGTAATTGTGTACTTTCTTTCGTTCACTGGGTCGTATGGTGTCACTATCATTCCTCGATACTGCACAAAAACTTTATTTGGGTCAAGTTTTTTCATATTTGCCCTCCTGTTTTTGACATACTATTTTTTATAATATTCAAGGGCTTGTGTTTGTGCCTTTAGTAAATATAAAATTTTTATTATTTATGTATAAATTTTCAAAAAACGGAAATTATTATTATTGTAAACTAATTCCAGTTACGGCTTTTGCAGAGCAAGCCTATACAGGAGTTAGACAGTACCAAACAAGCTTATGGTATGCCATAAGCATATTCCCCCTCAACCTGGAGCCTCAACCCCCCCTGAGATTCCAGGTTTTATTTTGCGCATTATAAAAAGACTAAACAAATTTAATGTAAAAGTTTACTGAAAATTTAATCTTGTTAATCCATATAACCGACAAATAACATAAAAAATTTTGCTCAATGATAAAAAATTATCTTGACAAATACATTATAATAAATTATTATTACAACATATATAACAATTTATAGCAATTGTTTTTACATATTCTAGGAGGGATTTTTTTGGGTAAAAAAATTGTAATCGCACTTGGCGGCAACGCTCTTGGAAACAACCTAAAGGAACAAATGGAAGCCGTAAGAATTACATCAAAGGCTATCGTTGACTTAATTGAAGAAGGGCACCAAGTTGTTGTTTCCCATGGTAATGGACCGCAGGTTGGCATGATAAACCTTGCTATGGACATTGCGGCTACTGCCGACCCTAAGTTTGACAAAATGCCTATGTCAATGTGCGTTGCAATGAGCCAAGGCTACATTGGGTATGACTTGCAAAACGCTTTGCGTGAAGAACTTTTGGCTCGCAAAATAAACATGCCTGTTGCTACAATTATTACTCAAACTTTAGTTGACAAAGACGCCCCCGAATTCCAAAACCCAACGAAGCCTATTGGAAGGTTTTACACAAAGGAAGAAGCCGACGAGTTTACAAAAAAAGGCGTTCCAATGAAGGAAGATGCAGGGCGTGGCTATCGCCAAGTAATTGCTTCGCCAAAGCCTATTGACGTAATTGAAAAGGACACTGTAAAAGCTTTAATTGAAGCTGGCCAGCTTGTAATTACAGTTGGTGGTGGTGGCATACCAGTAACACTCGGTGACGACAACCGCCTAAACGGCGCACAAGCTGTCGTTGACAAAGACTTTGCTTCAGCACTTCTTGCACAACTTATCAACGCAGACGCTTTAATTATTCTTACAGCAGTTGAAAAAGCAGCTATAAACTTTGGCAAGCCAGATGTAAAATGGCTTGACGAAATAACAGTTGAACAAGCAGAACAATATTGCAAGGAAGGTCACTTTGCCCCAGGCTCTATGCTTCCAAAAATTGAAGCGGCTGTTAAATTTGCAAAATCAGGCAAAGACAGAACTGCTCTTATTACACTTTTGGAAAAAGCTAAAGAAGGCATAGCAGGACAAACAGGAACTAGGATAACTATGTAATTGTTAAACGGTAATTATTAAACGCAAAAACACAGCGGTTTTACTTAAAGATAAACAAAGTAAAGCCGCTTTTTTACAACCCATCTTTTTTAAAAAAGGGTCAAGGGGCAAGCCCCTTGCGGGGGTTTGGGGGCAGAGCCCCCAAGGTCTTAATCTTTTCAACTAACAAGGAGGAACAACCATGAGCATAGAAACATACACCAACAAACTAAACACTTTAAACTTTAAGGAAATGTACCAAAACGACTTTTTCCTTACTTGGGACAAAACAGACGACGAAATTCACGCTGTTTACGCCGTAGCAGACGCACTCCGCAAACTCCGTGAGGAAAACATAAGCCCAAAAATTTTCGACAGCGGACTAGGTATTTCACTGTTCCGTGACAACTCGACACGCACACGCTTTTCGTTTGCAAGTGCGTGCAACCTTTTAGGGCTTGAAGTGCAAGACCTAGACGAGGGCAAAAGCCAAATAGCCCACGGCGAAACTGTGCGTGAAACGGCAAACATGGTTTCGTTTATGGCAGACGTAATAGGCATTCGTGACGACATGTACATAGGCAAAGGCCATACATACATGAAAGAAGTTTCGCAAGCTGTTCAAGAAGGCTTTAAAGATGGCGTTTTGGAACAACGCCCAACGCTTGTAAACCTGCAATGCGACATCGACCACCCAACGCAGTCAATGGCTGATATGCTGCACATTATAAACCACTTCGGCGGCGTGGAAAACTTGAAAGGCAAAAAAGTTGCAATGACGTGGGCTTATTCTCCGTCTTACGGCAAGCCGCTTTCCGTTCCGCAAGGCATTGTTGGGCTTATGACACGCTTTGGAATGGAAGTTCACCTTGCGCACCCAGAGGGCTACGAAATTATGCCAGAGGTTTTAGCAATTGCTTCAAAAAATGCAGAAGCTACAGGCGGCAAGTTTGTAAAGTCAAATGACATGAAATCGGCGTTTTCTGGCGCAGACATTGTTTACCCAAAAAGCTGGGCGCCTTTTGCGGCAATGGAAAAACGCACAAACCTTTACGCAGACAACGACTTTGACGGTATAAAAGCTTTAGAAAAAGAACTTCTTGCACAAAACGCAAACCACAAGGACTGGGAATGTACCGAAGAAATGATGCAGCTTACAAAAGACGGAAAAGCGTTATACATGCACTGCTTGCCTGCCGACATAACAGACGTTTCGTGCAAACAAGGCGAGGTTGCGGCTTCTGTTTTTGACAGATACCGTGTTCCGCTTTACAAGCAAGCAGGTTACAAGCCTTATATTATCGCCGCAATGATTTTCCTTTCAAAGGTGAAAAACCCAGCGGAAATGCTTGCAAAAATGGCAAGCCAAAAGCCAGCAAGGTTTTTTGAATAGTGCGTTTAAATGGAGGTGTTAAAAATGTCAATAGATTTTAAAAAAGTTTTAGAACTAGCCGAAAGCTACAAGCCAAACATGACAAAATTTTTGCGAGATATGATTGCAATTCCAAGCGAAAGCTGTAACGAAGAAAAAGTTGTGCTACGCATAAAGGAAGAAATGGAACATGTCGGCTTTGACAAAGTTGAAATTGATAAAATGGGCAACGTGCTTGGCTACATAGGGCACGGCAAACACGTAATTGCAATGGACGCACACATAGACACAGTTGGTATAGGCGACATTTCGCTTTGGGACTACGACCCTTACGAGGGTGCAGAGGACGACAACGTAATTGTTGGGCGTGGTGGCTCCGACCAAGAGGGCGGCATGGCTTCAATGGTTTACGCAGGCAAAATTATAAAGGACTTAAAGCTTGAAGACGACTACACTTTAATTGTTGTAGGCTCTGTTCAAGAGGAAGACTGTGACGGATTGTGCTGGCAGTACATAGTAAACGAAAGCAACATTCGCCCAGAATTTGTAGTTATTACCGAGCCAACCTCGTGCAACATTTACCGTGGGCATCGTGGCAGAATGGAAATTAAAGTTACGGTAAAAGGCGTAAGCTGTCACGGCTCTGCACCAGAACGTGGCGACAACGCAATTTTCAAAATGGCACCAATTTTGAACGAGTTAAAGGAGCTTCACACAAGGCTTCACTACGATGAGTTTTTAGGCAAAGGAAGCTTAACTGTTTCAGAAATTTTCTTTACGTCGCCAAGTCGTTGCGCTGTAGCTGATAGCTGTACTATAAGTGTAGACCGTAGGCTCACTTGGGGCGAAACATGGGAGGGCGCAATAAAAGAAATTGAAGCACTTCCTTCTGTAAAGGCAGCAAACGCCGTTGTTTCAATGTATGAATACGACCGCCCAGCTTACACAGGGCTTGTTTACCCAACAGAATGTTACTTCCCTACATGGGTTTTGCCAGAAGACCACATTGCTTGCAAAACTTTAGTGCAGTCGTATGAACAGCTTTTTGAAAGTAAGCCGTTTGTTGACAAGTGGACGTTTTCGACAAACGCCGTTTCTATTATGGGGCGGTACAACATTCCGTGCGTCGGGTTTGGTCCGGGGCATGAAGACCAAGCACATGCGCCCAATGAAAAAACTTTCAAAGACGAGCTTGTAAAGTGTGCGGCTATGTATGCCGTTATTCCAATGCTTTATTGTGAGGGGGCAAAGGGCTGATGTAAGACTTTGGGGGCTCTGCCCCCAAACCCCCGCAAGGGCTTTGCCCTTGACCCATTTTTTAAGGAGGGTTTTATGCTTATTGGAAATGGAAGGCTTATTACAAGGAATGAGGCAAAGCCGTTTTTTGAAAACGGTGCAGTTTACATAGAAGGAACAAAAATTAAAGGCTATGGCGAAACGGCAGAAATGCAAGCTAAATACCCTAATGAACAATTTATTGACGCTTGCGGAAACGTCATTATGCCAGGTTTAATAAACACACACCACCACATTTACAGTGCGTTTGCAAGGGGGCTAAACCTTGGAATTTCACCAAAAAACTTTGGGGAAGTGCTGGAGGGTATGTGGTGGCGCATTGACAAAGCTTTAAACCTTGATGATGTAAAATACAGCGCATACGCAACGTTTGCCGACAGCATAAAAAATGGCGTTACAACTGTGTTTGACCATCACGCTTCGGCGTATTCTGTTACAAACAGCTTGTTTACAATTGCTGACGTTGCTAACGAGCTTGGTGTCCGTGGGTGCTTTTGCTACGAGGTTTCCGACAGAGACGGTGAAAAAATTGCTGATGAAGGAATTGAGGAAAACGTAAACTTCATTAAACACGCAAAAGAAAACAACGGTGGCATGACGGCCGGAATGTTTGGGCTTCATGCGGCGTTTACACTTTCGGACAAAACGCTTGAGAAGGCAGTTGCAAAAAAGCCAGACTATGCAGGCTTTCACATTCACGCCGCAGAGGGCGTTGAGGACGTAAAGTTTAACACAGAAAAGTACGGCAAGCGTGTAATTGAGAGGCTTAACGACAGCGGCATTTTGGGTGAAAACACAATTGCCGTACACTGCATACACGTAGACGACAACGAAATTGAGCTGCTTAAAAAAACAAATACGATAGTAGTACACAACCCAGAGTCAAACATGGGTAACGCTGTGGGCTGTGCAAAAATTTTAAAGCTAATGGAGCAAGGTGTTTTAACAGGGCTTGGCACAGACGGCTACACAAGCGACATGTTAGAGTCTATGAAAGTTGCAAACATTTTTCAAAAGCATAACGAGCAAAACCCAAGCGTTGCATGGGGAGAAGTTCCGCAAATGCTTTTTGAAAACAACCGTGCAATAACCGAAAAATACTTTGGGAATGTCGGGAAAATTAAAGAAGATTATGCCGCAGACGTTATTATAGTTGAGTACGACCCTTTGACACCGCTTAACGAAACAAACATAAACTCGCACATTCTTTTTGGTATGAGTGGGCGATGCACTTTAACTTCGGTTATTAACGGCAAAGTTGTAATGCGTGACAGAAAGCTTTTGACGGCAGACGAAGCAGAAATTTTTGCAAAGTCAAGAGAGCTTTCACAAAAACTTTGGGCTAGAGTGTAAGGAGGTTTTATATGAGCGAACGAATGAAGCAAATACCATTTAACCGCCTTATAAACTGGATATTCACAGAATATAAACAAGAGGGAACAATTTTTGGCGTACCCAAAAGCAAGTTTTTTGTGTCAGACAAAGAAAAAACGCTGGCAATTTTCGGCAAGCATATTGAAACGCCGTTTGGCCCAGCCGCAGGCCCACACACACAGCTTGCACAAAACATTGTTGCTGGGTTTTTAACGGGCAGCCGCTTTTTCGAGCTTAAAACGGTGCAAACACTTGACGGGCCAGACCTACCTGTTGCAAAGCCTTGCATTGAAGCGACGGACGAGGGCTTTAACGTTGAATGGTCAACCGAGCTTTACGTAAACGAAGCTTTTGAGGAATATGTAAAGGGTTATTTTGCGCTTGCTATACTTACAAAGGAATTTGGGCTTGGCGCAAAAGATGGCTTTGCTTTTAACATGAGCGTGGGCTACGACTATGACGGAATTACTTCTCAGAAGATAAACACATTTATAGAAGGGCTGAAAAACGCCGAGCAAACCGACATTTTTAAACAATGTAAAAATTACCTTCTTGAAAACATAGCTTTGTTTGAAAATGTAGACGAAGCATATATAAATGAAATTTCACCAGAAATTTGCAAATCCATTACGCTGTCAACGCTTCACGGCTGCCCAGCAGGTGAAATTGAAAAAATAGCAAACTATTTGCTTACAGAAAAAAAGCTGCACACGTTTGTTAAAATGAACCCAACGATTTTGGGCTACAAAACGGCTAGGGAACTTTGCGACAAAATGGGATACAAGCATTTGGTGTTTGACGAGCACCATTTTAAAAACGATTTGCAGTTTGATGCCGCAATTTCTATGCTTACACGGCTGAAGCAAACGGCAAAAGAGCAGGGGCTTACGTTTGGCGTAAAGCTAACAAACACTTTCCCTGTAAAAATTGTTGACAACCGCCTTGCCGGAGAAGAAATGTACATGTCGGGGCGTGGGCTTTATCCGCTTTCTATAAATGCGGCGTTAATTCTTGCAACAGCATTTGACGGCGACTTGAACATTTCATTTTCTGGCGGTGCAGATGCTTTTAACATTGACAAAATTTTTGAAGCTGGCATTTTCCCAATTACGGTTGCGACTACAATTTTAAAACCAGGCGGTTATTTGCGGTTAAAGCAAATTGCCGAAAAGCTTTTAGAAAAAGGCCATGACGTTCCAAGCGGAATAAACCTTGAAAAGCTTGCAGCTTTAGCAACAGAAATTGACCCAAACCATATGAAACAAAAACGCCATGTTGAAAGCCGCAAAATAAACGAGCAAGTTCCACTTTTAAGCTGTTACGTTGCGCCTTGCAAAAACGGCTGCCCAATTCATCAAGACATTCCAGAGTACATTAAGCGCACTGGAAACGGCGACTACTTGGGTGCGCTAAAAGTAATAACCGAGCGTAACGCAATGCCGTTTACAACAGGGAAAATTTGCGCCCACCCATGTATGGACAAATGCACACGCATAGACTACGACGAGCCTGTTTATATCCGCAGGGAAAAGTTTGTTGCAACCGAAGCCGCATACGACACGCTTGTAAACCAAGTTATTCCAGTAAAAGCAAACGGTGCAAAAGTTGCAATAATCGGCGCAGGGCCTTGCGGTCTTTCAGCGGCTATGTTCCTTTGCAAAAGCGGCTTTGATGTAACAGTTTTCGAGCAAAAAGAAAGGCTTGGAGGCGTTGTTGCAAACGTCATTCCAACTTTCCGCATTGAAAGCGAGCTTGTTGCAAAAGACGTAGAGCTTGTGAAAAAGCACGGAGGACGTTTTGTTACAGGTTTTACACCTATCTTTTCTTTGAAAACGCTTTTTAGTGGCGGCTTTAAATATGTTCTTCTAGCAATTGGCGCAGGGAAGCAAACGTTAGTTAAGCTTGCGGACGAAAGCGACAAAACACCTTTAAACGTAATTGAATTTTTGGAGCAGTTTAGGGAAAACCCTAGCGTAAGCTTGGGCAAAAACGTTGCAATAATCGGCGCAGGAAATTCTGCAATGGACGCCGCACGTGCGGCAACACGTGTAAACGGCGTTGCAAATGTTTATGTAATTTATAGGCGCACAATGGACTTAGCGCCAGCAGAACGTGAAGAAATTGCGCTTGCTTTAATTGAAGGCGTTAAGTTTTTAGAGCTTACAGCGCCACACTCGCACAAAGGCGGCGTTTTGACTTGTCAAAAAATGAAGCTTGGCGAAAAAGATAAAACTGGCAGGCAAAGCCCTGTTCCGACAGACGAATTTGTCACGCTTGAAATTGACACAGTAATCGGCGCAATTGGCGAACGTGTAGACACAACTGTTTGTGAGAAAAACGGAATTGAAGTTGTAAACGGAAAAATAAAAGCAAACGAAAACGGCGAAACTTCCGTTAAAAATGTGTTCATAGGCGGAGATGCTTCTCGTGGGCCTTCGACAATTGTTGAAGCAATGGCTGACGGCTTGGCGTTTGCAAACGAGGTTATGAAACGTGAAAAAGGCTGTGAGCTTCCGCTGAAATCGTTCGAGGACATGGCAGGCGAAAACTATGATGCTTTGTCGGCAAAAAAAGCTGTGCTTTGCCACACGCTTGAAGCAGGAAGCGAAGCAAAGCGTTGCTTAGAATGTAATTACGTTTGCAACATTTGCGTAGAGGTTTGCCCAAACAGAGCAAACGTTTCCGTAAAAGTTCCACAACTTTCTATGTCGCAAATTGTACACCTTGACCCACTTTGCAACGAGTGCGGAAACTGTGAGGGGTTCTGCCCTTATAAGTCGGCGCCTTACAAAGATAAGCTTACATACTTTTCATCGGAGGACGACTTTAACGAAAGCACACAGCAAGGGTTTTTGTTGATAGATGAAGGAAAAGTTGTTCGTGTACGTTATGGTGAAAGTGTAGTGGAAACTTCGCTTGAGGATGACAGCGAAAATAGCCATCTTCCAAACCCAATTTACAACGTTATAAAAGCCTTTTTTGAAAACTACAGTTTTATGGTATAATATAGTTTTTTCTGTAGAATTTGATGAGGTGAGTTATGAATAAATTGTTAAAGTCTTATATAAATTTGGTGGACTTCCTTGCGGCTGTCCTTGGTGCAAACTCGGAAATTGTTTTGCATGATGTAACAGGTGATGCACCTAAAGTAATTGCAATGAAAAACGGTGGAGCAAGCGGAAACGCAATTGGCGAGCCGTCCAGCGAGCAAGTAGGCAAAATTGTTGCTATGGCAAAAGAGGGCGAAGCAAGCTTTGTTGAAAGCAGCCTTAGCGGAGTAAAGAACGCACAAAGCATACGTTCTACAACGTTTTTTATTCGTGATGAAGGCGAACTTGTGGGACTTCTTTGCGTAAACACCGACAACCTACAGCTTATAAGTATGCGTAACTATTTAAACAGCATTATAGGCGACACCGACAAATATCAAGACGACGTAATGCTTGAACAGCTTAACATAAGCGCAGAGGAACACACAATTTCAAGCATTAAAGCCGTCATCGCCGAAAACAACATTGACCCTTTAAGCCTTTCGCAGGACGACAAAACGCTTATTATAAAAACGCTTTACCAATCGGGGGTTTTTGTTTTAAAAGGTGCTGTAAACATTACGGCAAAAGCTCTTGACATGTCAATACCAAGTGTTTATCGGTACATGAAGCTGGTTAAGGAGGAGCAGGGCAGCGATATTTTAAGCATGATTAAGTTAAAATAAACAAGCCTTGCGGATAGTTATGGAAAAGATTAAACATTTACGGTGTTCAAAGTGCGGAAAGCTTGTTGACGAAACTGTTATGTACAACTGCCCTGTTTGTGGCACAGAAGGAACGCTTGACGTTTTGTACGACATGCCGCTTGTTAAACAAACTCTTACAAAAAAGTATTTACAGGAAAATGCAGACCAAACAATTTGGCGGTACTTGCCAATTTTACCGCTTAAAGGGCTTTCGGGTGCGGCAGAACTTAAAATTGGAAACACGCCACTTTATAAGTCGGGGCTGCTAGAAAAGCTGTTTAACATTAAAAACGTTTACTTTAAGGACGAAGGGCGAAACCCAACAGCTTCGTTTAAAGACAGAGCTTCGGCCGTTGGCGTAGCAAAAGCTTGCGAGCTTGGCAAAGACGTAATTTGTGCCGCTTCTACGGGCAACGCCGCTTCTAGTGTTTCTGGCTTTGCGGCTTGCATGGGCTTGAAAAATTATATATTCGTGCCAAAGGCAATTCCAGAAGGCAAGCTTACTCAGCTTTTAATTTTTGGAAGTAATGTAGTTTTGGTGGACGGCGACTATGACAAAGCGTTTGATTTTTGTTTGGAAGCTGTAGAGGAATACGGCTGGTACAACCGTAGCTGTGCCATAAACCCATACTTGGTAGAGGGCAAAAAAACTGCCGCCTTTGAAATTTTGGAGCAGCTAAGTTTTAATGTGCCCGACAAAGTTGTAATGTCTGTTGGTGATGGGTGTTCCATTGCTGGCGTTTGGAAAGGGTTCAAAGAGTTTTACGAGCTTGGGTTAATTGACAGGCTGCCGCAAATGGTTTCTGTACAGGCAGAAAACTCGAACCCTGTAAACAGGGCGTTTGTCAAAGGGGAATTTGGGTTTGACTACGTTCCGCCGCAAACTATTGCTGACAGTATTTCGGTGGGTATTCCACGGAATGGGTATAAGGCGTTAACTGCGCTTAAAGAAAGCGGCGGAATTGCTGTTAATGTAAGTGATAATGAAATACTTTCTGCAATGACTACGCTTGCACGAAACACAGGCGTGTTTGGCGAGCCTGCTGGTGTTGCCGCTTTTGCCGGGCTTACAAAGCTTGTTAAAGAAGGGAAAATTGGAGCAGATGAAACAGTTGTGTTTGTTGTTTCGGGAAGTGGTTTGAAGGACATTAAGTCGGCACAGATGGCGGTTTTAAGGCCTAAGGTTATTAAACCTCATTTGTCGGATTTGAAGGGGTATCTTGAGGGGACGGAAAAGGAATAAAACCTTGGGGGGACGGAAAAAGGATTAAGACCTTGGGGGCTCTGCCCCCAAACCCCCGCAAGGGGCTTGCCCCTTGACCCATTTTTGTGCAAGGAAAGCATTTTTGCTTCTGTTATCTAAATATTTATTAGCACTTGAAGGGAGTAATTTTATGAAAAAATTAATCGACCTTACAATAAATGAAAAGCAACGTAAAAAAACAGCTGATGCTGTAAAAAGCCGTGGTATTGTAATTCCGACTATTGCACAAATGAAAGACCCTGATAAAATTTCTGAAAGTGTAAAGGAAAGGTTAAAGGAGACTGGGCTTTACTGTGTTGACCCAATTAACCTTTACAGAATTTCGTGGAAAAACCAACCACAAAGAACAGGCGGCTTGTACAATAAGCTTCCGAATTTTGTTGAAATTCCGCAAAAAATTTCCGGCGTAAAAGCTAGAATTGTTGCTATGAGCGGAAAGTTTTTCCCAACAGGGGCGCACAAAGTTGGGGCTAGTTTTGCTTGCCTTGTTCCACGGCTTGTAACAGGGCAGTTTGACCCAGAGTTCCACGAGGCAGTTTGGCCCTCAACTGGGAATTATTGCCGTGGCGGTGCGTACAATTCTGCACTTCTTGGCTGCAAGTCAATTGCAATTTTGCCGGAAAACATGAGCCGTGAAAGGTTTGAGTGGCTTAAAACTGTTGCCGGCGAAATTATTGCAACGCCTGGCTGCGAAAGCAACGTAAAAGAAATTTACGACAAAACGTGGGAGCTTCGCAACACTCGTGACAACGTAATAATTTTTAACCAGTTTGGCGAGCTTGGAAACCACCTGTGGCACTACGAAGTTACAGGAAACGCATTTAACGACATTTTCAACGCAATAAAAGGCGAAAAAAGCCGTGTTGCAGGCGTTTGCTTAACGTCTGGCTCTGGCGGAACTTTGGGAAGTGCTGACTTTATAAAAGACAACCACAAAAATGCAAAGTTTGCCGTTGGTGAAGCTTTACAATGCCCAACACTTTTAAAAAACGGCTTCGGCGACCACCGCATAGAAGGAATTGGAGACAAACATGTTCCGTGGATTCATAATGTAAAAAACACAGACATGGTTGTTGCAGTTGACGACAATGATGCACTTGGGCTTTTTAGGCTTTGCAACGAAGAAGCAGGGCATGAATATTTAAAGGAATGCGGAGTTTCAAACGACGTAATAGAAAAGTTAAACTGGGTAGGAATTTCTGGGGCGGCAAACATTTTGACGTCAATTAAGTTTGCTAAATATTATGAGCTTACAGAAAACGACATAGTGTTTACAATTCTTACAGACTCTGCGGAAATGTACGAGTCAAGGCTTGACGAAATGGAAGCCGAAAGGGGCAGGGAGTACCTTAAATTTGATGCACAGCTTGACCTTGCTTGCCATGTCCATGCAGTGCGTACAGACAGCATGGAAGAACTTACTTATCAAACTAAAAAGCGTATACACAACTTAAAATATTATACATGGATAGAGCAGCAACAGTACGACGTTGAAGAATTAAACGCACAGTGGTATGACTATGATGAGTATTGGGGCAAGCTGCACGGCATGGCTAATGAGCTTGACAGGTTAATTGAAGAATTTAATGGGCTTTAAAAAATGTTTCCTCTGGTTTGCAGGTGGTAAAGTTATAGCAATTCCTTTTTTAATCGACATTGTCTATTGGTCAAAACGGTAAACGACTAGGCGTTTGGCTTCCCTCTGCCATTATCGTTAAAAACTGGAATTGCTATAGTGGAGTTGCTATAGATTGAGGAGAGAAAGTTTATTGTGAAATTTCTCTCCTCAATTTTTTTGCAAATTTACTTTCAGCCTTTCCCCACACAATAAGGGCAGTCGCTTTCCCCCTCCTCAAGGCTAAAGCTTTTAAGTGCAGGCAAGCTGTTAAGGTTACATTTTCCCTCCGTTTGAAAAACACATTTGTTTGTGCAGTTTATGTCCAAAAGCATACACCCCCAAAATTAATTATGTTAATTGTATTATCCCCGAATATTACTGTTTTATTTCAATGTGTCAATTGTTAGACATTATGTCGCATTTTCTGTTATAATAAAATTAGAATAGTTTTTACAATTTACACAAAGGAGAAAAAACGGAAAATGCGAAAAACTAACTTACATAAAACAAAAAAAATTACTACGCTTTTACTTTCGCTTTTAATAAATTTAACAGCAGTTCCAATAAATGCAAACGCCGAGGTTGACACAAGCTATGTTACAATGAACCTTGTGTATGACGGTGCAAACCATAAATACAACGCAAAACAAATTCATTTGGTAGTTGACGGTGAGGAAATAAAAAACCTTGCTATGCCGCCGATAATTTTTCAAGATTACACGCTTGTGCCTGCAAAAGAAGTTTTTGAAAAAATGGGCGCTGTCGTTTCTTGGAATGACGTAAAAAAAGAAGCATATGTCGGCATGGGCGACAACCTTGTTATTATTAAAGCAAACAGCACGCTTGCAGAAGTAAACGGCAAACAGCTGGAAATGCAAATTCCAGCAAAAATTATAAACGATAAAACTATGATTCCTTTAAGCTTTGTTTCGCAAAGCTTGGGCTTTAGCGTAAAGTGGGAAGACACAACAAGAACAGTTGCTGTTATGTCGGACGATTACATGAAAATGCTTGCGTTTGTTGGCGTAAACACAGCTACGCCTACTCCAGCGCCTGTTCAAACGCCAAGCCCAAGCCCAGCGCAACCACCAGTTACAGTTACGCCACAACCAACGGCGCTTGCAAAGGACGTTTCAACACAGCCGCTTACAGAAGAAAAACACTCAGAAACAAAAATAACTGACGTTGTTCTTCCAACGGCACAAAACGGATATTCCTTTGCAATTAATGCAACGTCGCCAATTAGCAAAGTAAACAAATTTCTTTTAAACGACAACCGCCTTGTGGTAGACATTTACAACGCCGAAATGGCAGTAAAAAACACAGCAGTAGCGGTGCAAAACAGCCCTGTGTCAAAACTTCGTGTTGGGCAAAACGAGCTTACGCCTGTTAAAATTACTAGGGTTGTGTTTGAGCTTAACTCTACAATTTCTTACAAAGTTGGTTTTTCACAGGACAGAAAGCAAGTTATTATTTCGTTTGAGAAAAACGAAATTACAGGCGTGGGGATAAGCTCTGACGGAACAAACGACAAAGTTTCGGTTACGTTTACGGGTCAGCCTTCTGTAAAGCTTCAAACGCTTACAAACCCATACAGAGTTATAATTGACGCACCGCTAACATCAATTAAGGCTGTTGCGCCAAGCGGAAGCGGAAAGTACGTTTCGGCTGTTCGTGTAGCACAATTTGACGAACAAACCGCCAGAGTTGTTCTTGACATGGCGCAAGATGCAAAGTATTCGCTTGATATAAGCGGCAACACGGCAACGGTTACTCTTTCAGAGCCTACATATAAAAATGTTCAATACGACATGGATAAGTCGGCAATTATTATTGACAAAAAAGGAAGTGGCACAATTGGCGTAAGCAACATTACACACAACGACCAATACAGCTTTGGTAAGTACATTTTAACGTTGCCATCGGACATGTCAAATATTTTGGGCTACGGTGAAATTCCTGTTGGAAACGACTATATAAGCTCGGTAATTATCCAGCAAAACGGAACAGGGCAAACCGAAATTGTTATAAACGAAAAGCAAATTCTTGCGTTTGTTGTGCAAGAGGACGACACACGCCTTTACATTAAGCCAATGCACCCAAAACAGGTTTACTCTAAAATTGTAATGATTGACCCAGGGCACGGAGGCGTAAAAGCACCAGGGGTTGTTGCAAACGGCATTACAGAAAAAGACTTAAACTTTGCAATTGCTTTAAAGCTTAAAAAGCTACTGGAAAGCCAAAATGACGTAAAGGCATACTTTACAAGAACAACTGATGTAAACGTGGAACTTATGGACAGAGCTTACATGGCAAACAAAACGGCCGACTTGTTTGTTTCCATACACAACAATTCGTCTGACGAAAACAAAGCGGCAAACGGTACAGAAGTGTACTACTACAAGCACGACAACGACAACGTAATTGGCGTGTCAAGCCAACAAGTAGCTGAAATTATGCAGAAAAACCTTATAAGCAGCTTAGGCTCTACAAACAGAAAAGTAAAATCTAACTCATACATTGTAATAAAGCACGCTACAATTCCTGCTGTTTTGTGCGAAGTTGGCTTTGTTACAAACGCCGAAGAAGCCGCAAAGCTTAAAACAGAGGAGTATCAACAAAAGGCGGCAGAAGGTATTTATAAAGGTATTTTGGAAACGTTTGCTACATATAACATTGTACGGCAGTAGGGGGCGGTTCGCCCCTATTGGGTTTGTTTGTAAAACTAGGAGGGCATAAATGGGAATAATAGTTGCAATTGGTGGCGGCGAAATGCACAAAGGTGAAACTACAGCAATTGATAAGTACATTGTTTCGCTTGCTAAAAAGGTAAACCCTAAGCTCTTGTTTATACCAACAGCAAGCAATGACGCCGCCGGCTACATTAAAACGGCAAAAAGGCACTTTGGCAGTTTAGGTTGCGAAGTAACCTCGCTTTGCCTTACAAGCGGCGGCTTGACAGCCCAAAAAGCTCGTGAATCAATTTTAAACTCGGACATAATTTATGTAGGCGGCGGAAACACAAAGTTTATGATGGAAGTTTGGAAAGAGTACGGCGTTGACAGCTGCCTTCGTGAAGCGTTTGAGAAAGGGGTTGTTCTTTCGGGGCTTAGTGCTGGCTCTATTTGCTGGTTTTTGTCTGGGCACAGCGACAGCCTCTTAGACGAAAACGGCGAAGGCGAGCACATTTTCGTTGACGGGCTTGGAATTATTCCATACATACACTGCCCACATTATGACGAAGTTGGGCGTGAAACGTTTGACGACATGTACCGTGGAATGGACAGAAAAGCAATTGCACTTGAAAACTGCGTTGCGCTTGCTTATGTTGATGGGGTGTACTCTGTTGTTAAGTCTGATGAAACGAAGAAGGCTTATTTGTTTACGGCAGATGAAAACGGTGGGTATGCAAAGGAAGAATTGAGTTTGGAAATGCTTGCGGAAATGTAAGAGGCGGCACATTGGCTTGGCTATTGTTATTAATTATAACGTGATATATAGCAATTTGAGTTTTTATAGTCATGAATCCATTTTGCGGCAAAAATACCGAACGCTTCAACGATTTTTTGCCACAAAATGGTGAACAGTATATTAATATTGTGATAAATAAGAAAACGAGGACAAGTATATGAACAGTTTCTTTGAAGAATATGTACAGATTAATGGTATAAACCAATATTTTCTGCACTACCCTGCACAATCGGACATTGTTGTTCTGTTTCTTCATGGCGGCCCTGGGCAGTCTGAGGGGCATTTTGTTTATAAAACAAGGCCAATTCAGCAGAATTATAACTTGGTATACTACGACCAAAGGGGTGCTGGTAAAACTCAAACAAAAAGCAAAACTAAACCGCAGGACATCACTTTGGAAAAGTTAATTGATGACCTTAGAGCAACTGTTCAATATGTAAGTAAAAGGTATGCTAATTCAAAGATTGTTTTGTTGGGTCATTCATGGGGAAGCATTTTAGGAATTGAATACATTAAACGCTATGCAGAAACAGTGTCGGCATATGTAGGCATGGGGCAAGTAGTCAACTTTTTGAAGGGTGAGAAAATAGGGTTTGATTACTGCATGGAGTTGGCTAAAAAAAGTGGTAATAAGGGTGATTTAAAAACACTTAACAGTCTAAATGATTACCCATTTTCAGTTAATCAAGATACCGCATATAAAACATTTATGCGCTTTAGAAGTGTTCAGGCGAAATACAAGTTAGCAGGATATAGCGGTGGTATGCATAAAATGCTTCCTATTTTTTTAAAAAGCCCTATTTTTTCATTAAATGATATCCCTGCATTTTTGTTTTCATTGAAAACTAACATCAATCTTTTGAATAGTTTAATTAAGTATGATACAAGCAGTTTTACACAATTTAGTATACCTGTCTTTTTCGTTTGCGGACGCAACGACTGGCAAGTTCCAAGTGTGTTAGCAGAAAAGTATTTTTCTGTTATCAACGCTCCAGAAAAAGCATTGTATTGGATTGAGAATGCAGGACATTTGGCTGATATTGAAAACCCAAGTGAGTATAACAAAGCGTTACATGATATTTGTAATAAGCTTAGTTAAACAACACGTTACTTTTATTTAGTGAGGTAAGTATGAATAATGAGTTATTGTCTCTTATAAAGGAAAGAAGTAGCTATCGGGGTTCATATAAAAATACGGCTATTTCAAAAGAAGATTTAAGATTAATAATGGAATCAGGGCTTTGTGCACCATCAGGTTGTAACAAGCAAACAACAAGCTTAATTGCAGTTGATGATTATAATTTGCTTGGGCAGATATATAAAGTAATTATACCGCCAATTTGTGAAACTGCCCCATCACTTATTTGTGTTTTAACTAAAAAAATAAACGCATATAGAAATAAATGCTACAATGTTCAAGACTATTCTGCTGCAATCCAGAACATGCTACTGACGATTAAAGCACTTGGGTATGAAAGCTGTTGGTATGAAGGGCATATTACTGATGACGATAATATAGCAAGAAAAATCGCATATATACTTAATGTTCCCGATGATTATGAATTAGTTTGCATACTACCTGTAGGCTATGCCAATGAACCTGTGAAGAAAACCTCAAAGAAACCTTTTAACGAAAGGGCGTGGTTCAACGGCTTTGGAAAATAAAAATTTAAACTACCCACATAAGTATTATATAATTATATAATTTCATACTGAACGTATGGCAAAATAACAACCTATAAGTATAGCCGCCACATAAAAATTTTGGCGGCCATACTTATGTAAAACCTTACAACCTACGCTTAAAATCCTCGTAACCAAACTCTTTAACAACTTCAAAAGTTCCGTCTGTGTGCTTCAAAACAATGGAAGGAAGGTTTATTCCGTTAAACGTGTTGTTTTTTACCATGGAGTAATGTGCCATGTCTGTAAAAACAAGCTTGTCGCCTACCTTTAGCGGCTCATCAAAAGCGTAATCGCCAACAATGTCGCCTGCCAAGCAAGTGTTTCCGCCAAGCCTATACAAATGCGGCTTTTCGCCTGCCTTTGCCGAGCCAATTATGTGCGGACGGTAAGGCATTTCCAAAACGTCGGGCATGTGGCACGTAGCCGAAGCGTCAAGAATTGCAATGTTCATTCCGTTTTGTACAATGTCAAGCACGGTAGAAACAAGAAAGCCTGTGTTAAGTGCAATTGCTTCGCCTGGCTCAAGGTAAACTTGCACGTTGTACTTGTCACGAACAAAAGTGATTGCGTGGACAAGCGTGTCCAAGTCGTAGCCTTCACGTGTAATGTGGTGTCCCCCGCCAAAGTTTACCCACTTCATTTTGGACAAATACTTGCCAAACTTTTGGTCAAACACTTCAACAGTACGAAGCAAAACGTCGGAGTTTTGCTCACACATTGTGTGGAAATGTAGCCCGTCAATTCCTTCAAGCCCACCGTTCTTCACAGCTTCCTCAAAGTTTTCAAGTGTTACACCAAGCCGTGAGTTTTTGGCGCAAGGGCTGTAAATTTCTGATTCAAGCTCTGTGTATTCGGGGTTTACACGAATACCACATTCAATTTTTCGTGAGCTGTTTTTTATTTTATCCCTGTACTTGTTCCACTGCACGAACGAGTTAAAAACCATGTGGTCGCAAATGGAAAGAAGCTCGTCAAACTCATGCTCCAAATAAGCAGGTGCGAAAATGTGAACTTCCTTGCCCATTTCCTCGTGCCCAAGCTTAGCTTCATGCAAGGAGCTTGCTGTTGTTCCGCTTAAATAGTTTGATATAAGCGGATACGTTTTGTACATGGAAAAGCCTTTTTGCGCAAGCAAAATTTTGCAGCCAGTTCTGTCGATAACCGACTTTAGCACTTCAAGATTTTTTATAAGAAGCCCCTCGTCTACGACGTAATAAGGTGTTTTTAAAGAATTATCAAACATTGTCTTTTCCTCTGTAATTATTTTTGCATCATAAATGAACAAAAACCTTGGGGGAGAGAACCTTTTTTCAAACGGTAAAAAAAGGTTCTCTCCCCCAAACCCCCACTCTCCAAAAAAGCCGAACAAAAAGCAGTTTTATAAAAGGGTCAAGGGGCAAGCCCTTTGCGGCGGTTTGGGGCAGCACCCCAAGGTCTTAATCTTTTAAAGCTGATCAGTCAACAAGCTTAGGCGCAAAGTCCTCTTTCCAAGGCAAGCCCCACTTGTTTAAAGCGTCCATAAATGGGTCTGGGTCAAACTCCTCAACGTTAAACACGCCAGGCTTTTTCCACGTTCCGTTAAGCACAAGCATTGCGCCAATCATGGCTGGCACGCCAGTTGTGTAAGAAATAGCTTGTGAGCCAACTTCCTTGTAACATTCTTCGTGGTCGCACACGTTGTAAACATAATACGTCTTTTCCACGCCGTCTTTTACGCCTTGGAAAATGCAACCAATGTTTGTTTTGCCTTTCGTCCGTGGGCCAAGCGAAGCAGGGTCTGGGAGAACAGCTTTCAAAAATTGAAGCGGCACAATTTGCTTGCCCTCAAAGTTAATTGGCTCAATGGACGTCATGCCAACGTTTTCAAGCACTTTAAGGTGTGTTAAATAGTTTTGTGAAAAAGTCATAAAGAAACGTATGCGCTTAATTCCGTTTAAGTTAAGCGCAAGCGACTCCAATTCCTCATGGTGAAGCAGGTACATGTCCTTTTCGCCAATTTCCGGGAAGTCGTACACACGCTTAATAGAAAGCGGAGGTGTTTCAATAAACTTGCCGTCTTCAAAGTAACTGCCTTCTGCCGTTACTTCACGAATGTTAATTTCTGGATTAAAGTTTGTAGCAAACGGATAGCCGTGGTCGCCAGCGTTTGCGTCCAAAATATCTAAATAATGAATTTCGTCAAAGTAATGCTTTTGTGCGTATGCGCTAAAAACGCCTGTTACACCAGGGTCAAAGCCACAGCCAAGAACTGCTGTAATTCCAGCCTTTTCAAACCTTTCACGGTAGTCCCATTGCCATTTGTATTCAAACTTGGCTGTGTCCTTTGGCTCGTAGTTTGCCGTGTCAAGGTAGTCTACCTTTGTTGCAAGACATGCGTCCATTATAGTAAGGTCTTGGTATGGAAGCGCAACGTTTATAACAATGTCGGGCTTAAACGCTTCTATAAGCTTTATAAGCTCGTCGGTGTTGTCGGCGTCAACTTGTGCTGTTGAAATTTTTGTTTTTACGCCTTCGTCGTCAAGCTTCTTTTTAATAGCGTCGCACTTTGAAAGCGTGCGGCTTGCTATGCAAATTTCCGAAAAAACGTCGGAGTTTTGACAACATTTGTGGATTACGACGCTTGCTACGCCGCCTGCACCGATTATTAATGCCTTTTTCATGGCTTTAACCTCCTTTGGTTTTTCTATTCATTGGGGTCAAGTGAAGGCTAGAACCTTGGGGGCTTTGCCCCCAAACCCCCACAAGGGGCTAGCCCCTTGACCCCTTTTTTATGGAGCGAGAAGTTTATTGATTGTTTTTAATATATGCTTAGTAAAAGTTCTCTTAAAAGCTTGCACGCTACTAGTGTTGACACGCCGCTTTGGTCGTTTAGTGGTGAAAGCTCGTTTATGTCACATGCTACTATGTTTAGCGTTGCTACTTTGTATACTGCTTCTAAAAGCTGGGAAAAGGTTACGCCGCCTGCTTCTGGCGTTCCTGTCCCTGGGAAAATGGACGGGTCTAAAACGTCCATGTCAATTGTAAAGTAAACTGGCTTGCCCTCTAGCTTTTTAACAGCTTCGTCCAAGCCGTCAAAGTTAAACTTGCTCATGTGCGTATGCTCTTTGGCATAAACAAACTCGTCACGCTCGCCGCTTCTTATGCCAAACTGAAAAATGCGTCCATCGCCTAAAAGTTCGTGGCAACGGCGAATCACGGCTGAGTGCGAAAGCTTGTCGCCCATGTAATTGTCACGCAGGTCGGCGTGTGCATCAAAGTGTACAATGCAAAGGTCTGGATACTTTTCAAAAACAGCATCAACTGCGCCCAAAGTAACCAAATGCTCACCGCCAAGCATACAGCTAATTTTGCCGTCTGCTAAAACAGAAGCAGTGTATTCCTTAATTTGCTCCAACACACGAACGGTGTTTCCAATAGAAAGCGGAAGCTCGCCGCCGTCAAACACTTTTACGTCAAGCAAATCTTTGTCCAAATAAGGGCTGTATGTTTCAATTCCGTAGCTTTCGTTCCGCATGTATGCCCCTGCAAACCGTGTGCCTGGGCGGTAAGAAGTTGTGCCATCAAACGGTGCAGAAAAAACAACAACTTTGCTCTCGTCATATTCCGCATCACAGCCTATAAACGTGTGTACGTTTTTACTTCTATTCATAATTACTCCTATAAACATAAAACTACACCAAAAATGGGGTCAAGGGGCTTGCCCCTTGCAGGGGTTTTGGGGCAGCGCCCCCAATGTCTTAGCTTTTCCTACTCCACAGCCAGCAACTCCCGAACATAAGTAGGCAAAGCAAAAGCCCCAACGTGTAAATCCGTGTTGTAATACTTCGTCAAAAGCCCAAGCTCGTTCCACCGCTTCGCCTTCAAATCATCAACAGCGTGAAGCTTCTTTGACGAAAAACCAAACAGCCAGTGCCCCGACGGATACGTCGGAATGTGCGCTTGATAAACACAACAAATTGGGAAAACTTGCCTAAGCCTACGGTTTATCTTTTGCATAGCTTTTGCGTCATGCTCGTAAAAAGGGCTTTCGTGTTGGTTCACCAAAATGCCGTCCTTTGTTAAAGCACTGTAGCAGTTGCCGTAAAACTCCTTTGTAAAAAGCCCCTCGCTAGGCCCAAACGGGTCTGTTGAGTCTACAATAATTAAATCATAATAGTTTTCCTTCGAGCGAACAAACTTCATTCCGTCCTCATAAAAAATGTTTACTCGCTTGTCGTCAAGGCTTGAAGCAGTTTTTGGCAAATATTCACGTGACACGTCTACAACAAGCTTGTCAATTTCCACCATGTCAATACGCAAAATGTTTGGGTACCGCACAAGCTCACGTATAGTTCCGCCGTCACCAGCACCAATTACAAGCACATTAGCAATTTCGGGGTTAACCGCCATAGGCACATGCGTAATCATTTCATGGTAAACAAACTCGTCCTTTTCCGTTAGCATTAAATAGCCGTCAAGCGCCAAAACTTTGCCAAACTGTGCAGACTTAAAAATGTCTATTCGCTGAAAGTCGCTTCGTGCGCTTACTATATGCTCGTCAACCTTAATTGAAAACCGAACATCTTTTGCCAATGTGTGTTCCTCAGTAAACCATAGTTCCATAAGCGTTACCTCATTATAATGTATTAAACCAAAATATTAATCCGCTTAATGCTTAAATCTTCAGGTCCAGTAAGCGAACACCCTTTAGCCCGTGCATATGCAATGTACTCCAAAATTTCTTCTGTTATAAGCTCACCAGGTGCTAAAATTGGTATGCCAGGCGGATACGCCATTACTGTTTCACCGCTAATTTTGCCGGCACTTTGCTCAATTGGAACAGCACGCTTTTCAGCATAAAAGGCTTGCTGCGGCGGCATTTTAACGATTGGGTTTATATATTCTTGTGAAAACATTCCGCTTGCGTCCTTTTGGTACAGCCGTTTAATGTCTGCAAGTGCGCCTATAAGCCGTTCAATTTCAAAGGCTCTGTCACCAGAAGAAATAATAGCAAGAATGTTACCAATATCACCAAGTTCTATTTGAATATCATAATCATCACGCAGTATGTCATACACTTCTTTTCCAGCAAGACCTATCGCCCTTGTATGCACCGAAAGCTTAATTGTGTCAAAGTCGTAAACGTCGCTGCCGTTTATCAGCTCACGCCCAAAGGCGTTGTAGCCACCAATTTTGTTAATTTCGTTTCGGGCATAAGTTGCAAACTCGTTTGCTTTTCTAAAAATTTCTTTGCCGTGAAGCGCAAGGTTTTTTCTTGCAAGGTCTAGCGAAGAAAGCAAAAGGTAAGAAGCACTTGTCGTTTGCAAAAGGTTAATTATTTGCCGAACGTAACCTTCGTTCACGTTTTCTCCAAGCAAAAGAAATGAGCTTTGCGTAAGCGAACCGCCTGTTTTGTGCGTGCTTACAGCCGACATGTCAGCCCCTGCACTCATTGCGTTTTGCGGCATGTCATCACCAAAGTAAAAGTGTGTGCCGTGCGCTTCGTCTACGAGAACAAGCATGTTGTGTTTATGTGCAAGCTCTACTATAGCCTTTAAGTCTGAACAAATGCCGTAGTACGTAGGGTTGTTTACAAAAACGGCTTTTGCGTCTGGGTTTTCATGTATAGCTTTCTCAATATCTTCAATTCGCATACCTAAAGGAATGCCCAAATCGTTGTTTGCGCCAGGGTTTACATAAACAGGGATTGCACCGCACACAACAAGAGTGTTTATAGAGCTTCTGTGTACGTTTCGTGGCATAATAATTTTTTCGCCAGCTTTGCAGGCGGACATTATCATTGCTTGAATAGAAGCAGTAGTTCCGTTAACGATAAAAAAAGCCGAGCGAGAGCCAAAGGCTTCGCTTGCCAACTTTTCAGCGTCTTTTATGACGGAAACAGGGTGGCACAAGTTGTCAAGACATTTCATTGAATTAACGTCTGCTTCAAGGCAGTTTGCACCCAAAAACTCTTTTAGTTCTGGGTTGTCACGGCCGCCCTTGTGGCCTGGTACGTCAAAGCGCACCGTTCTGTTTCGTTTGTAAGATTTTAGAGCCTCGTATATCGGAGCGTTGCTCTGCGTGTAGTGTTTCATTTATCTACCCCCAATCCTATTAAAAGATAAAACCTTGGGGGCGTTGCCCCCAAACCCCCACAAGGGGTAAACCCCTTGACCCCATTTTTTATGCATGGGGAAGTAATATCCTGTAGTTTTTATTTTTTAGTATATATTCATTCCGCTGTAAATTTCTATCATTTCTTGCCTTAGGTCGTCCGTAATTTTAAGCCTTTGCTGTGGAGGAAGCTCGTAAACGTCTTTGTTAAACAAATAGTTTTGAAGTTCTATTTCCTTTATCAAAAGCTTGGTGTGAAAAATGTTTGACTGATACACATTTACGTCAATTGCATCGTATCGTGTCAGTGTTTTTTTGTCTATATAATCTTGAATAGATGTTATGTCGTGGTCAATGTAAAACTTTTTGCCCTCAACATCTCTCGTGAAGCCCCTTACCCTATAGTCAATTGTAATAATGTCCGAGTCAAAGCTTGATATAAGGTAGTCAAGTGCGTTAAGCGGAGAGATACACCCACATGTTGCAACGTCAATGTCTACACGGAACGTAGAAATTGAATTTTTCGGGTGATATTCTGGAAACGTGTGCACTGTGACATGGCTCTTGTCCAAATGCGCACCAATCATTTGGTTGCCGTCTGCTGGAGATTCGCCCCCGTCTTCGCCATGCTCGTCTGTTTTTTTTGCAACACCACGTTCCTCTGAACATAAAATGTTAACAGAGGCTCCTTGTGGCTCATAATCTTGCTTTGAAATGCTAATGACGTGTGCACCGATAATTTGTGTAACGTTGCACAAAATATTTGTAAGCCTTTCGGAATTATACTGCTCGTCTATATAAGCAATATAGTCTTTTTGCTCTCTCTCACTTTTTGCATAGCAAACATCATAGATGTTGAAGCTAAGTGTTTTTGTGAGGTTGTTAAAGCCGTACAGTGTAAGCTTTTTTTCCAACCCAAACATCACACCCTTTTTATAATATGTAATAATAATATATACACTATTATGCGAAAAAAGTCAATGGATATATTAATATATAATGAAGTAAATAAATTTTGAGCTGTTTGCTAATCCTCCGAGCGCAAAACAACATATTTCGCCGCCTGTTTCCGACGTTCCTCTGCCATTTGAACGTAGTGCTTAACAGTCGTGTTTACATCAGTATGCCCCAAAACGTCTGCAACTAAATAAATGTCGCCCGACTCCATGTAAAGGTTTGTGCCGTAAGTGCTTCTAAGTTTGTGGGGCGAAACCTTTTTAAGCGCAACAGAAACACGTGCATACTTTTTAACAAGCTTCTGAACAGAACGCACAGTAATGCGCCTGTTTTGCAGTGACAAAAACAAAGCACCTTCATGCCCTTCACACGGCGTAGCTTTAAGCCTTTCGTCTACATATTCGGCAAGTGCTGTTTTAACTTCGTCACCAAAATAAAGAATGGACTCGTCTCCGCCTTTGCGTGTTACTTTTACACAGCCTTTTTCAAAGTTAACGTGCGTGACGTCAATTCCCACACATTCCGAAACACGCATACCTGTGCCAAGCAAAAGCGTAACAATTGCCAAGTCACGCTTTACGGTTAAACCATGATATTTTTTTTGCCCTTTTGACAGTCCTTCGCCGTTTTCAACCTTGTCTAAAAGCGTTGCAACTTCGTTTGGCTCTAGGCGAATGATATTTTTTTTGTGCAACTTTGGAAAGTCCACTCTGTCGGCTGGGTTTGCTTGTATTGCCCCTTTTTTAAAAAAGTACGCAAAAAGCTTGCGGATAGAAGCAAGCTTCCTTGCCTTTCCACTTTCGTCGTTTTGAAGCTCTACAGTTTTGCCGAATTTTTCTTTTGTGTAAAAGCTTAAATACTCCATGTAGCCTTCAATGTCATCGGTTGAAACAAGGTTAAGCATGTCCAAAGTAAAGTCTGTTATTAAAACTCCCAAAAAGCTTTTACAGCACTTTGTTAAATATGTAAAAAATACCTTGTAGTCAATTGCATAAGCAATGCGTGTTCGTGGGGCGGTGCGCTCGGCAATGCCCCTAAAAAATGTCGGCATAAACGGCGGAAGCTCTAAAAGCATGTGCCTAAGCAAAACCGTGTTTTTTTGCTTTAATTCTTTATAATAATCTTTAGACAAAAAATCACCACCCGCTAATGCCAGACCGCTTTAATGCGCCAAAAACCTTTTGCTTAAAACTTTTATAAATAAACGACTGCTCGCTGATAAACTTTTTCATAGCTTCACGTTTTGTATGCCCGTCAACAGGGCATGGGCTTTTTACAACTTGAATTCCGCTTTTTTTAACAAACGAAACTACGTCTGCTTCGTTGACATAAGCAATTGGGCGAATAGAGCATAGCCCTGTTTTTTCAAGCTGTGTAACAGGGCTAAACGTGTGTATTCTTCCCTCATAAAAAAGAGAAAGAAAAAACGTTTGAATTACGTCGTCGTTGTTGTGCCCAAGTGCAATTTTGTTGCAGCCAAGCCTTGTAGCTTCGTTATGTAAAGCACCCTTTCGCATTTTCGAGCAAAGGGAACATGGGTTCTTTTCTTTTCTTGCTTCAAAAATTACTTCGCCTATTTGTGTGTCTACAACTGTGTAGTTTACACCAATTTCGTCACAAAGCTTTTTAACAGGCGAGGTGTCAAAGCCCGAAAGCCCCAAAGAAACTGTTATAGCTTCAAGCTCAAACTTTTTTGGGTAAAAACGCTGAAGCACCTTTAGCACAACTAAAAGCGTCAAGCTGTCTTTTCCGCCAGAAATACCAACAGCAATTTTGTCGCCGTCATTTATCATGTTGTAGTCGCTTACGCATTTTCTTGTTTGGCTTAACAATTGTTGCAGGTTCATTTTTCCTCCGAGTAAAGCATATTCATTCCGCCTATTTATTAATAAGTATAATTTCGCCTTGGCTTACAAGCAAGTTAACTTTTTTTATTATTTCCTCTTGACAACTAACTATAGTTTGCTTACTTGTATTTTTTGCAAACTCCCATTCGTCACAAATCATTTTACAAACGTTCATTGAAAAATTTTCGGACACTTTGTAAATTAAACTTGCACTACACCCATAAAGGGCAGCTACTAAACATTGAATGCTTAAATTACGAAAGATAGTTTGAATTGAACGCTTATCAAGCTTTAATAACAATTCTTCAAACTTCAAGCTTTCTTGCAAAGCTTCTTTGCCCTTTAAAGTACGCAAAAAATTATGAAATTTTGTTACACCAAATTCTCTTTCACTAAGCTTTTCATTAATTTGCTGAATATAGCTTTCGCCCAGCAAAGCACTTAATTTTAACTCAACAATTCTAGGGTTTTCTCCTTGCTGCATCGACAAAATACCTTCGGCAATAATAAGCCTGCTAAGAAGCTGTGCGCCTGAATATTTGCCCGACACAATAATGCTTTGCAAAATTTCTTTAACCAGTTTTGGGTCAGTTCCGTCAACAACTAGTTCGATTGCTGTTTTTAGAAAAAAGTTTTGCTCGTTTTCCATTTCAAGCTCTAATGCTAAAATGCCTTTCATGCGTGCTAGTTTTGACAGGTCAATAATTCTAAATATAACAGGAAAACATTCCTCTTTATCAGCGTCAGAAAAATTACAGTTTAGCTTTAAAATTAGGTCAATCATAAACTATACCCCCAGCCAAGCAAATTTTATTTTACTGCGTTAAGCATAAATTTCCAGTCTTGTGTTGTATAGTATATCATATCATATACATATGCGGTTAAACAACTTTAAATTATTAAAAAAACAAGGGAGCATTCATGCCCCCTTGCCATAAAAACTACTTATTTACTACTACCCCAAGCGTAACGTTTTCTCCGTTAATGCTCCATTCCTTAACAAACCCAGAAGGTTGAGAAGAAACAATGCTGTCCGCCAAAACCTCAGACTTAATTTCGTCCTCGTTTCTGTCGATAATTTCAGCAATTTTTGCGTTGCCGATGTGGTAAACAGTTATTCTGTCAAGCACAAGGAAGTCGGCTTCCTTACGCATTGTTTGAATTTTACTTATAATTTCACGCACAAAGCCTTCTTCAACAAGCTCGTCAGACAAAACTGTGTTTATTACAACTGTTACGCCTTTGTCTGTTTGTGCCATAAACCCTTCTTTTTGTGATGATTCTATAAGCACGTCGGCTTCTGCAAGCGTAACGTCAGTTCCGTCTACAGTAAACGAAACTTCGCCTGCCCTAAACATATCCATAAGTTCGTTTCCGTCAAAGCCGTTTAAAGCTTCGGCAATTTGCGGAACAAGCTTGCCGTACTTTGGACCAAGCGTGCGAAGCTGTGGTTTAAACTTGTAAGTTGTAAAGTGTGTTACATTGTCTGTAAATTTAACCGACTTTACGTTCAGCTCATCAGCAATTATTTCAACGTAAGACTCGGGAAGCTGCGGAGCATCTGACTTAACGTACATTAAACCAAGTGGCTGGCGGTTTTTGATGTTTGCGCTGTTTCTAGCCGCACGACCCAAAACAACAATGTCAAGAACGCTTGTCATGTTTGCTTCAAGGAGTGTGTCTACCATAGCTTCGTTATAAACAGGGAAGTCGCACAAATGCACGCTCTCAGGTGCGCTTTCGTCAACTGTCTTTACAAGGTTTTGGTACATTTCCTCTGCCATATAAGGAACAAACGGTGCTGTAACTTTTGTAAGCGTCGTAAGCACTGTGTAAAGCGTCATGTAAGCGTTAACTTTTGCCTGTGGCATATCGTTTGCCCAAAAACGTTCACGGCTGCGCCTTACGTACCAGTTTGACAATTCATCAACAAATTCGTTTATAGCTCTTGTAGGCTCTGTGTGCTTGTATTCTGCAAGGCATGTGTCAACGTAGTTTACAAGAGTGTTAAGTTTTGACAAAATCCAACGGTCAAGCGGGTTAAGCTTGTCGTATTCAAGCTTGTAATCCATAGGGTTAAACTTGTCAATGTTAGCGTAAAGCACGAAGAAAGCATACGTGTTCCAAAGCGTGCCCATAAACTTGCGCTGTGCTTCGTTTACTGCTTCCTCGTAGAAGCGGCTTGGAAGCCACGGTGCAGAGTTTGTTGCAAAGTACCAGCGAACAGCGTCTGCGCCTTGCTTGTTTAAAACGTCCCATGGGTCTATAACGTTGCCCAAGTGCTTCGACATTTTGCGCCCGTCCTTGTCTTGAACGTGTCCCAAAACGATTACGTTTTTAAACGCTGGCTGGTCAAATAATAAAGTAGAAATAGCCATTAATGTGTAGAACCAACCACGAGTTTGGTCAATTGCTTCTGAAATAAAGTCTGCTGGGAAATTTTGGTCAAATATTTCCTTATTTTCAAAAGGATAGTGCCATTGTGCAAAAGGCATTGCACCAGAGTCAAACCAACAGTCGATAACTTCGGTTACTCTTGTCATTTTGCCGCCGCACTTTTCACAGTTTAGCTTAACTTCGTCAATGTATGGTCTGTGAAGCTCAATGTCGTCTGGGACGTTGTCACCCATTTCTTTAAGCTCTGCAATGCTTCCAACAACATGCCTGTGTCCGCAGGAACATTCCCAAATTGGAAGTGGCGTACCCCAATACCTTTCACGGCTAAGCCCCCAGTCGATTACGTTTTCAAGGAAGTTTCCGAAACGCCCGTCTTTGATGTTGTCTGGGTACCAGTTTACCATGCGGTTGTTTTTAACAAGCTGGTCTTTAACGGCTGTCATTTCGATAAACCATGTGTCACGTGCGTAGTACAAAAGAGCCGTGTCGCATCGCCAACAAAACGGATAGTTATGCTCAAACTCTACAGCTTTAAAAAGCTTTCCGCTTTCTTTTAAGTCTTTTATAATAAGAGGGTCAGTGTCTTTTGCAAACTTGCCTGCATAAGGCGTTACACAGTCAACAAAAAGCCCTTGCTCGTTTACAAGCTGAACAAAAGGAAGGTCGTAAACTCGCCCTACCCTTGCGTCGTCTTCACCAAAAGCTGGAGCAGTGTGAACTATGCCAGTACCGTCTGTAAGCGTAACATAGTCGTCGCAAACTACGTAGTACGCTTTTTTGTCTGGTGTATAAAAATCATAAAGCGGCTCGTATTCCATGTGTTCAAGCTCGCTGCCTTTATAAACGGCTAAAACATCGTGCCCATCGCCCAAAACTGTAGTTATTAAAGCTTCTGCAATAAAGAAAACTTCTTCGCCGTATTTTACTTTTGCATAATTTTCTTTTGCGTTTACACAAAGAGCAACGTTTGACGGAAGTGTCCAAGGCGTAGTCGTCCATGCAAGGAAAAATTCGTTTTCTGTGCCTTTTATTTTAAACTTTGCAAAAGCTGATTGGTCTTTAATATCTTTATACCCTTGTGCAAGCTCGTGGCTTGAAAGTGCTGTTCCGCAGCGTGGGCAGTACGGCACAATTTTGTGCCCTTTGTACAAAAGCCCTTTGTCCGAAATTGTTTTTAAAGCCCACCAAACAGACTCAATGTAAGAGTTGTTGTACGTTATATAAGGGTTGTCCATGTCTGCCCAAAAGCCAACACGGTCGCTCATTAAACGCCACTCGTTTTCATACTTCCAAACGCTTTCTTTGCATTTTTTGATAAATGGCTCTAAGCCGTATTCTTCAATTTGTGGCTTGCCGCTAATGCCAAGCTGTTTTTCAACCTCAAGCTCTACTGGAAGCCCGTGGGTGTCCCAGCCTGCCTTACGAAGAACGTGGTAGCCCTTCATTGTTTTGTACCTTGGAATAACGTCCTTAAAAACCCTTGTTATAATGTGCCCAATGTGTGGCTTGCCGTTTGCTGTTGGCGGGCCGTCATAAAAGGTGAAAACAGGTGAGCCTTCTCGGTTTTTCATGCTTTTTGAAAAAATGTCGTTTTCTTTCCAAAACTTCTCTATAGAAAGCTCACGCTCACAAAAGTTTAAGTCAGTGCTTACTTTTTTAAACATTACTTATCCTCCTTGATTTTTGCCGTTAAAATTGCAGAAATGCAAATATTAGTAGATATTATACAGCTATGGCGGAAATAAGTAAAGTATTTTCCTTTTTATACGTTATGTATTCAAAATATTATAAATTATTGTAAAAAACTTCTTATTTACTGTGTATATATATGGTATAATGTGAAAGCACAGCCAATTAGGGCGGTTGGCTTACCCTCGAAAGGGGGTGTTGCTCTTGACTACATATGAATCATTAATGCTTATGTTAACCTTTGGGTTGCTCATCATTAATATTATGAACAGTAAGAACACAAAAAAATAACCGCCCCTAGCACAAAGGATTGCGGTTATTTCAAATTAATAAATTATTAAACCGTAAGCCAACTGTCAAATTGGCTGTGCAAGTGTCAACGTTACCAGCGTTGGCACTTGTTTTTTATAAATCAATTATACAACAGTATGAAAATATTTTCAATATATATTTTTAAGATTTTACTACTTTGCGAAGTATGTGTTATAATGTAAAAGCATAGCCAATTAGGGCGGTTGGCTTACCCTCGAAAGGGGGTGTTGCTCTTGACTACATATGAATCATTAATGCTTATGTTAACCTTTGGGTTGCTCATCATTAATATCATAAACAGTAAGAACACAAAAAAATAACCGCCCCTGCACAAAGGATTGCGGTTATTTCATTTTATTAAAAATAAATTAAACCGTAAGCCAACTGTCAAATTGGCTGTGCAAGTGTCAACGTTGCCTGCGTTGGCACTTGTTTTTTATACATCAATTATACAACAGTATACAATTATTTTCAATATATATTTTTAAGATTTTACTATTTTGCGAAATATATGGTATAATGTAAAAGCACAGCCAATTAGGGCGGTTGGCTTACCCTCGAAAGGGGGTGTTGCTCTTGACTACATATGAAGCATTAATGCTTATGTTAACCTTTGGGTTGCTCATCATTAATATCATGAATGGTAAGAACACAAAAAAATAACCGCCCCTAGAGCAAAGGTCTGCGGTTATTTCAATTTAAAAAAATCAAACCGTAAGCCAACTGTCAAATTGGCTGTGCAAGTGTCAACGTTACCAGCGTTGGCACTTGTTTTTTATAATGCAATTATACTACATTATATACTTATTTTCAATACTTTTAAAAAATAATTATACTAAACACTGTTCATGAGTTTTGACTTCAAAACCTTCACATATGTAAAGTTTACTTAGAAAAATTCCCATATCACACTTTGCAAAAAGTGCCAAGTGCATTTTGAAATAAAAAAAGCAGAACAAAACAGCATACACTGTCTTGCTCTGCTTCAAGCGTAAATTATTAAAAATTTTATCTTCTGTTATTACGTTTGTTTAGCCCAGCTTGACGTTCATTTGAAGCTTTAAGCCATTCCTTAAACTTGTCCTCAAAAGAATAAGCTTGCTCCTGTGGCTTTTTTTGATGCCCAAAGTCCTGTTGGGCGTCTCTTGACCTTTGTGGTTTTTTGGTTTGCACAGCTTCTTTTATTGACAAAGAAATTTTGCCTGTTTGTGTGTCTTGTGACAAAACTTTTACAGTCACCGTGTCGCCAACGTTTAAAAAATCTGAAATGTTTTGAACGAAGCTTGTTGAAATGTGCGAAATGTGCACAAGCCCCTGCGTATTGTCGGGAAGCGAAACGATTGCTCCAAACGGCTTAATTCTAACAACCTTTCCTTCTAATATACTTCCCACTTCTATCGTTTCAGACATGAAAACACTCCTATTGGCAAAGCTTCTTTTGTTAAATCAATAAATGTTACAATAAAGAGTTACAAAAAAGAAGCCTTCCTACCTAATTATGATTTTATATTATATCATAACTAAAAAAAATTTCAACAGTAAACAAATAAAGAATATTACAATTTTAAGGCGGAGAAGTTGGATATTGTTTACAATACCAATTCCATTATTATAGAATCACAAAATTCGCCACCAATACAGAAAAAGTTTTTGTGCTGCCCAACTTCAGAAAAGCCACACTTTTTGTAAAGCTTAATTGCGTTTTCGTTGTCCTTACGCACTTCAAGGTGAACAACTTTTAAAACTTCTGTTTGTCTGCAAAAGTCAATTAAAGCGGTCATCATTTCATAGCCTACGCCTTTTGCCCAAAACTCTTTTTTTACAGATATTGCAAGGTCAGCATTGTGTGCAAAACGCTTTATGTGGTAGCCAGAAATCATTCCTGTGCTTGCAATTTTTCCGTTAACTCTGCCAACAAGCATAACGGTTGTCTTTTTTTCAGAAAGGCCTTCGATATATTCTTCTTCTTGCTGAACAGTTAATTTAAACTCATTTGCTCCAAAAGTAAGGTTGTCACTTTCGCCGCCAACAAGGTTTAAATATTCAATTAATTCAGCGGCATCTTCCTTTTTTGCTTTAGCAATTTCCAGTGTCAAACCATCTTTAAGTAACATTTCACGCCCCCAAACATTACATGCTCATGTCCAAATATTTATTATGAACATAACGAGCCGCACGCTCTGCATCTCTTTCATCAATCAAAACAGAAATTTTAATTTCAGAAGTCGAAATCATATTAATATTTACATTTGCATCATACAAAGCTTCAAACATAGTTGAAGCAACAACTGGGTTTGTTGCAATTCCAGAGCCAACAACCGAAAGCTTTGCCAAGTTTTCGTCAAAGCTAATATGGTCGCACGCTATAAGGTCGTTGTTTTTTTCAAGTATAGAAAGTGCTTCCTTTAAGTTGTCTTTTGTAACAGTAAACGAAATGTCTTTTGTGCTTTGCCTGCCTATGGACTGCAAAATTGTGTCAACTGTAATTTTGTGGCGTGCAAGCAGAGAAAAAACTTTAAAAGCCATTCCAGGCTCATCTTTTATGCCTACAATCGAAATTCTGGCTACGTCTTTGTCAAGCGCAACCCCTGCTATATTTGTGTTTTCCACATTACATTCCTCCTTAACAAGCGTTCCTTCTGCCTCTGTTAGGCTTGAGCGTACAACAAGCTGTACGTTATATTTTTTTGCAAGCTCTACGGAACGATTGTGCAAAACTTTTGCACCCAAAGAAGCAAGCTCTAGCATTGCATCATACGTTATTTCTTCAAGCTTTTTAGCTTCGGGAACAATGCGTGGGTCGGCTGTGTAAACGCCGTCCACATCTGTGTAAATTTCGCAAAGCTCGGCATTTAAAGCCGCAGCTACGGCAACAGCAGTTGTGTCCGAACCGCCACGCCCAAGCGTAGTTATGTCGCCAGCTCTGTTTATCCCTTGAAAGCCTGTTATAATTACAATACCATTTTTTTCAAGCTCTGCATTAACTCTGTCGCAGTCAATTTTTGTAATGCGTGCAGTGCTGTAGTTTGGCGTTGTGGAAATGCCTGCTTGTGCTGCATTTAAAGAAACTGCAGGGCAGCCCAAAGCTTGAATAGCCATGGCCATAAGTGCGGCAGACTGCTGCTCACCTGTTGAAAGAAGCATATCCATTTCACGTTTTGACGGGCTTTCGCTAATTTCAAAAGCTTTTTCTATAAGGTCGTCTGTTGTGTCGCCTTGCGCCGAAACTACGACTACAACTTTGTTTCCTTTTTTATATTCAGCAATAATTTTTTTAGCGGCGTTAAAAATCCGTTCTTTGTTTGCTACGGACGTTCCACCGAATTTTTGCACTATTAACAATTGAATTCCTCCAAGCTTTAAAAGCTTTACTTATAGCAATATTAACCTATTATTACTTAGTTTGCAATAGGCATTTTAATGGTATATAAAAACCTTGGGGCGCTACCCAAAACCCCACCACTTTTGAAAAAGTGGGCAAAACTTTTATTTTTTATTCTAAATCCATTGTCACTTGACCGCTGGAAGTTTATACTATACTATATGTATATATGTAAAAGGAGCGGATTTATGAAAACAAAAACAGCTGCAATTGTTACAGCAATAGGTGCTGCCGCATGTTACGGAGTTTCGTCACCTGTTTCAAAGCTTTTGCTTTTAAAGATTAGCCCTACGCTTTTGGCGGCACTGCTTTATTTGGGCGCAGGAATTGGAATGTTTTTTGTTGGAATTATTAGAAACGCTAGAAATACCGAACACTTTGAAGCAAAGATAACTAAGAGCGAGCTACCATATGTAATTGCAATGGTTGTTCTCGACATTGCAGCACCAATTTTTTTAATGATAGGCATAAGCATGTCAAGCCCTGCTTCAGTTTCACTTTTAAACAACTTTGAAATTGTCGTTACATCAATGATTGCTCTTTTAATTTTTAAGGAAAGTATTGGTAAACGGGCATGGTTGTCAATTGGGTTAATTACCGTTGCTTGTATTATTCTTTCGTTTGAAGGGGCTGGGGGTTTAAGCTTTTCTGTCGGCTCAATTTTTGTAATAGCCGCTTGCTTATGCTGGGGCTTTGAAAACAACTGCACACGTATGCTTTCACTTAAAGACCCTTTGCAAATTGTTGTTATAAAAGGGCTTGGCTCTGGGGCTGGCTCTTTATCAATTGCTTTTTACCTAAAGGAATTTTCAGGGGATTTTTTATACATAGCTTTTGCGTTAATGCTTGGCTTTTTTGCATACGGGCTTAGCGTGTTTTTGTACATACTTGCCCAGCGTGAGCTTGGGGCGGCACGTACAAGCGCATACTACGCAGTTGCGCCGTTTATCGGCGTTATCATTTCATTTTTGGTTTTTAGAACTTCTGTTTCGCTTTCGTTTGGCGTTGCATTTGTAATAATGATAATTGGCACATACTTTGGGGCAGTAGAACACCACAACCATGAGCATGTTCACGAAGAAATTGAACACGAGCATAGGCACAGCCACGATGACCTTCACCATTTACATACACACGAACATGAAAATGAAGTTGATTTAAAAAAAGAGCACAGCCACATGCACAAGCATACAAACGTTGCTCATTCGCACCACCACTTGCCAGACTTGCACCATACACATGCACATTAAAAAATCCTGCCCGAAAGGGTAGGGTTTTTAGTTTGTTTTGTAGTTGTATATCCTTTAAAGATTATTCGTCAACCTTTTCCGACAGTTTTAAAATATTAACATAATCGTTCTCGTTTATTGAATTTCCAATTGTGCCATCTCGGTAAGTAGTAACACCTTTGTATTCTTTGTTAAAAAGCCCAACGCTTATAATAAATTCTTTTTTGTTTAAGTTGTTTACGTCTATTTCATCACCAAATCCATAGTAGCCGCCTTTGTATTCTTCCCCAATGTTAACATTATAATAAGTTTTAGAAGTACCAAGACCTACTAATAGTAAAGTGCATTCCAAAACATCACCAACATGGTTTGAAGTAGCTATAATATTCATGTCACTTTCAAGTTCACTTTGGCTAAACGTCGTAACAACTGATTGCTCTATAAGCTTGCCGCTTTCGTAAGTTTCAAAAACTATATCGAATTTTCTTGTGCTATTACCCTTTTTAATTGTTGCTTTTACATAAGAATCAAAAACAATTGCCTTTAAAGCTTCAAAATCAACATTAATACTATTATCATTACTTAACGATTTTACAAGCACAACAGTGCAAACAGAAATTGCAACTGTAACAACCAAAGTCAAAGCAACAAAAACCCCAAAAACCTTCCTATAACTCCGCACACAACCACCACCTTCTAAACCACAAGCACTCACAAAAAAAGGGTCAAGGGGCAAGCCCCTTGCGGGGGTTTGGGGGCAGAGCCCCCAAGGTCTTAATCTTTTAAGCCCTTAACCCCCAGCCCTCATTAATATTCCGAGCCATAAACACCCCGGCAGCACCAGCTTGCGCCAGCCCACGGGTAATGCCAGCACCGTCGCCGCCACAGTAAAGCCCCTTAACAGGCGTTTCCAGCTTTTCATTAAGCTCTGGACGCTTAGAATAAAACTTAGCTTCAACACCGTAAAACAAAGTATGCTCCGAAGCAATGCCAGGCGTAACTTTGTCAAGTGCGTGCATCATTTCTATAAGGCTAACCATAGTTGTGTACGGAAGCACAAGCCCCAAGTCTCCAGGAACAGCTTCTTTAAGCGTAGGCTCAATAAACCCTTCACGTATACGCTTTTCTGTAGAACGTCTGCCTTTTACTATGTCACCAAACTTTTGCACAATAACACCGCCGCCCGAAAGGTCGTTTGCACGGTTGCAAATTTCTCTTGCATATTCGTTCGGCTTTGTAAACGGCTCTGTAAACTTGTGCGAAACTAAAAGTGCAAAGTTTGTGTTTTTAGAACCAAGCTTTGGGTCAAGGTACGCATGACCGTTTGCAGACATTACCCCAGAATGGTTTTCTACAACGACATGCCCAGAAGGGTTGGAGCAAAACGTCCGAACGTTTGTTCCAACAGAAGTGTTAAAAACAAACTTTCCTTCGTACAAGTTTTTGTTTATGTCGTGCATAATTACGTCAGAAGTTTCTGCACGCACACCAACATCAACTTGGTTGTTCGTCATCTTTATTCCAATTTCCTTGAACGCATTTGTAAGCCAGCCAGAGCCGTCACGCCCAGGCGCAAGAATTACGTTGTCGGCATAAAAAACACGCCCGTCAGCCATTTCTACGCCTGTAACGTGCTTATTACCATTGTCGTTTTCTTCCACAAGCAGCTTTTCTACCGCTACTTGAAAAACCATATCAATTTTATCAAGCAAGTAGTTGTAAATTGACTTTAAAATTTCTAAGTTTTGCTCTGTGCCTAAATGGCGCACCTCAGCACGCAAAAGCTTTAGCCCAGCTCCGTATGCCTTTTGCTCAATTAGCCGAACTTCCTCTGTGTTAGGGTCGGTAATTTGAGTTGTTGCGCCGTGCTTTAAATTAATTTGGTCAACATATTTTACAAGCTCCAAAACTTGAGAGTGAGGCATAAAGTCTGAAAGCCAGCCGCCAAACTCTGTTGTTATGTTAAACTTGCCGTCGCTGTATGCACCAGAGCCTCCGAAGCCGCTTGTTATAGAACAAGACGGCATACAGCCAGCGTAGTCGCTTTTGCCTTTGTCGGGACAAAACTTTATTTTGCCTTCTTTTATAGGGCAGCAACGCTTAAAAATGTCTCTGCCTTTATCTACTAAAAGAACCTTTTTGCCTTTTGCAATTTGCGTAAGCTCGTAGCAGGCAAAAATTCCAGTAGGCCCAGCCCCAACAACTATAACGTCATATTTCATAGGCTCATTGAGTTTGTCGAACCAAGCACGTCTTTAATTTTGCTTTCAATAAGAGCTTGAACAGCATTTCTTGCATCGCCAATGTACCCACGTGGGTCAAAAGAGTCTGGCTTTTCGGCAAAGTGCTTGCGGATTGTGCCAGTCATTGCAAGCCTAATGTCTGTGTCCATGTTAATTTTGCAAACTGCCATAGATGTAGCTTTTCTAAGCATTTCCACAGGAATACCGCTTGCGCCTTTAAGCTTGCCGCCAAACTCGTTGCACATGTTAATGTAAACAGGGTCAACAGAAGATGCACCATGAAGAACAATTGGAAAGTCCTGTTTGCCAGCAGCATTAAGCTTGTTTGTAATTGTTTCAAGGCGTTCAAAGTCAAGCTTAGCTTCGCCTTTAAACTTGTATGCGCCGTGGCTTGTACCGATTGCAACTGCAAGAGAGTCAATGCCAGTGCGTGTAACAAAGTCTACAGCTTGGTCTGGGTCAGTGTAAGTTGCATTTGCAGCAGAAACGTTTACTTCGTCTTCTACGCCAGCAAGTTGCCCAAGCTCGGCTTCTACAGTTACGCCGTGAGCGTGTGCGTACTCTACAACTTCTTTAGTTTTTTGAACATTTTCTTCATATGAATAATGTGAGCCGTCAAACATTACCGAAGTAAAGCCATTTTCGATAACATATTTGCATGTTTCAAAGTCTGGGCCGTGGTCAAGGTGAAGCGCAATGTCAATGCCTGTTTCTTCGATTGCTGCGTTTATCATGCTTTTCAAAAACAAAGGGCCAGCATATTTTAATGCACTTTTAGAAACCTGCATAATAACAGCAGAGTTTTGTGCCTTTGCACCCCAAGCTATAGCTTGAATCATTTCCATGTTGCTAATATTAAAAGCGCCAATTGCATACTTGCCGTCAAACGCTTTTTTGAACATTTCTTTCGTTGTTACCAATGCCATAACTGCACCATCCTTGTAATTTTTAATTTGCTTATGCCAAAAGCTACCTTGAGTATAGCACAATTTTTGTTAAATGGCAACGGCTTGGACTTAATAACATATTCTCAAAATCCAAATCAGTGGCTTAGAACCTGTGTTCAGTAAGCTGTTACCCATCTTTAAAGCGATTATTCCGCCATTCTTCGTTGTGGCGGCTTGACATAATTTTTCTATTATGCCTTCGCCACCACGCCTAGAATGGCGAAAAATCGCTGTTTTAAATCTGGGCAACCCATTGCTGAACACAGGTTCTTAATATTGAGAATATACTCTAAAGTGTAAAAAACCTTAGTGAGGTTTTGTGTTTAAATTCCCAACCATTCTTTCAAACGACTTAAACCGTGTGCCTTGAAACGTAAGCCTGCCAACATCACCTTCAACAAGCATACCATACTCTTTGCTAGGAACTTTAAGTTCTATTCTGTCACCGCTTACAACTTGAAAAGTGACATAATATGTTGTCGAATGTGAAGTATGCATATGGTCGTCATGGTTATGATGGTGTGTGTGAACATCATTTCGTTTTGTTACAACAGTTGCATCAACTGTAAGCTCTGGGGAGTTGTTGTTTTTGCCCCATGTAGAAATTCCTTTTACAATGTTCACAATAAAAGCTACAATGAAAATTGCAAACATTACAAAAAATATTACTGGAAAAACCGTAAACATAAACTCACCGCCGCCGCCAAAGCCATTGCTGTAATACATATTATCACCCCTTATGCCACAATAATTTATTTTCTATAAAGCTAATATCAACAATTTTCTCATTAAATAAATAAGCAAGATAAGAACGCACTGTACTACCAACAAGTACATACTGGTTTAAGTCCATAGAAAGGTTATAATGGTCGAATACGTGTTTTAAAACGTCCTCAAAACAAGTTGGCTTACTGCAAGCCTGCAATATAACGTCCATTACATCAAACAGCTTTTCACGGTTTAAAGAAACAAGCTGGCGAATGTCAGAAACAGGCTCGGCATGAGACGGAATAAAAAGGGTTGCTTGAAGCGTTTCAAGGTAGTCAAGTGTTTTAATGTACTCACTAACGTCTTGCAAAAATGAAACGTGGTACTTGTTCAAAACGTTTTCCGACATAACACTGTCAGCTACAAATAAAACGTCGTCAGGTGTTTTTACGCCAACCATACCAAGCGTATGCCCTTTAAGCTCAATAAGTTCAAACCCTGTAGTCAAACTTTCTCCAAAAACATTTTCTACATTTGAACTTTCAGCTATTAAAAATTTGTTCTTTAAAGAAGCAGGAGGGAATCCACCGTAAAGAGTGTACGGTTCAAGCAAAGGAAAGCCAACAAAAGGCATTTCATCAGACGAAGCCAAAACATCACAACCAAAAGTGGCTTGCAAATAGGCGTTGCCGCCAATATGGTCGGCATGTGAATGTGTGTTAATTATTTTTTTAAGTTGCCAACCATTTTCCGCCAAAATCTTAGCCAGCTTCTTACCATACGACTTGTCGTTTCCGCTGTCAATCAAATATGTACTGCCATCAGCTTCAACATAAACCCCAACTTTAACAGGGCTGTTAACATAATACGTTCCCTTCGCAACTTGCATCAATTCGTGCAAGAAACCAACCTCCTTAAAGCCAAAAAGCCCCTTTTTAAAGGCTTTTCATACAATTTTGTTTTGCAATTAATAGCAGTTCGTTTTCTGTGTTTTTTTCAGGGTTTTTCATAACATGGTCAAGTAAAACTTCTAGTGTTTTGCCAATCATCACGCCATTTGTTATACCAATTCCCTTTAAAACACTTCCGTTTATTTTAAGCTGTTTAAGTGAAAAGCAGTCGCCGTTTTTTATTATTTCGTTATACTTTTCCATTATGCCGTCAACTTCAAGCCCGTTTGTTAAAGCTGAAATCTTCCGCATTAAAATTATTTTTTCAAAAGCATCTGTTCCCACGCAAGAAAGCATTTTTCTAATTTCATAAAAATCATTTTTAATTTCCGTAAGCACCCATTTGTTAAGGAGCAAAACTTCTTTTATCGTGCTGTTGTCTAGCCTAAAAAACTTCAGCGTGTTTTGAAGCACTGCCCCGTCCATTTTTAAAAACAGCAGGCAAAGCCGAATTGGTAAATCCTTTTTGCTTTGTGGTAGAGTTTCTGTAATTTGCGCCATGTTTTCGGCTAAATATTCGTAAAGTGCCAAATCAACATGCTTTGCAACGCCGCTTTTTAAAAACAGCGAAATATATTCGGGTCTGTCGCTCATTAAAAGCTTTAAAAGCTCGTCACGTATTCTTTCAATGCTAATGTTTTTAATAAGGTGTGCGTTTTCTGTAAGCGCCGTGTACGTTCCCTTTTCAATTTCAAAGCCAAGCTTTGCCGCAAACCGTAAAGCTCGAAGCATACGAAGTGCGTCCTCTTTAAAGCGCAGCTCGGCCACACCTACCCCACGGATAACTTTAGCATCTATGTCCGAAATGCCGTTAAACGGGTCTACAATTCCGTCTATGTCGTTGTATGCAACAGCGTTAATTGTAAAGTCACGCCTAAGCAAGTCCTCACACAGTTCTTTTGTGTACGTTACGTTTTCTGGGTGTCTGTTGTCGTTGTACTCGCCGTCAATTCGGTATGTTGTTACTTCGTAGTTGTTTTTGTTTAGCACAACTGTTACAGTTCCATGCAAAATGCCAGTGTCAACTGTATGCTTAAAATATTTTTTTATTTCAAGCGGAGTAGCCGACGTTGTAATGTCCCAGTCAATTGGAACGCAACCCATCAAAAGGTCACGCACACAACCGCCAACAATGTACGCCTCAAAGCCGTTTTTTGTAAGCGTTTCTATAATAAATTTAACGTCATCAGGTATTGAAAATTTTTTCATTAATTACCTCTTATTTTATAAAGTGCCTCTTACTTTATAATCTTTAAAAGTTTTGTAAAATGTTCTGGAAGTGGCGAACAAAACTCCATATATTCGTCGTTTACTGGGTTTACAAACCCCAAAGTTGCAGCGTGCAGTGCCTGCCCGTTCAAGTTAAAAGGGCATGTTTTCGGCCCATAAACAGGGTCGCCCAAAAGTGGGTGACCTATGTACGACATGTGAACCCTAATTTGGTGCGTCCTTCCTGTTTCCAAAACAGCTTCAACTAAAGTGTACTTTCCAAACCGTTCCAAAACGTTGTAATGTGTAACAGCCAATCGTCCGTTTTCCGACACTACAGCCATCTTTTTCCTGTCCTTTGGGTGCCTCCCGATTAACGTTTTAACAGTGCCGCTATCGTTTGTTACGTTGTTGTATACAACCGCAAAATATTTGCGTGTCATTGTATGCTCGCTTAGTTGCAAAGAAAGTTTCCTGTGCGCTTCGTCTGTTTTTGCTACGACAATTACGCCGGACGTGTCTTTGTCAATTCTATGCACAATGCCCGGGCGCAAAACGCCGTTTATCCCAGAAAGATTATTCCCCAAATGGTACAACAATGCGTTTACAACCGTTCCGCCGTAATGCCCTGCCGCTGGGTGAACTACCATTCCCTGTGGCTTGTCAATTACAATTACACCGCTGTCCTCGTACAAAATGTTCAGCGGAATATTCTCCGGCAAAATGTCAAGCTGCTTGGGCGGCTCGACCATTACGTTTATTATGTCTCCTTGCCTAAGCTTGTAGTTGCTTTTCGGCACTGTGCCGTTTACGGTTACACCACCGTTTTCAACAAGCTTTTGAACAAAGCTTCGTGAAAACTCGGTCAGCTCTTTCGTTAAAAAAACATCAAGCCGTTCAGAAACGTCAAGCACGTCAGCAACAAAGCTTCTGCTAAAAAAGTCAAACTCACTCACGACACTTTCCCTGCCTGTGCTTCCTGTTCTTTTACGTCGTCCTTTATAAAGAAAACCAAAAGAATAGCCAAAAGAATAGTTCCAACTACCAAATAAATGTCCGCCATGTTAAAAACTGGGAAGTTTATAAAGCTTGCGTGGAAAAAGTCTACTACATAACCCCTTAAAACTCTGTCGATAAAGTTCCCAATTGCACCAGCAAAAACAAGCACAAGCGAAAACCGCACAAAGCCGTAAGGGCGTTCCTTTGGAAGCTTTAAATAATAATAAATTATTCCGCATAAGAAAAAAAACGTCAGCACAACAAAAAACCAACGCATGTCTTGCATAATGCCAAACGCCGCCCCTCTGTTTTCAACGTAAGTCAAGTTGAAAATTCCGTCTATTATTGTCATGCTGTTTATCGGCTTTAGCTTAACTAAAGCAACGTACTTTGTAATTTGGTCAATGGCAATTAGAGCCACAGCCAAAACAATTGCTAAAATACCCATGAATTATCTCCCAAAGCTTAAAGCGTCTAACACTTCTTCCATACTGCAATTTGTTTCCGTGTAGGCGTTGCCTGCGCCGTTTAAAAGTATTATGTTCAAAAGACCGCTTTTTGTTTTTTTATCTCTAAGCATCATCTTGTAAATTTCTTCTTTATTATACCCAACATTTGTTTCAGAAAGTCTGGTTGGAAGCCCGAAAAAATTGGCCAAAGCGTTAAACTTTTCCAAAACATCTTTGTTAATGTACCCTCTTCTGTGTGACAAATGCAAAGCGCACGCCATGCCTATAGAAACGGCAAAGCCATGCAAAAGTGTGTAGCCCGAAAGGGCTTCAATTGCGTGCCCAAATGTATGTCCAAAATTTAAAATTTCTCGAAGCCCAGCTTCCTTTTCATCTGCTTCTACTACTTGCCCTTTTATTAAGCACGATTTATACACAAGCTCTTTAAGAATGTCAAGCTGCCGTTCCTTTATTGCGTGCTTGTTTTCGCATATAAAATTAAAGTAAGAATAGTCTTTAATTAGCCCATGTTTTATAGCTTCTGCAATTCCTTGAACAAGCTGTTCATACGGCAAAGTTTCCAGTGTCTCAATGTTAATGTACACAACAATCGGCTGATAAAACGTGCCGATAATGTTTTTTAAACCCCCAAAGTCAACAGCGGTTTTTCCCCCAACGCTTGAGTCAACCTGTGCAAGAAGCGTTGTGGCAACTTGCACAAAAGGAACACCCCTCATGTAAGTAGAAGCGGCAAGCCCAGCCAAGTCGCCCACGACACCGCCGCCAAGCGCAACAATGACGGATTTTCTGTCAAGTGAAGCTTTGCAAAATGCGTTGTACAATTCACCTAGCGAAGCAAAACTTTTGCTTGCTTCACCAGGTTTAATCACAAAGAAGTCAACGTTTTTTGAAATTGTTTGAAGCTGTTTAACAACTTCGTTTAAAAAAAGTGCTGAAACATTTTCGTCTGTTACAACAAACATGCGCCTGTTTGCAAGCCCATTTTCGGAAAGAAAGCTTGCAAGCCTAAAAAAACCTTGTTCTATATAAATGTTTGTATGCGAACTTGCGCTTGTTGTTTTAATTGTTACACTATCAAAAGCCATTACTTCTTTTCAGCCCCAGCTTTTTTTGCTTCTGATTTTTTTGCTTCTGACTTTTTTGCTTCAACTTTTTTAGCCTTTGCAATTTCTTTCATTTCTTTTTCGCTTTTTAAGCCTTTCATGTCAACAATATAAATTCCTGCAATATCAACCTTAACAGTTTTTTTAACTTGCAAAGCGTTAAACACCCTTTTGTCGCACATAAGTGTCATAATTTGCGGGCCAACCTTTGCTTTAACAAGCGGCATTTTTAAAAAGCTGTAATATTTTGGAATTTGTTCAATAACTGCCTTAGGAAAGTTTGCATCTTTTGGTTTTGCCTTCTTTTTGTCAATTACATAAATTGAAACAGTTTGGCGTGTGCGTTCAATCATTGAGTTTTGGTCGCTCATTTTTTTTGCAGCCCAGCGGTTTAAGTAATAAAAAATACCAATAGCTACTGCTGCAATTATAAACACAAGCATTAAAACGTCTATCGAGCTGTTAAACCAATTACCTAACATTCGTGTTTTCCTCCTGCTTTTGCTTGAATTGATTTTTAATTATATCATCTTTTTTATAGCTTTTCCACTTTTTTGTTGTTTATATTATAAATCCTTTTAGGACTTTGAAGACCTTGGGGGCTTGCCTCTTGACCCGTTTTTTATGCGTTAGCCACTGGCTAATATCTGCGGATAATTTCAAACAGGCTATCCCAACATTTTTCCATGTCTTTTACAAGCTTAATTTGGGTTCTTGCTCTATCAAGATTGTGGTTTTCTCTATGTGTTTTAAAGTACACGTCACCTTCAAGATGGTCTGTTAAAAAACGCATACCGCATTCAAGCGTCATAAGCTTTGCGCCCCATGGCAAAAACTCAACTTCGTTTTCCGTAAGTGCATCTTTGGCAGCTTCCAAAAAGCCTCTTGCGTAAGTTTCGTAAAGCTCTAGGCTAAAGTTCACTTTAGACAAGTCTGTTTCGTCCTCTGCCGCTGTGCTTGCCCCAAAACGTACCGAGTCGCCAAAGTCATACGCCGCAAGCCCCGGCATAACAGTGTCTAGGTCGATTACACAAATTACATTGTCCGTTTTTTTGTCAAACATTACGTTGTTTAGCTTTGTGTCGTTGTGCGTAACACGAAGCGGAAGCTTGCCCTCGTTTAGCATGTTAACCAGCACGGCACAGTCATCTTTTCTTGCTTTGTAAAACTCAATTTCTTCTTTAACAGAAGCGGCACGGCAAAGCTTGTCTTCCGAAACAACTTCCATAAGTCGCTCAAACCTTTTTGGCGTGTTGTGAAAGTTTGGAATAGTTTCAAAAAGCGTTTCGGCTGGGTATTCGCTTAAATTTTTTTGAAAACTGCCGAAGGCATAAGCCGAGTTGTAAAAATGCTCTGGTTTTTCAATTGTCTGGTAACAATATGTATCTTCAATTAAAGGGTAGCAACGCCAGCCTGCCCCTTGGCTGTCTGTAAAAAAGTTTTTGCCGTCCTTTGTTTTTATAATGCTTAAAGTTTCACGGTTTATGTCGCCGCCTTTTTCAACAATAATCTTTTTTAAATGTTCTGTAACACCCCAGATATTTGCCATTACCTCGTTCGGCTTTTTAAAAACATGAGGGTTTATACGTTGAACAATGTATCTTAAAAAGTCGCCGTTTTCAAGCTGAGTATATGCAGCAAAAGTGTCGTTTATGTGCCCTTTTCCAAAGCGAACAACACCAACTAAAGTCCCCTCCAGCTCAAAGCTTAAAACGGCTTCATTTATTTCTATATTTTCACTAATCATTTTTAAATTCCTCTCCACGCAAATATTGCAGTTTGCGTTTATAAGAAATTTGCAAACTGCTATAAATAAAAAACTATCAACATTATACTACAAAAGTTTTGAAAATGCACTACTCATATAAAAGTTTAACAAAGTGATTTGTAATTTTATTGTGTTAATTACTGAGTCACAAGTTATACCGTAGCTTATACCAATTCCTCATTTGCAAAAAAACGTGGCACATGTGACAAATTATGAAAATTTTCTTAATTTATTTGTACAATTTACTCTTTTAATGTATAATAGTATAAAAAGCTATATAGTTGGCGTTAATGTTTCACAAAACGAAACATTAACGCCCTCCTATAAACAGCGGAAAATATCCAGCACTAAACTGAATAAAATATTACAATGTTTAGTGCCGAAAATATACTTAACAATAATCAACACTATAAAACAACTTTAATATACTCTATTAGTACAAGCAGAGGTGATAGCATGGGCGATTACATGATTATTAGTTTAAAGCAAGAATTTGTTGTTGACAGCATTATATCTGTACATTACTTTGAATACTCGAATGATTATTTTTTCCCTGGAGAATCGCATAATTTTTGGGAATTTCTTTACGTTGATAAGGGCGAAATTGAAATTACTTCTGAGGGTGTCCCTTACAAGCTTAAAAAGGGTGAAATAATTTTTCACAAGCCTAATGAGTTTCACAGTATAAAAGCAAACGGAATTGTAGCACCAAACCTAATTGTAGTCGCTTTTTCGTGCGAATCTGAAGCAATGAAGCACTTTGAAAACAAAATTACGTTTATAGGAGACGTTGAGCGTGTTCACCTTGCACGGATAATTTCGGAAGCACACACTGCGTTTTTAACGCCGCTTGACGACCCAGAGTTAAAGCAAATTGTAAGAAGCGTTCACAGGCCGTTTGGCTCGGAGCAGCTTATAAAAATGTCTATAGAAGCTCTTTTAATTGAGCTGACAAGAAAAGAAACGTCAAAGTCGCCTCAACAAAAACCGACTTCGCTTATTAAAGAACAATCGCAAAATGAATTTGTGGAGCGCATTTCAAAATACTTGGAAGAAAACGTAGGCTCTAAAATTACACTAGACGACATTTGCACCCAAAACATAACAGGGCGTTCGCACCTGCAAAAGATTTTCCGTGAAAAAACTGGCGGCGGCGTAATGAAATATTTTGGTATGCTAAAAATTGAAGCTGCACGGCAGTATATCCGTGAAGGGCGGCACAACTTCACGGAAATTGCTTCAATTCTTGGGTACAACTCGATTCATTATTTTTCAAGGCATTTTAAAAAGGTTACTGGAATGACACCTTCGGAGTATGCTTCTTCGGTTAAGGTGCTTACACAAAATTCCAAAAAATAAAAGCTGTTGGGGAGGCTTCCCCCCAACGGCTTTTATTTTTGTACATATTTTACTTAACCATTACAACAACAGTGGAATACCCCGTAACACTAAGCCCATTCCCTTTAAGCACAGGCTTTTCGTCAGTCGGTGAAATAAACTCCATTTTATATTTTCTGCCTTCAACTTCTGGCAAGCTTACTTCAACCACATCTGCTGAAACGTTGTGTATAATATAAACAGTTTCCCCCTCATACTCGCTTGTATAAGAGCAAAGGGCGGCATTTCCTAAATCAAGCGTAGAAACTTTACCTCTTGCAATTGCTGGATATTTGTTTTTCAGCTTAATAATTTCTCTGTAATAATTTAAAAGCGAAACTTTGTCCGCAAGCTGTTCAGCCACGCCTTGCTCAACTTTGTTTTCGGCTGTTGCGTTTGGCGGAGCGTTAGTTATACCCGTTTTGTCGTTTACCGACCAAACAAAAGGCATACGCTTGTTTTCGTCAATGCCCGAACCAGACATACCAATTTCGTCACCATAATAAATGTACGGTGTTCCAGGCATAAAAAGCGAAATGCTTGCGGCAACCTTCATTTTAAGAGGGTCATTCATGTAGTAGCCAATGCTTCTTCCATTGTCATGGTTTGTTAAAAACGGCGAATCAATGGCGTTTGGGTTTGCAGCTTTTATTTTTTCGTTCCATTTTACAATGTTATCAGCAAGCCCTTTTCCCTGCCCAGACCTAACGGCATTTGCAATTCGCCCTTTTGTTAGCGCAAAGTCAAAGTTGAAAAAGCTGTCAATTCCACTTTCATAATATTTTGCAACGGTGTTTGCGTCCGACCAAACTTCACCAACGCAGTAAACGTCTGGATTAACTCCTTGCATTTCCTTGTAAAACCAACTTAAAAACTCGTTGCTTTTTTGTGCGTTTTCTTCGTAAAACCAAATTACAGCATCAAGCCTAAAACCAGCTACACCAATGTCAAGCCAAAACTTGCCAATGTCTTTAAGCTCTTGACGCAAATCCTCGTTGTCAAGGTTTAAGTCGGGCATATGCCCACCGAACGAGCCTAAATAATAGTATGGCTTATCCGACTTCACTTGGTGCAAGTAATTAAAGTTTTTACCCTTTTCATCTAAAAAAGTGTAGTAACCGCAATATTTGTTGTGTTCCCTACAAAGCTCATCGTATTTGCAAACTTCCTCACCGCACGGCTCAATTACATAGCTTTTTGCGGCAGAAACAAACCAAGGGTGTTGGTCTGACGAATGGTTTAAAACTAAATCAATTATTACGTTTATGCCACGGCTTTTGCTTTCCTCTACAAAATTTTTGAAGTCGTCAAGCGTGCCGTAAGCTTTGTCAATGTCGTAATAGTCCGTTACGTCGTACTTATGGTACGAAGGCGACGGCATAATTGGCATAAGCCAAATTCCACTTATGCCAAGCCCATTTTTGTTGTCTTTGCCGTCGTTTAAATAATCCAGCTTTTGGGTCATGCCGTTTATGTCGCCAATTCCGTTTCCGTCAGAATCATAAAACGAGCGAACAAAAATTTCATAATAATTTCTATATTTGTCGTCTATAACTTTGCTTGCGCCTAGGCTTCCGCCAGAAACTGCCGAGCAGCCAACCAAAAGAGACAGCGCAAGCAAAAATAAAGCAAGCCTTTTTTTCATACACTCACACCAAGCCTAGCCTTTTACTGCTCCGCCAGTTATACCTTCAACATAGTTTTTCTGCATAAACATAAACAAAATTGTAATTGGAATTGCAATTAAAACAGCACCGGCACAAAACGTTGTAAAGTAGTTGTAAATATTTTCACGCTCCAGCATACGGAAAAGCCCAAGCGCAACAGAATAATTTTCATACCTGTCTTTCATAATTACGCTTACAAAAATGAAGTCAACCCAAGGACTCATAAATGCACCTAAAACTGTATACGTAATAATTGGGCGTGACATTGGCAGTATAATTTTCCAAAATATTTGGTTTTTAGTTGCGCCATCAATCGTTGCGGCTTCATCAAGAGTTTTTGGTATGGTGTCAAAAAACCCTTTTGAAATGTAATAGTTTAGCCCAGCACCACCAGAATAAACTATAACAAGCGCAGCAAGTGACTGTTCAAGCCCGATAGCCTTAATAATGTTGTAAACAGCCGCCATTGACATGAAGCCAGGGAAAAAGCCAAGAACTAAAACAATGTTCATCATTGGGCGGCGCATTTTAAAGCGAATACGGCTAAAAGCGTAGCTAACCATAAGAACAAACAACGTTGAAATAATACAACTTATAATTGCAACAATAAGTGTGTTTGAAAACCAGCGTGGATAGTTGAAAATTTTCGTGTCTGTAAAAAGCCTTACATAGTTGTCAAGCGTGTACGCCTTTGGGAGTATGTAATCAACATATGCGCCCTTTTCCACACGGAATGATGTAAGCACAAGCCACGCAATAGGAAGAAGCCAAACAATTGACAAAGCCGTCAAAATTACGTATATAGCGGTGTTCGAAAGCCAGTTTGCAAATTTCGCACTTTTGTTCATTGGAAATCCTCCTCCTTTTTAGCTGAAGATGTAATGTTAAATGCCAAAAGCCCAAAAATAGAAGCAACAATGAAAACCAAAATACCAATTGTAGAAGCAAGGCTAAAGTTTTGCTCGGTTACTGTAAGCTTGTAAAGCCACGTTATCAAAAGGTCTGTTTTGCCTGCCTTAAAGTAGTCAAGCGTAAGAGGGTTTCCGCCTGTCAAAAGGAAAATGACATTAAAGTTGTTTATGTTTCCTATAAATTGCGTAATCAAGTACGGCGTTGTAACAAAAAGCATGTACGGAAGCGTAATTTTTAGGAAAGCTGTAACAGCGTTTGCGCCGTCAATTTTTGCACTTTCGTAAAGGTCGGCAGGAATGTTTAGCAAAATGCCTGTCGTAATAAGCATTGTATAAGGCACACCAACCCAAATGTTTACAACAATTACTGAAATTTTGGCCAGTGTCCCGTCCGTCAAAAACCTAATCGGCTCACTTATCCAGCCCATCTGCATAAGCAAAACGTTTAAAACACCTTGGTCGTTTAAAATTTTTGACATAAGAAGAAGCGTAACAAATTGCGGAACAGCAATTGTCATAACAAAAATAGTTCTCCAAAGTCCTTTGAACTTGATGCCCTTTTTGTTTATCATAATTGCCAAAACCATGCCTAAAATGTAGTTTGTAAATGTAGCAAAAAACGCCCAAGTAAGTGTCCAACCAAGAAGGTCAAAAAACGTTTTCGACTTTTGTGGGTTTTGCCAAAAAACTTCTGCAAAGTTTTTAAACCCAACCCAAGTGAACAAGTTTCCTGGCGGTTGGTGGTTTCTGTCAAAGTTTGTAAAGGCAATTAAAACCATAAATATTAAAGGCAAAATTGTAAATGCCAAAACGCCAAGCGATGGCAGCGACAAAAGCGCCGTGTGAAAATTCTCGTCCAAAAAAGACTTTAAGTCTTCTTTAAAAGTTGGAACTTTTTTGCCTTGCTCTAACAAAAGCTGTGCTTTGTATGCCTGTGAAACGCTTATAAAATAAACAACTAAAAAAGCAACAGTAATTAAAATAGTAAGCACGCTAAAAAGCAAAATTAACATAGAGTTGTCGCCCTTGATAACTTGGTTAATTTGAAGCTTTTCGTTCCAAACTTGCGATTGTTGAACTGTGCCAAGTGTTGTTATGTCTTGAACATAAAATAAACCAAAATTAATAAGGTAAAGTAAATAAATTATTTCAATGCCAAAGAAAATTAGCCCTTTGGCAAACTGCTTTCTTGTAAAACAACCAAAACCCATAATTAAAAAGCTGAGCTTGGTTTTTAAGTCACCCCTAGCAAAAATGTTAAAAGGTGCAAAAATTTTGGAAAAAATTGAGCCAGAATTAGCTTTGTTGCCTGTTTTCGTATCCAAACTATCACCTTCCTATATTTATAGGGTAATGTTTCAAAGCCGTTGGAATGTAAAACCTTGGGCGCTTCCCCTACACCCTGCTTTAAATGCAAAAATGTAAACATTTCAACAGATTTGACACACAACCTTTTAATGCTGTTGCCCGTAATATATATTAAATATTAAAAATAATTAAATAAAAATTAGGTGTTAGAACATTTTGTAATCTAGCAACAAGCGGCTTTACTCTATTTAATTTAAGTAAAACCGCTTGAGAAAATTTACTTATTTAAGTACGCCTAACTAAAATTAGTTAACAGGTACTGTAATTTGCTCTACCATTGCGTCAAGCAATTCTTTAACAGACTTGCTGTAGTCCTTAGTTTCCATTGTGTTACCAAATGCTTCTGATGGACCCCAGTAGCCGCTCAAAACGTCTTTTTGTGAAGTACCGTATTGGCTTTGCATAGCAAGAGCAGCAAGAGGAATGTTTGCTTTAACGTCATCACTAGCTGCAACGTTTAAGTTTGAAGGGCCAGCTAAACGAACTTTAAAACGAGTAAGTTGGTTTTCTTCATTTGTAAGCCATTCTGCCAAGTCCATTGCATCAACAGGGTACTTTGTTTGGCTGCTTACGCCAACAATTTTGTAACCAACGAAGCTGCCCAATTGTGTTTCTTTACCGTCAAGGTTAATAGTTGGAAGCTTAGTAGCAGCAAAGCCGTCGCCAAGCTTTTCAGCAAAGGCTTCTGCGTTCCATGTGCCAGAAACAGCAGCGGCAAGCTTTGTGCCCATGTTGCCCTTTAAGAAGTCGTCGTCACCAGTAGCAAAAGCTGGGTGAGCCGCAAAATTCTTTATATATTCGCCAACTTTAACGCCTGTTTCGTTGTTAAAGTCACAAACTTGGTTTCCGTTATCGTCAAGAGATAGCTTTCCACCTGCACCAAGGAAGAAGGAAGCTATGTACCAGCCGTTTGAAAGGTCAAAGAAAACTTGCTTGCCAGCAGCTTGTGCAACTTCCATCATTTTGTCTAAAGATTTAACATCGTCTTCTGAGAAAACGTTTTTGTCGTAGTACAAGAAGTAGCCGTTGTCAGCAGTCATTGGATAGCCGTAAACTTTACCGTTTGCTGAAGCTGCTTCCATTGCACTTGAACCGTTTGCTTGTGTCAAAGCGTCTACGTTACGAGTAACTTCGTATAAGCCGCCAGCTCTTACAAGGTCGTAAAGCTGGTCGTTAGGGAAAGCAAAAATGTCAGCAGCTGCTACTGGGTCTTCTAAATATTTTGCAACTGCGTCAGGCTCGCCAACTACGCCTAAAGAAATGTCGTAAGTTTTGCCAGAGTTTTGTGCTTTAAATGCGTCAATCATACCTTGAAGCATTTCTTGGTCCTCTTGAGAACCCCAAACTTTAAGTGATACTGTTTCACCACTGCCACCGCTTGCTGCTTCAGTAGTAGTGTTGTTTCCAGAACCCTCATTGGCTGCTGGTTCACTTGGTTTTGAGCAAGCTGCAAAAAGCATAGTTGATGCTAACAAACCTGCTATAACCTTAGTTAACTTTCTATTCATTGCATTGCCTCCTTGAATTTTTAATTACTTATTTCTTATAAATTTTAACAAATGAGAAGAAAAAAGTCAAGATGTATTAGCTAAAATAAACTAATGTGTTATTTTAAATCTTGTTACTTTTTCCTATATATTGCTACTCTGTTTCAATTGAGTTAAACTCTTGGTCAGTCGCTTCCCAGTTAATAATTTTCCACTTGCCCTCTGCGTTATTTTGGCTTAAATAAAAGTTTCTGTAAGAATTTGTGGAGCTGCTGTTAAACTGAGTTACTCTTACAACACAATACCTTTTGTCGTCCTCGTTGTAAACTGGGGCTTTTTGTTCAAGCGAAAGAGCAAAAACACCTTGCTGTTTTAAAAGGTCAAGGCTAATTAAAAGCCGTTCCATCTGTTTTTCCTCTGTGGTTAACGACAAAATTTCTTCGTCTAGCAAAAGCCGCTGCTTGGACAAAATTTCCGAGTAAAGTTCTTCACTTACAATCATGTCGCCGTACAACATGCGTACAGTTTTTAAGTATATATCCATAACTTCTTCAGGAGTTTTTGGATAGTCGTTTACGTAGTCATAGTCCACAATTTTGTCGTAAAGAACGGTTGCTTCCGCTTCTTTTCCTTCTTTAAAGCGTGTTTCTGCAACTGCATCGCCAACTGCCCTTATTTTTAAGAAAATACCGCCAATAAGCATAAACACAACAACAAGAATAAAAATTATTGACCCAAGCATTTTGCCAGTGCTTTTATTCGCCTTTTCCTTTTTATTTTCTTTCATAGCATACCCCCTTTTCTTAAAGTTTAGTTTTCTTCCCTGCCAAAAACAAAAACAGGGAAGAAAACTAGGCTAGTGCTCTGAGCCAAAACCTACTGTGCAAGTTCTACAATTACATTTTCTGGCTGTGCGCCAACAACACGCTTGTGCAAATTTCCGTCTTTAAATGAAATTAATGTAGGAATTGACATAACGCTGTATTCTGCCGCCAACCCTTGCTCCTCGTCAACGTTTACTTTGTAAACGTCAAACTCGCTGTGCTTTTCTGCAATGCCTGCTACAACAGGTGCAATCATTTTGCAAGGGCCACACCAGTCTGCATAAAAGTCAACTATAAAAGTTTTGCCGCTTGATAAAGCTTCCTTAAATTGTTCTGAATTAATTTTTTGTACTGACATAAAATTTCTCCTTCAATTATATTTAAAAATTATTTTTGACCAATATTTGGTTACATGTATTATACCATATTTTTAAGCAAAGTATAATCTTTTACTAAAATTAGCATTAAAAAAGCAAAGCACACACACCCTTCACCAAAACCACCAATGAATAAAGCTTTTTGAAAGGGTGGGGTTTGGGGAAGGGAAACTTTTTCCCGAAAAAGTTTTCCCTCCCCAAGGTTTTTCTTTTTTTAATCAAGCCAACTCAATCCAAACAAAACAAAAACCCCTGCGAAAATACAGGGGTAAAAAATCATTGCTTTTTCATTGGGCTAATGCGAATGTTTGAAGCTTCAACACCAGTTTTGCGCTTTACAATGTCTTCAATTTGTGCAATTTCAGCATCGCTTAAAGCTTCTTTGTTTACAACTACATCAACTGTGTTGTCGTCAATTCTTACATACACTTCTTTAAAGCCTTTAGCTTCAATCATAGCTTCTGCCGCTGTTTCCTTTTCGATACGCTTTTGAATTTCAAGCATAGCGTCGGCTGCTTCGGCACGCTTTGTTTGGTCAATGTTTGTGTTGTTTACCACTTCAAGCAGCAAGTCTGTTTGTTTTGCCCTTGCTTGTTCACGCTCAAGCTTTGCTTGAACAAAAAACGGAAGGTTTACGCTTGTGCTAACAAAAACTGCTTCGCCTGGTTCTGTGTTTGGGTCATTTGCGCTTGGAAGTGTTGCAAACGGGTCTGTTGAATTTACTGCAATTGCTGGGTTTTCGTCCGACGTGTATGCTTCGCCGATTTCGCCTTCAAACGTGCTTGTGCTGTTTACTGCCGTATATTCATCTTCGCTTACAAGTGCGTTCACTCTGCCGCCGTCGTCTACAACGATGCCGTTGTCGTTTTTGCTATTCTTTGAAGTATCAGAATAATTCAAATATCCTGCTACAGCTATCATAATTACAAGTGCAGTAATGATTACTTGGTTTCTTTTTAATACGAACATTTTAATACCTCCTATTTCTTTTTTAACTTCTTTTTCCACTTCTTTTTTCAACTCTTACACCCTTCATTTCATTTTTAAAACTTGCACTCTGTTGATGTCAATGCCCAGAATAACCTGTGCCGCTCGTGTCAAAGCGTCTTTAACATAAATGTCTTCTCCCCCCTCGGCAATTATAATTATCCCTTCCACCTTTGGCGAAGTTTCTGTTATGACAAGCGGCCTTTGACCGTTTCCATCGTTATAAAGAATTTTTGTTTCCTCTTGCTTTTGGCTGGAAACCTCTCGGCTTCCGCCCTGTGCGTCGTTTTCTTCTGTCGTTTCTGTTTCATATGTAAAATCTTTAGCCAAAACAAGCTCTTTGCCTTGCGACAAGGTTATCATCACTTTTACTTTGCCAGCACCGTCAACTGACGAAAACACATCTGCAAGCCTTTTTTCCATCTCGCTCTCGTAGCTTCCGACAGAAGCTTTTTGTTCCTGGGTGCTTTTTTCCTCTGCTTGGTTTTGCAAAAAAGTCGTTTGCAAGCCGTCAAGCGGCGGCTCTGGCTCGCTTGTTTTGGTTTTGCCAAACAGTAGGTTGCTTGACAGCAAAAGTACAACGCCTGTGGCAAGAAGAAGCCCAAGGCTTGACAATGCCTTTTTGTCCTTGCCCTTAAACAAATCTGTAAGGTAGCTCACATTTTTTCATCTCCTTGTATCTTGCGTGCTTTTTCTCAAAGCTTATAAACAAGTTTATAAATTTTAAGTATATGCCCGCTTGTTCATTCGTACTTTATATGTATATTATCCACGGACATATTATAGAAGTCCGAAATTGCTTTTTTTACTTTTTTTATTTGTGCTTCGTCAATCTCGTTTAAAGCTTCGCTTTCTGTATTTTGTTCCGAAGCGTTTTGTTCCGAAGCGTTTTGTTCCGAAGCCTTTTGTTCCGAAGCCTTTGGCTTAATTTCTACAGGTTCAATTCTTATGAAAGGCTTTTTTGTTTTTTCGGGAGGCTTAGCGGAATTGTCCGCTTTTTTTAAAGCAGAAATTGTTAAGCCGTAAAGCTCGCCTGTTTCTTCATTAAAGTCTACAGTTAAATCTTTAAGCAAAACCCCTTCGTTTCCTAAAAGCCCTTCAAGCGAAAGCCGAATTTGTGCAAGAAAGTTGTCTGCAATTGCTTTTTTGCGCAGCTCTAAATACTTTTCGTTTTCCTTGCTTATTTCTACGTTTTGCCCTGCATAAGCTTCGTTAAGCTCTTTAAACATTGACGGAAAGTTTATAGCTTCGCCGTTAAAAACACCTTTTATCGGTGATATTACTAAAATTATTAATACAAAACCAAGCAAAATGCTTATATACTTTTTATATTTATCGTTTGGAACAATTATTCCAACAAAAGAAATGAATATTAGAAAAAAAGCTATGTTTTTTATGTATGAAGATATTAGTTGGATAGTAACACTCCCTTTCGCAAACAAATAAATATTATTGGGGGAGAGAACCTTTTTTTCAAACGGCGAAAAAAGGTTCTCTCCCCCAAGCCCCCTCTCTCCAAAAAAGCCGAACAAAAAGCACTATACAAAAGAAAGCATAATCATTACGGCAAACACAAACATTATTACAACAGTAACAGCCGCCCCAGCAAGAAGAAGCGAAAACGAACCAATTGCATCAATGCACTTTACTACACGCTCGTCGCATACAGGCTCTACGACCGAAGCAATTACTTTGTAAATTACAACCAAAGCCAAAAGCTTTATTATTGGAATTGAACAAACAACAACTACTGTAATTACAAGCGCAACTAAAACTGCACTTTTTACAGCCCCAGCCCAAAAGACAACTGTGTCCATTGCACCTGTTAACATTCCGCCAACAATTGGAATTGCATTTCCTGCAACCCTTGCTGTTTTTAGCGCAAGGTTGTTTAAAATTGGAGAGCTTATTTTGGCAAGTGATAAAACAGCAGAAAACAAAAGTGCAACGCCTGCAAGAGAAAGCCCACAGCCTTTTTTTATAAGCTCACTTAGCTTTTTTAAAATTTCCTTTTCAGTTAAATAGTTTACAATTTGCAGTGAAGCCGCTAGTACAATTATCGGAATAAGAATGTTTACAATAAAAAGAGTTATTGAGTTTATCGAAACTACAATTAGCGGCTCAAAAGCCAAAGCTTGCGAAAAACTGCCTGACATTACAAGAAGGCTAATCATCAAAGGCATTGACGTTTGCATAATTGTTGTAATGTCTGTTACAAGCCCTGTTACGACAGTTACGCCAACAGAAAATGACGAAAAAAGGACAATTACTAAAACCATGTACCCAACATAAAAACCCATTTCACCGACAGCCTTTGTTTTAAACGAGTCTGTAAGAGTTTTCAGCAGTGCTGTAAGAAGCGAAATTAACAGAAGCTCCTTCATCAAACGACCGTTTAAAAAAACTTCGTGGAAAATTGACTGGACTATCCATGAGCCAATCGAAGAAACAGACAAGTCAAGCTCGCCTGCTAAAGCTTTTTTTACTAGCTGTGAAAAAGATGTGCCGCCTTGTTCCGACCCTGCGTTTATTTTTAGCTTGTCCATTTCGCTGAAGTCGAACATTTTTAGCTGTTCGTTTATTACTTCTGAGGTTATTGTTGTAGTGTCGGTTGAGGCTTTGGCTTTGATTGGCTGGGTTGTGGTGATTGCTATTGTTACTATTATAAGAAAAAAGACTTTTATAAATTTTATCATATGTACCTCCTTGGAAAGGAAAGACCTTGGGGGCTTTGGCTGTTTTTCTACCCACACAAGACAGGCTTGTTTAAAGCCTAAGACCTTGGGGGCTTTGCCCCCAAACCCCCACAAGGGGCACAGCCCCTTGACCCCGTTTTTGTGTGAGGGGGAGTTTATCGTTGTTTTATGGCATTATGTTTAGAATCATGTCTATGAGGGAGAAAAGTATTGGTGCGGAAATTAGCATTATTATTACTTTGCCGCCCATTTCAATTTTTGAAGCTATGCTTCCTTCGCCTGCATCTGCACAAATTTGTGCCCCAAACTCGGCAATGTACGCCACGCCTACCACCTTTATAACATGCATTATGTACGACATATTCACATCAACATGTTCTCCGACCTTTGTTATCATGTCAACGATGCTTGCAATGTATGGCAGTGCAATTAAAAAAATTAGCACGCTTCCAGCAACCGATATCATTAGCCCAATATCTGCGCTTTGCTTTTTCACCGTTACCGAAAGCACTGCCGCAATAATTCCAATTCCAACAATTTGTACAATTTCCATAGGTTTTCACCCTTTATCTATAGGTTAAAAAGTGTCCGAACAGTATTAAACAAGTCGCTTATGTAGCTTATTACCCAAAACAAAACAAGTATAAGCCCAGCAAGCGAAGCCATTGTTGCGTACTCGCTGCGCCCTGTGCCTGAAAGCACTTGGTTTAAAACCGCAACCAAAATTCCAACTGCCGCTATTTGAAATACAACTCCTATATCCATTTAGTAAACCTCCAGTTTTAAAGGAAAATAATTACAAGAAGTAAACCGCTTAAAACGCCAAGGCTTTGGTACATTTTTTTGTTTTTTGCTCTGCCCTCGTTTAAAGCTTTTATTGTGTCGTCTATGTAATTCATTGTTATAGCAATGTTTTTTGTCTGCATGTCCTCGTCTAAAAAGCCTAGTGCGTTTCCAAAAGCCGAAAGCTGCTCTATGTCTTCTTTGTTAAAGTACGCTGCTTTTCCAACCGAGCCAACAGCCTTTGACCAAAGCTCTGCAACTGGCACGCCCTTGTTTTCCTTTAACAGCTCTAAAAACGTTTTGAAAATAGTACGAACAGGTACTTTTACCCTGTTGTACACGTTTAAAACAGCTTCTGCCAGCGGCATCTTTGAATATTCAATTTCTGCACGAAGTATTGAGAGCGCTCGCTTCATTTCCAGTAAATCCGAAATTCTAAACCCTTCTATATTTGAAAAATAAAACCCAAGAAGCCCAGAAGCAAGCACAATAAACGCCGAACCTATTATTTTAATTATCATCTTGCTCACCTCTGCCCTTATCAGTGTTTATTTGGTTAAAGTTCTCATCAAAAATTCCTTTTACCTCACCTTTATTTAGTAAAACAATAAACCGCTGAAATATTTTTTTATGTATAAGCTGGCTAAGCACTGGCTTTTTTAAAACGTCATCTATTGACGAGCCGTGAACCGTGCAAACAATTGAAACACCAGCGTTTATTACGTCATCAATTGCGTAAATGTCTTCGTGCTTGCCAATTTCGTCCAGTGCAATTACACGTGGCGACATTGAACGCAAAAGCATTTGCATACCTTCGGCTTTTTTGCAGCCGTCCAAAACGTCTGTGCGTATGCCTACATCATTTTGGGGTATACCCATGTAGCAGCCTGCAATTTCGGAACGTTCGTCAACTACCGAAACAGCTTGTCCTTTTAAAACGCCTTTCTTGCCGTCGCTAATTTGTCGAACAATGTCACGCAAAAGTGTTGTTTTTCCGCAGGACGGCGGCGAAATTATCATTGTGTGCAAAACTTGCTCGTTAGAAACTATGTGTTGCATTACATCGTTAGCACAGCCTTTTATTTGGTGTGAAATACGAAGGTTTAGCCCGTTAAAGTTTTTAATTGTTTTAACAAAGCCGTTTTCCATTACAACTTTTCCAGTAAGCCCAATTCTGTGGCCGCCACGTATTGTAATGTACCCGTTTTTCACTTCCTCGGAAAAAGCGTAAAACGAATGTTCACTCACTAGTGCAAGCACCTTTTGAAGCTGAAGCAAGTCCGCTTTGTACGCACGTTCGCTTTCAAGCAAAAGCTGTCCGTCCTTGTCTAAAAAATATTCTTTGCCGCCACAAACTACAATTACTGGCTTGCCCACACGAAGCCGAATTTCATTCATTGTCAAAAATAAATTGCTTGGAATATTGAAAAAAATATGCTCAAGCTCTTCACCCATGTAGCATAAAATTGTTTCTTTTACCGACATAAGGCTTCCTCCTTTGTATTTTGGTTTATAAATTTATATGATGTTTGGACAAGCTTTATGACTTAATTGCTGCAAAAAATTAAGCTTTCAATTTACTTGCCAATAGCCCAGCAGTCGACTTAACCTACACCAATTCTTTTTTGTAAATTTACATATACTATTCACAGAGTTATCAACAGGTTGTTAACATTTTTGTGACATAAATCCATTGAAAACATGCTACTTGTTCATAACTCTGTGGATAATGTGGATAAGTTATGTACAAGGTTGTAGATAAGTTGTCAATTTGCAGAGTTAAATGTAAAAAAAGCTTGAATTAACAGGCTTTTTCGGCTTTTTATCTGTTTTAATTTTATATACTATAGCAATTCCGTTTTTTATCAACATTATCTATGGTCAAAACGTCAAACGGCTAGGTGTTTGGCTTGTCTTTGCCGATATTGTTAAAAACTGGATTTGATATATATTTGTCGGCAAATGCAATACTTTTGTTGTAACAGTTCTTTATAAATGTTATAATTTCCATAATTAATAAAGCAGTGTATCGTATTATAAAAGTAAAGGTGAACTGATGAAAACTATTAAAGTTACAAAAGCAACAGAAAACCAAAGGCTAGACAAACTTCTTGCACGGCTTTTAGGCAAAGCCCCAAAAAGCTTTATTTATAAAATGCTCCGCAAAAAAAACATTACACTTTGCGACAAAAAAGCAACGGGCAGCGAAATGCTGCAAGCTGGTGATGTAATAACGCTGTACCTTTCTGACGAAACTATTGAAAATTTTACCGAAGAAAAAAAGGCAGTAAACAAAAACGCAGGCGTGTTGAACGTTTTGTACGAGGACGAAAATATTGTTGTTGTAAACAAGCCAGCAGGTGTTTTGTCGCAAAAAGAAAAAGATGTTGACAACGACACAGTAAACGATAGGCTTTTAGCGTATTTAGATAAAAAGGCTTTAGACGCCAAAAGCTTTGATACAAGCTTTACACCATCAATTCAAAACCGTTTGGACAGAAACACAAGCGGAATTATTTTGTGCGGAAAAAACCTTCAAGCAACAAAAGCACTTAGCAAAATGCTTGCAGACGAAGCGGCAATTGAAAAAAGGTATGTTACAGTTGTCGTAGGCGAACTAAAGGGAAAAGGCGTTTTGCGTGGCTTCCACAAAAAAAACGAGCGCACAAACGAAGTTTCAATAACGGAAGAATACGTAGAAGGCTCAAAGCCTGTTATAACAGAGTATGAAGCAGTTCGGTCAAACGGAAAGTACACGCTTTTGCGTGTTTGGCTTGTCACTGGAAAGTCGCACCAAATTAGGGCGCACTTAAAAACAATTAACCACCCAGTAATTGGCGACGTAAGGTACGGCGACAGAGCAGTTAACGAGCGGCTAAAAAAAGAAATAGGGCTTAAAAACCAGTTGCTTCATGCCGAGAGCGTGTGCTTTAACCGCTGCCACGAGCCGCTTTTGTACCTAAAGGGAAAAACCATTTCGTGTGAAATGCCCAAAAAATTTCAAGAAACATTAAAAGGAGTTGACTTGTTTTGACTGCAATAATTTTAGCCGCAGGCTACGCAACAAGGCTTTACCCCCTTACATTAAACAAACCAAAGGCACTTCTTAAAATTAAAGATACACCTATAATTGACTATATAGTAGAAGAACTGGCAACTCTTGAAGAAGTTACCAAAATTTATGTAGTGACCAACCAAAAGTTTTTCCAAAACTTCAGCGACTGGGCAAAGGAAAACAAGCACAGCAAAATGCTAGAAGTGTTAAATGACCACTCTACAGATGAAGAATCACGCCTTGGGGCAATTGGCGACATTCTTTTTACAATTGAGGAAAGCAAAATTGACGACGACGTAATAATCATTGCAAGCGACAACTTGTTTACTTACAAGCTTAAAGAGCTTTACGATTTTTACAAACAAAGCGGAAACGATTGTGTTGTTGTAAAACAAATTAATGATGTTGAGCTTTTGCGCCGCTGTGCCGTTGCAAAGCTTGATGAAAACAACATTGTCAAAGAGCTTGTGGAAAAGCCGGAACAACCAACTTCTGACATTGCTGTTTTTGCGACATATGTTTACAAGCGTGAAACTCTTCCTCTTATAAAAGAATATTTAGAGGAAGGCGGCAAAAAAGACGCCCCTGGGTATTTTGTGCAATGGCTTCACAAAGTAAAAGACGTTTCTGCATACGTTATGAACGGCGACTGCTACGACATTGGAACAGTTGAAGCATATAACGAGGTTAAAGATGGAATCACAAATGGAATTAAAGGAAGAGCTTAAACAATTTGCAGATGAAAATGGAATTTTGTTGGGCGTTTGCGACGCTTCACGGCTTGACCATATGGAGCATGTATTAAGCGGCAGGAAAACGCCTTTTACAACTTCTGATGTTGAAATGCGTATTGACCCCAAAAAAGTTATGCCGTCTGCAAAAAGCATTGTTGTAATTGGCAAAGGCTACAAAAAGCAGTATGCGTTTGACGCTGACAGCACGCCACGAGGTGTTTTTGCAAACAGTGCTGTCGGCGTTGACTACCACATAATAGTTGGCAGTTTGCTTGAAGACATTGCACAATTAATAAAAGCAAGCTTTAAGCAGTTGGAGTACAAAGCTTTTGTAGACAGCGGCCCGCTTTTAGAGCGTGAGCTTGCAAAAAAAGCTGGGCTTGGCTTTTCGGGGAAAAATTGCAGTGTCATTTCCGAAAAGCTCGGCTCTTTTTTTGGTATAGGAATTTTGCTTGTTAACGTGGAAATTGAAAATGATTTGGGCTTTGAGTGGAATTTTTCACAGTGCGGAATTTGCAGGCGGTGTGTTTTGGCTTGCCCTACTGGTGCTTTGGGCGAAGATGGTTTTTTTGTTGACGCTTCAAAGTGCATTTCGTATATTACCCAAAAAAAGGGAGAGCTTACGGAGTGGGAAAAAGATGCGGTTCAAAACAAAGTTTATGGCTGTGACACTTGCCAAACCGTTTGCCCATATAACAAAAATGTTGAAACCGAGCCTGTGCAAGACGTTGAACAAATTTTGCCAGACCTTGTAAGCCTTTCACAAATTACGAAACAAAAGTTTGACGAAAAGTACAAAAATTCAGCAATTCATTGGCGTGGTGCAGACGTTATCCGACGTAATGCTTTGATTGGGCTTGAAAATTTTAAAAAGCAGTTATAAAACCGCAAAATAAAGGGGAAAATATTACCATGGCATATTGGTCAACACGAGGGCTACGTGGCAGCACTTTTGAAGAAATGATAAATGTAACAAACACGGCATACCGTGAAAAGGGGCTTGCCCTCATTCAAAAGCTGCCCACCCCCATTACGCCTGTTGCACTTTCGGAGCACAAAATATCACGTGCATACTTTGAAAAAAAAAGCACAGTTGACTATATTGGTGTTGTTCAAGGAATACCTGTTTGCTTTGATGCAAAGGAAACGGCGCAAAAAAGCTTTCCCCTTAAAAACGTGCATGAGCATCAAATTAGTTTTATGCGAGAGTTTCAGGCGCAAAAGGGGCTTGCGTTTTTACTTGTTAGCTTTGCACAGTTTAACGAAGTTTTTTATTTGCCTTTTGACGAATTGGAACGGTGGTTTGAAAAGGCGCAAAGCGGCGGCAGAAAATCTATTCCTTATGAAGCATTTGATAAGTCACTTCTTGTTTTAGGTAAGCAGATGTTTGTTGTACATTACCTTGAGGCTATAGATACATATTTATCTGTTAAAAAAGATTAAACCCTGGGGGCGCTGCCCCCAAACCCCCGCAAGGTGCTTGCCCCTTGACCCTTTTAGTTGCTCTTGGTTTGTTTCGGTTTAGTTGAGGTGACTCTTATGAAATTTTTTAAGTCAGTTTTAGTTTGTCTTGTCTTTCCTCTAATGTCTTATGGCTGCGATTTTGTCGAGGGTGAAAAAGCAGAATCCCCTACACCTGTAAGCCTTGAAGCCTTTGGGATTGGCTTTGAAAAAAAGGAAGCTGTTCCAGAGCCTTACACCCTTTATGTAAAGGAAAATGAATACACCCTTTCCATGTACGAGCCTTACGACGGCTGTTATTTGGGTGCATACATTGCCGAGGACAAGGGCGTGAACGCCGAAAACAAAAGCGAAATTAAAAAGTTTGAGGAGCTTGTGAAAAAGCCCCACGCTATTTATGCAAGCGAATACAAAATGGGTGAGCCTTTTCCACTTAACTGGGTTTTGGACTGCATAAAAAACATGAAAACGCCGCTTGTGGAAATTAGCCCCGAAAAGCCGTACATTGAAATTGACTACACGTTAATTGCAAACACAGCCAAAGCTTTCGGCAAGTTTAACATTCCTATGTTTATAAAGCTTTCGCCTTCCAAAAACGAAAGCAGCCCTGAAGCGTTTAAACGTTTTTACGTAGCCACACGAAAAGCGTTTTCCGCATTTGCGCCAAACTGTGCTTTTGTTTTTTCTGTTTCGTCTGATGATGTTTTTGACATAGCCGACTATTACCCAGAAGATGAATTGGTTGACTGGGTAGGGGTTGATGTAAAGCGTGAAATAAATGCAGATGGCATTTATGAAGGCGACATTTTTAAGCAAATTGATTATTTATACTACACCTTCCAAAATAAAAAACCGATAATGGTCTCCTCTTTTTCTGCAAGCGTTTTCAGCAGTGTAGACTATTCATACAAAACAGAGCTTGCCAAAAATGAAATTGCTTCTGTTTATGAAAAAATTAGAGACGAGTATTCAAGAATTAAAGCAGTTTTATATTACAGCATTGAATATAAAGACGAAAAAAGCAAAGAAATTCAAAACTACAAGCTTACAGCAAGTGACGAAGTTTTTTCTGCTTACAAAAACAGTGTAAGCTCAATTAGGTTTTTGTCAGAGGTAGACCAAAAATCAAGCGGAAATTTGGCAAGCCAATGGCTTATGTCGCCGTTTAAAGCAGTGCGCCTTGGAAAAGACTACTTCATTTCCGAAAACTCGCTTACACATGACATGCAGGCAAAAGGCGTGACCTCTGGGCTTTACAGCAACTATGCAAAGGCAATTAATGGGGACAATTTTTACAACTCCAGCGTGCTAATTGATTTTCGGCTTGGCAAGTATTTTGCTGATGATGAAAACGGGCGGCTTAACTTTTATTCCCAGTAAAAGGTATCATTTGTTACAAAATTAACTAACAGTTAACCGCTTTACAAATTTCGTCAAAATATGCTATAATATAGTATTAAATCCATAAAAATTAAAAAATATTAAGAGTTGGAGAGTGAGATTGTGTTTTGCGTAGGTGACAAAATAGTGTATCCTATGTATGGTGCTGGTGTGATTGAAGACTTGGAACACAAAGATATTGACGGTAACAATCAGTTGTACTATGTATTGCGTATACCTGTCGGCAATTTAAAAATAATGGTGTCGGCGATGAAAGCAGAAAACTTGGGCATTAGGCAAGTTTACGGCAAGGACAAAGTTATCGAGGTTATAAGCAGCGTAATGAACGAACCTATTGACATGCCCGAAAACTGGAACGAACGCTACAAAGTAAACCTTGAACGAATTAAAACAGGCAAGCTTTCCGAAGCAGCACTTGTCTACAGAAACCTTTTAATTAGAGAAAGAAAAAAGGTTCTTTCCAGTGCAGAAAAAAAGATGCTTACAAACGCCAAACAAATAATTGTTTCAGAACTGATTTTGTCGCAAAGTATAGAAAAGGCAGAAGCGGAGCAAGCGCTTTTGCAAATTCTTGGTGAAGCAGGTCTTTAATATATATACGTTACGTTTTAATTTTTGTTTCGCAAAAGTGTAAAATTTTTAAATTTTTTTCTTCATAGCAATTCCAGTTTTTGAGGGCCTTTAATGTCAATAAAAAATGGAATTGCTTTAAGTTGGTAATTTACATGGGTAATAATAAATCAACTTGTTAAACATTTTTTACTATCATTTTCTTGGTTTAGTTTTAGGTGAATAACAATAAAATTACTTAATAAATACTTAATAAAACTATTTCAAAATTCGAGTAATTTTTACTTAATAATTATTATTAAATAGCTTTGACATATATTAACAGTTGGTATAAAATATATATGGGTGTTACGTCTATAGTTTTTATTTAGGCATTTTTTGACAAACACTTAACACACTAATTTTTCCGTTTACAAATGACTAACGGAAGCCTAATGAAAAGGAGCTGATTATATGAAAATTGTAGCAATCGGTTGCACACACGCAGGAACAGCCGCAATTTCAAACATGGCAAAACTTTACCCAGACGCACAAATTACTGTTTATGAAAGAAATGACAACATTTCGTTCCTTTCATGCGGTATTGCTCTTTATGTTGAAGGTGTTGTAAAAGACATTAATGGGCTTTTCTACAGTTCGCCTTCACAACTTGCTTCAATGGGTGTTGACACAAAAATGAAGCACGAGGTGCTTTCTGTTGACATTAAAGCAAAGAAGCTTACAGTTAAAAGCCTTGAATCAGGCGAACAATTTGAAGACACATATGACAAGCTTTTAATTACTTCCGGCTCTTGGCCAATTATGCCAAAGTTCCCAGGCGGCGAGCTTGAAAACATCGTTCTTTGCAAAAACTTTGACCACGCAAAAGAAATTATTAAGCGTGTGCCAAACGCTAAAAACGTTACAGTAATTGGCGCTGGCTACATTGGAGTAGAGCTTGTTGTTGCTTTTAAAGAGCAAGGCAAGGAAGTTACACTTATCGACGTTGAAGACCGTATTATGAAAAAATATATGGACAAGGAATTTACAGACCTTGCAGAAAAGCAACTTACAAACCACGGAATTAAGCTTGCTCTTGGCGAAAAGGTGATGGAATTTGTCGGAGAAAACGGCAACGTAGCTAAAGTTGTAACAGACAAAAACACTTACGAAGCTGACTTAGTTGTTCAATGTATTGGTTTTAGACCAAATACAGACTTGTTCAAAGGGCAGCTTGAAATGCTTCCAAACGGCGCAATCGTTGTTGACGAGTACATGCACACTTCAGACGCAGACGTTGTTGCCGCTGGCGACTGCTGCACAGTTCACTACAACCCAACTAACGAAACTAGGTACATTCCGCTTGCAACAAATGCTGTTAGAATGGGTATTGTTGCTGCTAAAAACCTTGTTGAAAAGAAAGTTAAGCACGTTGGCACACAAGGCACTTCTGGCATCAAAGTTTACAACGAAAACCTCTCAGCTACTGGCTTAACAGAAGACGAAGCAAAGCGTGTTTTCGGCGAAAACAACGTAAAATCAATTGTTGTAAAAGACAACTACACACCAGAGTTTATGCCAAACCCAGTTCCTGTTACGCTAAAGCTTGTTTTTGAAGGCGAAAGCAGAAGGCTTGTTGGCGCACAACTTACTTCAGAAGCTGACTACACACAAGTAATGAACACACTTTCCGTTTGCGTTTACAAACAAATGACAATTGAGGAAGTTGCACTAGTTGACCAATTCTTCCAACCGTATTATAATAAACCTTGGAACTTAATTAACACAGCCGCTTTGGGCTTGCTGTAAATTTTTCGTCCCCACCTTTTGGTGGGGACTTTAGGCTATTTTTAATATTAAATCTAAAGTAATCAGGAGCGAAATTATGGATTACGACAAAAAAGTTTCGCTTGCCGTTATAAAAAGGCTTCCGAAATATTACAGGTACTTAGGCGACTTGCTGGATAACAACGTAACACGCATTTCGTCAAAGGAACTTAGCAAAAAAATGAATGCAACACCTTCACAAATTCGACAAGACTTAAACAACTTTGGCTGTTTTGGGCAACAGGGCTACGGCTATGACGTTTCACTGCTTTATTCCGAAATTAAAACCATTTTGGGGCTTGACAAAACGTACAGCGTAATTGTTGTTGGCGCAGGAAACTTGGGCAACGCCATTTTAAACTACACTCAGTTTCAAAAGCGTGGTGTTTCTTTTGCGGCAATTTTTGACACAGATGCACAAAAAATTGGAACAACAATAAATGGTGTTGAAATAAAAGATATTAAAAATTTGGGCAATTTTCTTGAGCAAACCTCTGTAGACATTGCCGTGCTTTGCGTTCCAAAGTCCAGCGCCGCCGAGGTAGCAAAAGTTGTTATAAAGGGCGGGGTTAAAAGCATTTGGAACTTTACGCCGCTTGACCTTGAAAACACAAAAGATGTTGTTGTTGAAAACGTTCATCTTTCCGACAGTTTAATGACGCTTTTTTACAAGCTGAACGAAGGCTTTATTTTGGAGCGGTACGTTAAAAAATAAAAATGAAAATAAGCAGGCAATGTCCGTTGGGCATTGCTGAATTTTTATGTGTTCTGTAAAACGAATAAAGAAATTCAAACTTATCGTTCAGCTTTTTAGAGAGTGGGGGTTTGGGGGAGAGAACCTTTTTTCACCGTTTGAAAAAAAGTTCTCTCCCCCAAGGTCTTAGTCCTTTAATATTATAAATTTAAAAAGGAGTTATCATGGACATAAAGCAAATTCTTGCGCTAGTCAAAGAAGGCACGCTTCCAATTGACGAAGCAGAAAGCATGATAAAATACAAGCCTTTTGACGACATTGGCGACGCCGTAATTGACTACAATAGAAAGCTTCGCACTGGCCGCCCAGAAGTAATTTACGGTGAAGGCAAAACTGTTGAGCAAATAAAAAAAATTGTGTTAAACATGAAGCAAAACGAAGCAGCAACTGTTTTGGCTACAAGAATTAACCGTGAAAAATTTGAAGCCATAAAAGAAGTTTTTGAAGAAGCTGTTTTTTTTGAAGCTGCACGCATAGCTTCTGTTTGTTTAGACCCTACACCAAAAAAGAACGTTGGTAAAATTGCCGTTGTTTCGGCTGGCACTTCTGACATTGCTGTGTGTGAGGAAGCAGCTGTTACAGCCGAATTTTTTGGAAACGAAGTTACACGAGTTTATGACGTTGGCGTTGCTGGGCTGCACAGGCTTTTAAATAAGCTTGATGTTTTCGACAGCGCAACTGTAATAATTGTCGTGGCTGGCATGGAAGGTGCTTTGGCAAGTGTTGTTGGTGGGCTTACAAACAAGCCTGTTATTGCTGTGCCAACTAGCGTTGGTTACGGTGCGGCGTTTGGCGGAATTGCCGCCCTTTTAAGCATGTTAAACAGTTGTGCAAGCGGCGTTGGTGTTGTAAACATAGACAATGGTTTTGGTGCGGCAGTTTTGGCAGACAGCATTGTTTCTGCTATATCGCAATTTGAATAAATTGTTAAAATTGGTTGGCGACTAAAGGTTCAAATTGCTATAAGGGGATAGATTAATGAAAATATTATATTTTGACTGCTTTTCAGGCATAAGCGGCGACATGGTTTTGGGTGCGCTTATTGACCTTGGCGTTAGTGAGGAAGTTCTTGTTTCCGAGCTTAATAAACTTGGCGTTGGCGGCTGGAAGCTTGAGGTTTCAAGAGTTGTTAAAAATGGAGTTGGTGCTTGTTATGCAAAAGTGGTTATTGAAGAAGAACATCATCATCATCATCATCACCATTGCCATGACCATAAGCATGAACACCAACTTGAACATGAACACGAGCATGAGCATGAGCATGAACACGAGCATGAACACGAGCATGAGCATGAACATACACATACCCACGGCAGAAATTATGCCGACATTGTAAACCTAATTGAAGCAAGCGGCATTACACAAGGTGCAAAAAAGCTTGCAAAAGCAATGTTCAAAAGAATTGCCGTTGCCGAAGCAAAAGTTCACAGCACCACGCCAGAAGAAGTTCATTTCCATGAAGTTGGTGCGGTTGACTCAATTGTCGACATAGTAGGAGCTGCAATTTGCGTTGATATTCTTGCGCCAGACGCTGTTTATTCTTCAATTGTAAACGACGGACATGGCTTTACACATTGCCAGCACGGAATGATTCCAATTCCTGTTCCTGCTGTAATAGAAATTTTTAAAGATGCAAAAACACAAGCACGCCAAATTGACATTGAAAAAGAACTTGTAACGCCAACAGGTGCGGCGATTATTGCCGAGCTTGCGCAAAGCTATGGGCTTATGCCGCAGCTTGCCATTACAAAAATTGGTTACGGCGCAGGAACAAGAGACTTGAAAATTCCAAACGTGCTTCGTGTGTACATGTGTGAAAAGTCGGAAAAAAACCAAGTCATTACTGTGCTTGAAACAAACATAGACGACTGCACATCAGAAGTTTTGGGCTACGTCATGGAGCGGCTTTTAAACGAAGGCGCAAAGGACGTTTTCTTCACGTCCATTCAAATGAAGAAAAACCGCCCAGCCGTAAAGCTAACCGTTTTGTGCAACGAAAACGAAGTTGAAAAGCTAGAAGGTGTAATTTTTTCCGAAACGTCAACAATCGGCATTAGAAGGCGCACAGAACAGCGCACAGTTTTAGACAGGGAAAGCGTAACGGTGAAAACACGCTACGGCGACATAATGGCAAAGGCTTCCACTTTTAATGGTACTACTAGAGTTCGTGCAGAGTATGACTCTGTTAAAGACGTGGCGCAAAAGTTTGGGGTTTCTTTGCAGGACGTTTATAGAGAAGTTTTATAAGGCATTAGCGGTTTACCTCAATTAAATTGGTTTGGGTAAACCGCTTATTATATAGCAATTCCAGTTTTATTAAGAGGAAACAACTTTACATTAATTTCAAACGAGAGAAGCGGCACCGCAAAATTTGAAGGGACTTTGTTTGAATACAACTCTTTTACAGGAAGCTATAATTCAGAAAATGAAACTATACCGTTTGAGCTTACAATGAACCATAGCGTTTTTGGCACACATGAAAACCGATATTTTGGCTTTAGTAATAATAAAGAGGTTGAAGAAATTGCAAGCAAAACAAAGGTTTACATTATGTACAATTCCAAGGCTTCCTTTGCAAAACTTATTAAATACCCGATAAAAGTAAACATTAACAATGAAAAGTTGGATACGCCCTAGTACCCCAAAGTTTCATCCACAAAAATTACTTTAATCCTACCTTCTATAAATTGCCCAGTAATTAGCACAAAATCGTTGCATATGCGTTGTTTATGCTTGCAGTCAATGCACTTGCCAAGCTTTGTGCAAGGCGTTTCTTTTTTAAGCCTTTTAGCATCTAACGGAGCTGCTATTTGCCTTGTTCTCTGAATAGCCTCATCAACATTTTCAACAATTTTGTTTATGCCCACAACAATAATTACTTGGTTAGGGCCATAAAGCATAGGCGCAACCCTACTACCGTTGCCATCAATATTAAATATTTTTCCATCTACAGTAACTGCGTTAGAGCCAGTAATAAACGTGTCTGCACTAAAATTTTTTATATATATTTCTCGCTTTTCTGCTGATGTAAGACCAGCTTTATACTTGTCGTAAAAATCGTAGTTTCCGTTTCTAAAAAAATCAAAAACACCTAATTGCTCTAATGTGACAGAGTCGCCGCAGCCAACAGAAGCGCCTGCTTTAATTAGGCTACCAATTAAAGTAATAAGTTGATTTTGGCTCGTAACAAAATAGCCTTCCATATTATTTCTTTTTAAACTTCTTAAAACCTCTTCAATTATATTATCCATTTGTTCTCCATTTGTTTATTCAATTATATTATTCTATAAGGCTAGAACTGCAAAATTATAATTCCTCGTATAACGAAAAGCCTGCTCGAAAATCCGTACCAAGTGATTTACCAAACACGCTCTAAGTAAATTTTAGCAGAAACTCATATAAAATACAAGTATATACAAAAGCCTAATAACTTCTGTGGACACTGTTTGGCGAAATACGAAATATAGAACCTGTGTTCAGTAAGCTGTTACCCATCTTTAAAGCGATTATTCCACCATTTTCGTTGTGGCGGCTTGACATAATTTTTCTATTATGCCTTTGCCACCACGCCTAGAATGGCGAAAAATCGCTGTTTTAAATCTGGGCAACCCATTACTTAACACAGGTTCTAGGGTTATATCAAACAAATATACGAATGCTATTGGCAAGGCTATTTAACCACATACTTATGTAATTCCAAGACAAGGTGATACTTGTCACACTTATTTTTATTATCACATAACATATCCTAATGGTATAAAAAAATTAGACCCTATATCGTAGAATAGATCTAATATACCTTTTGTACCTTAAATGTTCTATTAAAGGTGTGAATATAAAATGATTACCAACAGCTTAACTGACCAATACAATCAAATTACCGAGATTATCGGGCCTGCTGGCCCTACTGGTCCTACTGGCCCTACTGGACCCGCAGGTGTCACTGGAAGAACTGGCGCGACTGGTGCGACTGGCTCTACAGGTACAAAAGGTGCTACCGGCACAACAGGTGCTACTGGCACAACAGGTGCTACTGGCGCTATAGGTGCTAAAGGTGCTACTGGTGCTACTGGTGCTACTGGAAGAACTGGTGCTACTGGCAGCACTGGTGCTACTGGTGCTACCGGTGCTACCGGTGCTACTGGTGCTACTGGTGCTACTGGTGACACAGGCTCTACCGGCGCTACAGGTTCTACTGGCGCTACAGGTTCTACCGGCGCTACAGGTGCTACTGGTGCTACTGGCTCTACTGGAGTTACAGGCGCTACAGGAGTTACAGGGGCTACTGGTGATATTGGCGCTACCGGTGCTACTGGCGCTACTGGCGATGTTGGTGCTACTGGTGCTACTGGTGTCACTGGTGCTACTGGTGTCACTGGTGCTACTGGTGTCACTGGTGCTACTGGAGATATCGGTGCAACAGGTGCTACCGGCCCTACTGGCGATATTGGTGCCACTGGCGCTACTGGCACTACTGGTGTCACTGGTGCTACTGGTGCTACTGGTGTCACTGGTGCTACTGGTGTCACTGGTGCTACTGGTGTCACTGGTGCCACTGGCGATATTGGTGCCACTGGCGCTACTGGCGCTACTGGCGCTACTGGCGCTACTGGCGCTACTGGCGCTACTGGCATTACTGGCCCTACTGGCCCAACTGGCGCTTCGGGTACAGCAGGAACTACTGGACCAACTGGCGCCACCGCTACCGCCCAAAATGCACAATATTTGGTGAGTGATACTCAAATACTAAATGCACAGCCAATAAACTATTCACAACAGTTTAATTATAGCACTACTATTCAAGCCCCTACTTCAAATACGTTTCTGTTAGCGGCTGGACATGTCTTTTCAGTAAGCTATAACTTGAGGGTGAATATAATAATAAATGGTAACATTTCGGTAACACCCCGACTAAACACTATAGCAGCAGGTGATTTTATTAGTGCAGCTGTTACAAATCTCACAACCAGCCAAGTAAGTGTCGGAACTTCATTTTTCGTAGACACAACTGGTGGGGCTGTAACCTTAGATTTTCGTTATAGCGGCTCTGCAACAGCAACTTCGCCAACAGGAAGTGTATCAATTGTTCAATTGTTATAAGGCAAAGTGATTTGCAAGTTTGAATAAAGATTAATGCAGAACTTTAATTTAAATGAACAATAAAATTGCTATAAGGGCACTTTTAAATAAAAGCCAGCAACGCACAGGTTTGCTGGCTTTTGAACGGAAGCGGTGGGATTCGAACCCACGGTACCCGGAGGTACACCTGATTTCGAGTCAGGGCCGTTATAACCACTTCGATACGCTTCCATAAATATTAAATTACACTAACCATCTTTAGTAAACATAATTATATATCACACAAACTCAAAAATCAAGCAAAAAAATTTAAAGATTATCCATCTACCACCTTTCAAATTGGCTTTTTTGGAGAGAGGTGGTTTGGGGAGGGAGCCTTTTTTACCGTTTGAAAAAAGGTTCCCTCCCCCAATGTTTTAACTTTAAACCAGCAAAAAGGGCTGTTGAAAAATCAACAGCCCTAAAAAAACTATCTAACTTTACCTTTAAGAATAGAATAACTGCTAGTTTCAATACGCACAACGGCACGCCTAAACGCCGCCTCTGCACGCTTTACGTTTACAAGAGTGTCTGTTGACTTCATGCGAGCTTCGGCACGAGCCATAGACTGCTTCGCACGCTCTACGTCAATTTCGTCGGACCACTCGGCAACAGTTGACAAAACTGTTACAAGCTTAGGTGTAATTTCTGCAAAGCCGCCAAGAACAGCCGCTTGCTTTTCACCCTCACCTTGCATAATGCGTAGTGCACCATAGCTAAGAACTGTGCTTAAAGGCTGATGCCCATAAAGAACGCCCATGTCGCCTTCGACTGTACGCATAATAAGCATATCAACGTCATCATCAAACAAAACTCTTGTAGGCGTAACGACTTTGAGCCTAATTTTATTCCCCATACAACCACCTACTTGTTCGCCTTGGCGATAACATCGTCGATTGTACCTGCGCTAAGGAAGGCACTTTCAGGAATGTCATCGTGCTTACCGTCCAAAATCTCCCTAAAGCCACGTATAGTTTCCGTAACTGGAACGTAACGCCCTTCAATGGACGTAAACTTTTCAGCAACGAAGAATGGCTGTGAAAGGAAACGTTGAACCTTTCTTGCACGGTTAACTATAAGCTTGTCGTTTTCAGACAATTCGTCCATACCAAGAATTGCAATGATATCTTGAAGTTCCTTATAGCGTTGAAGTATGCTTTGAACGTCACGAGCAACTTCGTAATGCTCCTTGCCCAAAATGTTAGGGTCAAGTATACGAGAGCTGGACTCAAGTGGGTCAATAGCAGGGTAAATGCCAAGCTCAACGATAGAGCGTGAAAGAACTGTCGTTGCGTCAAGGTGTGCAAACGTAGTTGCTGGAGCTGGGTCTGTCAAGTCGTCCGCTGGAACGTAAATTGCTTGAACAGAAGTAATTGAACCCTTCTTAGTTGAAGTAATACGTTCTTGAAGGAAACCAAGCTCTGTAGCAAGCGTTGGCTGGTAACCAACGGCACTTGGCATACGCCCAAGAAGCGCCGAAACTTCAGAACCTGCTTGAACGAAACGGAATATATTATCAATAAACAAAAGAACGTCTTTTCCAGAAATATCACGGAAATATTCTGCCATTGTAAGCCCTGTTAAAGCGATACGCATTCTCGCCCCAGGCGGCTCGTTCATTTGGCCGAACACGAGTGATGTTTTGTTAATAACGCCTGAATCTGTCATTTCATGGTAAAGGTCGTTTCCTTCACGAGTACGCTCGCCTACCCCTGCAAAAACAGAGAAGCCGCCGTGCTCTGTTGCAATGTTGCGGATAAGCTCCATAATAAGAACTGTCTTACCAACACCTGCACCGCCGAAAAGACCAATTTTACCGCCCTTTGAGTATGGGCAAAGCAAGTCAATTGCTTTGATGCCTGTTTCAAGCACTTCAGCAGACGTTGCTTGGTCGGCAAACTGTGGAGCTTCCCTGTGGATTGACCAGTATTCCTTTGCTTCAGGTTGTGGATTATTGTCGATAGCTTCGCCTAGTACGTTAAACAAACGCCCAAGCGTAGGGTCGCCGACAGGCACAGAAATTGGTGCGCCTGTGTCAACAGCTTCTGTTCCACGAACCAAGCCGTCGGTTGTTGACATAGCTATACAACGAACGACGTCGTCGCCAAGGTGCTGTGCAACCTCTGCAACAAGGCGTTTGCCGTTTAGCTGAATTTCTATAGCATTATATAATGCAGGCATGTTATTATCAAAGCGCACGTCAAGTACAGCGCCTATAATTTGAATAATTTTGCCTACGTTTTTTTCCGCCAAGTCTATCACTCCTTTTTGAAACAAAACCTTGGGGCAAGCCCCAAACTCCGCCACTTTTGAAAAAGCTAACTTTTAACAAAAGGCGGAACACTGCTTTGTTACCATTCAAATTGCATGTTAGCCCGAAGCGTTTGCTCCTGCTACAATTTCTGTAATTTCTTGTGTAATAGCACCTTGCCTTGCACGGTTGTAAACTAAAGTAAGCGTAGAAATCATTTCTTCGGCGTTTTCTGTAGCCGAATCCATGCTTGTCATTCTTGCGCCTTGTTCACACGCCGTTGACTCAACTAAAGCACTAAAAATTCTTGATTCAATATACCACGGAATGACTGATGTAAGCACAACGTCCTCGTCAGGCTCGTAGCCCATAACGGCTTTTCCTTCGCCGCTTTCGTGCTTTGCGCCTTCAAAGTCAGAAGCATCAAGCGGAAGAATGCGTGCTACCTTTGGGTCGTGGGTAATTGTTGACTTAAACTCAGTGTAAGCCAAGTAAACTTCGTCAACCTCGCCTTTAACAAACATGTCAAGTGCGGCCCTGCCAATTGCAGCAGCATCTTCATAAAACGGGTTTTCCGAAAGACCGTTTACTACTTTAAAAATGTTCTTTTTACGGCGAACGAAGTAGTCTCTGCCTTTGTTGCCGACAATGTAAAGGCTTGCGCCATTTGCCTTGTTTACAACAGAAAGAGCTTCTTTGCAAATGTTGGCGTTGTATCCACCGCAAAGCCCCCTATCGCTTGTAATAACAATGACAAGAGTGTTTTTTACTTCACTGCGCTTTGTAAGAAGCGGGTGGTTAAGCCCAGAGGACGAGCCGACTATTTCGCCAATTACCCTTTGAAGCTCGCCAAAAAACGGGCGAGTTGCTTCAAGGCTTTGTTTAGCCTTTTGCAGTTTTGATGCTGCAACTAGCTTCATGGCGTTAGTAATTTGCTGTGTGCTTTTAACAGAGCGGATTCTCTGCTTTATATGACGCATTGATGGCATATATACCGCCCCCTATTAGTCGTTAAACTTGTTCTCGGACTTAAACGTCTCGATAGCTTTTCTCATAGTAGCTTCAAGTTCTGGCGAAAGCACCTTTGTGTTTCTTAATTCTTCAATTATTTCTGGGTACTTTGCGTCAACGTAAGCCAAAAGCTCCTTTTCAAACTCACGCACTTTTTCTACGTTTACGTCTGTAAGGTACTTGTTAGTTACTGCAAAAAGAATAACTACTTCTTGCTCAACGGAAAGTGTTTTATATTGTTCTTGCTTTAAAACTTCAACAATGCGCTCGCCTTGGCGAAGCCTTGCAAGTGTGTCTTTGTCAAGGTCAGAGCCAAACTGTGCAAACGCCGCAAGCTCACGGTATTGTGCAAGCTCAAGACGAATTGGCCCAGCAATTTTACGCATAGCTTTAATTTGTGCCGTACCGCCAACACGGGAAACAGAGTTACCAGCGTTTATAGCTGGGCGAATACCTGCGTTAAAAAGCTCTGACTCTAGGAAAATCTGCCCGTCGGTAATTGAAATTACGTTCGTTGGAATGTAGGCAGAAATGTCGCCAGCTTGTGTTTCAATAATAGGAAGCGCTGTAATTGAACCGCCGCCGTAATCTTTGTTTAACTTTGCAGCACGCTCAAGAAGGCGTGAGTGCAAGTAGAAAACGTCGCCAGGGTACGCTTCACGTCCTGGTGGACGACGAAGAAGAAGTGACATGGCACGGTAAGCAACGGCGTGTTTTGACAAGTCGTCATACACGATTAAAACGTCTTTGCCGTTTTCCATCCATTCTTCGCCGATTGCAACACCTGCGTATGGAGCAAGGTATTGCAGCGGAGCAGTTTCTGAGGCGTTTGCAACAACAACTGTTGAGTACGCCATAGAACCTGTGTCTTCCAGCGTTTTAACAATACGAGCAACAGTAGAAGCCTTTTGCCCGATTGCAACATATATACATAGGCAGTTTTTGCCCTTTTGATTAATGATAGTATCGATACAAATTGCGGTCTTTCCTGTTTGGCGGTCACCTATAATAAGCTCACGTTGACCACGACCAATTGGCACCATGGCGTCAATCGCCTTAATACCTGTTTGAAGCGGAACGTTAACTTCCTCACGAGTGATAACACCAGGAGCAACCCTTTCAACTGGACGGAACTTGTTCGTTAAAATTGGGCCTTTTTCGTCGATTGGCTGGCCTAAGGCGTTTACAACACGCCCAAGCATAGCGTCACCAACAGGCACTTCAACAACACGACCTGTAAGCTTTACAGGGTCACCTTCCTTTATGTTTGCATCGGAGCCTAGAAGAACGCAGCCGATGTTGTCTTCCTCAAGGTTAAGTGCCATTCCGTACACGCCGTCAGTGAACTCTAAAAGTTCGCCGCTCATGGCGTTGTTAAGACCGTAAACACGAGCAATACCATCTCCAACCTGTATTACAGTGCCAACCTCCGAAACGTTTAGCTTTGAGGAGTAGCCTTTAATCTGTTCTTTTATAACAGCACTTATTTCTTCAGGTCTGAGATTCATTACACGCAAACACTCCTTTGCTATCTATTTGACTAGGACAAGCTTGGCTTTTAAAACAAAAGATAAAACCTTGGGGCGCTGCCCCAAACCCCGCAACTTTTAAAAAAGTTGACAAAACTTTTGTTTAAAAAGCAAAAGCTTATGCTAACTGTAAATCTAAAAGCTTTTTCTTTAATTCGCCTAGCTGCGTTTTAATGCTGCTGTCTAAAACACGCCCGTCTACTGTAACACTCATTCCACCAATAAGTTGTGGGTCAACCGTTTCTTCAAGCTTGATTGTTTTGTTAAGCTTAGCTGAAAGCTTTGAAACGATGTCTTCACGTTGTTTATCTGTTAAAGGAATAGCAGACGTTACTTGGCAAACGGTAATGCGGTTGTGTTCCAAAACCATTCTTAAAAACTCTGTTAAAACCAGCTTTGTTTCTGCACTGTGGTTCTTTTTAAGAAGCACACTTAAAAGCCCCAAAATATGGTCTGAAACGTTGCCCTTAAACGTTTTTTCAAGGAAACCCATTTTTTCCTCAAACGTAACTTGAGGGTGGGTTAAAACCTTAAACAAATCGTTGTCGGCTTTTAGCGTGTCTAGCACAAGGCGTGCGTCGTTTTCCAAGTTTTCAAGCACGTTTTCGGAAACAGCAAGGTTAAAAAGCGCTTCAGCGTAAACTTTGCTTACCCTTACTAACTGAGCCATTTAGCATCCCCCAAATCCGAGATAACGTCTTCTAAAAGTTTGTTCCCAGTTGTTTGGTCCATGTTTTTCTCTACAAAGCGGCTTGCCATAAGCGAAGAAATTTCGATAATTTGAACTTTAATATCGTCTTTAACTTTGTCACGCTCACGCTCTATTTCAAGCATAGCACGGCTTTTAAGTGTATCCGCCTCTGTCTTAGCTTCTTGAATAATTTGTGCTTCTCTTTCGGCGGCACGTTTTCTAGCCTCGTCAAGAATTGAAGCACGTTCCTTTTCAATAGCCTTTAGCTTTTCCTCGTATGTTGCCCTCATTTCCTGCGCTTCTTTAAGTTCTTTCGCTGCGTCGTTTATTTGGTTTTCAATACGGTCACGGCGGTTTTTAAGAAACTTCAAAACAGGCTTATACAAAATGTATGACAACGCACCTGTAAGCACAATTGTGTTTAAAAGCTGTAAAGCAAGGCTACCCAAAAAGGCAAGGTCAAAGCCTAAAACTCTATCCATTTCTTTATCCCTCCTTCAAAGAATAATTAGCGAAGGGCTTCTTATTTAGGCAATTGCGAAACAAGTGGGTTAGCAAACAACAAAATCATAGCCACAACAAGACCATAAATACCAGTTGTTTCTGCAACGGCAGCACCAACAAGCATTGTTGACATAATAACACTTCTTGCTTCAGGTTGACGACCAACTGCTTCTGCGCCTTTACCAGCAGCGTAACCTTGACCAACACCAGGGCCGATACCTGCTATAACTGCAAGACCTGCGCCGATAGCGGAGCAACCTAATACAAATGCTTGAGAAGTAATTTGTTCCATTTAAAATTCCTCCTTAAAAATAAGTAAGTAAAATTTATAACTTTATAAAGGGAAAAGCCCTTATAAACAAATAATGTTGTGCTAGTAATTTTAGAACATATCCTCAATATTAAGCCGCTGAAAAAGCATAAAGCGGCAAGACCGTTAAAGCAGTGGTTTGAATTTTGAGGATAGGTTCTTAGTCTGGCACTTTGCCTTTTATGAATGTCATGCTCAAAATAACAAAGATGAACGACTGAAGAAAGCCAGAAAAAAGGTCAAAATAACTGTGCAAAAGGGCTGGTACACCAATTTTTAAGAAAATTGGGAACAGCGCATAAACCATGCCCATTATTATAACACCGCCTAAAAGATTACCAAAAAGACGGAAGCTTAAAGAAACAGGCGTTGCAAACTCGCCAATTACATTTATTGGAAACAAAACAGGAAGCGGACGGAAATAATCTTTAAAATATTCCGACTTGCCGTGTGTTATCCCCATAAAATGAATAAGGACAAACGTGGAAAGACCAAAGCACGCTGTTGTGGCAAGGTCAGCCGTTGGTGGACGAAGCCCAAACATACCACTGTAGTTTGAAACTAAAATGAACGCAAAAAGACCGAAAAACCAGTTGCCGAAGTATGCAAGCTTGTCGCCCATATTTGTGCGCACAAAGTTGTCCATTGTATCAACCATAAGCTCTATTACGTTTTGAAAGCCAGACGGAACTTCCTTAAAGCTGTTAAGCTTTGAGCGGACAAAAAGCGCAAATAAAATTAAAACGCCCATAATTATCCAAGTGTTCCTAATTGTTTCGGTAATCCAAATGGGAAAACCAAACAGCTCGTAAGTCGCAATAACCTTGTTGTTAAAGTCCATAACATCACTCCTTTCTTCTTTTAATATTTACATTTACTGTATATGCTGCCACTTGAAGTGACAAGATACCTATAACAGCGCCGAAAAGACTAAAGTACGGAACGAGTGCAGCAGCAATTAAAATGCCTGCTGTTAAAACATAGCGAAGCGTGTAGCTAAGCCTTGCGTAGTTCCTTGCCTCGTCTGGCGGAAGTTCAATGGCTTTTTTAACCATGTATTCAAGCAAAACTACCTTTAGTGCAGCAAAAACCGTGCCAAGTGCAAGACCTGCGGTGTAGTACAGCCTTTGGTCGAAGCCTTTGTGTAAAACCAAGCCTACGGCTAGTGCTATTGTGGAGATTATTAAAATTCTAAAAATAAGCGACTTACCTGTGTCTGATATTTTTATCATGGCTGGACCTTTCTTTGGTTATTCGCTGGCTTTTAAAGATTAAAACCTTGGGGCTTGCCCCTTGACCCCGTTTTTTGTGCTGTGGGGTGGTTTAACTTCCTATTTATTTTCTCATTGTCATGTAGAACATGTTTCTAAATGCAGCCAGCACCCCTAAAATTGTGAAAACAATTAGTAACCACGGAGATGTTTTAAAAATGCTGTCCAAAAACTTGCCTAAAAACAGGGACATGCCTATTGTTATTACCATGTTCAGCCCAATTTGGGTAATTAGCCCCAAAGCTGAAGCTATCGACATATCCTTTTTTTTGTCAAGTTCTCTTTTAGGTATAGGCATAATCATTCTCCATTAATAATATATCTTATTTATTATACATTGTGAAATGTTGGAAGTCTATAGAAATTTAAAAACCTACAAATTTTTATATTAGACTTCTTAAACCCTAATAGGTATAGTAACAGCTCCCTTTATTTAAACCCCAAAGGTCTTTCCGCCCCTTCAAAAAAGTACCATTCCAAATAATCAACAATCCGCAAAGAAGCCTTGCCATCACCAAAAGGGTTTTTTGCTTCAGCCATTTTTTTATAAACACTTTCATCGTTTAAAACAAGCGAAGCTTCCTTATATATGTTTTCCATTTCAACGCCAGCAAGCCGCAAAGTTCCAGCCAAAACACCTTCTGGGCGTTCTGTCACGTTTCTCAAAACAAGCACTGGCTTATTTGCTTCTTCCTGCAAACCACCAGAGTCTGTCAAAACCATAAACGAGCGAGCCAAAAGATTGTGCATATCCAAAATACCCAAAGGCTCTGTAAGAACTACCCTATCAACATAAGAAAGCGTGTTGTATACAGTATTTTCAACCAGAGGGTTTTTATGTACTGGGTATACAACAATTACATCTTTGTTTTCTTCGACAATGCGTTTTACAGCGTCGCAAATGTTTTGAAGCGGCTTGCCCAAATTTTCCCTGCGGTGTGCCGTCATTGCAATCACTCGGTTTTTATTAAAATCAATTGTATTAAGTGTGTCAACTGAAAAAGTGTATTCGTCAGAAATTGTGTAGGACAAGCTGTCAATAGCTGTGTTTCCAGTAATATAAATTTTGTCGTTGGAAATGTTTTCTCTAAGCAAGTTTTCCCTTGCTAGTGCAGTTGGTGCAAAGTGAATGTCTGCAATTGATGCCGTAAGCTTTCTGTTCATTTCCTCTGGAAAAGGCTCAAACTTATTGTACGTTCTAAGCCCAGCTTCAACGTGCCCAACAGTTATTTTTTGGTAAAAAGCAGCCAATGCCGCCGCAAACGACGTTGTTGTGTCGCCGTGCACAAGTACAATGTCCGGCTGTTCCTTTTCAAAAATAGCCCCAAGCCCTTCAAGCGTCTTTGTTGTTATATGTGCAAGCGATTGGCTTTTTTGCATAATGTTTAAGTCGTAGTCGGGAACAATTGAAAACGCATCAAGCACTTGGTCAAGCATTTGGCGGTGCTGTGCAGTTACACAAACTATCGGCTGAAAACAACTGCTTTGTTCAAGCTGTTTTATAATTGGCGCAACTTTGCTTGCTTCTGGACGTGTGCCAAAAACTGTCATTACCTTTTTTTTACTCACATGTTTCTCCTTTGTCAAGCTTTAGCTTGTAGCTAAACCCATCTTTAGTTTCAGAATAAATTTCTAACCCCAAGCTTTTAAACAAAGCTTGGGAAGCTGTGTTAAACGAATAAATTTCCTTTACAAAAAGCTCAGGCAAACCAATGTCAAACGCTCTTTTAATTAATTATAATTGTACATGCGTTCAACTGTAGCCATGTCAAACGGCAAAGCGTTTTCTCCGCTAACCATCTTGATAGTATATTCATCTCTATACCACTTTAATGCAAAATCAAAAACTTCGTCAAATTTGCGAAGCCGTAAAGTTTCATTTATATGTATAACTTTGGGTTGATTAACATTTTTAAGCATTGTTTTCACCACAATAACGATATCACAAAACTTTGGTTAGGTCAAATTTTTTTAAACAAAACTTAGGGCGTGTTTTGTAAATCCATCACACTGAACAATTTAACCAAATGCCAAT
>CAZBLK010000001.1:0-204091 GCA_964492715.1 uncultured Defluviitaleaceae bacterium | reverse complement strand
TGGAAGCTTATCATCGAATGGTACGAAAATTCACAAAGGCTAAATCCATTTTGCCAACTGAATTCCCTTATACCGATGGCTTTCGCAAATTTAGGCTTATATGGCAACAGTTTTTCACCACTTACATATGTAAGCCACCAACGAACATCCTGAAATCCTAATTGGTGCCTGAAAAAGTTTGTGCCAGATATGCGAGGGTTAATTTCAAAAATGTAATACCTATTTTCATGTTTGCGTAATTGAATATTAAAGCAACCGCATATCCCCAATCCATGTGCGACACGCTCTGCTATTGGCTGAAACTCTGTATTGTCAACCAACTCAACAACTTGAGACCAACCACCTTCCAGTTCACGTTTGAACGTAATCGAACGAATTTCGTTTTCTGTTGAGAAAACGCCAATAGTATATTCTGTTTCAGGAGATGGTATATACTGTTGGATAACCAATTCTTTTGTAGTTTGCGCGGTAATGGTAAGTAGCTCTTCACTTGTCGTAAACTTTCTTACAAGCCGCGAACCATAAGAATTGCGAAGTTTCGCAATATATTCTTCGCCATTTGGGGAAAATTCGTCAACGGTGTAAGACAAAGGTGCATCAAGTCCAAGTGACGTTAGAGTCTTAGGTAGGGTGTACTTATCCGAACACTTTTCCAGTTGTTCGGCAGTCAATGCGAGTACCGTTATGCCATTTGTGCGGAACAAATCTACATTTTGAGCAACGGCAAGTATTTCTTGTTCATTAGCTGGAATCAAATGCGAAATGCAATTATTTTCGCACAGATTCAACAATATAGGTATATATTGTTCATCTGTTGCAAAGGGAACTTTGAAGAACACATCAACTCCATCAATGCCAGCTGGGTATTCTCCAATATCCGTCCCATAAAGCTGACCATCGTATCCGTTTAGACATTTTAGAATACCATGACCTACTTGTCCGCCTATAGAGGTTACTAAAATTCGTTTCATTTCAATCCTCTATTCAACAACTTACTTGTTACTTTGTATTTTTTTGAATATACCAATTATTTGTCTTCCCACTCCCATACTGCCTAAAACCCTATATAATTCAATAGTTTTTTCGGGGGATATTTCATGAAATATGTTCTCTTGAGCTATCCTTGCAAAATGACATGTTCTTGATTTGGCAACAACCTTATCTCGAATATAATTTGTGCTTGGATTTAACAAGAAAAACTCAACTTGCATATCGCTTAAAGAATCTACACATCTGAATCCTGAGGCTGCACAAACATTTATTAGGCCATCTTTGTTGAAATATGAAATATGTTCAATCGGCGCAACCCAATATGGATTATCTATAATTCCATGTTTGTAAAAATATTCTTGCAAATACGAAAAGTCATTTGGAACCTTAACAAATAAGACACCGTTGTCTGACAGCACGTTATAAATCTTTTGGAGTAGGATTTTTGGGTCCATCACATGCTCCAATACATTATCCATATTAACAATATCAAATTGTCTGCCGCTGTTAAGTAGAATTTCGATATTATCGTAAATATCGCCAAACATTACATCATTTTCTATTTCAGGGTTTTGTTTCTTAATTCCATCAATACTATAGTCAAGTCCTAAAACAGAAAACCCTTTCTTCTTAAAAAACGCAACAGCAAATCCTTCTCCGCAACCAATATCCAAAAACGAATGCGTCTTATCTGTTGGTAGAATAATATGTTGTTCAATCAATAATAGTTTTTGTTGAAGTTTGGCTTCAAAAAAAGTTAATTCTTCGTTCGTGTAGGTAGTTTGATATGAGCTGTTTAAGGACTCTTGATAATACCTATCTCTATAAAAAGACTCTATTTCGACGTCAGTCGGAAGTGTTTTTAAGGTATAAAAGCCGTATTCGTTTAGAAACACATCATCATACATAAATACATCCACCCTTTCAATCGCTCCTGTGTAATAATTCTATTAGTTTTTCGTTACCTGCATCATATCGGCGAACATCAATGTCAAGTGGAGTTGTATCGTAATTTACGTCAACAAACTCAACGGAACAATCCGGCAAAGTTAGAACAGCGAAACTATGTTTTTGTTTGTCCCTCGGTTGCCCTAATGACCCCGGATTTAGGTACAGCGTATTCCCTATTCGCTTGTTTAATCGGAAATGCGTATGCCCCATAATAAATACATCAGCATCGGATAATTCTTTGAGCGAGTTTGCGTCTTTCGGGTAAAGTCTCCCATTGAGCGAATCTTCTTTTGTTCCGTGTACAATAATAATTTTTATACCACAGATGGATATTTCTGCTTTATGATTCAAAGATTGCAGTGTGTTAGCAAAGGATTCTCTATTTATGTGCGATGCTGCTAGTCTATATGAATTGCCGTATTTATAAGCCAAATCGTTTTCACTAATAGCCCCGCACATCATGTCGATAAAATTTTTGTCGTGATTTCCGAGAAGCCAAACTAAATTTTGCAAATCTGATAGGTATGCAAGTACTTCATCCTGGCCATAGTAATAACCAAAAATATCTCCACAGAAAACATAGCCATCAATGCCAAGTGACGGCAATAAACTTGAAAACGCGTGAAGTGCGTATTGGTTTCCATGAATGTCTGAAAATATACAAATTCTCATCGTAAACTCTCCGAAATATCTCGGATTGTTTGCTCTACTGTGATTTGAGCTGTGAAACCAAGCAAATTTTCAGCTTTTGAACCGTCAATAATCCATCTTTGGGCATCTTGTGGGTCGTCATCGCCGGAAAACTCAATTACTGATTTAGAGTTAATAACATTGATACACAAGCGAGCGAGGTCAATGTTAGAAATTGATGTTCCGTTTAATAAAAATAACCCCGAAACGTCTGGGTGTTCAACAGAACACAACACTGCTTTAGCAATATCACGTGCGTCAATGTAATTCATTACGCGGTTACCTTTTCCAATAAGGCGAATAGGTGCGTTGCGTAAACAGTTTATGATGAATACTGATAGAATTAATCCGTTAGGCATACCAACTCCATTCGGTGATGCAAAGCGTAAGGTAGTTATTTTTAACCCTTGAAATTCAGGTAATTCGCACAACAACTCTGCTTGATATTTACTCAAGTGATATAAACTTTGCGGTTTTACAGGGTGCTTCTCATTTATAATTCATATATTTTTTGCACAGGGCTACTTTCAATAAATGAAAGTGCTGGTGCACCCATTTAAGCAATTGGCACAATTACTTCATGCTTTAAGTTACCTGCAATAAACTACCCAAACAAGCCAATTGGAACTACAAATGTCACGAGAAGCGGTAACCAAATGTAATAGTACCACTTTCCTCCCCACCGCTCCAAGATAAACCTTTTAAATAAGAGAAGCTGAATACTTAACAAAGAGCCCGTGCAAGACATAATTAGTATAGTTTTAAATACATTATTAAGCACCTACTTCAACTCCTTTTATTAAGCCATTCCCTTATTTCATCAAGGTCTTCTCCATAAACATCTTTGTCGTCAAATAATGTAGCTACCATACCCTTAGCAGAACCCATAAACATTTTATTAATAAAATTATGGGTTTGAATTTTTTTGTACTCACTCTCACTTAAAGCAGGCACATAAGCCTTGTTCCTTTGCTTATCTGGGTCACTCAAAGTTAAAACATGTTTTTCGTGCAGCCGTTTAATAAGAGTAAGTATAGTGTTCTGTTTCCAGTCTTTCCCCTCCAGTCGCTCAATAATTTCCGGCGAAGTCATTGGCTTTCCAGCGTCCCAGATAATCCGCATAACTCTCATTTCTGCATCAGAAATATTTACATTTTTGTTGTACAACTCATTTCCTCCTTTACACTACAGGGTGTAGTTTAATATGTCAAGTATTTTTATAAAATTTTTTTTGCTTAATATACGTAAAAAACAGCCCCAAAAAATTAAGCGGCTGTTCTAACTTTCAACTTATTCTAGGGCGTGTTTTGTAAATCCTTGCCTAACTCCATATTAATATATAGATAACAGATGGAAACAAAATACCATGCGATTTATCCGATAGTTATATATGATTTTAATCAGAATTTTTATTCTTGAACTTCTTCTTCCTCTTTATCAAACAAAGCTCTAGCAAATTCCAAAGCATTAAACTGTTGCAAATCGTTTATACCCTCGCCAACGCCAATAAACCTAATTGGAATTTTCAGCTCGTTCTTTATTGCAATTACAACGCCGCCCTTTGCAGTGCCGTCAAGCTTTGTTAAAATAAGCCCTGTAATGTCGGCAGCTTCTTTAAAAAGCTTTGCTTGCGAAAGTGCGTTTTGCCCCGTAGTTGCATCTAAAACAAGCAAAACTTCCATCGTACTAGCTTCATATTGCTGTGCCACAATTCTATAAATCTTTTTAAGCTCCTCCATAAGGTTTTTCTTATTATGAAGCCTTCCTGCTGTGTCGCAAAGCAAAATGTCTGTACCCCTAGATTTTGCCGCATTTACAGCGTCATAAACAACTGCCGCTGGGTCAGAGCCAGCCTGCTGTTTTATTATTTCAACACCAGCACGCTTGCACCAAACTTCAAGCTGGTCAATAGCTGCAGCACGGAAAGTGTCTGCCGCCGCAATTAAAACACTTTTCCCCTCATTTTTAAACACGTTTGCAAGCTTTGCAATAGTTGTTGTTTTCCCTACCCCATTTACTCCAATAATTAAAACTACGGCTGGGCCTTTAAGCTCCAAAGGCTCGTCACCATTAACTAAAAGTTTTGTAATTTCGTCAACCAAAAGCTCTTTAATTGCAGAAACTTCTGTTACACGCTCGGCTTTAACCCTGCTTCGCAAAGCTTCCGTAATTTCAGCGGCAGTATTTACCCCAATATCTGCCATTATAAGCGACTCCTCTAGTTCCTCAAATAGCTCCTCGTCAATTTTTGTAAAAACCGAAAGCACGTTTTCAACGCCGCTCATTATGTTTTTTCTTGTGTTTCCAAGCCCTTCAAGCATTTTTTTGAAAAAGCCTTTTTTCTCTGGCTTTTGTTGCACTTCCATTTCTTCGTCAAACATTATATCACTCACCTAATTATAATTATACTGCTTCGTCATCTAGCCGTATAGCAACAAGCTTTGAAACGCCCTTTTCCTGCATGGTTACGCCATAAAGAACATCGGCAGCTTCCATTGTGCCTTGCCTATGTGTAATGACGATAAACTGTGTTTTGTCTGAAAAATTTTTAATGTAATTTGCAAACTTGTTTACATTTATATCGTCTAAAGCCGCCTCAACCTCGTCAAGCACACAAAACGGCGAAGGCTTTAGCCGCAAAATTGAAAACAAAAGTGCAATAGCAGTAAGCGCCCTTTCCCCACCTGAAAGAAGCATCATGTTTACAAGCTTTTTGCCTGGTGGCTGTGCTATAATTTCAATGCCCGACTCTAAAATGTTGTCCGAGTCTGTTAGCCTAAGCTCGGCACGCCCACCGCCAAACATTTCGTTAAATACTTTTGAAAAGTTTTCTGAAATAATTTTAAACTGCTCGCTAAACTGCTTTAGCATAAGCTCCGTCAAATCGTTTATTATTCCTTTAAGCTTTTCTTCAGCTTCCAAAATGTCGTTTCTCTGTGTGCTTAAAAACTCGTACCGTTCTTTAACCGCCTTGTATTCCTCAATTGCAGAAACATTTACGTCGCCAAGTGCCGCAATTTCGCCTTTTATTTTTCGTTCCTCTGCTTTAAGCTGGTTAACGCTCATTTCAAGCTGCTGGTAAGATGATGCCCCTACATGTGTAAGCTCGTACTCATTCCAAAGCTCGTCATACAGCCTGTAACGGTCGTTTTCTGCTTGTTCTTTTTTCATTGTCAGCTTTGTATGCTCATTTACAATTCGTGAAAGTAGTTCAGATGTTTCACGCTCTGCCTTTTCGAGTTTTTCATGCTCGGCTATAGCTTGCACCTTTTTTTGCTCAAGCTCTGCAATGTCGTTTTGCATGTTCTTCTCAGCGTCAGTTTTTTCTGCAATGTCGTTTTTAATATTTTCAATTTCAGCACGAATTGTTATAATTTCGCCACGCCAGCTCTCAATTTCAGCATCATTTGAAGCAATTTCTTTTAACAAAAACTCAATTTCGTTGCCTATTCTTTCAACGCTGTCACTTGCCGCCTCTATTCGTCCGGTAAGCTCTGTTACTAAAACACGCAAGTCGGCAATGCCCTTTGTGCGAAGCTCTTTTTCTTCTCGCCATGCTATAAGCTTTGACTGCGACTGGTCTAGGCTCTGTTGCATTTCTGCTATGTTTGCGTTCATCTCGGAAACGTAGGCTTCCATTTCCCTAATCTTTTCATTCAACGAAACTATTTGTGTAAAAATTGATACATCAAGCCCAGATAACTCGCTAATTGTTTTTTCGTAGCCGTTTATTTCCTTTTCAAACTGTGCAAGCGACTGCTCGTAGCTTGACATTTCAAGTTCGGTGCGCTGAATAAGTGCTGCCGCTTCGTTTATGTCGGAAGCTACCGTGTTTAGCTTGCTTTTAATTTCGTCAAGCTGTGCCGCTACTTCACTGCTTTTAACTGAATATTTTTCTATTACACGTTTTAACTCATTTATTTCATGAACACGGCTAACAATCCCACTTGCGTTTGCTTGCCTGCTTCCACCTGTAATTGCACCACCAGGACTTAAAAGTTCACCGTCTAGTGTAACTGTTTTGTATGAATAGCTAAACTTTTTTAAAAATGCAATTGCGTTGTCTATGTTGTCGGCAATTATAACTTTGCCAAGCAAGTTGGTAAATATACCCTCAAAGCGTTTGTCATAGTGGATAAGCTCTTTTGCTATACCAATTACACCTTGTTCTTTTAAAATTCGTTCCTTTACATTTCCCAGCTCACTTCCTTTAATAGAAGTAAGCGGCAAAAATGTAGCACGCCCATTGCCTGTAGCCTTTAAATAGTCAATTGCTTTTTTGGCATCTTCTTCCGATTCGGTAACAAGGCTTTGCACACTTCCCGAAAGTGCAATTTCAATTGCAATTTCAAGCTCTTTTGAAACGTCAACAAGGCTTCCAACTGCGCCGATAATGCCTTTAAGCCTACTGTCGTTTTGCTTTTGTCGCAAAACAGCTTTTACGCTTTTGTGGTACCCCTCGTACCCACTTTCAAGCTGTGAAAGAATTTTGTGCCGTGACGAAGCTTCTTGCAATTTCTTTGATACTTCGGTGTGCTCTTTTGATTTTTCTGCAAGCTCGTTTTCAAGTGACCGTTTGTTTTCCTTTAAAGCCTCCAACGTTTCTTTTGTTTGCCTGTGACGTTTGTCAGAATCTTTTAAAAGTGATTTCAAACGTTTTTCTTTTTCCAAAGCTTCTTTTTTCTTTGCTTCGTTTTCACTTATTTCGTCTGAAATGTTGTCTTTACGTGAATTAAGCTGCTCATACTGCGCTTGCAGCCGTATAAGCTCGCCTTTTGTTTCGGAAACTGCCTTTAAGCTTTCTATTATTTGTGCATTTTTGTTTTCAATAGCTTGTTCACTTGCTTGCATTTGGGTGCTTGCATTTTCAAAATCTTTTTGTTTTTCTAGCAACTCTGAGTTTCTTTGGGCAAGCAAAACTTCCATGTCAAAAAGGCGCTTACGCTCGCTTTCCTTTTCTTCACTTAATGAAGCTATGCGTAAAGTGTTTTTTTGGTTGCCTGCTTCAAGCCGTGCAATGTCCTTGTTTACATGTTCGATTTGCTCGTTTTTAAGCCCAATTTGGCTTTCTTTCCGCTGAATGTCTATTCTTAAAGCGTTCAACGCTTCAACAGCTTCTTTTAAGCTGTTTTCAAGCTGTTCACGTTCGCCCTTTTTGTTTTCAGCTTGCTCTTTATATTGAAGCACAAGCTTTTGTTGTTGCTCAATGTCATTTGCCAAAGCATTGGCTGCTTCTGCCAAGCTGTTTATGTCTTGGTCAAGTTTTTTTACATCAAGTAAAAAAATGTTTATATGTATGAGCTTTAGCCGTTCTTTAAAAAGCAAGTACGCCTTTGCGTTTTCCGATTTAACCGAAAGTGTACCAACTTGTGTTTCAAGCTCGGCTATTATGTCGTTTACCCTTAAAAGGTTTTGCTCCTCTTTAGCAAGCTTTGCGCTTGCCTCCTGCCTTCTTGATTTATACTTTACAATTCCTGCGGCTTCCTCAAAAAAAAGCCGCCGTTCCTCGGAACGTTCGCTTAAAATTTCATCAATTTTGCCTTGCCCAATTATAGAGTAGCCTTCCTTGCCTATGCCTGTGTCCATAAAAAGGGAGTGAATGTCTTTAAGCTTAACGAGTGAGCCGTTTATTCTGTATTCGCTGTCGCCGGAACGATAAACCGAGCGTGTGATAGTAACCTCCGAAAAATCAACAGGCAGTACGCCTGTGCTGTTGTCCATTATCATGGAAACTTCGGCAAAGCCAAGCGGCTTACGGCTTTCTGTTCCTGCAAAAACAACATCTTCCATTTTGCTGCCCCTAAGGCTTTTTGCGCTTGTTTCGCCCAAAACCCACCGAATTGCATCGGAAATGTTGCTCTTTCCACTTCCGTTAGGCCCTACAACCGCCGTTATTCCGTTGTTAAACTCTAGCCGAATCTTTTCTGGAAACGACTTGAACCCTTTAAGCTCTAAGGCCTTTAAATACATCTTTGCACCTCAAAATAAGATTTTTCTTCTTATAGTTAATTTTAGCAAAAAAGTAGGGGTTTGTCCATTACAGCATTTGCATTAATAAATAACGGAGTTTATAAAATTTTATAGCAATCAAAAATATTACCATAATTTCATTGCAGAACAAGTAAACTTTACAAAAACATAGTCGTATCTATAAACAAATATGAAGCTTAAATAAATTAAAGGAGTGTTATTATGAACTGTGTAAATCACATAGACAGGGAAGGGGTTTACTCGTGCAGCTATTGTGGTGACAGGCTTTGCCAAGAGTGCAGCATTGATGCTGACGGCAGAAGCATTTGCAAAAACTGTGTGAAAAAGCTTTCAAGGTCTGTTCCGCCACCACCGCCTGTTGCACCACCAAGGCACTATACATCTGCGCCGACGCCGCCCCCAGCGTACTCAAGGCATCGCCCTAGCAGGTTAGTTTTGTTCATGCTTTCTGCAATTCCTGGCGCAAACCATATGTACCTTGGGCTTATGAAACGTGGGTTGTTTGTTTTATCAATGTTTGCTTTAAGCATTTATTTAACATCTTTGCTTGGTGGGTATCCTGCTGCAATAATTCCAATTATTGCTATAGCAAGCTTTTTTGACGGCTTTAACCTACGCAGAAAAATTATTGACGGCGTTCCTGTTTCTGACAGCGTGTCTGAAATTACAAACTTTTTGTCAAAGTATAAACTTTATATTATTGGTTTCTTTTTGCTTGGTTTGTTTTCATCAATTTTTAGAGAATTAAGATATCTTTTGTGGAACATAAGGTCTGGTGTGAGCAACATGTATTATTCAAACGATTTACCTAAACTTTTAGGGTTTGCTTTTCTTATTTTTGTTATAGTTTTGCTTATGAGAAAACGTGGCAAAAAAAGCAAGTTGGAAAGCAAGTTTGAAAAGAAAGATGACTACGACAGACAATAAATTAAACTTTATAGCTTTTTAAGCTATTTAGGGAGAGAATGTTTTTTCAGTGAAAAAGCGTTCTCTCCCTAAGCTTTTATTTACCAACAACGGAATATATGTCAGCCTTGCGTACTCCCCTATCCTTTGCAACAGCTTTCATAGCGTCCATTTTACTAAGCCCTTTTTCCAAATAAATTTCCATATGCTCTTGCACAGAAATTTCTTCCCACTTAGCCGCCTTCCGTTCCTTAACGTCCGTTGCACCTTCAACTATAATTACATATTCGCCTTTTGGTTCATTGTTTTGAAAAAATTCCAAAGCTTCAGAAAGTTTAAACCACAAAACTTCTTCAAACCGTTTTGTTATTTCACGAGCCAAGCAAATTTGCCTGTCGCCAAAAACAGTGTACATGTCTTCAATTGTCCGCTTTAAATGGTGCGGTGCTTCGTAAAAAATTGCGGTGCTTTCGTCATCTACAAAAGTTTTCAATTCGTTAAGCCTGTCCTTTTTGCCGCCCGACAAAAACCCAGCAAAAACAAACCTCTTACTTGAAATTCCTGAAAGTGCAAGCCCTGCAACAAACGCAGAAGCCGAAGGAACAACCGTTACACAAACTCCGTACTCATGGCAAAGGCGCACCAAGTCGCTCCCAGGGTCGCTTATGCAAGGCATTCCTGCATCAGTTACAAGGGCAATGTTTTTGCCATTTAAAAGCTCGTCAATAAGCTTCTCCCCACGGAAACCTTTGTTGTGCTCGTGGTAGCTAATAAGCGGCGTTTTTATTTCAAAGTGGTTTAAAAGCTTAACCGTGTGCCGTGTATCCTCGGCTGCTATTAAATCAACCTCGTTCAAAACCCTAACGGCACGAAACGTCATGTCCTCAAGGTTTCCTATAGGCGTACCGCAAAGATAAAGCGTTCCTTTGTTCATTAGCTTTTGCCCTGCCTTTCGTATACAACAAGCGGTTCAAGAACTTTTACCATGCTGTTTCCGCCTTTTACCGCTTCAATTAAAACCATGTTCGCTTCTTTGTCTGCATATGGGTGAACAAACCTAAGTGTTTTTGTTTCAAGCCCATTTGCCGAAAGCTCGTTTATAATTTCCACAAGCCTAGACGGACGGTGAACCATGTAAAGCCGCCCATTAGGGCACAAAACTTTCGCACTTCCGCTAATTATGTCTTTTAAGCTGCAAAGCACCTCGTGCCGTGCAATAGTTTTTGCGCTGTTTCCTTCGCACAAAAGCCCATTCCCAGCCTTCATGTAAGGTGGGTTTGTCGTAATAACATCTATTGAAGAAAGCCCAAAAAGTGTCGGCATCTCTTTTATATCACCATGGATTATGGAAACTTTGTTTTCAAGCCCGTTTAGCAAAACACTTCTGCGTGCCATTTCCACGCTTTCCTCTTGAATTTCAAGCCCCAAAAACCGCTTGCCCTGCGTTTTTGCCGTAAGCAAAATTGGAATAACAGCCGTGCCTGTGCCAAGGTCCAAAACCGTTTCGCCTTTTTTCACCTTTGCAAAGTTTGCAAGTAGCACAGCATCTATACCAAAACAAAAAGCTTTTGGGTTTTGAATGACGGAAAGCCCGTTAAGCTGCAAGTCGTCTACTCTCTCGTAATCCTTTATTTCAACCATTTGTTTAGTCCATTTCTAAGTCGGAATCAAGCCCTTTTGTGTACTCAATTACGGCGTCACGCAAAGGCTTCCTTGAAAAAACTTTTATTTCGTCAATTGAATAAAACCCTATAACAGGGTCGTCCTGCGGTTTTTTCTTTACAGCAACCTTTAAAATTTGCCTAAGCACGTTTACAGAAATAACTTCGCCTGTGCCATCAGCAGTTGTAATTATGTCGCCAACATTTGGAAGATTTTTCGTCAAATGCTCATACGTTGATTCTTCGTACTTCAAACAGCACATAAGCCTTCCGCATATGCCCGAAATTTTTGTCGGGTTTAAAGACATTCCTTGGTCTTTTGCCATTTTAATTGACACAGGCTGAAAGTCGCCCAAAAAAGTTGCACAGCAAAGCGTTCTGCCGCAAATGCCAATTCCGTTTAAAAGCTTCGCTTCGTCACGAACACCAATTTGCCTAAGCTCAATTCTCATTCTAAAAATTGCAGCTAAATCTTTTACTAAATCTCTAAAGTCGATACGCCCGTCTGATGTGAAGTAAAACAAAATCTTCGACAAGTCAAACGTCAGCTCAACGTCTATTAGCTTCATGTCAAGCCCATGTTGCTTTATTTTTTCAAGGCAAATGCCAAACGCTTCCTTTTCCTTAATTCGGTTTTGCTCCTCACGTTTGTGGTCACTTTCATCGGCTAAACGAATTACTTTTTTAAGCGGGGCAAGAACTGCTTCCTCTGGCACTTCACGGTTAGACAGCTCCACAACGCCAAACTCAACACCTCTAGCCGTTTCTACAATAACGTTTGTTCCTTGCGGAATTTTCATTCCATCTGGGTCAAAGTGGTATATTTTGCCTACCTGCTTAAACCTTACACCTACTATTTCTATCATTTGTTGGGGTAAACCTCCGAAGTTTTTCAGTCATATATTTCAACCATGTATTTAGATAATATATATTAATAATTTTTTCTAAGCTCTTACCTATAAAAGCTCTGCCAGCATACACTCCAAAGTAAGCTGCATATTAGCATTTTGCAAAAGCCGCTTTTTAGCCAAAACAACAGAGTTTATCATGCTATAAAGCCGTTTAACATCATGCTTTTGTGCAAATTCGGAAATTATGTCGCTTTCATTCCGTTGCTGCAAAAGCTCGCTGTTACCAGTAGCACGGAAAACCAAAGCATCACGGTAAAACAAGCACAAAACTGACAAGCCTTCCTGAATGCGTTCTTTATATTCCAAAAAAACCTGTGCAGCAGGAAAAACGGAAAACAAACCGCCCCTGCCTTCATCAAGCCCTTTAATAGTACCTAAAAATTTATTCCGCATTTCAATAAAAAGCTCATCACTAGCAAGCGAAGCCGCCCTTCCAATGTTGCCCTCGGCATAAATTGAAAACGCTTCGGCGTCTGAATTATTCATTCCCTGCACGTTCACAAGATACTCAAAAACGTCAGCCTGTTTTAAAGGCTTTAGCTTAATTACAACTGAGCGTGAAAGAATCGTAGGCAAAAACAAGTTGTGGTTTTCTGCAAGCAATATAAAAACACCGTAGCTTGCAGGCTCCTCCATAGTTTTAAGCAAGGCATTTTGTGCAGCAACGGTCATTTCATGAGCTTTTTCAACTATAAAAATTTTATACTTAAATTGGTACGGCTTTGTTTCCATTTTTGCGGTAATTTGCTCTCGCACATCGTCCACACCAATGCTTTTTCCTTTAGCTTTCACAAAAAAGACGTCTGTGTGGTTGCCGCTTTCAAAAGTTATGCACGACTTGCAAGCGTTGCATGGCGAAACACCACCTTCTTCACATTGCAAAGTTTTTGCAAACGTGTAAGAAAGAAGCTTTTTTCCCATGCCTTGGGGTGCAGAAAAAATGTACGCATGTGAAACTCTGCCTACAAAAATTGAATCTTGCAAATTTTTTTTTATTTGTTCGTTTCCATAAATGTTGTAAAATGTATATGCGGATTCCATGTTGGTGTCCTTGCTTTTCTGTTTATATTTTCTATTTATATAATTATGTCTAATAAAAGACCTCTAATTTCGTCAACTTTGTCTAAAATAAGCAAGTGGTCTTTTTCGCTTTTAATAAGCTCTTGAGCCAATTCGTCCAAGTCTTTGTTAACCATTTTAACAATTCCATAAACTCTGTGCCTGCCACGTCTGTCCAAAAAGTTATCTCTAGTAAACTTATGCGAATTTGTAACAACTTCGTTTATAAAGTCGGTTACAAGCCCACGATACCTTTTCATGTCACGCAAGTCCATGTGCTCGGCAAGCTTTTTGCCTTGAATCGTAATGTCTTCAATAAGCGATTTTAAGCGTTCGGTTAAACCTTCCTCATCTAGCTTCATAAGCGTAAAGCTAAAGTCGGCGGTTGTTTTTTTTTCGTTCGTAAGCGGCTGCGATTCTTTAAGCCGTTCGACCAAAATGTCCGATATTTTCATGTCCATTACAAAACCTCCAGCTTAAAATTTGGCAACACTAAAGAACTCCACTTTTACGAACAGACAATTTTGTCAAAACAAAAATGCTATACATCAATTCCCCCATTTATCGTGGGGGAATTGACTAACTTTAAAATTAAACTTTTTTAAATTCTTCAACATTCAAGACAAAAATTGTTGCACCACCAACTGTAATTTCAACAGGGTAAGGAACATAATTTTCTGACGCACTTAAACCCGAAGAATTAACAGAAGCAATTTGCTTTCTTGCTTTGCACTTTTTCTCAATAATACTTACAAGCTCAGGTATACGTTCTTCTTCACAAACCGAAATAAGGGTAGTATTGCCAGCACGCAAAAACCCACCAGTTGTAGCCAATTTTGTAACGATATACCCCTTTTCGCTAAGCGTATCCATTATGTTAAAGGCGTCCTCGTCATGTATTATTGCCATTACCAGCTTCATAATATTACCCCCTTTTAACATTTCATATTTATTATATATTTTATTATTAACCAATTTGCAAAAAAAGTCAATATATTTTAAATACTTTTCATGTAAAGCAGACCATTCCCTAGATTTAGTTTCCCCCAGATATTACAACAGCTTTCCCAAGTGCCTTATAGTCATAAAAATATAATAGCGTTTTCAAGGTTTTACAGTAGCCAGTATCGTTAAAAAACTTTCTAAATTTATTATTTAAGAATACTTTCACAAAACGATTTTGAGTGCTATAATTTAAAAAGGTGTAAGCTCATAATAATAAATTAAAACGTAATTACTAAGTAATTTAACTTTAAAATTAGATAATATGGAAAATAAACTGTCGTGTTAACATAATTTTCAAGTTATATGACTATGCAACGAATACTCTAAGAAAGGAATTTAAAAATGACTTCTGCAAATAACAACAATTCTGCAACACAAGCAGAAAATAAAAAAGACACCTTAAAGCAAAGCAAAGTTATAAAGCTAAACGCCTGTGGTTTGCAATGCCCTGGCCCAATTGTAAAGCTTTCTTCCGCAATAAACGACGCTGAAATTGGTGATATTATTGAAATTTCTACAACAGACCCTGCTTTTGCAAGCGACATAGAAGGCTATTGCAGAAGAACTGGCAATACGTTTGAAGGAATGGAAAGCGCCAAAGGAGTTTCTATTGCAAAAATAAAAAAAGGAACGCCTGAAGAAAACGCAAGCGTTGTTAATTCTGGCAACAACAAAAACTTAATTGTTTTTTCTGGCGATTTGGATAAAGCAATTGCAAGCTTTATAATTGCAAACGCTTCGGCAGCCTTGGGGCGTAAAGTAAGTATGTTCTTTACTTTTTGGGGGCTAAACATTTTGCGTAAGCCCGAAAAGGTAAATGTAAAAAAAGACTTTTTGTCAAAAATGTTTTCTTCAATGATGCCACGTGGCAGCAAAAAGCTTTCACTTTCTAAAATGAACATGGGTGGTATGGGCGCAAAAATGATTAGAAAAGTTATGAATGACAAAAATGTTGACAGCCTTGAAGACTTAATTAAGCTTTCACAACAAAACGGTGTAGAGCTTATTGCTTGTTCAATGAGCATGGACGTAATGGGCATTCATCAAGAAGAACTAATCGACGGGGTTAAAATTGGCGGTGCGGCGGCTATGCTTGCTTTTGCCGAAGAATCGGATATGTCTTTGTTTATTTAACAAAGCTTTTACATACTTTTAAAAGATGTTTTGTTTATAGAAATGTTTAAAATATGACAAGGGCGTGTTTTGTAAATCCTTACAAAGCGATTTAAAAAACATGCCCTTGTCTCCCCTCCTACAATCATTTAAACAAATTCATAAACTTATCCCAAAAACTAAGTGTTTTTTCTTGTTCTTTAACTACTTCCACTTCTGGAATTGAAATTGCATTAACCTTAATTAAAAACTGTACAGAATTTACATTTGTGTTTTTGTCGGAAACAAATGAAATAGGCATAAATTCTTCTCCGCTTGAAAAATTGTTTATTGCATCATCAATTTTGTTTTGCAGTTCTTTGTCAATGTCTTTTGTCTTGTCACGAAGCTCAAAAGTTCCATCTTTCAATTGGCCAATTCCATTGTACAACGAGTCATACCCAGACGCTAAGCTTTTTAAACCGTCTGTAAAGGATACAATTCCGCTATGAAACTTGTTGTATTGCTGCATTAACAAGTTTACACCTGCTGAAAGTTCGCCCAAGCCACCCAAGCTTTTTGTCAATTTGCTTACGCCAGCATTAATTTGCGTGTAGCTGCCAGAAAGCTTTGAGGCAGACTCTGCTGTTTTTGCTACTGCTTCCATTTTCGAGTTGTAAAGCGCAACAAGCTTTTTCACGTTAGGGTCTTCGCTTTGTGCCATTGCATTAAGAAGCTTTTTCACTTCGTCACTGTCTTGTGGAATAGCAGTTAACCCTGTAGTAAGCTGTGTAAGCCCTGTACTAAAATTTTCGCTAGCTGCGCTTAACTGTGCAGCAGAATCATTTTCAGACGACAATTCATTTACATTTGAAAGCGAACTGTTTATTTTTGAAATTGCTCCTTGCACTTCTTTAGAGCCGTTTATTAGTGGGTTAGTTTGCTCAACTAATTCGTTAATGCCCCTATTAAATGATTCAGCCCCAACTTCCAAATTGTTAACACCGTCGTCAAGAGAAGCTACTCCTTCTTTCAACGGTGCAAACCCTTCTGAAATATCTTCCGAAATTGTGTCAACCTTCCCCATTTCCCTAATGTCAAGGTTTAGGCTAAACGGAATACCATTAATGGAAATTGCCCCCATTTCAAAGCCTGTTGCTTCTGTAGTTATAGTGTAGTTTGCTTCCTTCTTAGGAAGAAGCGTGTACGAAATGTTTTTGTTTTCCCCTGCGTTTGCAATTGTTGCTCCTTCTGCTACAATGTTTTTACATTTGTTTGTATCGAAGCTTGTAGAAATTTGAAGTGCATAATTTTCATAAAACTCACTGTATACACCCTCATTTTCCGAAATGTTTATTCCAATTTCTACGTTTCCGCTTTTCCCAGCTAGTTCACTTGCATTTATAGGCGTGCCATCAAGTTTATATTTAATTGAAATGTTCCAAGGTATTTTTGTTTCTGTCAATTTCCCCTCGTAATAAAACTTGCCAGCAGGAACATTCCCCATAACTTCGCCATTTTCAATTGTAAGAGCATCTTCAGTGCTAAGGTTTCTAACAGATTCGTAATTGCCGTAGTCCGAAAGTCCACCCTCGTTGTTTTCAAACGAATTTACTACGTAAATATTTTTTGTAGAACCATCTTCATTTAAAATTACATAGACTACTTCTTCTTTAACCCCTGCTGAAAACGCTGTGTAAGATATATTAAAAGCTAAAACAGTGGCAAGAGCAAGTGACATACCATGCTTCAATTTAAGTTTCATTTTCATTTTTATTCCCCCTTATAAAAGTGCAAACCAATTGTTGTTTTTTGAATTACCTTGTCAAAAATTATAAGTAACGTAGGCAAGAAAAAGAAAACCATTATTGCCGAAAGCATTGTTCCACGCCCAATTAGTGTTCCAAGTTGCCCTATTACGCCGTTTGTAGAAATTGTACCCATTATAAACCCAGCAGTTATCAAAATGCTTGCCGAAGTTAAAATTGAAGCTGCTGTATCTGAAACAGTTTGTATTGCAGCTTTCTTCTTTGGCAAATCCCTTCTGTTTTCAATGTATCTATGTGCAAAAAGTATAGCGTAGTCAACCGTTGCCCCAAGCTGAATGGAGCTTATTATCATAAACCCAAGGTAAGCTAACTTGTCATCTGAGAAGTATGGAAATGCAAGGTTTATCCAAATTGACGTTTCAATAGTTAAAAGCAAAATTACTGGAAGCGTAAGTGACTTAAACGTAAACATTAGCACAAGCCCAATTCCTAAAATTGAAATAATTGTTACAAGCTTGTTGTCCTGCACAACTGTTGTTTTAATGTCATAAACGTTTGCTGTGCCGCCAGCCAAATAATATTTATCACCGTAATACTTTTGCCCAAGTGCTCTAATTTCTTCTACGGCATTAAAAGCTTCTGCGCTTTCCTGCTCGGTTGACAAAGTTAAAACAAGCCTGCTGAAATTTTCTGACTGCAAAGCAGAAAGCTTATCCTGCGGAACAAACTGTTGTGGAACTACAGCCCCAATATTTTGTGTATAAGAAACTACAGTTTTTATAAAGTCTTTTTTCAAAAGCTCGTCACCGATAACTTTTTCTTTTACAACATCACCTTTTGGAACAAGCAAAACAAGGTTGTTTGCTTTGCCGAAAAGCTGCTCTGTTTTTGAAGCTCCTGTAGAGTTGTTACCCATAACTGATGCACCGTACATAAAGTCAATTTTAGATTGCGCTAAATATGAAGGTACAATTGAAACTATTGCAAAAATTGCTACTGGCACACCAACTGCAACTGCAAAACGCCCAAACCCTTCAAACGATGGCAAAAATGACTTGTGGTGTGTTTTATCAATAAGCTTGTATGTGTAAACCGTAATTACTGGAAGTAAAAACATTATTGAAAGCATACTTAAAACTATGCCTTTTGCCAAAACAATGCCAAGGTCTGGGCCAATTAAAAACCTCATTACAATTAGCGCACCAAAACCAATTGCTGTTGTAAGCCCACTTGCAAAAATTGATGAGAAAGATTTTGTCATTGCGTTTACCATTGCTGTTTTTACGTCTTGTCCCTGCTCTCGGAACTCGCTAAAGCGGTGCAGAAGGAAAATGGAGTAGTCCATTGAAACGGCAAGCTGCAAAATTGAAGCAGTAGTTTTTGTAATAAAAGATATTTCGCCCAAAAAGACGTTTGTGCCGTTGTTAATTACAATTGCAACACCAATTGCTATCATAAAAAGCACTGGTTCAAACCACGAGCTTGTTGTTACAAGCAAAATTAAAACTATTATTGGTAAAATAAACATTAGCATTTTGCCTGTTTCTGCGCCTGTGTTTTGCTGGGCATCTACTTGGTCTATAATGTCACCTGTAAGCTCGCCTTTGTCTGCAATAATTTCTTTTATTTCTGCAACTGCACTTTTCGACTTTGTGTCGTCAATGACCAAACTAAAAAGTGCGTTTTCATCAACATACCAGCTTTCAAGCTGTTTTTTTGGAATTGCTTCAAGCGGCTGGTAAACGTTTTGCGTGTCGTCAAGCCAGCTTACTTCAAGCACACCTTCTATGTTTGATATTGCCTTTTTATATTCTAATGCCTGTGGTACGCTAACGTTTTCAACTAATACTCTTGCGTTTGGCGGTGCTTTTGTAAACTCGCTTTCCATTACTTCAAGCGCAATTGTTGACTGCGAGTCTGATGGTAAGTAGCTTATTAAGTCAAAATTTACCGAAACTAGCTTTGACAAAACAAAGCTTAAAACTATTGTAATTAAAAAGCATATAAGCACAATGTTTTTGTGACGTATCACCTTTTCTGATATAGCGTGCATAAATTTCCCCCTCTTTGTCTTGCTTATTTTTGCATGTTTATATTCTTGCTTACTGCTATCCCAATAAAAACATAATACATTTTAATTCTTAACAGGTAAGATAAAAAAAATTAAGAATTATTATAAGCAATTTATTTTTAAAGCTTAGAACCTGTGTTTAATACGAAGTCGTCGTATTGAACACAGGTTCTTAATAATTCTTAATTATTTTCCACTAAAATTTTTATACAGTTTTGATACAATAAAAATGGTATAATAAAACTATAAATCCCAGACGGGAGGTTTTTAAATGCAAAAAATATTAATTGCCGACGATGACCACGAAATAGCAGAGCTTATTTCAGACAGCCTTTCAGATGAAGGCTTTGAAACAAAAGTTGTTTACAACGGAAAAGCCGCATATGATGAACTAGCCTTAAATTCAAGCTACGATTTAATTATTCTTGACATAATGATGCCAGAGATGGACGGCTTGGAGCTTTGCAAAAAAATTAGGGACACTGTAAGCTGCCCCATTATTTTTGTGTCTGCAAAAAACCGCACGCTTGACACACTTTTAGGGCTTGAGCTAGGTGCGGACGATTACATTAAAAAACCATTTGTGCTTGAGGAACTTGTTTCAAGAGTGCGTGCGCACCTACGTCGTGAGCAGCGTGCAAAAACTTCAACTGACGACAAAGTAACAATTGGTGACTTGGTTATATACAAAGAACGTTATGAAATATACAAGGCAAATGAAAAAATTTCGCTTACTACAAGAGAATTTCAGCTTCTTTTGTTTTTAGTTCAAAATGCAGGAAAAGTGCTTTCCAAAAACCAAATTTTCGACGGAGTTTGGGGCGAAAACTATGGCGATGTTGGTACAGTCACTGTAAACATTAAAAATTTGAGGACAAAAATAGACCCAGAAAGTAAGTACATTAAAACTGTGTGGGGCGTAGGGTATAAGTTTGTTCACAATGACGAGTGAGAAGGGGCAAAACATGAGCATTAGATATAAAGTTTCAATTACAATGGTAATGATTTTTCTGTTTAATATAGCTTTAGTGCTTGGGTTTTACAACATTTATCTTTACCCCAAAGTTTCAAGTGAAGTAGATTTGCTTGTAGATAAGCTGGAGGAACTTATTGACCAAGAAATAACTTCAGAACAAGAAACCGAAGGCTTAATAAAAGAAATAAACGCTAGAAGCCTAAGAAACATTTACCGTGACAACGTTTCAAGGCGAATGGTTTTAAATTTAATTTTGTTTGAATTTTTTGTGCTATTCTTCTTGCTAATTATTGTAGGAATTACAAGCTTGCTTTTTTTGGTAAAACCACTTAACAAACTTGTGAACGGAATGGAGGGGTACAGCAGAGGGGTTATTCCAAAAATTTCAATACATGGCAAAGACGAAATAGGCAGGCTACAAAAGCAGTTTGTAAAACTTATCGACTCAATTGAAGTTGAAAAAAGCAAGCAAAGCCAAATTATTGCCTCAATTTCGCACGACATAAAAACGCCACTCACCGCAATTATGGGTTACTCGGAGCGGCTTTTAAAAAACGATTATACAAAGGAAAAGCAAGCTAGATATTTAGAAACTATATATTCAAAATCTCAGCATATAAACGAATTAATAAACGAGTTTGACGAATATATAAGCTATAATTTTGAAGGCTCTCTTTCTATCAAATACCTTTCCGTTGAGTACATTTGCGACAGCATTAAAGCAGAATATTTTGACGAACTTTTTGACGCTGGTGTTTCATTTTCTGTTATAAACAATTGTGCAGATGAAAAAGTGTATGTTGATATTGCAAAATTCAAAAGAGTAATTGGCAATTTAATTGGAAATTCTATTAAGCACACTGGGGAAACAAAAACATTCGTGTTTGTAGCCTCCCCCTCACCTAGCTTAAGTTGTGTTGAGTTTATTTTTATAGACAACGGAAGCGGTGTTGCCAAAGAAGAAATTCCGTTTATTTTTGACCCGCTTTACACTTCGGATAAATCACGAAAAGTTGCAGGGCTTGGGCTTTCTATTTGCAAAAATATTATTACGGCGCATGGCGGAACTATTTCTGCTAGAAATGGGGAAAATGGTGGGTTAGAAATAATTTCTCGTATACCTATAAGTAGCAGGTAATACTCTACGCAACCATAAGAAGTTGCGTAGAGTATTTGCTTTAATTATATACTTTGCATCTTTTCAATAGCAGCATAAACCCTTACAATTTCACCAACGCTCCATGCCTGTGCAAAGCACCCACGGGAAACATTCGGCGTTAAACCGTCATAAATTTCTGAAATGTGCCCTAAGCAACCTTCTGAAAGGCAAGCGTTCATAGGTTCAAGCTGCCTTAAAACTGTTTCGACTGCTTTTTCCTTGTCGTCAGCCCACTTTAAATAAGCCAAGTAATATGCACCCAAAGGGAAGCCCCAAACAGTTCCTTGGTGGTAAGCCATATCTCTGTCAAACAAGCAGCCGCCATAATTTGCGTGGAACTCTGCTTCACTTGCAGCCAAACTCCTAAGCCCATAAGGCGTGTAAAGTTTTTCAAAAACTTTGCTTACAACAAGCTTTGCCTTGTCAGGTTCAAGCACCGAAAAAGGCATGGAAACAGCCCAAACTTGGTTGCACCTAATTTGCTCATCGGCTGATGTGCCCGAAATTACATCTTTTAAGCAGTTTTCTTTGTCGTTCCAAAACAGTTCATTAAAGCTTTTTTTCACCTTTTGCGCCATATCAGCATAATTACCTTCTTTGTTCAAAAGATTTGAAAAGCCGTCCATAATCATTAAGCAATTATACCAATAAGCATTAATTTCAACAGGCTTTCCATGACGTGGCGTTGGCAAGATGTCATTTATTCTTATATCCATCCACGTAAGCTGCTCAAGGTCAGACCCAGCCATTATTAGCCCATCGCTGTCTGCCTTAATGTGGTAGTCTGTTCCTTTTTCGTACCAGCTAATAATGTCGGCCATAACACTGTAAGCCTCCGAAACAAAAGATAAATCGCTGCTTGCGCTGTAATACTCGTAAACGGCAAGTATAAACAAAAGTGAAGCATCAACCGTGTTGTAAAAAGCAGCACCACCATCTTCTGGGAACATGTTTGGCATAATTCCATTTTTGCAATACTTCATAAAAGTGCGGAAAATGCTTTTTGCATCGTCAAATTGCCCAGTTGAAATTGTACAGCCAAGCATTGCAATCATTGTGTCTCTGCCCCAATCCGAGAAGAATGGGTATCCTGCAATAATTGACTTTCCGTCTGTAGACTCTCTGTAAGTAACGTACTGGTTTGCGTTTCTTGCAAGCATTTTTCCTACAGGGTGTTTTATGTTACACTTTTCTTCCAATTGCTTTAGTCTGCACAATTCATTGTTAAACATGTCATTTATGTTTTGTTCAATTGGTGCTGTGCTGTATATAACAAAAAACTCGCAATAACAGCTATCCACATTAAAAGAAATTGTATGGTTTGTTACGCACATACCAACTGCGTTTCTGCCATCTCTTGAGTCTTGCTCAAAGTATAAATCTGAAACAAATTCGGCTTCTTGTTCCTTAACTTCTCCGTTTGTTTTAAAATAAGCTTTTACACCTTCGCTTTCAACATAGCTTTCATTTATGCTAAGTGTAAATTTTTGCTTCGTATTTAAAGGCTCGTCCTTTTTTGTAAACCTAAAGCGTGGCGAAAGTTTAATTGTACCCTTTTGTCCGCTATGTGAAAAAACCTCGTACTTTACGCCGACCGTGTTTTCGTTATGCACCATAACAATTGACTTTATTACTTCAATGCCTTCCACTTGGTAAGTCCACTTTGGCAAATATTCATAGCTAAAATTATTTAGGTAATTAAAGCCGCATTGGTTTTTTGTGTAGTTTACATATTGCTGGCTTGACAAATCGTGCTTGTTGCCCCCTACTTCTACTACTTCTTGAACGTTTGTTACCAAGTGAAACCTTTCTGTAGGTGCTTTTAAGCAAGCCATTAGTAAAGCGTGTTCATTTCTAGCGTTAGAGTTTACGACAGAAAGGCTTGAAAAACCTCCCAAACCATTTGTAAGCAAAAAGCACCGTTCTTGCCCACGCTCTATGTTTTTCCAATCATTTTTTCCAAGTATAATTTTCACAAATATTCTCCTCTATGTTATTTATGGCTATATGTAAAACGATTATGGTGGAATTATAACATACACTTAAACTAACATAAAGAGTTTTGGCAAAACGTCATTGCTTGTAAATTGAAATTGTTTACATAATAAAGTAATTATTGTATGATATCAGTAGGATAATATAGCTAGGAAAGGTGTGGTTTAATGACAGGTGTAGAAATAAACATTATTGTAAAAGACAGCTTAGAAGCACTATCGCTTTACGAAACCGTTTTCGATGTAGAGCGTGTAGAAACAGGAGACTTTATTCAAGGGCAAAACGAAGTTGTTTTAAAAATTTTTGGGACAAGGTTTCATCTTCTTGATGAAAACGAAAAGTTTGGGCTTGTTGCGCCAAAAGCTGGCGACAAGTTTCCTATATGGTTTAACGTTGTAGTAGAGGACATAAAAACTACCTACGAAAAAGCTGTAAGAAATGGCTTTGCTGTTTTGCAACCTATTACAGAATTGCCCGATATGGGTGTGAGCAATGCAATGCTTTTAGACAGTTTTGGGTATGTTTGGATGCTTCATCAAATTGACAAATCAGTAGATTATGAAGAACGTTGCCGCATGTTTGAAGCACAAGGCTTTGAACGCAGGAAAAAATAATAAACGTATAGATATATTTGCTTTAACCAATTGTATACGGCAAATATATCTATACATATACCTAACAAAATTACATATCAATCATATGCGCTGTCTTTTTAACAATGTCCTTTGTGTCGTGCATAATGCGGTTTCGTGCGTTTTTGTTACCCATTGCAAGCGCAGCACCAATTACGCCTAACATACCTCCTGCAACAAGCCCCATAGTTCTTTTTGTCATACAAACACCCCCTTATTGAAAATTGTAACATAAGTATTATTCATCAATAACAGAGTGTTTATTCTATAGCAATTCCGTTTTTAATCGACATTGTCTATTAGTCAAAACGCAAATTATTACCTTTTAAGCTTAAACATTCCCAAAAGACTGTTTAACGTTTCAGACTGACTAAAAAGTTCAGTTGCAGCAGCAGCACTTTCTTCCGAAGTTGCTGTGTTGTTTTGAATAACGTTATAAATTTGCCTAACACCGTCAGAAATTTGCGCAACATCTGTAGCTTGCTCCTTTGAAGCCAATGAAATGTTAGAAACAATGTCAGAAACTGAGTTTACGTTTTCAACAATTTTTTCCAAAGCATTGGACGTTTTGTGCGCTATAAATGTACCTTCATTTATTTTGCTAACAGTGTCATCAATAAGAATTTGAGTTTCCTTTACGGCATCTTGGCTTCTGCTTGCTAGGCTTCGTACTTCTTCGGCAACTACAGCAAAGCCTTTGCCGTGCTCTCCAGCTCTGGCTGCTTCAACAGCAGCGTTTAAAGCAAGCAAGTTTGTTTGGAAGGCAATGTCTTCAATTGATTTTATTATTTTAGAAATATTTTTTGAAGACTCTCGTATGCCCTCCATTGAATTAAGCATGTTTTTCATTTGGACGTTGCCGTCATTAGCATTTTCCGCTGATGTGCTGGAAATTTCGTTAGCACTGTCTGCGTTTAAAGCATTTGCGTTTGTTTGTTCAGCCATTTTTGAAATTGCATAATTAAGCTTTTCAATAGCTTCTGCCTGTGAAACGCTTCCGTCTGCAAGTGTCATTGAGCTTTGGCTAATTTGCTTTGTATTTTCATGTACACGGTCAGATGACGCCAGTATTTCCGTCATAGTAACGTTGAGCGAGGCTATAATTGTGTTAATAGATTGTTTAATTAAGCTGAAATCTCCAACATATTCACGGGTAATATTTTTACTTAAATCACCCTTTGCAATTGCCGAAAGGTATACATTTATGTCGTTTACATAATCTGACATAATTGCGACAGTAGAGTTAATTGAATTTTTAAGCCCTGCAAAAACTCCGCTATAGTTTCCGCACACACTTACATTCATATTTCCCTTTGATAGTTCATTTAAAACTTTTTCAGTTTCAGCTAAAGGCTCGTTTACTTTTCCAAGTAAATGGTTCAGCTTGTCGCCTAGTTCCTTCCAGTTTCCGCTAAACTCTGATGTGTCTATTTTTTTGTCAAATATTCCGTCGTTAGCATTGTCAATTATGTCTTTTATTTTTTGGTTAAGGTCTATTAAATTTGCTTTTAAAGACTCTAGCCCATTAGTAAGCTCAAGCTTTTCACCTGATAGCCGTGGCACCGAAACGTCAAAGTTGCCAAGCCTAAAGCTGTTTATCACACTAATTATAGCCAAGGAGTCTGATTTATTAACTTCAGAAATGCGATTAATACAAACCGCAACATCTTTGTATGCTCCGTTAAACTTCTCAGAATCAAGCTTTTTGTTGAAGTTTCCATTTTCAAAGGCAACAGTCACGTCGTTTAAGTCGTTCATAAGCTTTTGTATAGTTTGTGCAACTACAAGCAGGTTATCCGAAAGCTGACCCACCTCGTTATTTGTGCCAAGAGTATTAAACGCAGAAAGGTTTCCGTTTGCAATATCTTCTGTAGTTTTTGTCATGCTAATTAAAGGTTTTGAAATTGACTTTGAAACAAAGTAAGCAAGAATAAGACCAACTAAAAATACTAAAGCTATAATAATATTTACAACTAAAACACTTGTACTTGTGGAATTCATTCTAATAATCGATGTATCCTTGCACTCAGAGTCGTTAAGCTTAAACAGTTCAGTAACAAGATTTATAAATTCCGCATCAAGTGTGCTTTTGTCTTTTGACGTAAGCTTATCTATTGCCGCTTTAGTATCGTTTGTTTTTAGAAGTAAAATTACCTCGTTAATAAATGGTGTATACTGGTTTTCAACAAGTGTTGCAAAGCTTTTTGCTACTTTTGCACTGGGAAGCCCTGCCCACAAAGGGTCTACATAAAACCCATCATATTCTTTTGCGTTTTCTATTATTAAGTTGAGGTTTGTGTCAATTGCAGGTTTTTGTGAGTCAAGCGTTCCGCCAAAGCCTTCCGCTATGTCTAGTAACGTATTATCTAAAAAGTAAAAACTATTTTGTACATCATAAAGCATTTTTGAAGCATAAAGGCTGTCGGACAAAATTTGATGGCCTTCTTTTGACACTCTTGAAATCATTGATGTTCCCAAAAGGCTTGTTATAAGAATTACAAGCAAAAGAGAAACAAATGTAAGTATAAGCTTTGGAAAAACATTTAAGTTCTTAAATAAATTTAACATAATGCCACCTTCCGCTTGTAGGGTGTGTTATAAAACTTGTAATAAGAAGTAATAAAACACACCCTGAAAATAACAATTATTATCACCATTTTAAAAAAAGGAATGCTAAACCCCAATTTCTTTAAGCTTACTTTCCACCTGTTCCCTAGTAACAGTGTTAAGCGCAGAAATTTGGCACTTTGAAGCGTTTTTGTAATGCGCCTTTGCAGTTTCTAAATCATTCTCTAGCTCGGCTATCATTCCAAGGTAGTAGTAGCTGTCTACAAGGTCCTTGTTACATTCGACCGCACGGAGAAATGCCTTTTTCGCTTCTGTTAGCTCGTCTTGTTTAAAATAAATTTGTCCAAGGTTGTCCCAAGCTGCACCAGAATTTGAGTTGTCCTCAATTGCTTTTTCAGTAATTTCCTTCGCTTTTGCAAGGTCACCTTTAATAAGGTACATGTACCCAAGCGTAGTAAAAACATGCACGTTAACGTAGTCATACTCCTTACGCATAGCTTCAAGCGTTTCAATTGCCTTGTCAATTTCGCCCAAAATCCAATAACAGCTTCCTTTTGTAAGCTTAATATTTTTGGCTGTTAATATGTTTTTGTTATAAGCTTCGGCTTTTTCAAGCTGAACAAGAGCTTCTGCTGCCTTGCCCTCACGTACCAAAAGAATTCCATAGTTCAAATAAATTGTTGGGCTTTTCGACTTTTTGGAAGCCGCCTTGTCATACATTCGTCTGGCAGTTTCGTGGTTTCCTTTTGCAAAGCTGTAGTTCCCCATAAGTGAAAGAAGCGAGGGGTAAAATACAATAGAAAGTATGACAGCATAAACAAAATAAGCACCAAACAAATAATAAATTGGTAACTGGTTTGCCATAACATAAAAAAGTGTTAGGGCAAAAATTGTCATTACAATAACTTTCTTTATATCGGGTAGCTTTGAACCCATTTTACATTTCACCTTCCAAAAGTGAAAGCACCTGCCACATCATTCGTGGGTTATGGAAAGGCCCTTTAAACGTACTGCCCTTTAATGTTTTAAACTCAGCGCCGTCACGCCTTAAATACCCGTACCATTCACCATATTCGCTGTCTTTAAAGTGCTTAAAGCAGTAGTCTGTAAGCATTTCAAACATTTCAAAATATTTGCTGTCATTAGTAAGCTTATACGCATAAAGGCTTGCAATTACAGCCTCGTTGTGCGGCCACCATAGCTTTAATTCCGATTCAAGCGGTTCAACAGGAAGCCCTTTATAATCAACAAAATACATTATTCCGCCAAACTCTTTGTCCCAGCCAATTTCCATAGACCAGTCAAGTATGTTAAGCGCCTTTTGCAAAAGTTCCTTGTCACCTGTCTTTTGGCTAAGTTCCATAAGAAACCATGATGCCTCTATAGCATGACCTGGGTTTACAACTCTGTCGGCAGGGGAAAAGTCGTAAATTTCACCGTTTGCGCCAACGTTTTCAAGCACGCACTTAATTTCTTCTTTGTAGTGCAGCTTTATAATGTCATCAGCATAAACCTTTGCATCAGCAATATATTTATCAGCGTTTTCAGCGTCGCATTTTGCCATAATTTGAGCAACATTTAACAAAATCATTGATGGGCCTAAAGCATGGTACGCCCTTGTTTCGCCATAGCCTTTTGGAGTAATTTTAAATGGGTCTGAAGATGGGTCAAGGTAAATTGAGCGGCAAAGTGCATAAACACGCCTTGCGTCTTCAAGGCAGCTTTTTTCACCTGTAAACCTGTAAAGTTCAGCCGAGCCAACAACATAAAAAGTTTCACTGAAATAGTAGCGTCTTTTACGAAGTGCATTACCTTCTTCTGTTACAAGGAAGTACATTCTTCCGTCAGTGTCGAAGCAATGTGCGTCAAGAAACTTTTTGCAAGACAGCGCAATTTCAAGCCATTCGTCATTTTTCCCAAATTTATTAAGCAAAGAAGAAAATGTGTAAAGTGTCCTTCCCTGCATCCAAACGCTTTTGTCTGTAGAATACACCTTTCCTGTACGGTCAAGCGAAGTAAACACGCCACCATGTTTTTTGTCTAACATATTGTTCACCCAAAACGGCATTGTGTGAATTAAAAGTTCGTCTTTGTAAAGTTTTTCATAATGTGCTTTTTTTGCTGCGTCCATAAAACTCTTCCCTTCGTATGGTGAAATTTTTGTAATTTTTTATTTTAACTTGCATATAGCTATATGCACATTATAAATTACATTTAATTCAAATGCAAGTTTACATTTTATTCATAAATAACTATAATATGTTCTATATATAGCAGTTCCAGTTTTTAATCATATTGGCAGAACTTGTCCGTTTGTCGATTTGACCGATAGACAATGTCGATTAAAAATGGAATTGCTATATTGCAATAATAAAAACATCATCGGAGGTTTATATGACAACGACAATAAAAGAAATTTACATTGCTGGCGGCTGCTTTTGGGGCACAGAAAAATATTTTGGCTGTATAAATGGCGTAATTGAAACAAACGTAGGTTACGCCAACGGAAAGACTGAAAACCCAACATACAAAGAAGTTTGCAACAACGGCACAGGACACGCCGAAGCAGTTAAAGTTGTTTATGACACAGAAAAGGTTAGCCTTCCTTTCATTTTGGATTTATACTATGAAATAATTGACCCAACTTCCGTAAACCGCCAAGGCGGAGATGTGGGCACGCAATACCGAACAGGTGTTTATTACACCGATGAATCAGACAGAGAGGTTATAGAAAAGTCTATTGCAAAGCTTCAAGAGAAGTTCGACAAACCTATTGCAATCGAAGTTAAACCGCTTGAAAATTATTATGCTGCCGAAGAATATCATCAAGCTTACCTTGATAAAAACCCAAATGGGTATTGCCATATTGGTAACCATGAGTTTGAAAAAGCTAGAAGTGCAGTTTATAATGGTTAGCAAAAAGCTTCCCCTGCCATCGACAGGGGAAGCTTTTTGCCCTAATTATTCAAACACATACCTAAGCTTTGGCTGCCTTGCCGCCTTAACTTCGTCAAGCCTGCGTACTGGTGTTGTAACAGGCGCATCGTGCATTGCTTGAGGGTCTGATGACACCTTTTCATACATTGCTCTGAAAATTTCAGCAGCAGAATCAAGGTTTTCCCTTGACTCAGTTTCTGTTGGCTCAAGCATAAGTGCTTCGCTTACGATAAGCGGAAAGTACATTGTAGGTGGGTGAATACCGTTATCAATTAAAGACTTTGCCAAGTCCAAAGCTGAAACACCTTTTTCACGCTTCACCTTTTCCATAGTAAGGACAAACTCGTGCATACAAGTTCCGCTGTAAGCAACGTCATACAAATCACTTAACTTGCTCATCAAATAGTTTGCATTAAGCACCGCATTTTCAGAAACTTGTTTAAGACCGTTTCCTCCGTTTTGCAAAATGTAAGTTAACGCACGGACAACAACTAGGAAGTTTCCATAAAAACCTCTTACACGCCCAATGCTTTGCGGTAAGTCGTAAGAAAGTTTCAGTTCACCGTTGTTGTCTTCCTTAACATAAGGCTTTGGCAAAAACGGCGCAAGAATAGATTTACAGCCAACAGGGCCGCTTCCGGGGCCACCGCCACCATGCGGAGTTGAAAACGTTTTGTGCAAGTTCAAATGAATTACGTCAAAGCCCATGTCACCTGGGCGTACAATACCCATTATAGCGTTTAGGTTTGCGCCGTCATAGTACACAAAGCCGCCTGCATCATGGATAATTTTTGTAATTTCCAAAATATTTTTTTCAAAAAGCCCAAGTGTACTTGGGTTTGTAAGCATAAGCCCAGCCGTTTTGTCAGACACAGCAGCTTTAAGCTTTTCAATGTCAACGCCGCCTTTGGCATTTGAAGGAACAGACACAACGTCAAACCCAGCCATTGTTGCAGAAGCAGGGTTAGTTCCGTGCGCTGAGTCTGGCACAATAATTTGTGTGCGTTTTGTATCACCTTTTGACTGATGGTACGCTTTAATTAAAAGCAAGCCAGTGTACTCACCGTGTGCGCCTGCCGCAGGCTGAAACGTCATATTGTCCATTCCTGTAACTTCACACAAATATTTTTCTGCAAGGCTGAAAACTTCTAAGCAACCTTTTACAGTGCTTTCTGGCTGAAGCGGGTGTATTCCAGAAAAACCTTTCAGCCCAGCCATTTCCTCATTAATTCTTGGGTTATATTTCATTGTGCAAGAGCCAAGAGGGTAAAAGCCATTGTTTACACCGTGTGCTTTTTTTGCTAATTCAGTGTAATGCCTTGAAATGTCAGTTTCTGCAATTTCTGGTAGCCTTGTGGCATTTTCACGGAGCATATCTGTTGGCGGTAAAACGACAGGCACGTCGCACTTTGGAAGAACGCTGTTTCCTCTGCCTTCCCTACTCTTTTCAAAAATTAAGCTCATGCGCCTGTCACCTCCTCCAAAATTGAAACAAGCTTGTCAATTTCCTCTTTGCTGTTCATTTCTGTAACGCACCACAAAATACAACCGCCGTAATGCTCACCCTCAAGCGGATATCCGCCCAAAATTCCGTTTTCTTGAAGCTTATTTAAAACTTTGTCTGTACCAACTTCGCAAGTTGTTACAAACTCGTTGAAATATTCACCTTTAAAGCGCATTTCAAAGCCCTTTACGTTGCAAATTTTTTCTGCGGCATATTTTGCTTTTGAATAGCACTGTGTTGCAACTTCCTTTAAACCTTCTTTACCTACTGTGCTTAAATACACAGAAGCAGTCAACGCACAAAGCGCATGGTTTGAGCAGATACTGCTAGAAGCCTTTTCGCGGCGAATGTGCTGTTCACGTGCTTGAAGCGTAAGAACAAACGCACGCTTCCCTTCAATGTCTGTTGTTTCGCCGACAATTCTTCCTGGAAGCTGGCGAACAAGCTTTGTTTTGCAAGCCATAAAGCCCAAATAAGGCCCACCGAAAGAAAGCGGCAAACCAAAAGGCTGGCCGTCACCGACAGCAATGTCTGCGCCGCATTCAGCAGGTGTTTTTAAAACACCCAAAGAAACAGGGTATACACCCATTATATATTTTGCGCCGCCGCCATGAACGACAGCTTCAATTTCTTTTAGTGCTTCTGCACTTTCAAGCAAGCCGTAAAAGTTTGGCTGCTGCAAATAAAAGCAAGCAGTTTTGCTATCCATTTCGGCCTTTAACGCTTCAATGTCAACAAGCCCTTCCCTTGACTTTAAAACAACAACTTCTACACCTTGCGCCTCGCAATACGTTTTTACAGTTTCAATCGTATGTAGGCTTACGTTGTCAAACATTACAGCCTTACTGCGCCCACGCTCTTTGCACATCATAACAGCTTCCGCAGCAGCAGTACAGCCGTCATAAACCGAAGCGTTTGCTGCGTCCATTCCTGTAAGCTCGCAAACCATAGTTTGAAACTCGAAAATAGACTGCAAAATGCCTTGGCTCATTTCAGCTTGATAAGGTGTATAGGCAGTTAAAAATTCCTCTTTTGCAGGAATGTACTTAACAATAGAAGGAATGTAGTGGTGGTACGCCCCTGCCCCCCTGAAAATGCTTTTAAACACAACGTTTTTAGCCGCAAGCCCTTCCATTTTTTCACGAACGGCAAATTCCGAAAGCCCTTCTGGAATGTTAAGAGGTTCTTTCAAACGCACTTCTTTTGGAACGTCTTTAAAAAGCTCATCAATACTTTGAAGTCCAAGTGTTTTGAGCATTTCATTAATTTCATGCTCTGTGTTTGGAATGTATGTGCCCAACCTTATGCCTCCTCTGAAATGAACTTTTCATACTCCTCTGCGGTTAATAAAGTTTCTTTGTCTGTAATATCTTTAATTTCCATAAGCCAAGCGTCGTAAGCGGATTGGTTTATTAGCTCTGGGCTGTCTGTTACATCTTCATTAACTTTTTCTACTACACCAGTAAATGGGCTGTAAATGTCAGAAACCGCCTTAACAGACTCTACATCTGCTACAGATTCGCCTTGTGTAACTTCGTCGCCAACCTCTGGAAGGCTAATGTAAACGATGTCGCCAAGCTCGTCTTGTGCATGGTCTGTAAGCCCAACAACTGCTGTAGTTTCGCTAGTAAACTTAACCCATTCGTGTGATTGTGTATACATTAAATTTTGTGGAATATTCATTTATGTTTCCCCCTTGAAAATAATATATTTTATAAAATCAATACGATTTTTTATAAAAAGGAAGCGGAACTACTTCTGCCGAAAGCCTTTTACCTCTAACCAAAACTTCAACAGCAGTTCCAACTTGCGTGTGTTCAATATCAATTAAAGCCATTGCAATTGGGTACCCAAAATAAGGGCTCATTGTGCCTGTAGTTGTAAAACCAACTTTTTGCTCACCCACATAAACTTCACAGTTTTCACGTGCAATTCCTTTGCTTGTAATTTTAAGCCCTACACGCTTTCTTGTAAGCTCGCCTTTTTCAATGAGTGCTTGCTTGCCGATAAAATTTTCCTTTTTCATTTTAACGCAAAAGCTTAAATCGGCTTCAAGCGGAGTAATTTCGTCATTCATTTCGTGTCCGTAAAGCGGCATACCTGCTTCAAAACGCAAAGTATCCCTTGCGCCCAAACCACAAGGAATTAAGCCAAATTCTTCGCCAGCTTCAAGAAGCAATTCCCACATTTTAGGTGCGTCATTGCTGTCAAAGTAAAACTCAAAGCCGCCCTCACCTGTATAGCCTGTGTTTGAAACTAAACAGTTTATTCCAGAAACGTTTCTGTCCTCTAAAAATGTGTAATACTTTTTAGGAATGTTTTCTTCATCAGTAAGCTTTTGCAAAACCTCAACGGCCTTTGGGCCTTGAAGTGCAATTTGTGCTGTTTTTTCTGAAATATCTTCTATATTAACTTCCCCAAATTTGTGCTTATTTATGAACTCAAAATCTTTGTCCTTGTTTGATGCGTTTACTACTAGCAAAAACTTTTCGTCACCCAAACGGTACACTAAAAGGTCGTCAACAATTCCACCGTTTTCGTTGCACATAGTTGTGTACTTTACTTGCCCAACTTTCATTACAGCACAATCGTTTGTAACAAACAATTGAACGTTTTCAACAGCATCTTTTCCGCTTACAACAATTTCACCCATGTGCGACACGTCAAAAATGCCCACCTTTGTTCTGACAGCCATATGCTCGGCTATTACGCCTGCTTTATACTGAATTGGCAGTATATAGCCAGCAAAAGGAACAAGCTTTCCGCCACTTAAAACATGGCTGTCATACAGAGGAGTTTTTTTCTCCATTTGCAAACCTCCTTTTGATATTTATTTAACCAGATTAAAAAAGAGCATATTGAGCAATCAATACACCCTGCTTTTCGCCAAATAATACAGCAATTAGCACAACCCAAAACGGTTTTTGTTGTACTTTATGCTAAATTTCTTAAACAAGCTTTATAAACATTTGTTTACACAGTAATATTAATATTGTTTCGGAAAATTGTCAAGGAAATTGCTTTGTAACAAAGTAACAAAAAAGTTCTCAAAAATTGTTATATTTTAATTTTAAAAAAAGCTTAACTTTAGACTGCACTGGCATTAATTTTTCTTGATTTTTTTGCGCAATTGTATATAATATAAGTGTACCATTGTACTTGTTTTTCTTGTTTTAAAAACAATTAGGGGTGATTTTATGAGTATGACAATTAGCTCCATCGCCACAAACAAAATGCAGGACTCTATGCTTAAAATATCTACTGGTAATAGAATAAATACAGCAGCAAATGATGCCGCTGGTCTTGCAATTGCTGAAAAGCTTACATCACAAGTTAGAGGCTATGAGCAAGGTATTAAAAACACAGAGGACATGAACAACCTTGTCCGCACTGCTGAAAGTGGGCTTTCAAACGTTAGCGAAGGAATGCAGCGTATGCGTGAGCTTTCTGTGCAAGCTGCAAACGGAACACTTTCTGAAAGCGACAGAAAGATTATCCAAGAAGAAATAAACCAAATTAAAGGAAGCATTTCTGACGTTGTAAAAAACACCGAGTTTAACGGACAAAAGCTTTTGACAGGCAGCTTTGCAAACAAAAACACGGCTTCACAGCCGAACGGCACAGGCGTAAACGTTTCAATTCCAAACGTTTCATTGCAGGCCCTTGGCATTGAAAATTATGACGTAACAAAACAAAACTTTGATATGTCACAGCTTGACATGGCACTTGAAAAGGTTACTTCTGCTCGTTCTGAATTGGGTGCGCTTTCAAACACTTTTCAGCACACAATTAACAGCAATGCAATTTCTTCACTAAACCTTGCTGCTTCAAGAAGCAGAATACAAGACACTGACATTGCAAAATCTGTTTCTGATGTTAGCAAAAACAGGCTTATGGAGCAGTTCCAAATTATGATGCAAAGAAAAGAGCAAGACAACGCTGTTGCACGTAGGTCCGTAGCACCTACTTTGCTTGCATAATAAATTTTAAAAAATTTTCCCCTCGCTATTTCCAGCGAGGGGATTTTTTATTTCTTTTTTAACTGCACCCAGTTGTAGAGCCGCACTCTGTACAGACTTTGCAGGTTCCATTTTTTACCATTTTATGGCTTTTGCAGTTTGGGCAAAGCTCGCCATGCAAAAAGTCTGCCGCAGAATAAGTTTTGCCAATAACTTCCTGTGCTTCAAGTGCAAGGCTAGTTTCAGCATATTCTTCTGGCTTCACTTGGCAAAACGAATAGTTACCCATTTCAATGTCAATTATTTTGCTTATCAAGTCGGAAATAGAGTCAACATACTTAATGTACGGGTGCCCAGAAACATAACCGCTTGGCTCATATTTTTGTCCACGGTACATTTTTGCAATGTCTTGTGGTGGCACACCATATTGAAGCATTTCCGAAATAGTAGTTGAAAGGCTGTCCAAAAGCCCCTTAGTAAGTGAGCCTTGACGCCCTGACGAAACGTAAATTTCCCCAAGCCGCCCGTCTTCGTAAAACGAAGTTGTAACATAAAGCTTTAAGCCGTCAATAGCCGCCTCGTGTACCCTTGCAGTTCTAATGCCCGAAGGCTTTACACGAATAGGCTTGTACACAGTCCTTTTAGTCTTTACATAATCTATAAGTTCGTTATAAGTGTAATCACTGATAGGCTTTTCGTTAAATGATTCTTTTGCGCTGTTCATTGGCTGGCTTGCCTTACAGCCGTCACGATAAAGCGCAATCGCCTTTACACCAAGCTCCCACGAAAGCTTGTAAATGTTTTGAACGTCTTCAACCGTCGCTTCTTTTGGCAGGTTTACAGTTTTGCTAATAGCACCTGTAACATGGGGTGTAAGTGCTGCCATCATCTTTACATGACCTTCTGGCGAAATGTACCTGTGCCCTGTTCCGCACTTGCCTGCTGTGTCAAAAACGCTGTAATGCTTTTCGTCAAGCTCTGGCGCACCTTCGATTTTGCCGTCTAAAATCATTCCGTTTTCGTCTTTAGACATTACATACTCTGTTATAGCTTTAATTTTCGCTTCGCTGTATCCAAGCTTTTTAAGCGCAGCAGGAATTGCAGGGTTTACAATTTGCATAAAGCCGCCGCCGACAAGCTTTTTAAAAGCTACATGGCTGAAAAATGGTTCTGATGACGTTGTTGCACAGTCCATAGCAAACGCAATTGTTCCTGTTGGTGCAAGCACGCTTACTTGTGCGTTTCTAAAGCCTACTGCCTCGCCTTTTCTAATTGTCTTTTTCCAAACTTTAGAAACAGCTTCCGACACACTGCCAAACCCAAGCTCTTTTAAAACGTCGTGGTCTATGCAAACTGGGTTGTAGCCAATGTTTTCAAAACCGCCTACGTAACCACTTGTTTTAGCGGCCTTTGCATGGTTTCTAATTACTCTAAGCATGTGTTCACGGTTTGCGTCGTAGCATTTAAACGCCCCAACCTTTTCCGCCATTAATGCCGAGGTGTAGTAAGAATACCCTGTCATAATGCTTGTAAGTGCGGCAGCGGTGTTTCTTGCTTCTTCCGAATCATAAGGAACAGCCATAAGCATAAACAACATGCCAAGGTTTGTAAGCCCAAGCCCCGTTGTCCTAAACAAATACGACTTTCTAGCAATGTCCTTTGTTGGGAATTGCCCCCAGTGAATTGTTGCTTCAAGCACAAGCTGAATTAACATTATCGAGTGCAAGTAACCATCTATATCAAACTTACCGTTTTCTTCGTCATAAAACTTTGCAATATTAATGCTTGCGAGGTTGCAAGCTGTGTCGTCCAAAAACATATATTCAGAACAAGGGTTTGATGCATTTATTCTGTTGTGAGGTGCGTTGTAAACGCCATCCTCACCACTTGGGCAAGTGTGCCATGCGTTAATTATGTCGTCAAATTGAACGCCAGGGTCGCCACAGCGCCACGCACTGTAGCCAAGCTTGTCCCAAATTTCCGAAACAAAAACTTCCTTATCAAGTTTTCCGTCTACTCTGCCCTTTGTTTGCCATTTTGCGTTTTCTTTACCCAATTCACGCATAAAGCTGTCTGGAATACGAACAGAGTTGTTTGCGTTTTGCCCCGAAACTGTTTCGTATGCTTCACCGTCAATTGAAGTGCTGAAGCCCATTTTTCCCAAAGCAACAACTTTGTCTTCCTCAATTGACTTCCACTGTATGTAGTCAAGAATTTCAGGGTGGTCTAAGTTTAATATGTTCATCTTTGCGGCACGCCTTGTCGTTCCGCCAGATTTAATTGCGCCAGCGTTTCTGTCGGATACCTTTAAAAAGCTTAAAAGCCCGGAAGACTTTCCGCCGCCCGAAAGATACTCATTTTTCGCACGAATTGTAGACCAGTTTGTTCCAACGCCAGAACCGTACTTAAACAAAAGCGTTTCTGTCGTTATTTGGTCTGTCAACGACTTTTCACCTAAAAGCGAATCTATTACAGAAATAATAAAGCAAGCCGAGCCTTGGGTTCTTGTATAAGCATCCTCCGCTTTTACAACTTCGCCTTTTTCTTCGTCAAAATAAAAATGACCCTGTGCCCTGCCTGTAATGTCATAAGCATGTTTAAGCCCTGTGTTAAACCACTGTGGGCTGTTTGGTGCAAAAATTTGTGACAAAAGCATATAAACAAGCTCGTCATAAACAACTTGCGACTGCTCCTTTGAAATTACGCCTTCGTCGCAAAGAGCTGAAACCCAAAAGCCAACTAGCCTGTCGGCAAGCTGACGCATTGAATATTCCTGCCCTCTCTCGTTTGGTATGCCTTTTTTCCTAAAATACTTTGATGCTATAATGTCGCAAGCACTTTGTGAATATCCTTCTGGAAATTCAAGCCCTTTCATGTCGGTAATGACTTCCCCAGTAGAATAGTTTGTAAGTAAAACGTCTACGCTTTTCCAGTTAAAAAGGTCGTAAACGCTTTTGTTCGAGCCTTCAAGCTCCTGTGTAAAATGCCTGCCAAGCTTTAAATCAAGCTCCATTTTATTTCCTCCTTGTCCTGCAAGGGTGAAAGAAGTGTAAATTTACTATGAGTTGCTACAAGTAAATTACTTAACGAACACCCACCTAAAACGGATAAAGGTATTTTAACACGAAGCATGTTTTGGGGCAATACAAAAACTTAATAGTTTAAGGGTGAGAATATAGGGTAATATTTTACAATTTTAATATATACAAAAGGATTCCTTAATTATATAGTCATATAACTATAGGAATCCTTTAAGTAATTGTCTACAAAAAATTTAGCTACTGGTCGCCCCTTAAAAGGTTTTCTGCAAAATCTTTTAGGCTGTCAAAAGAATTTACACCGCTTGCCTTCATAGAAATTTGCTCCTGCACATATTGTGGAAGCGAATTAAAATAATCTCTAGCATCGCTTTCTTGTTGAATTAAAGCATGTAGGTTTGGATATTTCATATAAAATCACCTCGAAATTATTATTCCGTGGTGAATAAAAAACATACAAAAAACTATTTAAGTTGCAAAATAACGCTTGAATATGCCCCAACAGTAATGTTTAAATAACCATTTCTGTACTTATAAACATTTTGTTTTGTGCTAAACGTGCCATCACCTGTAGTTATAAGCGTTACAGCATCTCCGCTTGTGCTTGCCCCAAGCTTCCAAACGGGAATTGAAAGTTCCTTCTGTTCAAGATTATTGTTTAAAGCAACAACAATCTTTTCATCTTTATTAAACCTACCGTATGTCAAAATGCCGTAATCAAGGTACAAATATTCTAGTGAGCCTGTTTTAAAAACATTAAACCGTTTTCTCACCTTAATAATTTCGTGGTGGAAAGTTAAAAGCGTAAAGTCTTCCCTACCCCAAGGGTATGTGCGCCTGTTGTCTGGGTCAGTCCAGCCTACAACGCCAGCTTCGTCGCCGTAATAAATTGTTGGCGAGCCAGGCCATGTCATTTGGAACGTAACAGCTTCCATCATAATGTTTTTGTTAATTCCTTCTGCCGCCGCTTCTGCGCCAACTGTGTGCAAACGCCCAACCTTCATGTTTGTTCTTGTCAAAAACCGTGAATGGTCGTGGTTTGAAAGCTCGTTCATTGATGTAGTAAGCGACTGAATTGAAAACCTTGCCATAAAGTAACGCATAGATTGTTCAAAAGCCATTGCATTACAAAGCATGTCAGCACGGAACTCCTCACTGTGCTTTTCCATACCTGTCAAAAACCACGTTATAGGCTCCATAAAAGCGTCATAGTTCATAACAGTGTCCCATTCATCACCATTAAGCCATTCTTTAGGGTCGCCGTAATGCTCTGCAAGAATAATTGAATCTGGGTTTGCTTCCTTTACAACTTTGCGGAATTCCTTCCAAAATGCGTGGTTAAACTCTGGGGACTGCCCTAAGTCCGCCGCAACGTCTAGCCGCCAGCCGTCAACGTTAAACGGTGCCGAAACCCACTTTTTACCAACACTCATTACGTAATTGTGCAGTTCCTTAGAGCCTTCAAAGTTTAGCTTAGGGTGGTTGCTATGCCCCCACCAACTGTCATAGCAGTCGTTGTTTGGCCAGTTTTTGTCGTACCAAATGAAATAGTCGTGGTATGGGCTGTTCTCTTCACGGTACGCCCCAACAGGGTACCACTTGCCAGTGTAAAACCCTTCCTTGTCAAGCCATTTGTTAAACGCTCCACAGTGGTTGAAAACACCATCAATAATTACACGAATACCGTTTTCGTGCAAAAGCTCTGTTAACTTGCAGAAAAAAGCGTTGCTTGCTTCAAGGTTTCCTTTGTGTGTGGTACGCTGAATATATTTTGTAGCAAATTTGTTGTGGAATTTTTCAAAATAAAGCGGTTCGCCGCCGTCCTCTACAATTACACCAAGGTGTGGGTCAATGTAGTCGTAGTCCTGAATGTCGTACTTATGGTTGCTTGGCGAAACAAAAATCGGGTTTAGGTAAACTACTTCAACGCCCAAATTTTTTAAATAATCAATTTTATCAATAATGCCACGCAAGTCACCGCCGTAAAAATTGCACACGTCTTCTTTGGACGGAAGCTTGCTCCACTTTTCAACACATTTTGCCGCTTTGCCCAAGTAGGCATATTCGTTGTTTACCACGTTGTTTGTTGGGTCGCCATCACAAAAACGGTCAACATAAATTTGGTAAACAATTGAGCCTTTAGCCCATTCTGGAGTTTTAAAGTTTGGAATTATGCTAAAATTGTAATTTTCATCGATTGTGTCGTAAAGACCATGCTTGTTGTAAAAGTAAGATACTCCGTCCTTTACGATACGAAAATAATAGGAAAACCGCTTTTCGATTTTTTCAAAAGTGTATGAGTAAAAGTCAAAGCCGTTTAGTGATTCGGCTTTAACTAAAGGAAAATTGTATGTTCCAGAAACAATGTACACCTCGTCAACATTTTGCTCTGCTGTACGAATTTTTACAGTTACAGGTTGTTCCGAGGTTGGCTCGCATGGTATAACAAAGTTTTCTGTTTCATCAGAAAAGATTGCAGCAAAGTTTAAAAACTCTTTTGTAAGCTTTACCGAAAGTTTAGACATTATGTTAATTTTTTCAAAAGAACTTAATATATCAAATGGCACATTAATTGCCATAAAGACACCCCTTTCATTGTTAATATTAACATACCACAATTTTTGTTAGTTTGCAACATTGCCGTTTTGCCAAAGTTTATAACTTATAGAAATTGCATTTTTTAACGATATTGGCAGATGGAATAAAACTCCTAGTTGTTTTGTGTTTTGACCGATAGGTGTTAAGATATGCGTTGCCTTTGTTTCTGGTTTTGGCGGGTCATTTTGATGGTTGTAGTAAACTTTGCGTTTATGGAAGCGAAATTTCTAAGAGTTTAGGCCTAACAACTGCCACAGTTTCACACCATGTTTCTCAAATGGCGTCACTAAACTTGTTTACTCTTGTTAAAGACAAAAACAAAGTTTATTATGAAATTGACAAGTAGCTGCAAAAAAACAAAGCTCACATTCTCAAAGCATGGTTTTATCAAAACTTTAAGAATGTGAGCTTCTTAAATTATACTAATCAACAACCTTAACTCTATGGAACGACTTTTTACCTTTTTGAATTAAAAGAGAACCATCTGTAAAATCGTCTAGTGTAACAACGTGTTCCAAGCTGTCAATTTTAGCATCGTTTACTTTTAAACCGCCTTGTGTTACAACTCTGCGCCCTTCGCTCTTTGAAGGAACAAGCTTTGTAATAATTAACAAGTCGATTACGTTTACGCCGCTTCCAACGTCCGCCTTTTTAACTTCTGTCGTAGGAATTGAACCTTCCTCACCTTTTCCAGCAAACAAAGCTTTTGCGGCATTAAGTGCCTTTACAGCTTCTTCTTCGCCGTGAACAATTTTTGTAACCTCAAAAGCAAGCTTTTCTTTTGCCGCGTTTATTTGGCTGCCTTCAAGCTTTGAAACTTCTTCAATTTCTTCGATAGGCACAAACGTAAGAAGCTTTAAGCAGGTAACAACATCTCTGTCATCAACATTTCTAAAGTATTGGAAAAACTCGTAAGGTGTAGTTTTGTTTGGGTCAAGCCAAACAGCACCTTTTTCTGTTTTGCCCATTTTTTTGTTGTCGCTGTTTTCCAAAAGTGAGAATGTAACGCCGTAAGCACTTCCGTTTTCGACACGCCTAATAAGCTCTACGCCACCAATAATGTTTGACCACTGGTCTTTGCCGCCCATTTGAATTTTACAGTTGTATCTTCTGTAAAGCTCTAAAAAGTCATAAGACTGCATTATCATGTAGTTAAACTCAAAAAACGACAAACCACGCTCGTACCTTGTTCTGTAACAATCGGCAGTAAGCATACGGTTTACTGAAAAATGCACGCCGTATTCACGAAGAAAAGGAATGTATTGAAGCGGCATAAGCCAATCTGCATTGTTCACAATAATTGCCCTGTCTTCTGAAAAGTCAATAAAACGTGAAAGCTGGTTTTTAAAGCAGTCAACGTTGTGTTGAATTTCTTCAGGTGTCATAATGCGCCTAAGTTCTGTTTTGTCGGTTGGGTCGCCAACCATGCCTGTTCCGCCGCCTACAACGGCAATTGGGCGATGCCCTGCCCTTTGCATATGAGCCATTGCCATAACAGGGATAAAGTGCCCAATGTGAAGGCTGTCGGCTGTTGGGTCAAACCCAATGTAAAACGAAATTTTTTCCTTAGCCAAAAGCTCTCTAACTTCGTCCTCGTGCGTTGACTGCTGAATAAACCCACGCTCTAAAAGCGTGTCGAAAACTGATTCCATAGTGAATCCTCCTTTATTTCTTACATCATAAATTCTTTTTAAAAATAAAAAAAACCTCGCCGAATAAGGACGAGGATTGTCGTGGTACCACCTTAATTTACAAGCAAAAAAGCGCTTGCCTTAAACCCGATAACGCAGGTAGCGCCCAAAAGGGAACTCCAGAGTTGTATTTTCCATGCTATGTGCTGTAGGCTTTTCAGCAGCCAGCCTACTCTCTTTTGTTGTAACCACAGCAGTTTTTTTCTCCTTCACAGTCTTTTTTTGTATTTGACTTGAGTTTAGCATATAGTGTTTGATTTTTCAAGGGGTTTTTTATTATTTTTTCTTTACAAATTAATCATTACTTAAAACTTAATAAAACCTAATTAAAAAACTTAATTCTTATATGTTTACAAAATATAACAAATTAAAATGTTTTTATGGTATGATAAATACATATTATTAAGAACCTGTGTTCAATACGAAGTCGTCGTATTGGCGAGGATTGGCGTCGCTGTACGATGAAGCGTGGTAAGTGCGTACTCGAAGCATGTACGTGCTTACCACGCTGAAGAAGTACAGCGGCGTCAAGACCGCCAAGACGTCGGCTAGAGTATTGAACATAGGTTCTAAGAGGAGCGAGAATTAATATGCAGTTGAAATTCAAAAAATTTATTATTGTAGGCGCAATTTTATTTTCTGCTATAAGTATTACCGTTTTAGCCCAAAAAAAGCAAGCAGTTCAAGAAATAAATTTAATCAGCCAAGTTGAAGAAGCGGTTGAGTCCGAAACAGTTCAATCTGAAACATCTACCATTGCAATAGAAAATGCGTCTGCTTCTGGCACAGCTAATAATGAACTTGATAAAACATTAGAGCTTACAGAATTGCCAGAACAAAAACCTATAGAAATAGATTATGAAAAAGTAAAGCCAAATGAAGTTGGGGATATAATGATTGTAATGTACCACGGCATTCTTTATGATGAGCCGTCATCTGACTACCAAAGAAACGTTGACGATTTTAAAAATGATTTAGAAACAATGTATAATAAAGGGTACAGGCTAATTTCTATGCAAGATTTAATTGATAATAACATAAAAGTTGAGGCTGGTTACACCCCAATTGTATTAACATTTGATGATGGCATAAGTTCCTCCTTTTCGTTAGATGAAATTGAGGGAAAGTTAGTTCCTAAAGAAAATTGTGCAGTAGATATTATTAACAAATTTTCGGAACAGCACCCCGACTTTGGTCGTGCTGCTGCTTTTTATATTAATGGAAAAAGAGAACCGTTTAAAGGCAGTGGAACTTTAACTGAAAGGTTTAACTATCTAATAACTAACGGCTATGAAATAGGAAACCACACTTTTAACCATAACAAATTGTCTGAGTTAAATGAAACTGAAATTCAAGAAGAAATTGGGCTTGTTCATAAGCTAGTGCTTGAAAACACAGACGGACACATTTTAAAAAGCATTACATATCCTTTTGGAATAAGGCCAAAAGCTGAATTGTTGAATTACGCATTGGCTGGCGAATATGACGGTGTTAAATATCAGTATTCTTTGGCCATTAGAGAGGGGCAAAGCGGTGCAAGTGCTTCACCTAACAATGTTAAATTTGACCCTTTAAATGTTCCAAGGGTTAGAGGTTCGAGCAATAGCGAAATGGATTTAGGTTGGTTTTTCGATTATTATGAAAATAATCCGTCTAGGAAGTATGTGTCAGACGGTGACGCAAGCAAAATTTCTGTTCCAAGTGAAAAAGCAGATTTGGTTAACCAAGATAGTGTTAAAGATAAGGAATTATACTTGTATGAACTGCAACAATAGAAGTTTATTTTAAAAATTCTAAAGTTTATGTCAACGTTTTTTACGATAAAACGTTGACATTTTTTTATTTGTTTAGTTGACATTTTTTTAGAAGTTTATTTTAAAAATTCTAAAGTTTATGTCAACGTTTTTTACGATAAAACGTTGACATTTTTTTATTTGTTTATTTGTAATAATTTTTAGTTATAATTATAAATAGGAGGGTTAAGCTTTGCTAAAAGAAATTTTTCAAACTACAATGCACTCATTAGTTTCCATTTGCGTGCTTTTTACTTTTACAAGAATAATGGGGAAAAAGCAAGTTTCACAGCTTACATTTTTCGACTATGTATCAGGAATTTCTATAGGTTCAATTGCAGCAGCTTTTGCTGTTGATGAAACAATTGGGTATACAAAAGGTTTAACAGGGCTAGTTGTATACGCTTTGTTTCCAATTTTATTGTCATATGCTTCCTTAAAAAGCTTTACTATACGAAAACTTCTCGACGGAAAACCTTCTATTTTAATTCAAAATGGAAAAATTGTAGACAAAAATTTAAAAAAATCTAAAATGAACTTAAACGACTTATTGGAAGAATGTCGTCTTAATAGCGTGTTTAACATAAACGAAATAGAGTTTGCAATTTTAGAAACAAGTGGTAAGCTTAGCATTTTGCTAAAGCCCGAAAACCAGCCGCTAACTACAAAAGACATGAACATTACTGTTGATTATAAAGGCATATGTGTAAACGTAATTGTTGACGGTAAAGTTTTGTATAAGCACTTAAAAGAAATAGGAAAAGATGAACAATGGCTTAAAAAACAGCTTAAAGCAAAAGGAATAAGTGACTTGTCAAACGTAATTTTGGCATACACCGACAGCAAAGGCACTTTTTACGCTTATTTGAAAGGTGAAATAAAAAATGTTCCTCCAATTATGTAGTGTTTTAAGTTACGTTTTAAGCTTTCCAATTTCTACTAAAAGCTGCTCATTTAAAACCTTTATGTAAGTTCCTTTTACACCAAGCGAGCGTGCTTCCAAAAGCCCTGCCCCTTCAAGCTTTCTTAAAGCGTTTACAATTGCCGAGCGTGCAACGCCTCTCTTTTTAGAAAGAGAAGCTGCAACAACTATTCCACCGCTTCCGCTTAACGAAGAAATAACTTCGACTACTGCCAAAAGCTCAGAATAAGAAAGTGCACCAACCGCCGACTTTACAACGCTTATGTTTTTAATTCCCTCTGTTTCTTTTTCTTCCTTTAATCTTCTAACTAGAAGATTAATAACAGAGCTAAAAGCCTTAATAACAGCAACTTCATCGTCTGTATATGGTATATCTCTGTATACGTTAACTTCAGCAAGTAGGTCTGACCCAAAAAACAAAGGAATACATTCAAGGCTTTCTAAATTTTTTGCAAGCAATTCTTTTTCTTTTTTAAACAAAACATTTTTAAAAGAATCCAAAACAACAACGCTTGCACCCAGACCAATACTTAGCAGGGTGCAAGCTTCCGTTAACATAAATTCATTTTCATAGCTTTTATTTACAATTTCGTAAAGTTTTCCCATAATGGAAAAATCCACCTGTTCCATGTCGCCTACTCCTAAGCTTGCTCTTTATAGCCGCACTTGCTGTTGTTACAAACAACTTTAGTGTTTTTAGTTCCTTTTTCAACCAAAAAGTCGCCACATGTCGGGCACTTTGCGCCTGTTGGCTTGTTCCATGAGATGAAGGTGCAGTCTGGGTTGTTTTCGCAACCAAAGTATTTTCTGCCTTTTTTTGTCTTTTTAATTAAAACTTTTCCGTCGCAAAGCGGACAGTTTACACCAGCTTCTTCATAAAGCGGTTTTGCGTTTCTACATTCTGGAAAGCCAGGGCAAGCCAAAAACTTTCCAAACCGCCCAAATTTAATTACCATGTTTCGCCCGCATTTATCGCACGGAATGTCCGTTACTTCGTCTGCAATTTCAACTTCGCCTATTTTTTCTTCGGCTTGCGAAAGTGTTTCGCTAAATGGAGCGTAAAATTGGCGTAAAACTTCTTTCCATTCAAGGTCGCCTTCGGAAACTTTGTCTAAGTCTTCCTCCATTTTTGCTGTAAAGTCAACGCTTATTATGTCACCGAAATGCTCTTTCATTATGTTATTAATAATTTCGCCAAGCTCTGTTTTATAAAGAACTTTGTTTTCACGTGTGATGTAACCTCTTGCGACAATTGTACTAATTGTTGCGGCATAAGTGCTTGGTCTGCCAATTCCAAGCTCCTCCATAGTTTTAACAAGCATTGCTTCTGTGTAATGTGCTGGCGGCTGGGTGAAATGCTGCTCACCGTTTACCTCGTGAAGCTTTAGCATTTCGCCTTCTTTTAATGCTGGAATTGAAGTTTCTGCTTGCTCATTTTCGTTATGCTCGGCTTCATCTGTTTCTTTATAAATTACCATAAAGCCATCAAATTTAAGGCTTGAACCGACAGAACGAAACTGATATTTACCTGCGTTTATTCTAACAGAAAGCGTGTCGTAAACTGCCGATGTCATTTGGCTTGCGACAAAACGCTCCCAAATAAGCTTGTATAACCTGTATTGGTCTTTTGTAAGCGACGACTTTACGTTTTCAGGCGTTCTTTCAGTATACGTTGGTCGAATTGCTTCGTGTGCGTCCTGTGCCTTGCCCTTTGATTTATAAACTGGCTTTTCTGTAGTTGCATATTTTTCCCCGAAGTTTTCAAGCACAAAGCTTTTTACGCTTTCGTAAGCTTCGTCTGATATGCGCACAGAGTCTGTACGGATATAAGAAACTAAGCCTACAGTGCCTTCACCCTCAATGTCAACGCCCTCGTAAAGCTGCTGTGCAAGCATCATTGTTTTTGAGGTTGGAAAGCCTAAAGCCTTTGACGCTTCTTGCTGTAACGTGCTTGTTGTAAAAGGCGGATAAGGCTTTCTTACTCTTGTGCCTTTTTTAATTTCCGAAACATTGAAGCCTTCTTTTTTTACAGCTTCAATAATGCTGTCTGCTTGCTCTTTGCAAGTTATGCTAAGCTTACCGTTGTCGTCACCGTAAAGCTTTGAAACAAGCTTTTCCTTGCCGCTTTTTAAAATTGCTTCTATAGTCCAATATTCTTCCTTTTGGAAGTTTTCAATTTCGTCTTCTCTGTCACAAATTATTTTAAGCGCAACAGACTGAACACGCCCGGCACTAAGCCCTTTTTTAACCTTTTTCCATAAAATAGGGCTTATTTTATAGCCCACAATTCTGTCAAGCTCACGCCTTGCCTGCTGTGCGTCTACAAGGTTCATGTCAATGTCCCTTGCCTCTTTTATAGAACGCTTAACAGCATTTTTTGTAATTTCATTAAAGCTAATGCGCTTTGCGTTTTTGTTGTCAAGCTTTAAGGCGTGCATTAAGTGCCAGCTAATAGCTTCGCCCTCACGGTCAGGGTCAGTTGCAAGGTAAACGTTGTCGGAAGCTTTTACTTCCTTGCGAAGCTTTGAAAGCACTTCGCCCTTGCCCCTTATCGTAATATACTTTGGCTCAAAGTCGTTTTCAATGTTTATTCCAAGCTCACTTTTCGGCAAATCCCTAACGTGTCCTACAGATGCTTCAATTTTATATGTGCTTCCCAAAAATTTTTTAAGCGTTTTCGCCTTTGCAGGCGACTCAACGATAACAAGATTTTTTGCCATCTGATGTTTAACCTCCGTTTGGTGCTTGTGGCTACTTTTTGATTACATTTTTAGTAGCCTAGTATTTTTTTGCATTACAAATTTTTAATATATCTATTCCCTGCAAGTTTTTTTATATGACCTTTAATTTCTAGCATTGTTAAAACATATGTCGCTGTTTGTGTATCAATACAAGCCTTTTCTATTACTACGTCAGCGTGTACAGGCTCGTTGCCTATACAAGCATATACTAATTGTTCGTTTGGCGCAAGAGCCTTTATTGCAATTATATTATTTTTGTTTTCTTCTTGATTATTCTCTTTTTCGACAATGCCTAGCGCATCAAGCACGTCCTTGTAGGTTGAAACAACTACTGCGCCATCTTTTATTAGCTCGTTTGTGCCTTGGCTAAGCTTACTTGTTACGTTCCCAGGGACAGCCATTACTTCACGCCCTTGGTCTAGTGCTTCGGAAACTGTTATAAGCGTTCCGCTTCGCTTTGCGGCCTCTACAACTATCGTTGCGCTTGATAATCCACTAATAATTCTGTTTCGCTGCGGAAAGTACGCTGGCATTGGTGTTGTTTCTGGCGGATACTCAGAAATTACACAGCCCGACTCGATAATTCTGTCACGAAGCGCTTTGTTTTCCGACGGATAGCAAACGTCTGCACCGCAACCCATTACTGCAACTGTCAAGCCGCCGCCGTCCAGTGCCCCTTTGTGCGCCATGCTGTCAATTCCCCTTGCCATGCCGCTTACAATTACAACACCGCTTTTAGCCAAATCTTTACTAAGCTTATACGCAACACTTAAACCGTATTCGCTGCACTTTCTTGAACCGATTATACTTACAAAAGGCATGTCGTTGTCGGGCAACTTTCCACTTACATATAAACCTATCGGCGAGTCGCTTATTTCACGCAAAAGAGTTGGAAACACTGGGCTTTTTACACCAACAAACGAAAGCCCCTTTTGTTTTAGCTCATAACTATATTTATTTATAAGCCCTTCATCTTGTGCCTTAATAATATCGTTAATATTTTGTTCGGTCAAGCCTTCTATACAACTTAATTTATATTTGCTTGCAAAAAATATTTCGGCAGGGCTTTTAAATGAGTTTAAAATAACATGCTTTGCTTTTATTCCTAAGCCATTTATTCTGGAAAGCCAAAGCAAATAATTGTTTTCTTTTAAGTTGTAGTAGGCGTCCATAAGCTACTCCTTATACTCATTATCTGGAACATAAGACAAAATGTCCGAAACCTCGCACTTTAAAAGCTCGCAAAGCTTGTTAATTAAACTGGTAGAAATGCCCTTGTTGTGTTTTAGCCTGTAAACTGTATGGCTGCTTATGCCACACTTTGTAATTAATGTATATGTCGTGTAACCTTGGCTTTTTAAAGTTTCCCAAAACGGTTCATAAGTTATCATACAATCACCGAATACAGTATATAGCAATGTTTGGCAATATAATATAGTTAATATATGGAGTATATAAAAATTTTGCTTGAAAAAATTTCCAACTGGACATACAATGTTGTAATATAAATATTATTTAATAACAACAGAGGTGACAAAATGATTTCCAAGGTTTTAACAGCAGGTATTTTAGGCGTAGAAGGCTACATTGTTGAAGTTGAGGTTGACATTCACAGAGGTATGCCTGCTTTTGACATAGTAGGGCTTCCCGATTCTGCAGTTAAAGAGTCAAAAGAGCGTGTAACAACCGCTCTTACAGCTATGGGACTAGATGTTTTTACAAAGCGTATTATGGTAAACCTTGCGCCTGCAAGCACAAGAAAAGAAGGTGCAGCTTTTGACGTGCCCATTGCTGTAGCTATTTTAATTAGCCTTGGAATTATTGATAGAAAAAAAGCTTGTAAAACACTAATAGCTGGCGAGCTTTCGCTTGATGGTTCAATTCGCCCTGTAAATGGCATTCTTCCAATGGTTTATGGGGCTTCTAAAAACGGAATTAAAACTTGCATTGTACCATATGAAAACCGTGAGGAAGCTGCTCTTGTAGACGACATAAATGTTTATGCAGTAAAAAGCCTTAAAGAAGTAGTAGAACATTTTACAGCTTCACCAATTCAGCCTACAAAAATAGATGTGTCAAAGTTTTTTGAAGCAAGCAAAGACGACTACTATGGGCTTGACTTTGCTGATGTTAAAGGGCAAAAAAGTGTAAAACGTGCTTTAGAGGTTGCCGCCTGTGGCAACCACAATATAATTATGATTGGTCCTCCAGGTTCTGGAAAGACAATGCTTGCAAAACGGCTTGCTGGAATACTCCCCGACCTTACGCTTGACGAAAGCATGGCTGTTACAATGGTTTACAGTGTTTCTGGGCTTCTTAAAAATAAATCTTGCTTAATTACAAAAAGACCGTTTCGCTCACCGCACCACACAATTTCTTACTCTGCGCTTACAGGCGGCGGACGTGTTCCAAAGCCTGGTGAAATTAGCCTTGCACACAACGGTGTTTTGTTTTTGGACGAGTTAACAGAGTTTCACAAAAACGTATTAGAAGTTTTGCGCCAACCCCTTGAAGACGGAAAAATTACTGTTTCACGAGTTAACGGCACAGTTACATACCCTTCGGACTTCATGCTACTTGCGTCAATGAACCCTTGCCCTTGCGGATATTACGGCGACGGCGACAAATGCACATGCGGTCAACACGAAATAAGCAGGTACTTAGGCAAAGTGTCTGGGCCGCTTCTTGACAGAATTGACATTCAAGTTGAAGCACCGCAAGTTAACTATGAAGAATTGGGAGCTGTTCAGCCTAATACAGAAAGTTCAGCAGAAATAAAAATCCGTGTTTCTGAATGCCAAGCAATTCAAAAGAAACGCTACGAAAAGGAAGGCATTTTGCTAAACTCGCAGCTAAATGCACCGCAAATTGAAAAATATTGTCAGCTTGGCGACGAAGAAAACCAAATGTTAAAGCACGCCTTTAACAGCCTTGGTTTAAGCGGACGTGCTTACCATAAAATTTTAAAAGTCGCAAGAACTATTGCAGACCTTGACGGTGCAGAAGAAATTGGCGTAAAACACCTAGCAGAAGCAATTGCATACAGGAGCCTTGACCGAAAATATTGGGCGTAGCTTACACTGCAATAATTCTAGCCAAAATTCCACCGACAGCAAACGCCGTAACAGTGCAAAAAATGCAAATTAAACTTGCTTCTTTAACCCCTCGTTGCTTGAAAAGTACAAACACAGCCGACAAGCACGGAATTAAAAGCGTAATAGTGATGAGCGCAACAAGCATAGATTGCGGTGAAAGCGAAAGAGTAAGCAGTGAAACGACACCAAACTCTCTCCTTATCATGGAAAGAATAAACGCCGCCGAAGCTTCGGCAGGAAGCTTTAAAACCCCAACAGTTAAAGGTGACATAAGCTCATACAATTTGTTGAGCAAGCCAAAATGTGCCATAAGTGTCAAAACAATAGAAGCGACTACAAAAACTGGGAATGCTTCTGATAAAAATTCCCAAGACTTGTCAATTGTTGTGTTTATTACTTTTGAAATTGACGGAAGCTTTAACGGAGTAAGTGTAAGCACGTCACGTTTGCCGTCATCCTTTATTATTTTAGTTAAAATAACAGCCGTTATTACAAAGATTATTATTAGTACAACAAAATACACAGCTAAATAACTTAGCCCATAATGTGCAAGCTGCCCTATAATAATTCCAAACTGTGCAGAGCAAGGAACTGTAAGCGCAAGAAGTGTGCTTGCTATAATTCTTTCCTTTTCCGACTTTAGCGAGCTTATAGAAACAAAAGCCATTGTTATGCACCCAAAGCCTAAAATAATTGGTACAGTCATTCGCCCTGAAAGACCCATGCTTTTAAACGAATTGTCCGATAGCTTTGCCATTCGGCTAATGTAGCCGCTTTCTTCAAGAAGTGTCATGAAAAAGTAAAAGCACGCTACTATAGGAATTATTATTCCAAGCAAATAGCCTACGCCCATGTTTATAACGCCGTACTGCCCTATTAAAAGCAAAAACAAAATTCCGTCTTTATTTAAAACTTTTTCTAAGAAAGCTGTTATTTTTGGCGCAACGTCACCCACAAAAAAGCCGTCAAACAAAAAACCTGTTAAATCTACTGCAACAAGCTTGCCTAAAACGTAAAGTATTCCTCCAAGCACAAAAAACAAAATTACGTTTCCCCAAAGTCGGTGCAAAAGAAGCTTATCCAAAGTGTTATCCAGAAAAATTCCCCCTGAAGCTTTATACTTATTTATAAATATATACTGCTTCATAAACAAAAATTATTAATATTACCAATAAAGCGTATTGCACTATAGATTTTAGCACAATTTAATAAATATTCAAGTAAATTAAAACTGTACAACCTTATTGATAAAATTTTCTAAATGATGTATAATATATTAATCGTGGTTTAACAACTTATCATTAATTATATATAAGGGAGGAATATTTTTGATAAACAAAAAGAGAATTGTTTCGGCTGTAATGGCCTCTATGCTTATGTTTGTGAATGTAGGCGGCTTTTCAAAAAATGTAGATGCTAAACCAGTAGCTTCTATATATGTAGATGGTAAGGCACTTATAGCGCCAGTTGAGCCGCAAATTGTAAGCGACAGGCTTTTTGTGCCTTATGCCGCTTTGGGGGAAGCACTTTCGGCTTCTGTTTACTGGGACGACAGCCAAAAAAAGGTTACTATGGTTTTAAACGATAAATATTCTATTGTTTATATCGGCAATTCTACAATGACTTATGGCAAGTTAAGCACCGACTCAAAAGGTTCACTAGTTTATGAAACTACAAACACAAGGGCATTGGACGCTGCACCGTTTATTGTAAACAGCAGAACACTCATTCCACTTAGTGCTTTGTCAGAAGGCTTGGGTGCTAACGTTATGTGGGACGGAAACACACGTACAGCTTACGTTTCTTCGCCACCAAAGTCAACCCCAAGCGCAACACCTACTCCATCACCAACTGCAACACCTACAGCTACACCAAACCCAACCGAAGACACTTCGTACTTCAAAATGATTTCGGGCACAAGGGCGCAATCAATGTATGAAAACAGAGAGCAATTTGTTTTGGTTTACTTTGACTCAACTAGAATTTATACAGCGCAGTATTTGCAAATGATTAAAGAAGCCGCAAAAGATGCACAAATTAAAATTTATGGCGTTGATGCTTCGCTTTCAACAAGCACAGCAATAAACCCTAAATTTGCAGCGTCATACTTAACTTCTGTTACGTCGCTTGCATACCCTGCTCTTTTCTACGTTCATGGGCTAAACAACATAAAAACAAACCTTTCGCCTACAAACAAAACACAAGTTGCAATTGACTTTGACGACTTTGTTTACAACACAATAAGAAACACAACACCACCGATTAACTTGAGCAAGTATTTGCAGGAAATTACTTCTGTTTCGGCTTCAAATAAGTACCTTCAAGGAACAGAGAAATTTGTTCTTGTTTATTACGATAGTGAAAACGCCGATTCTATGTACTACATGGATAACGTAATTAAAGATGCAACGTACAACGCTGGCTACACTGTTTATATGATTGATGCTTCTTCAAAAATTACTACAGACGGCAAATTGTTAAAAGATGAGCCATCTTTCTGGGCAAACAATGCTACTCGTTTTTACCCAACAGTGTTCTTTGTTGACAAGGGTAAATACAATGTAACAGGCTACCCACTTCAAGCACAACCTACTGATACAAAAGATTTGACTCGTACAATTATTAATTTTATGACTGGTAGGTAAGGTAATTGTTAATTCACTAGCTGTCGACGAAAAAACGTCGACAGCTTTTTTTGTGGCTAAAGAAGTTTTGTACAAACAAAAAACAAGCTAATGACAATTATCAGCTTGCTTTTATAAAATATGTACGTTATTAATAACTACACTTCACGGCTATGCCTTGATATATTCAACAAAACACCCATAAGAGCCATCGTAATCCAAAGCGACGTTCCGCCATAGCTTATTAACGGCATTGTTACGCCTGTGTTTGGAATACTGTTTGTAACAACGGCAACGTTAATTATAACTTGGCTGCCTATCATAAGCACAATTCCTGCTGCAACAAGCGAGCCAAACATGTCTGGTGCTTTTATTGAAATGTTTATGCCACGCCAAATTAACATTGCAAAAAGTGTAATAACAAGAACAGCTCCAACAAGCCCCAACTCCTCGCACACTATTGCAAAAATAAAGTCGTTGTGAGGAAACGGAAGAAAGCTTCTTTGCCTGCTTTGCCCTATGCCAAGACCAAAAATTCCACCCGAAGCAATTGCATAAAGAGATTGAATAATTTGATACCCTGTTCCAGTTGGGAAAGCAAATGGGTCAAGCCATGCTGCAACTCTGTCGTCACGGAATTCAGACGGAATAGAAATTATGCCAATTACACCTGCAACACCAACACCGCCAAGCACCAGAAACCGCCCAATATGTGGGCTTGCTATAAAAATAATTCCAAAGCCAATTATCGCAGTAATAATTGCAGAGCTAAGTCCACCTAAAAGAACAAGCCCTGTAGTAAGCGCAACTAAAGAGCAAATTATAACAAACCCAGTCCAAGTTTTTACATAATCTTGGTTTTTATGTATTAAGTACGCAACAAAAATTATAATTGCGGCCTTTGCAAGCTCGGAAGGCTGAAATTGCCCGCCTATAAAAGGCAATTCAATCCAGCGTGATTTACCGTAAGCCTCTTTTCCTAAAATTTGAACAAGAACAAGCAGAATATTACTTACCCAAAAACCAAGCTTTGCAAACCTCATCAAGTACCTATAACTAATGTTTGAAACAACAAGCATAATGCCAAAGCCCGAAGCCGCAAAAACCGCATGTCTTTTTACATAGTGAAAAATATCACCTGTAGGTGAATCAGCTTCCGATATATAAATGCTGGAAGTAAACACCATTACAACACCAATTAAAACTAACAAAAAGACAATTAACAAAGTTGTATAGTCAATGCTTCCAACATTAATTATAGTTTGTGGCGTTTCACGTTGTGACGCTTCACGGCTTTTAAGCTGTGGTTTTTTAACATTGCGCTTTAACTGCCGTGGGTTAAACTTTCGCCTAAGCGGAGCGGCGGAATTTGCCATTATGCTCCCTCCCTGCTTGCAATTTCCATTGCGAACTCCTTAAAAATTCTTCCACGTTCTTCAAAATTGTCAAACATATCCCAGCTTGCACATGCAGGCGAAAGCAAAACACAGTCGCCCTTTTCTGCTTTGCTGTAGCACAAATCAACCGCACTTTTAAGTGAGTTAACTTTGTCATAATTATTGTAGCTGTAAGACTTTAAAGTTTCGATAATTGCGTTTGTAACTTCACCTAAAACTACAACATGCTTAACCTTTCCTTGAAACAGCTTCACCCAGTCGCTAAAGTCTGAGCCTTTGTCGTACCCGCCTGCAATTAAAACTATTGGGCGCTCAATCGATTCAATAGCCTTAATTGCAGCGTCTGGGTTTGTAGCTTTAGAGTCGTTATAAAATGCAATTCCTTTTGCTTCAGCAACAAATTCTAAGCGGTGAGGTACACCTTTAAAGTTCTTTAGAGCCTTTTCAATAATTTCAATTGGCACTCCAATAGAAGCAGTAAGTGCAACAGCAGCAAGTGCATTTTCAAGGTTGTGCTTGCCCAAAATTTGCAGCTCGTCAGCCTTAATTACAGTTTTTTTAATGCCGTCTAACAAAATGCAAATGTTTTTGTCAGTGTCTACAAAAACACCTTCGTCCAACTGTTCCTTTGCACTGAAAAAAACAATTTTGCCGTTAGAGTCTTTTTCCATAAGCTGAACAGCTTTATCATCATAATTTAAAATTGTAAAATCATTTTCTGTTTGGTTTTTAAAAATACGTTTTTTAGTTTCAATGTAATTTTCAAGAGTTTTATGTCTGTTTAAATGGTCGGGCGTAATGTTTAAAACAGCGCAAGCCTTTGGATTAAAATGCTCTGATGATTCTAGCTGAAAGCTGCTTATTTCAGCCACAACGTAATCATCAGCATTTAACCTTGAAACCTTTTCGGAGAAAGGAACGCCAATGTTTCCTACAACCTCAACATTCCCTTTGTATTCCTTCATAATTGCGCCAACAAGTGCGGTTGTGGTTGTTTTGCCATTAGTCCCAGTAATTGCAACAATTGTGCAAGGGCAGACGCTGCTTGCAAGCTCTATTTCACTCCAAATTGGAATTGAAAGCTTTCTTGCTTCGTTTAAAAACGGCAAGTCAAGCGGAATTCCAGGGCTCATTACGATTAGGTCAAATGTGTTTATTATATCATCGGGATTTTGCCCCAAATGAGTTTTTATGTCTGTTCCCTCTAGCTTTTTAAGCTCATTCGTAACCTTTTCAAACGGCTTTATGTCTTGAATTGTAACTGCTGCTCCAAGCTTTTTAAGAAGCAACGCCGCAGAAACGCCGCTTAGTGCCATGCCGCAAACAAGAACCTTTTTCCCCGAAAAATTCATTTTACCACCAACCTATCGTGTGAGTTCAATTCGTCATTATAGTTCAATGCCCAAAAAGCCTATTAAACAGCCAATTGCAGTAATAACATAAAACAAAGTAACAACCTTTGTTTCCGACCAGCCCGAAACTTCAAAAGCATGGTGAATTGGTGCCATTTTGAAAAAGCGTTGCTTTGTAAGCTTGTAATATCCAACTTGAATCATAACAGAAAGTGCTTCTATAACATAAACAATTCCAACAACGCCAAGGAACAATGGCATTTTTAAAAGCAACGCCATCGAAGCAACAAAGCCCCCAAGCGCAAGCGAGCCAGTGTCGCCCATAAAAACTTTAGCTGGGTGAGAATTAAAAAGCAAAAACCCCAGAAGGCTGCCTATTACAGTCCCTGCAATTGGCAAAGAGCTGTTTTGAAAAGCATATGCCATAATTAAGAAAAACGTTGCAACAAGTGTCGTTACCCCAGTAGCCAAACCGTCCAAGCCATCTGTTAAGTTTACGCTGTTTACCCCACCAATCATAATGAAAAAAACAAGGGGAAACCAAAAAATGCCAAGGTCTACCGTGCCAAAAAAAGGAATAATAGTTGTTGTTATAGCATCTTTTGCATGGAAAGACCAAACGTAAAACGTAAACACTGTTGTAACTGCAAGCTGTGCAATTATTTTTTGGTACGCCCTTAAACCAAGCGAGCGTTTTTTTACAACTTTAATGTAATCATCAAGAAAACCGATAAACCCAAAGGCTAGCGTGACAAAAAGAACGATTAAGCCGTCACTGTTGCCAAGCAAAAAAGCAAGTGAAGCAAAAGCTGTGCTAAACAAAATTATTATACCGCCCATTGTAGGCGTCCCTGCTTTTTTAAGGTGCGTTTTTGGCCCGTCCTCACGCACATTTTGACCAAACTTTAACTTTGCCAAAAACGGAATTAAAATTGGGCTAATCAAAACGTTTACCGTAAACGCAATAAGTATGGCGAAAATTCCTGTTCTCAACGAAAATGTCATGCTTCACCTCAAAAATATTCTATATCATTTCCAAAATAGCTTTAACCGTTTTTTCAAGCCCTGCCCCACGAGAACCTTTTACTAAAACTATGTCGTTTTGCTTTAGTATAGATGGCAAGTTTTCAATTAAAGATTCCTGCTTTGCGAAGTGGTGCGTGGAAGCACCTTTTCTTTTACTTCGCATAAAGCCCTCACCCACTGCTTCGTAGGCTTTTACATTGTTTCCAACACATACTACACAATCAATTGTGTTTAATGCTACAATATGCTGACCAAGCTCAATGTTGAATTGGTCTGTCAAATTTCCAAGCTCAAGCATGTCGCCTAGTATGCAAACTTTTCTGCTTTCGGTTTCAAGCCCAGCCAAAACATCAAGCGAAGCTTTCATCGACTCTGGGTTTGCGTTGTATGTGTCGTTAATTACTGTAATTCCGTTTGCTTTGTTTTGCTTTACGTCCATTCGCATTTTTGAAGGTGCAAAGCTTTCTAAGCCTTTTTTAATTTGTTCTTCCGATAAGCCAAGCAAAAACCCAACTGATGCGGCAGCAAGTGCGTTTGAAACCATATGCTTGCCCATTGCGTTTAAATTTACGCTAAAGCTAGAGCACTTATAATTGCAAACAAAACTTACCCCAATAAAACCATTTTCTTTTATGTCAGTAGCATAAGCTTTGTTTTTGCCTTCGTTACTGCTTAAACCATAATAAATTATATTATCCAGCTTGTCGTTTAATGTAATAAGCATGTCGTCGTCACCGCATAAAACGGCTGTTCCGTTTTGCTTCATAAAATCAAAAATCTCGGACTTTGCTTTTAAAATGCCTTCTCTGCTTCCCAAATTCAAAATATGTGCAACGCCTATATTTGTTATTAAACAAACATCAGGGCAAGCAATTTTGCTTAGGTTGTGAATTTCGCCAAATTGGTTCATGCCCATTTCAAGCACAGCACATTGTGTATTTTCGTCAATGTTAAAAACAGTAAGCGGAAGCCCTATTTCATTGTTAAAGTTGCCGTCTGTTTTTAGCACATTAAACTTTTGTGCCAAAACCGAAGCAACCATATCCTTTGTAGTTGTTTTGCCACTGCTGCCTGTAATTGCCACAACAGGAATTTTAAATAACGACATGTAGTATTCGGCTAAATCTTTCAACGCTTGATGTGTTGAGTTTACATATATTACTGGCATATCGAAACTATAATCTTCTTCTCGTTCGGTAATCACACACGAAGCACCATTTTCAAACGCAGAAGCTATAAAATCATGCCCATCAAAATTTTCGCCTTTTAACGGAACAAACAAACAACCGTCTTTGGCTTTTCTGCTGTCGGTCGTTACTCCGTTTATGACAACAACATTTTTTCTTTCGCCACCACAGACAAATTTTCCTTTTACAGCTTTGCAAACATCTTCTAAGCTAATCGGCTTCAAGCAACCACCTCTTATTTCTTCTCGAAAGCGTCAATCCATTCTTTTGCAACTTCACAGTCATCAAAATGTATAGTTCTGTCCGCAAAAATTTGATAATTTTCATGCCCCTTGCCAGCGACTACAACCGAATCACCTTTTTGTGCAAGCTCTAATGCACGAAAGATTGCTTGTTTTCTGTCAATTATTTTTTCATAGGCGCATTTTGTTTGTGCTGTACCAGATTCAATTTCATTTAGAATTGAATTAGGTTCTTCTGTGCGTGGGTTGTCGGACGTAATTACGCAGTAGTCAGAAATTCTGCCTGCAATTTCACCCATAATTGGGCGTTTTGTTCTGTCCCTGTCACCGCCGCAGCCGAAAACTGTTATAATCCTGCCTTGTGTGTAACCACGAACAGCTTGCAAAATGTTTTCAAGCCCATCTGGTGTGTGTGCATAGTCAACGACAACGTTAAAGCCAAGGTTGTTTGGTATAGATTGAATGCGCCCAGGAACACCTTTCATGTTTTCAATACCCTTTTTAATTGTATCAATGGAAACGCCAATTGAGTAAGTAGCTGCAATTGAAGCCAAAGCATTGTATACAGAAATTTTACCAGCTACTGGAACGTTAAAGCTATGCTTTTCGCCGTTAATTGCAACATCAAAAGTTACACCATTGCTTAAATATTGCACGTTTTCTGCTTTAAAATCACTTTCGTTTTCAATGCTGTATGTGTAAATTTTTTCACATGCAGCGTTTTCAATTAAATGCTTGCATGAGCCGTCGTCGGCGTTTATTACACCAGTTCTGCACATTTTAAACAGCTTTGTTTTTTCGTTTAAGTAGTTTTCCATTGTGCCATGTAAATCTAAATGGTCTTGAGTTAAGTTTGTAAACACACCTACGTCAAAGCTTGTGCCTTCAAGCTTATTTAAAGCAAGGGCGTGCGACGTAGCTTCCATTACTACGTACTCTGCTTTGTCCTCTTTCATTCTAAGGAAAATTTTGTGAAGCTCAATAGGGTCTGGCGTTGTGCTTGTGTCAAACGGAATGTTTAGCTTTTCGCCGTTTAATACAATTCCAACTGTTCCAATTACACCCACGCTTGCCTTGTTTTCGTTTAAAATTGCTTCGATATAATAAGTTGTAGAAGTTTTGCCATTTGTGCCTGTTACACCAATCACGTTGAAGCTTTCCGAAGGGTTTCCGAAAAAGCTTGCAGCAGCGTATGCCAAAGCTTCCCTTGAATTTTTCACTTTAAGAACAGTAACGTCCTGCGGAAGCTTTAAGCCTTCCTCGTCATCAATTACAACGCAAACTGCGCCTTGCTCCGCCGCATCATCAACAAACTTTCTTGCGTCAACTTTTAACCCTTTAATGCAGAAAAACAGTGAGCCTTTTTGCGCCTTACGTGAGTCAATTACAATGCCCTTCACTTCAACGTCTGTGCCTTGCAAAACTGTATATTCAACTTTGTTCATTATTTCAAATAGTTTCATTGTTACTGCACCCCTTGTTTAGTTGTTAATTAAATTATTTCCAATTTATGTATAAAGTAAAACGCTGTTACTCCTCCACAAACAAAATTATAGAAGTGCCTTTCCGCACCTCCTCACCAGAAAGCGGAAATTGGTTAACAATCGTTTTACCTTCGCCTTTCACTTCAAATTTAAGCCCAAGTGCTTCAAGCTCCTTCTTTGCTTCTTCAAGCGTCATTTCAGTAAACCTTGGAAGCACAACAAAACCTGCATCTTTAAGCTGCTGTTCTTGCTCATTAAAAATTGGCTTAATGTTCATGTACGGCAAAGCATTTTCAAAAAATTCCTTCATAATTGGGCCTGCTACTTGACCGCCGTAGTACGTCCCTTGCGGCTCGTCAATTAAAACAAGCGCAATAACTTGTGGGTCGTCAGCAGGAGCAAACGCTAAAAATGAAGCAATGTACTTGCCACTTCTGCGAGGAAGCTTTTCGCTTGTTGCAGTTTTGCCGCCTACACGGTAGCCTGGAATGTAAGTTTTTGAACCAGTACCCTCATAGACAACGCCCTCCAAAATCTTTGTCAAAGACTGTGACGTTTCGGCTGAAATTACTTGTTCACCCTTTTCGTACTTAAATTCTTCAACAATGTTTCCGTCTTTGTCAATAGCCTTAGTTGCAAAGTGCGGAGTAACCAAGTACCCACCATTTATAACAGCAGAAGAAGCACGTAAAAGCTGAAGCGGTGTAATTTGTAGCGACTGCCCAAAGCTCATTGTTGCAAGCTCTACAGGGCCAACCTTTTCAGGCTTGTGCATAATGCCAACTGCTTCGCCTGGAACGTCAATTCCAGTTTTCTTATCAAAACCAAAATTATAAAGGTATTTGTAAAATAAATCAACACCCAATCTTTCGGCTACAATCATAAACACTGGGTTGCATGAGTTGTAAACGCCTTGAACAAATGTTTCTGAACCGTGGCTTCTTGGGAAACGCCAGCACTTAATTTGCCTGTCGCCAACCAAATGAGAGCCACCGCATGAAAACATGCTGTTTTCTTCAACTACATTTTCTTCAAGCCCAGCCGCCGACGTAATAATTTTAAACGTTGAGCCAGGCTCGTATGTATCATTTATGCTAAAGTTACGCCACATCTGGTTTAAATAGTTCGATTTTTCTTGCTCGGTAAACTGGCTCCAAACAGCTTGAAGCTCTGGCGAATTAATTGTAAACGGGTCATTCAAATTAAAGTCGGGTTTGTTTGCCATTGCATAAATTTCACCGTTTTGTGGGTTCATCAAAACAATTAAACCACGTTTAGCTTGCTTAGCTTCTACTGCCTTTTCAATTGTTTGCTCGGCATATTGCTGCAAAATTACGTCAAGGCTTGTAACAATGCTGTAACCGTCTGTAGGCTCGACACGGTATTCCTGCCCTGTTTGCAGCTCTCGCCCACGAACGTCTGTTTCGGTCAAAATTTTTCCGTCTCTGCCTCTTAAAAATTCATCATACTTTGCTTCAAGCCCAATTATCCCTTGGTTGTCCTTGCCTACAAAGCCAATAACATGTGATGCAAGTGTATCATATGTATAAACACGTTTTATTCCTTCGTCTACTACAACGCCGGGAATGTTCATTGCACGAATTTCGTCGGCAATTTCTTTTTCTACCTTTGTTTTAATTCTTTCAAGTGCAACTTTTTTATCAACTTTTTTGTAAACGTCTTCAAACGGTAGCTCAAGCTTTTCTGACAAAACTTGAGCTACACGGTTTTTGTCTTTAATTTGGTTGTGAATTACGCTTATAGACGCAACTGTTTCTGTTTTTGCAATGCCCACCATGTTTCTGTCATAAATACTTCCTCGGTTTGGCGCAATAAGCCTATCACGAGTTTGCTGCTCGTAAGCTTTTTTTTGCAGCTCGTCACCGTTTGCGTATTGAATGTAAAAAACTCTAACAGCCAATATTATTAAAAGTATTTCAAAAGCAACAACTACAAACACAACTTTCTTTTTGTTCACAATTGAAAACTTGTTCATATAACGCTCCTTGTTAGTTTCGTTATATAATATTTATTCAGCTTGAACATTAAATATACAAGTTGTGCTGTAATAACGCTATAAGTTATTTTACTTTAATCCTTACACTTGAACCCTTTTGAACTTTTGTACCAGCAGATGGAACTTGCTCAAAAACAATTTTTTGTTCCAGAGCAGAATTAGAAGCTTCTTCGCTTAAATTTGTTTCTGCTTCTATGTTGCTTTCAGCACTTCCTTCTGTATTTTCACTCGCAGGTGTAAAGTCACTTATATTAATTGTAAAACCAAGGTTTTCCAGTGTTTCCCTTGCAAGATAAGCAGGCATGTTGCTTAAATTAGGAACAATTTCCATTTCCTGTTCGTTGCCACTGTCAGTTGTAAACAAATATATTTTGTAGTCGTTTGTTATTTTTGTTCCACCTTTAGGGTGCTGTGAAGTAATCACGTCACCTCCACCGCTTAAAACAAAGTCTATTCCCAAATTGTTTAAAATTTCAGTAGCATATTTTGTGTCCCTGCCCTCAAAGCTTTCAAGTTCAAAAGTTCCTTCGTCTTCAGCCTCTAAGTCAAGGTCAACAATTTCTACACCTGCATTTGGCTTTAGCCCTTTGTGCTTAATTATTTTTTTAAACATAGTTTGAATAATTGGAGTAGCTGTTGTCGAGCCTTGCATGTATTCTTTGTAGTCTTTTGGCAAGTGTATTACACCTAAAGCAATAATGTCTGGGTTTTCAATTGTAAGGTAGCCAATAAATGAAATAGTATATTTTCCGCTTCCTCTGACACCTTGCTCACCTGTACCAGTTTTTCCGCCGATGTTATACCCTGGAATAATTGCTTTTTTGCCTGTACCTTCGGGCGAAACAACACGTTGAAGTTCTTGTCGCATAAAGCTTGAAGTTTCCTCGGAAATAACCTTTTTTAATACCTTTTCTTCGGCTTCATACACAACACGATTGTTTTTGTCTATAATTTGCGAAACAACATACGGCTGCATAAGCCGCCCACCGTTTATTACTGCTGAAAATGCGTTAAGCACTTGAATAGATGTAACGTTAAACCCTTGCCCCATGCCGCCTGTAGCAAGTTCCGACTCGTTAAGCTTGTTTATTGTGTGTAAATTATTTTCGCAAGACATTTCACCCGGAAGGTCAATCCATGTTAATTCACCAAAGCCAAAATCATGCTGATATTTATAAAACTTTTCCCTGCCAAGAAGCAATGCAATGTCCATTAAAGCGACATTGCAAGAATTTGCAACAGCTTCCATAAGCGTTTGTTCTCCGTGAGAACCAACTGTATCATACACCCAACACCTTACAAATTTGCCTCCGACAGTTTTACCGCCATTGCACATAAACGTTGATTCTGGCGTAACAATGCCTTCCTCCAAAGCCGCCGCAACTACCATTGGCTTGTAAATTGACCCTGGCTCGTAGCTTGAAGAAATAATAAAATTTTTCCAAATTTCAAACATGCTATCTGTAAGCTGTTCGTCTTCAAGCAGCTCTAGCTCGGCTTTCAAAGTTTCACTCCCGACATAATCCAAATTAAAAGGGTCATTTGCGTTAAAGCTTGGGTATTCAGCCATTGCAAGCACAGCCCCTGTTTGTGGGTTCATAACTAAAACTGCGGCACTGTGCGGTTGGTACAATTCGCCCATTTCAAGTGCGGCTTCTTCTGCAAATTGCTGATATGTCGAGTTTATAGTAGTCACAAGTGAATAGCCGTCCTGTGGTTCAATTAATGTCGTTACAGCGTTGTTTGATGAATCATAAGTTCTAAAGCTTCTTCCTGCAACACCTGTAAGTTGGGTATTGTACTTGTTTTCAAGCCCCCAATAGCTGTCACCACGCTGTATTCCAAGAAGCGACGCCGCAAGTGTGTCAAAAGTGTATGAACGCATTGATTTTGGCTGAGGGTAAACGTCTCGTGGGTCATCTGCCATTAAAGCACTTGTTGTGTCCTTGTCAACATTTTTTGCAATAATAAAGTAAGACCTGTCGTTTACAAGTTTTCCGTTTTCATCTTTTACAAAGTAACTTTCCAATGTTTCATACGGTATTCCCAAATATGTATTTAGCTTTTTAAGAGTATCTTCTTTTGCTTCATTTTTTTCACCGTCAAAACGTGCTTCAAGCTTTCGTATATCTAAGCTTATGTCGTATACTGTATAGGTTGACGCAAGAAATTGCTTGTTTATGTCAAGAATACTTCCACGAATTGGCTCAATTGTAGTTTCAACATTGTTGTGTCTAATTTGCTGGGCTACAGCAATGCGTTCATATTCTTCGCCGAAAGTGTTTTTTATGTAGTACACTTGGAAAAGTAACGCCACAAAACACATAGAAATAACAGTACCTATCAAAGCAACTCTGCCATGCTTAGTGCCGTTTCCGCCTTTAGCTTTTTTTTGCCTGCCGTTACTACGCCCATTATTGTTTGAACGTTCTTCAAAACTTCTTTTTCTTTGCATACTCTATCTATTCCTTCGTTTCATGTTATTTACTTTTGACAAGGCTTTTCCAAAAGTTAACTAGCTTAACAACTATATTTTCCGACTCGGAAATTGCTTGCCTGCTTTGAACAACATAGTTTTGCTTTGGTACATCTATGTACATAATTTGATGTGCCTTTGGCTTGCTCATTTGAAGCTGGCTTTTTGCAATTGCTTCAATTTCCTTTAAGTCACGGTTTTGTGTAATTTGAACAGACTTTGTTAAGTTGTCTTCTTGAAGCTTTTTTAGTTCGGTATTTAAAGACAAAATTGTATTTTGCTTTTGAATTGTAAAAGCAACACACAAAACAATGCCTAATATACCAATAAAAATAATTGAAATTGTTACTACAGATAAAAAAGATAAGCTTGCTTTTTCGCCATTTACACGGCGATAAATAGCTTTTGGCTTTAGCGACCTGCGCCTTTTTTTGTTTTGCTTTGGCCGTGGCGTTCTTTGCCTGTAAACATCAACAGCTTCTGATGAATGTGAGTAATAATCTGAATAGCTCCCTGAATATGATGCTCTGTTTTTTCTTGTAGTAGACATTTCGTCACCTCACTAAACCTTTTCCGCAACTCTAAGCTTTGCCGAACGTGACCTGTGGTTTTCCAAAAGTTCTTCTTCGCTTGGCAAAATTGGTTTTTTAGTTACAAGCCTAAGCGATGGCTTTTTTCCGCAAACGCAAACTGGAAGCTGCGACGGACAAGTGCATGGGTCTGTTAGGCTTTTAAAAGTGTTTTTAACAATTCTATCTTCAAGCGAATGGAAAGTAATAATACAAATTCTTCCTCCATTGTTAAGCAAATTAACCATGTTATTAATTGCCTTTTCAAGAATTGAAAGCTCGCTGTTTACTTCTATCCTTATAGCTTGGAAGGTACGCTTTGCTGGGTGCGGCCCGTCTTGCCTGTTTGAAGCAGGTATTGCACGTTTTATTACTGCCACAAGCTCTAACGTTGTTTCGATAGGCTTTTTCCTTCGCTCTTCCGAAATAAACCTTGCAATTCGTTTTGCAAAACGTTCTTCGCCGTAGTCTTTAATTATTTTAAAAAGTTCTTCTTCGTCATATTCATTTACAACAGTGTAAGCCGACATGCTTTGCCTAACGTCCATTCGCATGTCAAGCGGTGCGTCCTGCATGTAGGAAAACCCACGGCTTGCTTCATCTAGCTGGTGGGAAGAAACACCAAGGTCAAGCAAAAAGCCGTCAACCTTTTTTCCCATAAGCTCTACACTTGCAATTACTTCATTTACATTAGAAAAATTGCAATTTGCAAACTCAAGCTTACATGCTTGTCCGCTTAAAACAGCCTTCGCCTTCTGTATTGCGTTAATGTCTTGGTCAATCCCAATTAACATTCCGTTTTCCGACAGCCTTTTACAAATTTCCAGCGAATGTCCAGCACCGCCAAGAGTGCCATCTACGTACACGCCGTCATTTTTTATGTTAAGCCCTTCGATACATTCATTAAGCAAAACAGATTTATGCGAAAATTCCATTTTATTCTCCTTTAATTTTCTTATATTCCGAGAACAGCCATTTTTTCAGCCAACTGCTCGTCAATGTAGTTTGAGCCGCCGTTATATGTATCCCAGCTTTCCTTGCTCCAAATTTCAACTCTGTTTGAAACACCTATGCTGACAACTTCCTTTGTAATTCCTGCGTACTGCCTTAGGTTTTGCGGAATTAACGCCCGCCCTTGTGCGTCTAAAACAACTTCACAAGCGCCGCCAAAGAAAAACCTTACAAAACGCCTTACGCCCTCATCTGTAACAGGAAGCTTGCTTATTTTTTCATTTATATTTTCCCATTCCTTTAGGTCATATACAAAAAGGCAGCGGTCAAGCCCCTTTGTAACTATAAAATGCTCCTTCAAACCTTCACGGAGTTTTGCAGGCATAATAAGCCTTCCCTTTGAATCTAACGAATGATTATATTCACCGAGAAACATTTATGCCACCACCTCATAACACCTAGCAATTCCGTTTTAAAAGACATTAACTATAAATTGCAATAACTGGTTTTTCAGACCACTTTACTCCACTTTTAACCACTTTAGTACATTTTAATACATGCTTAACATAAATACAAGAAGTTTTTAATTCTTTTGAGCGCAAAAAAAGCTGTGATTATACTAAATAATTAATGTAAATCCTAATTTCTCCATGTTTTTCCAGTATATTTTAATTTGTTTTTCAAAAAATTTTTTTTCGAGTGTAACCTCTACCAACATCGTTAAAAAATGGAATTGACATAATTTTGATACTATTGCTTTATTCTGCAACATAATGTAAACTAATCAAAAAGACATTAGCAAGTTATCTTCCAATAAATTAATTAAAATTGTGCCAGTTTAAACACCTTTTCTTTGAAAATAAACTAACTATTTTGGAGGTAGCTATGGACTATCGAAATAAATTATTTTCACTTAAAAAGCTCTATGATTTAGATAACAGTGGCACAATATTTACTGAAGCTATGAAGGAAAGTATAAGTTTCCATAGAGCACACTGCACTGACTACGACAAAATACTTACTCAAAAGGGTTTTGATACAAGCTTCTTAAAAGACGCTGCCGACTTGCACCTAATTCCACCTATTCCGACAATGTTTTATAAATCAAATGAACTGTTTTCTATGCCAGAAGATAAGATGCTTATAAAGTCTACAACTTCTGGAACAAAAGGAGCACCAACTAAGGTGGGGCTTGACATGAAAACATGCTTCTACGGTGCAAAAATGATTTGGAAAACTATAAATTATCACAGGCTTTTTTCTGCAATTCCAACCAACTACATAGTTTTAGGTTATCAGCCAGCTAAGCATAACAATATGGGCGCAGTAAAAACAGCTTTTGGAAGTACATTTCTTGCCCCTGCACTGCACAGAGAGTATGCGTTAAAAAGCAACGGGGTAACTTACGATTTAAACGTTGAGGGAATAAAGTCCAAGCTTATTAAATACAGCAAAGCTGCATTTCCTGTTAGGCTTGTAGGTTTTCCAGCATATTTGTATTTTATGATGAAGTTGCTGAAAGAACATAACATAAAACTCCGTATGAATTCAAAGTCAAAAATACTTCTTGGCGGCGGCTGGAAACAATTTAACAGCGAAAAAGTTGACAAAGCTGAGTTGTATCGGTTGGCAGAAGAAACACTTGGCATAGGCGAAAAAAATATAAAGGAATTTTTTGCTGTAGTTGAAAGCAATATCCTTTATTGCGATTGCAAAAACCACCATTTCCATGTTCCAATTTACGGACGTGTAATTATTAGGGACGTAAAAACCTTTGAACCTGTTCCAAACGGCACACCAGGGCTTTTAAACCTTGTTTCTCCGATTGTTTCAAGTATGCCGTTAGGGAGCATTATAACTGACGATTTGGCAATTATGTACGATGGAAAAAGCTGTGGCTGCGGAATTAATTCGCCATATTTTGAAATTCTTGGGCGTGCTGGTGTTCAAGAAATTAAAACATGTGCCGCTGGAGCGAACGAGTTATTAACAAAAGGGGTGTAGGCGTGAATTTAGTAGATGGAAAAATTATTTCAGCAGATGAATGTGACGCTGTTTTAGACACTTTGAATACACGAATTATTAAAACTCTGTCAAAAGAAAAACTTGCTCCAAGCTTAATAATTGATGCTTGTGACGCTCTTTCTCGCTCGTTAAATGAAACCGAGCATATACAAACACTTATAGACCTTGGCATACCAAAACAATTTGCAAAAGAATACATTGCAGATGCAAAAAACTTTTTAAGCAGGGAATACATAGAAAGCAGGTTAAAAAACGAGCTTGGCACTGATTATAGAAGTAGCTTACAATACAAACCAGAATTTTATGAAAACACTGTAACAGAGCAAATTATGCCGCTTGGTGTATTGTTCCATATAGCAGCAGGTAACACCGACGGTTTACCCGTTTTTACGGTAATTGAGGGGCTTTTGACAGGAAACATAAATATTTTGAAACTTCCTCAAGAAGAAGGCGGTATTTCAGTAAGAATTTTGTTGGAATTGTTACGTATTCAGCCTTTGCTAACTGAATATGTATACGTATTTGACTATTCGTCTAAAGATGTTGAAGCTATGAAAAAAATCGCTGGTTTAGCTGATGCCATTGTTGTTTGGGGCGGAGATGTTGCTATAAAAGCCGTTCGGGAAATGGCTACTCCAAACACAAAAATTATTGAATGGGGTCATAAAATTAGCTTTGCTTATGTTTCGGGAAAACAAGTAAGCGACGAGGACTTAGAAGGTGTTGCAGAAAATATTTCTCACACAAACCAGTTGCTTTGCAGTTCTTGCCAAGGCATTTACGTTAATACTGATTCTATGAATGAAGTTTATGACTTTTGCAACCGTTTTGTAAAAATTTTGGACAACGTAAGCAAAAAATATCCGACAGAACCAAACCTATGGATTGATGCTCAAATAAGCTTGCGCCTATATAATCAGTCAATTGAGGCTGTTTTTAATGATACAAAAATTTTTAAAGGCAATGATTGCAGTGTAACGGCGTACACCGATTCGTCTCTTTGCACGTCAACTATGTACAAAAATTGTTGGGTAAAACGCCTGCCAAAAAATCAGGTTTTAGCTACCCTTAGACCATATAAAAATTATTTGCAAACAGTTGGGCTTGTTTGCAACGACACAGATGCACAACAGCTAATTAATATTTTTTGGAAAGCAGGTGCAGTAAAAATAACAGACGGAAGGCATATGTCTAAAATGCATAGCCGTTCCCCGCATGACGGCGAGTACCCTTTGCGTAGGTACACAAAGACAGTTTCTTTTGAAGAAAAACCCATACCTCACCCTTGACACCAAAAATTCATATGCTATAATACATGTATTATGTAGAAAAATGCAAAGACTATGATTGTGAGAGTACGCACATTTTCGGTACAGAGAGAAAACGTCGTCGGCTGGAAGCGTTTTCCGTTAGAACATGTGAAGAAGTTCGCACAGGAGTTGGTTTTCCTAAAGCGTTGCCGTTAAGAAAACACGGGTAAGCCCGTTACAGCGTTTGAGTGCCTGCTCTTTTTGTGCAGGAATTTGGGTGGTACCACGATAGCCTTCGTCCCTTTTGGACGGAGGCTTTTTTATTTTTTCGCTGGAAAGGAATGATTTTATGATTGAAAAGCTTCAATCCATAAGAAGCTTAACAGAAAAAAGCATAAGTGAAATTAAAGAACTAAAATCACTTGATGAGCTACGTGTAAAACTTTTGGGTAAAAAAGGCGAGCTTACAGAGCTTTTAAAAGGCATGGGCAAGTTAAGCCCGGAAGAACGCCCAAAAGCTGGGCAAATGGTAAACGAGCTTCGTGTATACGTTGAAAATGCACTTGACGATGCAAAAAAAGCTTTGTACAGTGCAGAGCAAAACATTCGCCTTAAAACTGAAACTATCGACGTTTCAATGCCTGGTAAAGTGCCAACAGTAGGGCACAAGCACCCAATGACAATGGTGCTTGACGAAATTAAACAAATTTTCATTGGCATGGGCTTTGAAATTGCAGAAGGCCCTGACATTGAAACAGACTACTACAACTTTGAAGCACTTAACATTGGAAAAGGACACCCTGCAAGAGACGAGCAAGACACGTTTTATGTTGATGGCGGTTTTGTTTTGCGCACACAAACGTCGAACATGCAAGTTCATACAATGGAAAAAACAAAACCTCCAATTCGTGTGCTTGCCCCTGGGCGTGTTTACCGTTCTGACGAAGTTGACGCAACTCACTCTCCTGTTTTCCACCAAGTTGAAGCACTTGTCGTTGACAAAGGTGTAACTATGGGCGACTTAAAAGGCACTCTTGAAGTTTTTGCTAAAGAGCTTTTTGGCAAACACACAAAAGTTCGCTTCCGCCCTCACCACTTCCCTTTTACAGAGCCTAGCGCAGAAATGGACGTAACTTGCTTTGCGTGTGGTGGCGAAGGCTGCCGTGTGTGCAAACAAAGCGGCTTTATTGAAATTTTGGGCTGTGGAATGGTTCACCCAAAGGTGCTTAAAATGTCTGGCATTGACCCAACTGTTTACAGTGGTTTTGCTTTTGGCATGGGTGCAGAGCGTGTTGCAATGCAACGTTACGGAATTACTGACATGCGTTTGCTATACGAAAATGACGTTAGGTTTTTAAAGCAGTTTTAAGGAGGGTTTAACATGAATGTTCCTATGTCTTGGTTAAAGGAATATGTTTCTATAGATTGTGATATAAACGAATATGTTCACAAAATGACAATGACTGGCACAAAAGTTGAAGGTGTCGAAAATTTAGGCGAAGTGCTTAATAACATTGTAGTTGGAAAAATTACAAAAATTGAACAGCACCCAAATGCTGACAAGCTTGTTATAACACAAGTTGACGTTGGCGCACAAGGTGTTTTGCAAATTGTTACTGGTGCTACAAACATTAAAGAAGGCGACTATGTTCCTGTTGCGCTTGACGGCTCTACAGTACACGGCGGAGTTGTAATTAAAAAAGGGCGTTTGCGTGGCGAGGAGTCAAACGGTATGATGTGCTCTATTCAAGAGCTTGGTTACGACACGCACGACTACCCAGAAGCCCCAGAACACGGCATTTACGTTTTCCCAAAAGAGCAAGAAGCACAGCTTGAGCTTGGCGCAGACGTTCGCCCAATTTTGCAGCTTTGTGACGAAGTTGTAGAGTATGAAATTACTTCAAACAGACCAGACTGCTATTCTGTTTTAGGCATTGCAAGGGAAGCTTCGGCTACTTTTTCAAAACCGCTTAATTTCCCTATGCCTACATTAAAAGAAACGTCAGAGGGCAATATAAAAGAAATGATAGACATTGAAATTTTAAATGCCGAGCTTTGCCCAAGGTACATTGCACGTGTTGTTAAAAACGTTAAAATTGAACCATCACCGCTTTGGCTTAGGCACAGGCTTACTGCTGCTGGGCTTCGCCCAATAAACAACATAGTTGACATAACAAACTATGTAATGCTTGAACTTGGCCAGCCAATGCACGCTTTTGACATTGACAACGTTTCCAACAAAAAAATTATTGTACGAAACGCAAAAGACGGCGAAACTTTTAAAACACTCGACGGCGTAGAACGTAACCTTGACAGCTCAATGCTTGTAATTGCTGACTGTGACAAAGCCCTTGCAATTGCTGGTGTAATGGGCGGTGAAAACTCGAAGGTAACTGAAAATGCAACAGGTATTCTTTTTGAGTCTGCTTGTTTTAACGGTGTAAACATTAGGCATACATCAAAGAAGCTTGGGCTTCGCACAGATGCTTCCGGCAAATACGAAAAAGGGCTAGACCCAAACCTTGCGCTTTTAGCGGTTGAAAGGGCTGTTCAGCTTGTAGAAATGCTTGGTTGCGGCGAAGTTGTTAAAGGGCACGTTGACTGCTATCCAAACGTAAGAAACAGCTACACAATTAATTACAACCCACAAAAAATAAATGAACTTTTGGGAACACAAATTTGCGAAAGTGATATGGAACATTATCTTGAAAGCCTTGGCATTAAAGCTAAAAACGGCGTTGCCAAAATTCCTACTTTCCGCTACGACATTGAGGGCGAAGCCGACATAGCCGAAGAAGTTGCACGGCTTTACGGATACGATAAAATTGAAGCAACGTTAACATCAGGAACGCCAACTATAGGCAAAAAGAGCTTGACACAGCAAATGGAAGACATGGTTAAAAACTACATGCTTTCGGTTGGCTTCTGCGAAGCAATGAACTACTCCTTTGAAAGCCCAAAAGTTTTTGACAAATTAAACGTTGCAAAAGACAGCTATTTAAGGCATACTGTTAACATAATAAACCCGCTTGGCGAAGACTTTAGCATTATGCGTACAACAACACTTAATGCAATGCTTAACTCACTTTCAACAAACTTTAACAGGCGTAACGAAGAAGCTCTTTTGTTTGAAGTGGCAAAAGTTTACCTTCCTAAAAGCCTTCCGCTTGAAGCTTTGCCAAACGAGCCTACTATGCTTACAATTGCAATGTACGGCAAAAAAGATTTTTATGACTTAAAGGGAATTGTTGAGGGGCTTTTTGAAATGCTTGGTTTAAACAACGTTTCCTACGTGCCAGAAGAAAAGCTTACGTATATGCACCCAGGGCGCACAGCTACAATCCGTTTAGGTGGCACAGAGCTTGGCATGTTGGGCGAAGTTCACCCAACTGTTGCTGACAACTACAGCATTGGCACAAAAGTGTACGTTGCAACTGTTTGCCTTGACACAATTTATGCAAATGCAAATCTTGAAAGAAAGTATGTTTCGCTACCGAAATACCCTTCAGTGGAACGTGACCTTGCCCTGCTTTTAAAAGACGAGGTTACAAACGAGCAAATTATTTCATCTGTTAAGGAAAACGGCGGGAAGCTTCTTACGGGCGTAGTTCCGTTTGACGTGTATAAAGGCAAGCAAATACAGGAAGGCTACAAGTCAATGGCTTACAGAATTTCTTTCCGTTCAGACGAACGCACGCTTACAGAGGACGAAGTTAGCAAGCTTATGAAACGTATTATGAAAAGCTTAGAAGAAAATCTTGGTGCAGAGCTTAGAGTTTAAGGTATGCACGTTTTTGGAGGTGGGCTTTTGAAAAAGGTATTAGTCATTGTTGACATGCAGGAAGACTTTATTTCTGGAAGCCTTGGAAGCGAATTTGCAAAGGCAATTGTTCCATCTGTTGTTAGCAAAATTGAACAATACAAAGCATTAAACAAAGTTGGAAAAGCTTCAATCGTCTGCACGCTTGACACGCACGAGCCGACATACCTTGAAACGCAGGAAGGCAAAATCCTTCCTGTTGTTCACTGTGTAAAAGGTACAGAAGGCTGGAAGCTTAACAAAGAAGTAGACGAAGCTTTGGAAGGCTTGTACACTTCATACGAAAAAATGGCTTTCGGAAGCATTATGCTTGCAAACGAGCTTAAAACAATGCACGAAAGTGACCAAATTGAAGAAATCGAAATTGTCGGGCTAGTTTCGTCAATTTGTGTTATATCTAATGCACTAATTTTAAAGGCGGCGTTGCCCGAAGTTAAAATTACCGTTGATGCAAAGTGCATTGCAGGAGTATCCGAAAGTGACAACACAGCGGCTTTAACTGTAATGAAAATGTGCCACATTAATGTTATAAACGAAGGAAAGGAACAAGCAAATGAATGAGTTTAATAAGCAAAATGCAGATTCACTTGCTATAAACACAATTAAGTTTTTAAGTGCCGAAATGATTCAAAGAGCAAACTCTGGACACCCTGGGCTTCCGCTTGGCGCTGCCCCTGCCGCTTTTACGCTTTGGTCAAAGGCAATGAACCACAACCCCAAAAACCCAAGCTGGAAAAACCGTGATAGGTTTGTGCTTTCGGCTGGGCATGGCTCGGCACTGTTGTACTCTATGCTTCACCTTTTTGGTTACGGGCTTACGATTGACGACTTAAAAAACTTTAGGCAGCTTGACAGCAAAACTCCAGGCCACCCAGAATTTGGGCATACGGTTGGCGTTGAAGTGACAACAGGTCCGCTTGGGCAAGGCATTGCAAACGCTGTTGGCTTTGCATTTGCAGAAACTTATTTAGCGGCAAAGTTTAACAAAGACGGCTATGACATTGTAGACCACTACACATACGCACTTTGCGGTGACGGCTGTATGATGGAAGGCGTAGCTTCTGAAGCAGCTTCGCTTGCTGGCACAATGGGGCTTGGAAAGCTAATTGTTTTATACGATTCAAACAACATTACCATAGAAGGAAGCACGGAAGTTGCTTTTGCTGAAAATGTAGGCAAGCGTTACGAAGCCTATGGCTGGCACGTTCAACTTGTTTCTGATGGCAATGACACAGATGCAATTTTAAAAGCAATTGAACAAGCAAAAAAAGTTACAGACAAGCCGAGCTTAATTGAAGTTAAAACGCTTATCGGTGCAGGCGCACCAAACAAGCAAGGCAAAGCTTCTGCACATGGCGAGCCTTTGGGTGCTTCTGAAATTGAAGCGTTTAAAAAGGCTGTCTACTGGGAGTATGCAGAGGACTTCCACGTTCCGACAGAAGTAAGAAATTATATTGACGAATTAAACGCAAAATTTGCGGATAACGAAGAAAATTGGAACAAGCTTATGGAAAGCTATAAAAAAGCGTACCCTGCTGAACATTCAGAATGGGTAAACTGGCACAGTGGCGAGCTTCCAGACCTTTTGAACGACGACGAGCTTTGGAAAAACGAAGGCAACCTTGCAACGAGAGTTTCTTCAGAAGTTGTTTTAAACCGTATTACAAAACATGTTAAAAATGTCGTTGGCGGCAGTGCAGACCTTGCACCTTCTAACAAGTCTGTTATGAAGGACTACGAATATTACTCAAAAGAAAACCGAGGTGGCGCAAACATTCACTACGGTGTGCGTGAACATGCAATGAACGCAATTGCAAACGGAATTGCGCTTCATGGCGGCTTGAGAACGTACATTGCTGGCTTTTTTGTTTTCTCCGACTATATGAAAGGCGCAAGCAGGCTTTCGGCTTTGATGAAACTGCCTGTAATTAGCATTTTAACGCACGACAGCATAGGCGTGGGCGAAGACGGCCCTACGCACCAACCAATTGAGCATTTGGCAGCTTTAAGAAGTATGCCGAACTACACAGTTGTGCGCCCTTGTGACACAAACGAAACTGTTGCGGCGTGGTGTTTGGCTTTGTCACGCACAGAGTCGCCTACCGCAATTGTTTTAACAAGGCAAAACCTGCCGCTTCTTCCTGAAAGCGGAAAAGGCGCAATGCAAGGCGCATATGTTCTGCGTGACAGCGAAAACCCTGACATTATACTAATGGCTTCAGGCTCGGAGGTTCAGCTTGTTTACAAGGCTTATGACGAGCTTAAAAAGCTTGGTGTTTCTTCAAGGGTTGTAAGTGTTCCGTCGTTTGAAGTTTTTGAGGAACAAACTAAAGAGTACAAAGAAAACATTTTGCCAACAAGTATCCGTGCAAGGCTTGCGGTTGAAGCGGCTTCTTCATTTGGCTGGCATAAGTATGTTGGGCTAGACGGTGACGTAATTTCAATTGATACGTTTGGTGCTTCTGCCCCTGCCGAAACTTTGTTTGAGAAGTTTGGTTTTACGGTTGAAAACGTTGTAAATAAAGCTTTAAAAATTTTAGGCAAATAATTTCATAAAAAATGAAAGCTGCACCAAATGGTTTTTATACCACTTGTTGCAGCTTTTTAATTGTTACACTACCCTTCTTTTCATCAACACATAAACATATCTTGTGCCGCCTTGAGCATAATTAGTGTCAAAGCACGATACAACTTCCCAGCCTTGCCTACCTTGTTCGTTAAGTTTTTCATCGAAATTATCAGTGTCAAGGGTTCCACCCATAAACCCTTTAGCTTCAAATGTAACCGTTTTATATTCCCATTTTTCCATAATCTAATACTCCTTTTTATTGGTAATTATTTGCTCCCTTTTACCTGTATAAATTTAATTTCTTGGGAAATGATTTTATATATTATAATATACCAGTTTATAAATTAATTGTAAATTGGAAAATGGAAAACTACGGAAACGGCGGAGATATGCTTTATGAATAACAGCAAGGTTGAAATATGCGGAGTTAACACATCAAAGCTTCCTGTTTTAAAGGGTGAGGAAAAGCGTCTGTTGTTTGAAAAAATTTTGCAAGGCGACCAAGAAGCAAGGGAAAAGTACATTTACGGAAACTTGCGGCTTGTACTAAGCATTATAAGACGGTTTAACAACCGTGGCGAATATGTTGACGACATTTTCCAAGTGGGGTGCATAGGGCTTATTAAGGCAATTGACAACTTTGACGTTACCCAAGGCGTACAGTTTTCCACTTATGCTGTACCTATGATTATTGGCGAAATTCGCAGGTATTTACGGGATAATAATTCAATTAGAGTAAGCCGTTCGCTTCGTGACACGGCGTACAAGGCGTTGCAAATTAAAGAGCGTCTAACAAACGAAAACTCAAAAGAACCGACAATTGAAGAAATTGCAAAGGAGCTAGACTTGCCAAAGGAAGATGTTCTTTTTGCATTTGACGCAATTCAAGACCCAATTTCGTTGTTCGAGCCTGTTTACCACGACGGCAGCGACGCAATTTTTGTTATGGACCAAGTTTCGGACGACAAAAACACCGACTCTCGCTGGCTGGAAAACCTTTCGCTTTCAGAAGCATTAAAAAGGCTTAACGAAAGGGAAAAACACATTTTAAACCTTCGCTTCTTTGAGGGCAAAACCCAAATGGAAGTTGCCGAGGAAATTGGCATAAGCCAAGCACAAGTTTCACGGCTTGAAAAGTCGGCTTTAAAAAACATGAAAAAGCATGTAACATAAAAGCATAGAAGTTTTGTAATTATACAAGAGCCGCATAAACATTTTGCGGCTCTGCTTTTGCCGACTCACTTTTTTGTGCTAGGAACAATTGTCGTTATATAATTAATTGCGTTGTATCCGCTGTGTGCAACAATACAGCACAGAATGGAGCCTGTTTTTATGTATAAAAAACCCAAAACCAAGCCGCAAATTAATGCCGAAAGTGTTTGAACCATATTAAAGTGTATAATCGCAAACAAAATTGTCGAAAGTAGCAAAGCTACAATTGTACCATATGCATTCGCCACTCCTCCAAGCACAAAACCTCTCATTAAGGCTTCTTCAATAATTGGCGCAAGTATGCAAACGCTTATAAAGGTTGTAACAGGTGATTTTGATAAATTCGTTATTGTGCGTTGGTAAGCTTCCTCGCTTGTTGGAAAAATGCTTTCTAAAAGTGGGTCAAGAAATTTATTTAAAAGTAAATAAAATAGAATTACACATGCAACAGCCAACAAAAAACCTGTCCCAGTAAAGTTTTCAAATATATCTAATTTATATGTTGTTTTAGACTGTACAATGTAAAAATACACAAGCGAAAAGAGAACTATAGTTCCAATGTTTAGCCAGTTAGAATATTGTGAAGAAATTTTTCTCCAAACCAAAATGTCCAAAGCTGTATACAAAAGCATAGTGCCAAAATATGCTAAAACCCATTGTATTGCTTTTGGAATTGAAATTATATGTAGAGTATCCATTGTTTACTCCTACTCGCTTTTTTTAATGTCTAATATAGCAATAATTGCCCCAACAATCATACAAATAACTCCTATATGTGGCATGTATAACACCTTGTGCAATTGAACGTATACCGTGGCTGAAGCTACAGTTCCAGCAGAATATATAATACTTCCGCCTAAAAAAATAAAGCCACCCAACAGTGTTTTCTTCACAACTTCACGCCCCCTTGCATAAGTTTAAACAAACTACTCCCCAATTATTTTAATTAAAACCCTTTTCTCACGTTTACCATCAAACTCGCCATAAAAAATTTGCTCCCAAGTTCCAAAGTCAAGCTTGCCGTTGGTAACAGCGCACACTGCCTCACGCCCCATTATAGTCCGCTTTAAATGAGCGTCAGCATTATCCTCGTATCCGTTGTGGTCGTATTGTTCATACGGCTTTTCGGGTGCAAGCTTTTCAAGCCAACGTTCAAAGTCACGGTGCAAGCCGCTTTCGTTGTCGTTTATAAATACGCTTGCTGTAATATTCATTGCGTTTACAAGAACAAGCCCCTCTTTAATTCCGCTTTCCCTTAAAGCTTCTTCAACTTTTGGCGTAATGTTTACAAAAGCCCTTCTTGTGCTTGTCCTAAAAGTAAGCTCTTTTCTGTACGACTTCATCTTTGCCCACTCCCATATACATATGTTTATAGGGGCGAACCTTATTCGCCCCTATACGTGTATTATTACCCAAACAACTTTTCAAACAATTGTGCAAGTGCTGTAGCGTCTTCATGAAGCATTTCCTTGTCCTTGCCTTCAATCATTACACGGATTTTTGGCTCTGTACCCGATGGGCGAATTAGCACACGTCCGCTTCCAGAATATTTTTCTTCTAGCTTCTTAATTTCTGCCAAAACAGTTTCGTCAGTTAAATAATCGTTCTTTTTCTTATCCGACACTTTAGCATTAATTAAAACTTGCGGCAAAACTTCCATAAGCTTGTTAAGCTCGGAAAGTTTTTTGCCTGTAGTTCTCATAATGCGGCAAACTTTAAGCGCAGTTAAAATTCCGTCACCTGTTGTATTGTTTTCCAAAAATATAATGTGCCCCGACTGCTCGCCGCCAAGCGAAAAACCGCCTTCAAGCATTCGTTCAAGCACGTACCTGTCGCCAACTTTTGTTTGCTCTATTGTAATGCCTTGCTCTTTGCCCATAATGGAAAGCCCCAAGTTGCTCATTACTGTTGCGACAATTGTATCGCCTTTAAGTTCGCCTGCTTCTCTCATGTAGTGGCCACAAATTGACATTACCTCGTCGCCTTCAACAATTTTGCCAGTTTCGTCTACAAAAAGGCAGCGGTCGCTGTCGCCGTCAAATGCAACACCAATGTTTGCACCTGTTTCTTTTACATATTCAACAAGCGACCCCATGTGTGTAGAGCCACATTCGTTGTTTATGTTTGTTCCGTCTGGCTTATTGTGAATTACAAAAACATGTGCACCAAGTTTTTCAAAAACTTTTGGTGCTGCCACATAAGCCGCACCGTTTGCACAGTCCATTGCTACTTTTAAACCGTTAAGTTTAACACCATTCATTGTTGACGCAAGAAAGTCAACGTAGTCGTCAACTGCTGTTTCGCATGGAACTTGCTTGCCTACCCCTTCTGCCGTTGGACGTGGAAGCTCGTTCATTTTGCTTTCGATAACTTCTTCAATTTCGTTTTCTAGTGCATCTGGAAGTTTGTAGCCGTCACCGTTAAAAAACTTAATACCATTATCAGGAAACGGGTTGTGCGAAGCAGAAATAACAACGCCAGCATCCAAACCGTACTTTCTAACCAAATAAGCAATGCCTGGTGTTGGAATTACACCAGCGTGATAAACTGTTGCCCCAACTGAACACATTCCAGCCGTAAGAGCCGACTCCAGCATATCGCCCGAAACTCTTGTGTCTGTGCCTATAATAATTTTTGGTGCATGTTTGTTTGCTTTTGTAAGAACGTATGCACCTGCACGCCCCAAATTAAACGCAAGCTCAGGCGTAAGGCTTTCGTTTGCTACGCCACGCACGCCGTCTGTGCCAAAAAGCTTCCCCATTTATTCCACCTCGAAATTTTCTCAGAATATTTTAACAAAACTGTATAAAACTATTGCCAGAGGTAATAATATGATTGTAATTCATATTCTTCCCCTTATTGTTTTATTATTTAAAGTTTTTCACATGCTCATTCCCTAGAAGTGTCAAGTGAAAAGCAAGTGGATTATCCACTCATAGAACTGTAGTAATCTTCACTCAATTACTACAGTTCATACATATAGTTTCAGTATTTATCAATGTCAACCTTTATTGCGTCGTAATCTCTGTGCAAAACCGACTTGCAAATTCGATTAAATTTAGAAGAATTGTCGCTTACATAAAACATGTGTTCTTTGCCCTTCTCACCTGTGAGAAGGTTTTTGTCACGCAAAAACTTCCGCATTTTTTGCGCAACTGCTTTTGCAGGGTTTACAATTTTTACACTACCAACTGTACGGCTAATGCAGTCGTACAAAAGCGGATAGTGCGTGCAGCCAAGAACTAAGCAGTCTATTTCTTTGTCTAAAAGCTCTTGCAAATAAATTTCTGTTGTAATTGATGCAACGCTGTTTGATGTCCAGCCTTCTTCTGCAAGTGGCACAAAAAGAGGACATGCCTTTGAAAAGACGTTTATCTCTGGTCTTTTTTCCTTTAACAAGCTTTCGTACTTTCCACTTCTAATTGTTGCTTCTGTTCCAATTACCCCTACCCTATTGCTTAAAGTTGATTCAAGGCAAGTTTCAACCCCAGGGTTTACAACGTCGAGAAGTGGTACAGTAAACTCACTTTTTAAAATGTCAAAGCTGTTTGTGCAAATTGTGTTACATGCAACGATAATTGCTTTAACGTCCTTTGAAATAAGAAAGTTCATTATTTGACGGCTAAAGCGTGTTACCGTTTCTTTTGTTTTTGAGCCGTAAGGAACCCTTGCCGTATCGCCAAAATAAATTATTTGTTCATCTGGAAGTGCTTTCATGACCTCGCTGACAATTGTAAGCCCGCCAACGCCCGAATCGAAAATGCCAATAGGTCTGTTATCCATTGTTTCACGCCCTTCTGCTTTCTAAAGCCAACATTATAAGCTTATCAATAAGCGCAGGAAGCGGAAGCCCTGCTTCGTTCCAAAGCATTGGGTACATGCTAATTTTTGTAAAACCTGGCATTGTGTTAATTTCGTTAAAGATTACTTTGTCTGTTCCGTCTTCTAAGAAAAAGTCAACTCGTGCAAGCCCTTTTCCATTTACTGCCTTGAAAATTATAATTGCTAAATTACGGATTTCGTCAATTTTTTCAGCAGGTAACTCAGCGTTAACAATAGTTTTTGAGTCACTGCTTACATACTTTGAGTCGTAGTCGTAAAATTCTCCACCCGATAAAATTTCGCCAACAGAAGTTGCTTCAACGTTTGTGTTGTAGTTTCCTAACACTGCACACTCAAGCTCACGTCCAGCAACTGCCTTTTCAATAATAACTTTGTCGTCATGCTGTAATGCAATGTCAATCGCCTTTTCAAGCTCCTTTTTTTCCATAACCTTTGTTATACCAACAGATGAGCCAGCGTTCGCAGGCTTAACAAAGCATGGGTATCCAATTTTTCTAAGCTTTTTGAATGCTTCCTTTTTACTGTCCTTGCTAGAAACGTCCGACCTATTGAACACTACATATTCAGCTTGTTTAACGCCCATGCTTGAAGCAACAAGCTTTGTAAAAGCTTTATCCATTGAAACAGCCGAAGCTGTAACGCCACAGCCAACATACGGTATTCCAGCAAGTTCCAAAAGCCCTTGAATTGTTCCGTCCTCACCAAAAGAGCCGTGCAAAACAGGGAACACAACGTCAACAGGAACAACTTTAACTTTGTCGTTTACTATGCGAATTAGCCCCCTGTCCGACTTGTCGGGGCTTAAAACTGCTTTAGTGCCAAACTTCTTCCATTGTATATTGTTTAAGTTGTCAACCGAGCCATCATAAAGAAGCCATTCGCCTTCCTTTGTTATATATAACGGAATTACATTATATTTTTCTTCTTCTATGTTTGATACAATTGTCGCTGCCGACATTTTAGAAACCTCGTGCTCTGGTGAAACTCCGCCGTAAAGCACTACTACGTTTAGTCTGTTCAAAAAAAAATCCCTCATTTCGTTTTGGGGTTGATGAAAATTAGTTAATTCAAATTGCTATAACAATATCAATTATAAAACTTTTTGTAAAAAATGCAATATATTTACCATAATATTATAGTAATTTTTTTGTATATTGGAAAATTCAGTAAATTATACTACAAAGTATGTTTTGTACTAGCTTGATGTGAACTTCATTCCCAAACAAAGCCAAAAGCCTTTGGAGTATCCCCCAAAGGCTTTATGTTTATTCAACCGTTAGCATTTCGCTTGCATCATCTGCAACAATGTCATCGTCGTAGTCAATTTCGTCTAGCACCTTATCAGCAGGCGAAACGTCAACTCTACGGTAAGTTTGCATACCTGTTCCTGCTGGTATTAGCTTACCGATAATAACGTTTTCTTTAAGCCCGATAAGTGGGTCAATTTTGCCTTTAATCGAAGCTTCCGTAAGAACACGGGTTGTTTCTTGGAACGAAGCCGCCGAAAGGAACGAATCTGTCGCAAGCGAAGCTTTTGTTATACCAAGAAGAACTCTTGTTCCAACGGCAGGCTCGCCGCCAACTTCAGCAATTGCCTTGTTTACTTCTTCAAACTCCAGCCAGTCTATAAGGCTGCCTGGAAGCAAGTCGGCATCGCCATTTTCCTCTATTTTAACACGCTTTAACATTTGGCGAACGATAACCTCAATGTGCTTATCGTTAATATCAACGCCTTGCAAGCGATAAACTCTTTGAACCTCTTGAAGCATGTAGTCTTGAACACCACGAAGCCCTTTGATTTTCAAAATGTCATGCGGATAAACGCTACCTTCTGTAAGCTCATCACCTGCGTCAACTATGTCGCCTGTGTAAACCTTTATGCGAGAGCCGTAAGGAATTAAATACTCTTTAGCTTCGCCAGTTTCAAGGCTTGTAATTACAACTTCACGCTTTTTCTTTGTTTCGTTTACAGTTACTTTTCCGCCGAACTCCGCAATAATTGCAAGACCCTTTGGCTTTCTTGCCTCAAAAAGTTCCTCTACACGAGGAAGACCTTGAGTAATGTCTTCGTTACTTGCAATACCACCTGTTTGGAAAGTACGCATTGTAAGCTGTGTACCAGGCTCACCGATAGACTGTGCGGCAATGATACCAACAGATTCGCCAACACGAACAATGCGCCCAGAAGCCATGTTTGCGCCGTAGCACTTTGAGCAAAGCCCAATTTTTGAGCGGCAAGTAAGAATTGTTCTTATATGCACTTTATCAATGCCAGCTTTTACAACAGCTTCTGCTTGGTCAGGTGTAACCATTGTGTCGGCTTCCACAAGCACTTCGCCAGTGTTAGGGTCAACAATTTGTTGTGTAGACCAACGCCCACGAATTCTGTCTGTAAGTGGTTCAATAACTTCGTCGCCATCTTTAAACGCACTTACCCACATGCCAGGGGCTTCGTCATGCTCGGAGACACAGTCCCATTCACGAATAATAATGTCTTGTGAAACGTCAACCAAACGCCTTGTAAGATACCCCGAGTCTGCTGTACGAAGCGCAGTGTCTGTAAGACCTTTACGAGCACCGTGTGCAGAAATTGAGTATTCCAAAACTGAAAGACCTTCACGGAAGCTAGACTTAATAGGAACTTCGGAAATACCGCCAGAAGGCTTCGCCATAAGCCCACGCATACCAACAAGCTGTTTTATCTGGTTGTTAGAACCACGAGCGCCAGAGTTTGCCATCATAAAGATGTTGTTGTATCTGCCAATGTTTGACAACTTTTCAGAAGTAATTTTTTCTGTCGCTTCTGTCCAAGCTTCAATAACTTTGTCATGGCGTTCTTCGTTTGTCATTAAGCCACGTCTGAAAAGCCTTGTAATTTGGTCAACTTTGTTTTCAGCTTCGTCAAGCAACGCTTGCTTGTCGCCAGGAATATCCATGTCAGAAATGGATACTGTAATTGCGCCTTGGGTAGAATACCTAAAGCCAAGCGACTTTATTTTATCCAACACGATTGCTGTTTTTGTAGAATCGTGCTTGTTTATGCAGCGAGTAATAATTTTTGCAAGAAGCTTTTTGTCGCAAAGGAAGTCAATTTCAAGCAAGAACTTGTTTTCAAAAATCGACCTGTCAACAATGCCGATATCTTGTGGAATTGCTTCGTTCAAAATAATTCTTCCTACAGTACATTCAATAACCTTTGAATGCTTAACGCCGTCAACTTCAATTGTTCTGCGAACAAAGATTCTTGCGTGCAAAGAAATTACGCCATTGTTGTAAGCAAGAATTGCTTCATCTTCATCTTTAAAATATTTTCCGTCACCCTTGTCATTTTCCTTTTTAAGTGTAAGGTAGTAAATGCCAAGAACCATGTCCTGTGAAGGAACTGTAACAGGCGCACCGTCTGATGGCTTCAAAAGGTTGTTTGGCGCTAGCAGCAAGAAGCGGCACTCTGCCTGTGCTTCAACTGAAAGCGGAACGTGAACAGCCATTTGGTCACCGTCAAAGTCGGCATTATATGCCGTACATACAAGTGGGTGAAGCTTTAGCGCCCTACCCTCTACAAGAACAGGCTCGAACGCTTGAATACCAAGACGGTGAAGCGTTGGTGCACGGTTTAGCATAACTGGGTGTTCCTTAATAACGTCTTCGAGAACGTCCCAAACTTCGGTTTGCATACGCTCAACCATACGCTTTGCCGACTTTATGTTGTGCGCAAGCCCTTCTTGAACAAGCTTTTTCATTACAAAAGGCTTGAAAAGTTCAATTGCCATTTCCTTTGGAAGCCCGCATTGGTACAATTTAAGGTTAGGGCCAACAACGATAACCGAACGCCCAGAATAGTCAACACGTTTACCCAAAAGGTTTTGCCTAAAGCGTCCTTGTTTACCTTTAAGCAAGTCAGAAAGTGATTTAAGCGGCCTGTTGCCAGGGCCTGTTACTGGCCTGCCCCTTCTGCCGTTGTCGATTAATGCGTCAACAGCTTCTTGAAGCATACGCTTTTCGTTTCTAACAATAATATCTGGTGCGCCTAAGTCAAGAAGTCTTTTTAGGCGATTGTTTCTGTTTATAACACGTCTGTAAAGGTCATTAAGGTCGGACGTTGCAAACCTGCCGCCGTCAAGCTGCACCATTGGGCGAAGGTCTGGCGGAATTACTGGAACAACATCTAAAACCATCCAATCAGGGCGGTTGCCCGAAAGCCTAAACGACTCGATTACTTCAAGCTTTTTAATGAAGCGAATACGCTTTTGTCCGCTTGCATCTTTCAAAGCATATTTTATTTCTGCGGCTTCCTTCTCAAGGTCAATGTTTGCAAGAATTTCTTTAATAGATTCTGCGCCCATACCAACCCTAAAGGTGTTGCCATACTTTTCCAAAGACTCACGGTATTCCTTTTCCGTAAGAATTTGTTTGTACTGCAAAAGTGAATCGCCTGGGTCAAGCACAATGTAAGAAGCAAAGTACAAAACCTTTTCAAGCGAGCGTGGCGACATGCCAAGAATAAGCCCCATTCGGCTAGGTATTCCCCTAAAATACCAAATGTGGGAAACAGGGGCAGCAAGCTCAATGTGCCCCATGCGTTCACGCCTAACTTTTGACTTTGTTACTTCAACGCCGCATCTGTCACAAACTATGCCTTTGTAGCGAATACGCTTATATTTTCCACAGTGACATTCCCAGTCTTTGTTTGGCCCAAAAATTCGTTCACAAAAAAGCCCGTCACGTTCTGGCTTCAAAGTACGATAGTTAATGGTTTCGGGTTTTTTTACTTCACCACGTGACCATTCACGAATTTTTTCAGGAGAAGCCAAGCCAATTTTTATAGAATCAAACGTAATTGATTGCTCTGTGTTTTGGGTTGTCATCTCATTTCTCCTCTCACTTTGTAGCATTTACTCTTAAAAGAGAAAATGTAACGGTTTAAACATACCGCCAAACTGCTATATATTAATTATCAAACAAGTCTAAATCATCTGGTAATTCTTCACTGTTCATTAAAGAATCATCAAAAAGCTCGCTGCCCAAAATTAAATCTTTGCCCATTAAGAAGTCGTCGTCAACGTCATCTGGGAAGTCGGGCATGTCGTCGTCTGGGTTCATGTCAAGGTCAAGGTCGTCAAGGTCTGGCTCCATGTCAGAATCACCATCAAAAGGTTCACGTGACATATCGCCAAATTCGTCAATGTCGTCCTCGTCGCCGCTTATGTCAATTATGTTCATCTGATTATAGCCTTTGCTTACATGAGGCTTATCATGTCGAACAGGGTCGCTTTCCTTGCCTTCTATATTAACGTTCAAGTCGTCAATGTCGTCAATAGATTCTCTAATTTCAACTTCGGTTGCATCTTCAAGAAGCACACGAACGTCAAGTGCCAACGCCTGTAATTCCTTTAAAAGAACTTTAAACGATTCTGGAACGCCAGGCTCTGGAATGTTTTCGCCCTTAACAATTGCTTCATACGTTTTAACACGTCCGACAATGTCGTCCGACTTAACTGTCAAAATTTCTTGAAGCGTATAAGCTGCGCCATAAGCTTCAAGCGCCCAAACTTCCATCTCACCGAAACGCTGACCGCCGAATTGTGCTTTACCGCCCAACGGCTGCTGCGTAACAAGTGAGTAAGGGCCTGTGGAACGAGCATGAATTTTATCGTCAACCAAGTGGTGAAGCTTCAAGTAGTGCATGTATCCAACAGTGATTGGGTTGTCGAAATATTCACCAGAACGTCCGTCTCTAAGCCAAATTTTACCGTCACGGCTAATTGGAACGCCCTTCCATTCGTTTCTGTGTTCTTTGTTTTCTTCGAGCGACTCAAAAATGTAGTCTTCAATTATGCCTTTCCACTTAGAAGAAAATTCCTCCCACTCTGTGTTTGCATAATCGTTTGCAAGCTCTAAAGTGTCCATTATGTCAACTTCGTTTGCACCGTCAAAAACAGGTGTCGCAACTTTCCAGCCAAGAACTTTTGCCGCAAGACCCAAGTGAACTTCAAGAATTTGCCCAATGTTCATACGCCCTGGAACGCCAAGAGGGTTAAGCACGATATCAAGCGGCCTTCCATTTGGAAGGAAAGGCATGTCCTCAACTGGGAGCACCCTTGAAATAACGCCCTTGTTACCATGTCTTCCTGCCATTTTGTCGCCTACAGAAATTTTGCGCTTTTGAGCGATATAAACACGAACAAGTTGATTTACGCCAGGTGGAAGCTCGTCACCATTTTCACGTGTGAAAATTTTAACGTCAACAATTATTCCGCTTTCGCCGTGTGGTACACGAAGTGAAGTATCTCTTACTTCACGAGCCTTTTCGCCAAAGATTGCACGAAGCAAACGTTCTTCAGCCGTAAGCTCTGTTTCACCCTTTGGCGTAACTTTGCCTACCAAAATGTCGTTAGGTGAAACCTCTGCACCGATACGGATAATACCTGATTCGTTCAAGTCTTTCAAAGCGTCGTCGCCGACGTTTGGAATGTCTCTGGTAATTTCTTCTGGCCCAAGCTTTGTGTCTCTAGCTTCTGCCTCGTATTCTTCTATATGAACAGACGTATAAACGTCAGCTTCCACAAGCTTTTCGCTTAACAAAATGGCGTCTTCATAGTTAAAACCTTCCCATGTCATAAAGCCAATAAGAGGGTTTTTGCCAAGGGCAAGTTCGCCGTTTTCTGTTGAAGGGCCGTCTGCAATAATTTCGCCTTGCTTAATTAACTGTCCTTTGTTTACCAAAGGCCTTTGGTTTATGCAAGTACCTTGGTTTGAGCGCAAAAACTTTGTAAGCCTGTATACGTCTTTTGTGTTATTTCCTGTTTTTACGACAATTTCATTTGCTGTAACTTTGTCAACTACACCTTCGTTTTTGGCAATTACAACAACGCCAGAGTCCCTTGCCGTTTTATACTCCATGCCTGTTCCAACAATCGGCGAAGACGTGCAAAGCAAAGGAACTGCTTGTCTTTGCATGTTAGAGCCCATAAGTGCCCTGGAAACGTCGTCGTTTTCAAGGAAAGGAATAAGCGCTGTCGCAACCGAAACAATTTGCTTTGGCGAAACGTCCATAAGGTCAATTTCTGTTCTGTCAACCTCGATAACGTCTTCATGGTAACGACCAGACACTTTTTTGTGAATGAAGTGCCCGTTTTCGTCAAGTGGTTCGTTTGCTTGTGCAAGTGTGTAGTTTTCTTCCTCATCGGCAGTTACATATATAAACTCGTTCGTTACACGAGGAATTTCGCTTGTTTTGTCAACAATTCTATAAGGCGCTTCAATAAAACCGTACTCATTTATTCTTGCAAAAGTTGAAAGCGAGTTAATAAGACCGATGTTTGGACCTTCAGGCGTTTCAATCGGGCACATTCTGCCGTAGTGCGAGCTGTGAACGTCACGCACTTCAAAGCCTGCTCTGTCTCTTGAAAGACCGCCAGGGCCTAAAGCCGAAAGCCTTCTCTTGTGTGCAAGTTCGCCAAGAGGGTTTGTTTGGTCCATAAATTGTGAAAGCTGTGAGCTTCCAAAAAACTCTTTAATTGCTGCTGTTACAGGGCGAATGTTAATAAGCGCCTGCGGCGTAACAATGTCCATGTCTTGAATAGTCATACGCTCACGAACAACACGTTCCATTCTTGCAAGCCCAATTCTAAATTGGTTTTGCAAAAGCTCGCCAACCGCCCTAATTCTGCGGTTGCCCAAATGGTCGATGTCGTCTTTGTGCCCTATGCCGTAGTCAAGGTTAATTGCGTAGTTGATAGAAGCCATAATGTCCTCAAGCGTAATGTGCTTAGGAATAAGCTTCCCAATGTTTTGATAAATAGCTTGCTCCAATTCCTTTGGAATAGTGTATTGTTGAATTAATTCTTTAAGGAATGGGTAGTAAACTTTTTCTTTAATTCCAAAGTCTTCACCTTTAAAACCAAAAGGTGCAATGTGCTGGTTTATGTCGACCATAAGGTTTGAAAGAACTTTTACCTTTCTGCCGTCAGCGTTAACATAAACGTAAGCAACGCCAGAATCTTGAATTGCGTCAGCAAGTGCAATGTCAACAACTTGCCCTTCTTCGGCCACAACTTCGCCTGTTTCCAAGTCTACAACGTTTTCTGCAAGCGTAAAGCCTTTAATTCTTGTGCGAAGGCTTAATTTTTTGTTAAACTTGTAACGTCCAACCTTTGCCAAGTCATACCTTTTTGGGTCGAAGAACATGCTTCTAAGAAGCGACTCCGAGCTTTCAACAGTCGGAGGTTCGCCTGGGCGAACACGCCTGTAAATCTCAAGAAGCCCTTCTTCATACGTTTTGCTTGTGTCTTTTTCAATAGAAGAAAGAATTTTTGGTTCTTCACCAAAAAGCTCAATAATTTCAGTGTCTGTGCCTACGCCTAAAGAGCGTATCAAAACTGTAACAGGAACTTTGCGAGTTCTGTCAACCCGAACGCTGAAAACGTCATTTGAATCTGTTTCATATTCAAGCCATGCTCCACGGTTTGGTATAACCGTGCACGAAATAAGTTCTTTACCTGTTCTGTCGTGGTCTATAGAGTAATAAATGCCAGGTGAACGAACAAGCTGGCTTACGATAACACGCTCTGCACCGTTTATAATAAACGTGCCTGTGTCTGTCATAAGCGGAAAGTCGCCCATGAAAATTTCTTGTTCCTTTATTTCATCAACTTCCTTGTTGTGAAGCCTGCACTTAACACGGAGCGGCGCAGCATATGTGGTGTCACGCTCTTTACACTCCTCAATAGTATATTTTGGCTTGGAGTCAAGCTTAAAGTCAATAAACTCCAGCACCAAGTTGCCGCTGTAATCGGTAATTGGGGAAATGTCACGGAAAACCTCTTTAAGCCCCTCGCTCAAGAACCAGCTATAGCTGTCCTTTTGAACCTCAATCAAGTTAGGCATCTCTAAAACTTCATCAATTCCAGAGTAGCTCATGCGAACTTCATTGCCAAGCTTAATAGGCCTTATCCTATTTTTTACCATTCTACCACCTCTTTGGAAAATTCATAAAACCACGCCTACATGTATAAACTAAACATATATATGAAGCACATAAAAATGCCGACTAATTGCCTGAAACGAACAAACCAGACAAACCGAAAGCCAAACGGCAATCGGTTCTCAGTAATTAACGCCACAAACAAGTTTTCGGCTCTTTACATAACAGTAAGGCATAAATAAAATTTCACCCTTTAGTCTCTTTTCGATAAAACCTTTTTGGCGTTATCAGGGTTTAATTTTGCTTTTAACAGCAAAAAAACTTAAATTATAACAATAAACACCAAATTTTTATTTTAAAAAGTGAGTGTTTATGAAAAAACATGTTGAAATTTGTAAAAAACTATGGTAAAGTAACATGTATATGAACATCAATCAATCTATAAATTGACGAATTACTGTATAGAATACCATACGTTGTAAATTATGTCAATAGTGTTTTTTACTGCTTTTTGATTTTTTTGAATTTATTTAAAAGAGCTTACCTTTTGCATCAGCACAGGTAAGCTCTTTCTTTAACTTGGTTGTGTTTTGTAAATCCATTCACCAATAATCGCCCTAAAAACTTGTATCTGATTTACTTTGAAGAACAGCTTCAAGTTCAATAACCTCTTCGCCATTTCTTAAAACTTTAATTTTAACTTTGTCACCAATCTTACATTCGCCAATAAACTTTTGAAGTTGTTCCATGTTAAGCACTGCTTTGCCGTTAAACGAAGTAATGATGTCGTAAGGTTCAATTCCAGCTTTTTTGGCAGCACTTCCTTCTGCCACCATATCAACTAAAACACCAAAAGGAAGGTTGAACGCACTTGCAATGTCTTCCCTCACATTGCCTCCAGTAATGCCAAGAATCGGCCTTTCAATTTGGGTCATTGCTTCGTTAAGTATAGGAACAGCAACGCTTGACGGAATGCTGTATCCAATTCCTTCGACAGTTGTAGTGCTGAAAAATGTTCCGCTTTGCATAAGCTTCGCCGTGTTTATGCCAATAATTTCGCCACGCATGTTTACAAGAGGCCCACCGCTGTTTCCTGGGTTTATTGCAGCATTTGTTTGGATAACCTTTAACGTTTTGCCGTCAATTGTAATTTCTTTTGGTTCAGAGGTTATAATACCGTTTGTAGCAATGTTGCCCTCGCCTAGTGCATTTCCAATTGCAACTACAGGCTCACCAATTTTCAAGTTATCCGAGTTTCCAAAAGTACCAAAAACTACAGATGTAATACCCATTTTTGTAAGGTCTTCCTTCTTAATAGAAATTACTGCAAGGTCTGACTTACTGTCGTACCCGATTAGGCTTGCGGAAACAGGCTCCTTGTCCATTACCGAAACTTTAATGGCTGTTCCGCCAGCAACTACATGGTTGTTTGTTGCTATAAAGATGTTGGTTTCGTCCTCTTGATAAATTATCCCTGTTCCTGCGCTAGGGCGTTCTGCACCACCAAAGAAGTTAGAGCCAGACTGTGCTGCTACTACCGTTGTAATTGTAACGACAGCAGGCTTTACTTTTTCAATTACAGTAACATAATCGTAGTATCCGTTGCTCGACATATATTCTGTGCTTGTGTTAATTTCAACAGGTTCTACAGTCTGAAAACTATTACTTGTCTGCCCTGTAATAAGCGGACGAACATATTTGTCGGAAAAAGGCTTACCAACCGCATACCCAAGCCCTATTGAGCTTCCGCCCAAAATGCTTACAATGCTTGCAACAGCTACAGTGCGCTTAAAGCTTGATGAAAAGCCTCTTTTCCTTTCTTCAGTCTTTTGTTCGGAATTATTTTCAACCTCTTGTAAAGTATTTGAGTTTTCTGTACTTTCTGTCGTACTTTCAATAACATCTGCAACAACTTCGTTTGAAGCCAACATGTTTTCGTCAAGCTTCTTCTCAACAACAGTTTGCTCTAACGGCGAAACTAAGCTTACTTCGGCTGCTGTATTTTCGATAGGTTCATTTCCTACTTGAGTATTTTGCGGAAATGTTTCATTATTAAAGTTTTCGTTATTCATGTTTTCATTATTCAAATTATCCATAGAGTAACCCTCCTTATCAAATCTATTCACTGTCTTATATTCCTAACTTTTCATAGTAACATCAACTGCTAAAACTTTAGAATTATCTCGAACAATTTCAACCTTTACTGTGTCGCCTACTTTTGTTTCCAAAATAGCTTGCGAAAGTTGGCTCATTGTTGAAGTTCTTTTTCCGTTAAAAGAAACAATTATGTCGCTTACTTTAAGCCCTGCATCAAATGCGCTGCTGCCTTCGTAAACAGTTGACAAGTAAACACCGTTTGTAATGAAACCATAAGCTGCTTTTACACTGTCAGTAATTTCTACACCTTTAACGCCAAGGATAGGTGTTTCTCCTTTAAAAGCGCTTGTGCTTGAAGAACTAGGCGTTTTCATAATATCTTCAACTACAGCTTTCACCTCGTTAATAGGTATGCTGTAGCCCATGCCCTCTATTCCGCCGCTTAAAACCTTGACAGTGTTTACACCAATTACTTTGCCTGTCATGTCAACCAGTGCGCCGCCGCTGTTTCCTGGGTTAATTGCTGCGTCTGTCTGAAGCATTTTAAATGTTCTGCCGTCAACTTCAACCTTTTTGTTTTTTGCTGAAACAATGCCAAGTGTTGCGCTTTTTCCTTCGCCTAGTGCGTTTCCAATTGCAACTACACTTTCACCCATTTCAAGCTTTTCAGAGTCTCCGAAAGTTGCAATTTTGTAGCTGTCAATTCCAGCTTCAGCTAGTGCTTTCTTTGTTACGGAAAGTACAGCAATGTCTTTTTTATTGTCTTCCCCAACTATACTTACTGCTGGAGCCTGCTTGTCGTCATCTACTGAAATTGTTGCCGAAATTGCAGAATCAATAACATGCTGGTTAGTAACTATGTAAATTTTTTCGTTATCTTCTGCAAAAATAATTCCAGAACCTGCTTGCTGACCGCTTGCGTAATAATACCTGTATTTTTGCTCTGTAACTGTGTTAATGCTAACGACAGAATCAGCAACTGCCTTTACTACAGAAACAACGCTCGTGTTGCCAGCAGCCAAAGGCTTAACTGAGTTAGCCGCCGTTAAAACAATGTCGTATTCATCTTCCAAATAACTATCTGTACTATTTAATTTTTCAGTGCTTTCAGATGAATAACCAACGGTAAAGTTTGCTTCGTTCTCTCTTTCCCCCTGCCCCGCTTTGTAACCAATAGAAAACATTCCAAGCGAAAGTGTGGTAGCCAAAACTAAGGAAATTACTGCTTTACCTAGCTTTCGCCTGCTACTTTTGCTTCTTCGTTCTACAATTATTATTTCATTGCTGTTTGTGTTGTTAGAAAAATTGTATCCATATTCATTATCGTAATTGTTATTGTTGTTATAATTAAAACTCATACAAATCATCTCCTTGAACATATAATAAATGTTAAATATGAAGATTGTATGAACAAATTGTGAAACTTAATTGTTTTTTAACACAAAAATAAAACAACGCATAAAAACTATAATCAAAAACTATAAGTAGAAACTAACTTTATTTAATCCAAATTCCGCCATTTCATTTTCATAGTCAAGGCTTAATGCTTTTTTAAACAAAATGTTAGCCTTGCTATATTTTTCACTATTAAAAGCCATTACTCCCCTATTGTAAGAAATGACCGACCTAAGCTTGCGGTTTGCAAGCTGAAAAACCAAATGCCCCACTCCGCCAAAACAAAGAACAATGCTTCCAATTGTTAAAGGAGCTATGCCAAGCAGTGCCGCAATTAAAACAGCAATCAAACCTACAACACCCAAAAGCGGATTAATTTTCATTGGGGCAAACGGCAAAACGTCAGAAGGCGAAATTCTTTGAGACGAATTTTTTTCAAAAGCGTACACCTTCGACTTTGTGCTTCCCTTGTTTCTACTGTTCATTTCGTCATAGTTTGCAGGGCGTGGGCGTGGCTTTGGCACATGTGCCGTTCTTTTTAAAATTTCAAATTCAGAAATTCTGTTGTCAATCAGCTTAAAAAGGATATGTATTTCGTGTTTAAGCTGCTGCCCCTTTGCCGAGCGCACTTGCTTAGAAATGTTTAAAAAGTAGTACCTGTTCTGCTCATACGAATCAAGAGGTACGATAACTATAAGGTTTTCGTCCTCATCGTATGAAATGTACGTCCGCATAATATACCCGTCTGTGTCTGTAACATTCATTGTGTCACGGTTTACAGAAGCTTTGTCAAGCGGAATATTAAAGCGAATGTACCAATAGGCACGCTCTGTAGGCCCTTCAACGTCTATTTTAATTTTATTTTTTAAGCTTGGTATTGATGTATTAATTTTTATATGCTCATTATCCATAAAATCAAACCCTATCTTGCAATCTTTTGATGAAGCTTTTAATTTATTCTTTATTATTTGCAAAAAACCCAATTACTGCACCGCACAAGCCGCCAACTATGTGCGTTACATGCGAAATGTTGTCAACTGCAAACATTCCGTCATAAACCTCTTTACCAATATACGCCAAAGCAACCAAAAGAAGTGTAAGCGGAATTTGCCCCTTTTTTATGTTTGCAAAAGAGCTTAGTAAAATTAGCATAAATGCAACCCCACTTGCCCCAAGAAGAATTGTTTCAAAAAATACTATGTTTAAAAGCCCTGTAACAAAAGCAGTTAAAATAACCATTACTATAAGACGCTTAGACCCGTACTTTTCTTCTAGCATTGGTCCAATTAAAAATATTATTAAAAAATTGTTTAAATAATGCGTAAAATTAATATGCCCTAGCACATGGGTAAATATTCTAAAATATGCCAAAGGGTCACTAAATGAACTTCGATATACACTAAAAATATAAAATGTAGCCAAACCATTTGTGAAATGCTGAATTAAAAGCGCAAGAAAAGAAACAAGGGCATACGTAATTATTACAGGTGAGTTGTACTTAATTCTTTTAAAAATGCTCATACGCTTGGCAACCTCACTTCCCATGTTTCTAGGCGGCTTATAGTTAAAGTTAAATGGCTATAACGCCGCCTCAAACACATTTAATATTTTACAAAGATTGAACAGCCATTGTAAGACGTGGCACAACTTGCTTTTTCCTAGAAACAACACCAGGAAGGAAAACACTTGCTTCGTCAAATTCAAGCCCGAAAGCTCTTTTTACAAGCTCTTTTGCCTTGCCGCAAACAATAATCTCGCTTCCGCCAAGCACAATGTCAGTTATCATAAGAATAACAAGGTCGCACCGCTTTTCCTTTTTGAAAATTTCCATCTCGTCCAAAAGCTCGTACCGTTTGTTAACAATAGTTTTAAAGTCTAGTGTGTTAATTTGTGAAATATAAACCAAATATTTGTCTATAGAAAACTGCTTTCTGTCAAGCTCTAGCATATCATGCGGTGTGTACTCCGACATTGAGGTGCTTGCACCAAACATTTGGCTTGCAAGCTCATCCATTTTAACGTTTGCAATTTTTGCAAGCTTTTCAGCCGCCGCCATGTCTTGGTCAGTACATGTTGGTGAAGTAAACATAAGCGTGTCTGAAAGAATTGCAGAAAGCAAAAGCCCTGCCGTTTTCTTTGTTGGCTTAACGCCGTTCTCTGTAAACATTTTAAAAATAATTGTAGATGTGCAGCCAACAGGCTCTGCCCTTATCATTAAAGGTTTGTCAGTTTGAACGTCTGCTATTCGGTGGTGGTCTATAATTTCAATTATGTTAGCATTTTCTATGCCAGCTACAGACTGGCTTCTTTCATTATGGTCAACCAAAATAACTTGCTTTTGCTTGTACTCCAAAAGGTGCCGCCTTGAAATTACACCGACAAGACGTCCTTCCCTGTTTACAACAGGAAAGTTTCTGTGTGAAGACGTTTTCATGTTTTCGATAATATCTTCAACGTAGTTTTCGGTTGAAAACGTCATAATCCGCTTAGAGCACATAACTGAGCGAACAGAAATTGCTTGGTTTAAAAGCGTAATTGTCCTGTGAGTTGAATGGTTTACGCAAACGACGTTTCCCTTTGCTTTTTCAACATCAATCGGCTTTAGCCCGTTTGTAAGAATTACAAGCCCACATGCTGTGTTGTTTGCAAAATTTTTGGCGTCCTCTGCACGCCCAATAATAATTATGTCTTTGTCTGTTAACTCAGAAAGAGGAAACATTGGCGTTCCAACTATAAGCCTGCCACAAAGAGAATCATAATTGTATGTACCTTTTACGCATTGACCGTCCAAAATTTTAAGCAAATTATCGTAGCTTATTTCGTACTTTTCAAGCAAGTCTTCATCTGCAATTTCCATGAAAATTTTTGTTATGTCACCAATAGAAACAATGCCAATTAAAATGCCTCTGTCGTCAACAATTGGCATTATTCTTGCGCCTATGCTTGTTCCAATTGTGTCCCATGCTTTTTTAAGTGGGTCTGTAGGCAAAAGCGGAATAGCATTATAAAGCCCCAAGTCTTTTAGCTTCAACTTTACGTCTGTTAAAAGCGGTGGTGTTTTTACATCAAAGTAATCAAGTACAAACTGTGTCTCCTTGTTCATTTTTCCAAGCCTGTATGCAAAAACATCATCATGCCCAAGCTTCTTTTTAAGTTCTGCATAGGCTATTGCCGAACAGATAGAGTCGGTATCTGGGTTATGATGCCCAAAAATATATGTTGTAGCCATAAAACACCTTCCTTCGTTTTTTTGTAATATATTTTAGAGTTTACTTTTGAAAACGCTCTCTAAAGCAATTTCAGAAAATAATGAGAAAATAACGATAGAAGCGAAGCTTGTAGGGATTATTTTCAGAATTGCTGTATTGTTTCAATTTGCTATTAAATTAATATTAAATTGCTATTAAAATTCAATTTGCTTCTTCTTTATTTTATCATAAAAAAATCAAAACGCAAATAGAGTTACCAATAAATAATTAAGCTTACCCCACTAAAATAAGGTAAGCTTAGTTGTTAATCCTTTAGTTTATCTATTCATACCTCAAAGCTTCAATTGGGTCAAGCTTTGCAGCTTTTCCTGCTGGATAAACCCCAAAAACTATACCAATTGCACTGGAGGCAATAACTGTTCCAACAACAGTAGGCAAAGAAATTGAAGGTGAAACGTCTATAGCCTGCCCCAAGGCAATTCCACCGACATACCCGACAATTATTCCAATTATACCGCCTATGGCCGTCAAAATCATAGCTTCAATCAAAAATTGCATGTTAATGTTTCCGTTTGTCGCACCAAGAGCTTTTCTAATTCCAATTTCTCTAGTTCGTTCCGTAACCGTAACAAGCATAATGTTCATTACGCCTATTCCGCCAACAACCAAAGAAATTCCGGCAACAAGCCCAACAAACCCTGTAATGCCCGACAAAACTGTGTTAATTTCGTCAAGCTGTTTAAGCATGTTGTCTGCCCTGTACTTGTTTTCGTTGCCGTGCCTCACCTCAAGAAGCTTTACAAGCTCAACAGCCATTCTGTCCATTTTTTCCTTGTCCTTTGCGGTTACATAAAAACCATCAACATTAGACGAGTTATAAATGTCCATTATCGCTGAAATAGGCATGTAAATAAAGCTTGGCATTTGGAACATTGCGTTATACTGCTCCGACTTTGTAACGCCGATAACAGTAAGCTCTGAGCTTCCGCTCCAAAACTTAACGTTTATTTTTTCGCCAACGGCATCTGCCTTTCCAAAAACCTTTATTGCAAGCGTTTCTTCAATTACAGCAACATAGCTTTTGTTTTCTACGTCTGGTGCTGTTACAAACCTTCCGTATTTAAGCTCTATCGGCTGAACATAGCGGTACTGTTCGTCACTTCCAATAAAATAGCAACGCTCTGTTTCTGATGGGTTTTTAAGTCCAACAAACCCAGACGACGACCAAATTGCCGAAGCATATTTAACATCAGGGTGCGAGCGCACAATGTCTATGTCTTCCATAACCAAGTAGTCGCTTGATTTTAACTCCTCGTCGTACTTCATGCCAATTTCAAGGCGCTCCATGCCCATGTTTGAAAAAGTATTCATAGTAGTTGCTTGAAACCCAGCTCCAATTGACGTAATCATTATAACAGAGCTTATACCAATAATAATTCCTAGCATTGTAAGAATTGAGCGCATTTTGTTTGACAAAACGCTTGAAAAGGCTGACATTATGTTTTCTAAAATGCTAATTACAAACGCCCCCTTCCCTCGGCAGGAACATCACTTACAACAAGCCCATCTTTAAATGTAACAATGCGGTTTGTGTGCTGTGCAATTTCGTCCTCGTGAGTTACCATTACAATTGTCGAACCTTCGCTGTAAAGCTTTGCAAAAACCCCCATAATTTCTTCGCCCGACCTACTGTCTAAGTTTCCTGTTGGTTCGTCGGCAAGCAAAAGCGAAGGCTTGTTTACAAGCGCACGAGCAATTGCAACACGCTGCCTTTGCCCACCTGAAAGCTCGTTCGGCCTGTGCTTAACTCTTTCAGTAAGCCCTACTTTTTCCAATGCTTCCATTGCTGCTTCACGCCGCTTTTTGCCGTTTACCCCTGCATAAACCATCGGAAGTTCTACGTTTTGCAACGCAGTAAGCTTTGGCAAAAGGTTAAACGATTGAAAAACGAAGCCTATTTTTCTGTTTCTAATCATTGCAAGCTTTTTGCCTTGAAGCGTAGAAACGTCCTCACCGTCCAAAAGATATTTCCCTTTTGTAAGCGAGTCCAAACAGCCCAAAATGTTCATTAGTGTAGACTTACCCGAGCCAGACGCACCCATAATTGCAACATATTCACCTTGGTTTATGTTTAAGTCAATTCCTCTTAAAGCCGAAACTTCAATTCTTCCGTTTCTGTAAACCTTGTGTAGCCCCTCTGTTTTAATTATCGACTGCATACTACTCACCTTGCCCACTTCCGCTAGTTGAATTTGTTGAATCAACTCCTGAAATTGGTTTAACAAAGCTTCCTTCTGTAATTTGAGGTGCTGACGTCATAATAACATTTTCACCTTCTGCAACAGAGTCAACTGCAACGTAAATTCCAGAATATTCACCAAGTTTAATTATACGTTTTTCAACGGAATAGTCACTTTTCATTATATAAACATAGTCGTTGCCCTCGTCGTCCATACGTGTAGCCATAAGCGGAACACAAACTGCGTCCTCTGTTGTGTTTGTAACAATAGCTGTTTCAATTGTGTACCCTGGCCTAATGTTTGGGTTTTCTTCCTTTAAAGAAATTTCAACGGTAACAACAGTTTCTGTTGAATTTCCAATTTGTTTGCGCTCTGCAATAGGGTTTATTTTGCTTAGTACGCCTTCGTAAACATTTTTGCCAAGGGCGTCACCACGAAGCTCTACCTTTTGCCCAACAGCAATTGCAGAAGCTTTGTTTTCTGGAACGTTTACTTTTATAACAAGGTTGTCGTAGCTAAGTTTTGAAATTTCCATTAAAACTTTGCCTGTAGCGGCTGTTTCACCCTCGGCTGTATAAAGTGCTGTTACTACACCTTCAACCTCGCTTACTTCCTCTGTTTTAAAGTCATTTATTTCTTTTTTAATTTGTTCAATTCTTAAACTTGCTTGCTCAACCGAAACTTGCTGTTGTGCAATGCGGTTTTGGTTGCTTGCTTCCTTACTTTTGTTTTGAACAATTGAATAGTCTGACTTAGCGGCAGAAAGAGTTCGCTCGGCAGAGCTCATTGACAAAAGCGTGTTGTTTCTTTGCGCCTTTTGTGTTTCAAGCTGGTCTTTAAGCTGCTTCACGTTGTCCGAATAAGCCGTAAGCTCTTTTTGTGCAATAACTCCTTTTTCAAACAAAGCTTTGTTGTCGCTAAACTTTTTTTCAGCCTCTTGAATGTCTCTTTCAAGCCTTGCTATTGTGCTGTCAAGCTGGCTTACTTGATAGTTAATATCATCAATTGATTTTTCGGCTTGCTTAACTTTGGCATCAGCCATTGAAAGCTCGGACTCAGAAGCTGGAATTGTAAGAGCCGAAAGCCCAAGCCTTGCAGCCTTTAGCGCAAGCTCTGCGTCTTGAAGCTGGTTTTGAAGCGTTTGAAGTGACTTGTCGTCATATGTCAATAGAACCATGTCCTTTGTAATGACGTCACCAAGCTTTACGTTAAGCTTATTAATTTTACCTGTAGATGTAGCGTACACGTTGTCTTTTTTAATAATTTCAACGCCGCCTTTTGCTGTAACTTTTGTTACAATAGTTTCCTTGTGAGATTTTTCTATATCAACTGGAAACGCATTTTTAGAAATACCAGAAGCTGATTCTCTGCTGTTTGCGTTGTTAATGGCAAAGAAAATGAAACCGCCAATTACTGTAATCACAACAACAGCAATTGCTATTTTTGTCTTTTTTGACATTTTATGCTCTCCTTCTATTGCAATTTGCATTTTTTAGTTTATTTTGGTAGGCCTTGGAAAATCGCATCATAACTCATTACAGGAATATACGATATCCCAGCCATAATTGCCATAGAAATTACAAATAATAAACATACTAATACTGCTGCTTTAACCTTTGAAAAACCATTTATTTCTTTAACTCCTATAAAAATAAGCACAAATTCCCAAATTGAAAAAATTGTAATTGCAGATAAAAAATTGTACTCAATCATAGTAAAGTTGCCATTCGGCATAAAAACTGCTGCAAGCGAAGTTACATTAAGAGTTGAACTAATAGCTACACTTACTATAGTGCTTATCAAGCCGCCTATACTAGAAATAATTGCTGTGTGGGAAATCATAGAAAAATATTGCTTGAATTTTGCAGTACCTCTAAAAAACGCTGTTAATATTTTTAAAACAATTGTCATATATAAAATTGCAATTACAAAACCAATAAGCCCCCCAACAAAAGTTATTAGGTAATACGCTGTACCCAAAGTTTCTATAGATGAAGGCATTTGGCTAAAATTCAAAAAGTCAGAGCCAAATCGTTCTACAAAAATTATGGACTGCTCAGCGTACACAACTTGTTCAAGCTTTGATGTGAACGGCATCATAGCAATAGCAATTAAAGCTAAAATTACCATTGGCTGCAAAAACTTTTGATACAACGAAATGTTTTGCATTAGCTTAGTTGGTGAAACAAAAAGCGAAACAAAACGGCTTATAAAGCCCATAGGTTTTGTATCTTCAACAACAATTCGATACATTTCATTTTCTGTGCCTAAGTTTTCACTTATATTATTGTTGTTTCCATTTTGGTTCATTCTAAATACCCCCAAAATAATTTTTACAATTAATTTATTTCTGCTTCCGCTAAATATTTTCGGCAAAGCTCTGTTGCTACACGCCCACGTGCTGTACGCTGAATGAACCCAAGCTGAATTAAATAAGGCTCGTAAACGTCCTCAATTGTGTTTGCGTCTTCGCCAATTGCAACGGCAATTGTGTCAAGCCCCACGGGTCCGCCGCCAAAGCTTTGAATAATAGCTGTAAGCATAGTTCTGTCAATGCTGTCAAGCCCCATTTTGTCAACGTTCAATGAGTCCAAAGAAGCCTTCGCTGCTTCGTCAGAAATTATACCGTTATATTTAACTTGTGCAAAGTCCCTAACACGTTTAAGAAGGCGGTTTGCTATACGAGGTGTCCCTCGTGACCGCCTTGCAACTTCCTCTGCCCCTTCGTCACTAATTTCAACAGAAAGTACCCCAGCGGAACGCTTAACAATTTCTTTTAACTGGTCAAAGCTGTATGGCTCTAGCCTGTGAACAACGCCAAAACGGTCCCTCAAAGGCGCTGTCAAAAGCCCATAGCGTGTTGTAGCACCAATTAATGTAAAGCGTGGGAGGTTTAACCTAATACTTTTTGCCCCTGCCCCCTTTCCGATAATTATGTCCATAGCAAAGTCTTCCATTGCAGGGTAAAGCATTTCTTCAATGACACGGTTTAGCCTGTGTATTTCGTCAATGAATAAAATGTCGCCTTCGTTTAAGTCGTTTAAAATTGCCGCCATGTCTTTTTGGTATTCAATTGCAGGGCCAGACGTTGTTTTAATGCTTGCGCTCATTTCAGAGGCAATAATGTTTGAAAGCGTAGTTTTTCCAAGCCCTGGAGGACCATAAAGAAGAACATGGTCCAAAGGTTCTTTACGCATTTTTGCCGCCTCAATGTAAACTTGCATGTTGCTTTTAACTTGGTCTTGCCCTACATATTCGGAAAAGCCTTGCGGACGAAGCTTTGGCTCAAGCAAAACGTCCTCGCTTTGGGAAACCGACGTAATTATTCTTTGCTCCAATTGTACCACCTTATTGTTTATGTATTTTCTTAATTGCAAGCCTAATAATGTTGTCTGCCGACATTCCGTCAATTGAAACTTCCATAACAGACTTAACAGCCTCGCTTTTGCTGTAACCTAAGGCGGTAAGTGCGTCGATAGCATCCTGCTTTTCCTGTGAAGAAGCTGCAAGTGTTTGCTGTGGACTTATTACATTACTTACACTACCTATATACGAGTTGTTTTTGATTTTATCTTTAAGTTCCATAACAATTCTTGCAGCAATTTTTTTTCCTACGCCTTGTGCCTTGGAAATTGAAGCAGAATCTTCTGTTACAATTGCTAAATAAATTTCTTGAGGCTCTAAAACTGACAAAATTGCAAGTGCCGCCTTTGGCCCTACACCTGACACGCTTGTAAGTGTGATAAAAACTTCAAGCTCGTCATTCGAGAAAAAGCCGTAAAGTGTAATTCCGTCTTCTTTGACGTTCATATGAGTGAAAAGTTTAACAAATTCACCCTCTTTTGGAAGCTTAGAAACTGTTCTTTCAGACACTAAAAGCCTGTAGCCAATTCCTGCTGTTTCTATAACAACGCTGTTTTCGTTTATGTAACTTAGCGTTCCTGAAATAAAAGCAAACATAATACTCCTTGTACTTTGTTTTTATATTATATTAGCACACAACAAATAAAAAATCAACAAAAGGGAGTACGAGAAATTCGTACCCCCAGTTTGTTACTTTATCCGTTCAATACAATTTACTTTGTTGTGCCTGCAGGTGTGCTAGTTGAACCTGTTGAACCGCTCATTCCAGCAGTGCCGCTTCCAGCCATTTGCCTTTCTTGCGCTTCAATCATCTTTTTAACCATATATCCGCCAACATAACCGTTTTGAGCAGATGTAAGGTCACCGTTGTAACCTTGCTTCAAAGGTACACCGATTTCGCTTGCTACCTCATACTTGAATTTGTCAAGTGCTGCACGTGCTTCTGGAACTGCTTTAGTATTGCTGCTATTACTCATGTCATAATCCTCCCATTTTGTCTATATATTTACACATTATCACTCATAATGCAGTAACAGTTTTACAAGTAAAAAGTTTTAGCCTTTATTATAACTAGCTTAAATGCCGCAATAATTTTTCTGCCGAACCCGTTTGACTTGTAAGTTATGTTACATAAATATTATAGCCGTCTTATGTTTTTTTATAATGGAACATTTTAGAGTAACAGCAAAGTAACTTCATTATATGTATTAAAAATAATTAAAAACAAAAAAACCCACTTTTGCGGGAAATTTTAATTTGTTAAATTACCAGCTTAGCCTATGAAGCTGCCCTTCCGTGGAAAGACCCAAAAAGCTGTTTTGTCGCAAAGCTTCGTACAAAACAATTGCAACGCTGCTTGCAAGGTTAAGCGAACGATAACTTTCAAGCATAGGTATTCTAATTGAATTTTCTTTATAATTTACTAAAATCTCCTCTGGAATTCCTGCACTTTCCTTCCCAAACATTATATAACAGTCTTTTTCAAAACTAACTTCAGAATAAACATTTTTTGCTTTTGTTGTTGCCATGTAAACTTTTGGATTTTCGTTTTCTTTTAAAAAAAGCTCAAAGCTTTCATAGTAACTTACGTCTAAGTGCTTCCAATAATCAAGCCCCACACGCCTAATTGCCTTGTCGCTTACATCAAAACCAATTGGCTTTATAATGTGAAGCCTTGTCCCTGTTGCAACACATGTGCGCCCAATATTCCCCGTGTTTTGCGGAATTTCGGGCTGGTGTAAAACTATGTTCATAAAAATTCTCCATAAAAATTAATCATACAGCAAGATGTCTATAGAAAATATATATCCGCTGCTAAATTTAAGCGGCATACTAATAAGCTTGCTGTCTGGCAAAACAAAAGGGTATGCACTGGCTGGCGCATTCATGTTGAAAACAGGCGGCCTAATGTCAATTATTTTTCCTTTTGCTGCAATAAGTGTTGCAACGTTTCCAGATATCATGTTGCCAAGCTCCGAAATTGCACTTTTCGACATATCGTCAAGGGAAGGAATTGGCATTCCAAACATCATTTTAGAAGCAATGTGACAAGCAACCTCTTCCTTCATATTAAAAACAACGTTCCCTTTTATTTCGCCAACAATTTCAATTGTAATTGAAACAGGCTCGCATATGTACGGGCTTTGCTTCAGCCCAAGCGTGCCAAGTGCAGGCGTTTCACCACATACTGTGTTAATTATATTTTGCGCTCCTTGAACAAAAGGATTTATATATTCAACCTTCATCTATAAATTTCCACCTTATCTTTAATTTAATCACTTGACGTTAATATAAAAGCATATTATTATATAATAATTATTATTAAATAAGAAGGTGTTATCTTGAAGTCAACGCTTATAGAGAATTTAAAACAAAAAAAACTTAAAGTTACCCCACAACGTTTAGCTATTTACAGCTTTTTATACGAAGCCAAGAACCACCCCAGTGCAGAGACAATTTATAAGGCTGTGTATACCTCTTTTCCATCAATAAGCCTAGCAACAATATACAAAACGTTGGGAACGCTTAAAAATTCGGGTTTAATTCAAGAAATAAATGTTTGCGAAAACAGCTATAGATACGACCCAAACAACGAACCTCACCCTCATATTATATGCGATAATTGCCACGCTGTCTATGATATTATGCAAGTAAAATGTCTTGACGGCTTAAAGAAAGAAATTTCGCAAACCATGGATTTCACGGTTGTTAGAGAACAGCTTTTCTTCTACGGCATTTGCCCAAGCTGCAAAGCAAATGATGTGCCTAACTCTAGCTGCAGCAATTCTGCTTCTTTACAATGTTAACAGAAGAAAGCCAATCACCTATGTGTACAGAATTGCTGTAAACTACCCACCCAAATTTTGGGTGGGTAGTTTACACCTACAAAATCCAATTATTCTGTAACCGCATCATCTGTCTTTACATGTTCTGCGTCAAAATCAAATGAAGGCTCTTCCTTTTTGTTAAACATGTCCCCTAAGTTGAACTTGCTTAAAATTCCAGGAACCATGTCTATAAGTTTGTTCAAAGAATCTTGGTGTTTAATGTTTACAAGCTGCACGTTTCCGCCAGTAACAACCAAAACAGCCGAAGGTGTAATTTTAGAGCCAAGTCCGCCGCCGCTTCCACCAGCCTTCTTTTCGCTTTCTCCGTCAGCACCGCCGCCGCCAGCACCAACAAAAAACTGAACGTCAACAAGCGGAAGAACGATTACGTCACCAAAAGTTACAGGTTCACCTACTACAGTTTTTGTAGAAATAAAGTTTTCCATTTTGTTAAACAAAACCTCAAGGTTTGAATTTACATTATTACTCATTTTTATCTCCCTTTCTTTGGTTGTTTTAAAAACACACTGAAAGCTATTTTTTAAACAACCTAAATAAAATCATCTTTATACCTTTCCTAACTGGCTTTAACAAAACAAACCGAACAAAAGGAACTATCAACTTTATTATGCTGAAATGCCCTTTAAAATTACTGTCAAGCTTCAAAAATTTTTGTTCACTGCCGTAAAAGCAAACGTCGTATCTATACAAAGGATATATCAAACCCAAAATGGCAAGTACCTGCCCAGTTGTGTATGGTTCTTCAAACCCAAATGTTGCATGAAGCTTCAAGACCTTTGGTTCTAACGCCATAATCAAGTCACTTACAATTTTAATAGCACCTTTAAAAATTAAATCTTTATCAGGATACGCAAAAATTGACTTAATTGTCTTAAAAAAATCAAAAGATTTTTTTTCGTCAGTTGCTTTTTTTTCTTTATTATTTAGCTTGCTAAACAACCTTGCTTTTACTTTACTGCTCTTATCCTCTTTAAAACTTTGCTGTTTTTCGCCTATACTATTATCAGCAACTTCTTCTAAGGATTCTTTCAAACTTTTTTCATTACTACAAGTAACAACTTCTCTTACATCTTCCGTTGTTTCTTTAACCTCTTTTTCAGAAAAACTAACTTTATACCATAAAAACCTACAATGAAAACCTTCTTTGCTTGAGCCATAAAAACCTAGCAGCCTAAACAAAGTCAGTATTACAACATTGTAGCTAGTTTGCCCTTTATCATGCAAAACGCTTACTCTGTATTCAATGGGCATAACCAGAAAAACTATGAGTATGCTTAAAAGCACAATTAAGGCATAGAACAAAATTAAAAATATAATTTTTATTATACCTAAAACGGCGAAAATCACACCCATTAAAAAAGCTCCTTGTTTATGCTATTTCTACCTAAGCTCCCTTTTTTCTTAACAAACGCATAGAAAAGAAGCTAACAACAACGGCAACAAAAATGAAAAATGAGAACATGATGGCAATTTTTGTTGCAATATCAATAAAAAATTGAAGCGGTACAATGTTTATAAGCAAATCAGTTTGTGGGTCAAGTATCCAAAGCTCGTTGTTAAAAAACAACTGGTGGAAAATTGTAAATGCACTTTCAAAATTCAAAGAAATTATTACAATTAGCACCGTAATAAATATACAAAAAGCAAGCAGTGTTAAGCTAAAGCCCTTTATTAAATTTTGTGCAATTTCTTTCCAATTATGCTTTTTATAAATAGAACCTAAAATAAATAAGCAGCCTAAAGTTAAAACTGTAAAACCAATATACTTTATAAGGCTTCCTACTTTAAAAAGCTCCTTCACGTCAACCATGTGGGACAATTCTCTTTCATTAAAAAAAGCTCGTTCCTCACCTGCAACAACAGTGTTTATATTTAAGTTTTCCTCTTTGTCAAGTAAATAGTCAAGCATATGTTTTGTAACTTTCATAAGCTCGTCTTTTTCCATTTTAATTTGCGGCGCTATGTTAAGCTTGTCAAATTCCTTTTCAAAAAATTCCGCCGAAAAGGCATATGCGTAAACCGATGTATAAAGTGCTAAACAAATAAATGAAACCGATACAAATATCCCAACAATAAACGCAAAGCGTTTGTTCATAGTTACCCCCAGTAAAAATTACTTTCAATTGCTAAAGTTAAAGCTTACTTAAAAAATGTTTAAAATGAGCAAAGCTTCTACCCTTTTTTAAAAAATCAGCAACAATTTCACACGTAAGCGCATACGCTTCCTTTTTGTCGTTTGCAAAGCCTACAATTAAAAACCCTCTTTTGGCGTAGTGTTTTTTTAAAAGCTCTGACGTGGTGAAAATGTAAAGCAAATTATTGGAAGCTTCGTCAACACATAGTACGTATGTGTCAAAAACTGAAACGCCCTCCTCCAAAAAGCTTTTTATCTGTTCAACGTTATTTTGCAAACCACTACCTAAAAAAAGCTTTTTTGCATACCTCATAAAATCACCAAATTCTAATAAATAAAAATTAACAAAATCAAAAATATAAAAATCTTCCATATTAATGTACATGCTTTTGCTATGCTTTGTCAAGCTATATTTAAAATGTTCTTTACATATTGTGTTTTTCTAATTCTTGTAGTATCTTTTATAATCTATAGCAATTCCGTTTTTAATAGACATGACACTATCTATCGGTCAAAACGCCAACCGTCTAGGCGTTTGGCTTCCTTCTGCCAATATCGTAAATTATTTTGTGTTGGACAATAATAACTTCTGTAGATTATACTTTATGTCAAAGAGCCAAAAACCCCATATTTTCAATACCAGTATCTGTAACCGGCTAAAGCTGGTTTTACGGGCTTGGCTATACAATTGTTATTAGGTTTCAAGGAATAACTGGAATGCCAGATGAACAACCCAAAGAATATTTTTATTGTGGCTGACGTTAAATACAAAAACCCCACTTTTACAAAACCAAAAGTGGGGTATAAAAAGCGTGCACAAAATTACAAAACTCTTGATGCTCCGCAGTATGTACGATTGTAATAGTCTTCATTCAAGCTGCTAATGATAACGCCTTTTCTATTAGTGCTTGCCGAATGAATAAATTGGCTGTTTCCTATGTAAATTGCAACGTGTGAAATTGGTGAGTTGCCGCCAGTGTTAAAGAAAATTAAGTCCCCTGCTTTTAACTCACTTCTTGAAACTTGTTGTCCGTCATAAATTTGTTCTCTTGAAGTTCTACTAAGTGAAATTCCAAAATTTTTCATAACAGCATATGTAAAACCCGAGCAGTCTACGCCGCTGTTTAAATTTGTTCCGCTCCAAACATAAGGTGTACCGAGAAATTGTTTTGCATAATCAATAATTCTTTGCGCTCTAACCGAAGCTGATGTAGGTTTTTTACCAAGTTTAGCTTCTGCAAATTCAGATGATACGTAACCAACTGTTCCGTAATATGAAACTTTGTACCAATTGTCTTCTGCTTCTAAAATGTCAACAACTTCTCCAGAAGCAACCGAGCTTATAATTTCGCTTTCTTGGCTTGGACGAATTCTAAGGTTTACGCCGTTGTCAGAAGTAATTGTAGCATAAAGTGCTTCTGGCTCTGCAACCTTTTCTAATTTTTTCGTATATTGTATTAAGTCGCCCAATAAAAAATTTTTGTTAATAAAACCATCTCTGCCGTCATATTTAACAACGTACCAGTCGTCAAGCTGGCCAACAACTTCAACTAAATCGCCCATGCTTACTTTACCAATAATGTCATATTCAGTTGAAGGGAAGCTTCTAATGTTTACACCGTCGTCTGCCACAAGACCGGGTGCGCTTTGAACTTCAACAAATTGGCTTGCTATGTATGCTTCTGCTCCGTCAATAGTTATGTTTAAAAATTCTCCTTCTACACTGTTTATTGTAACATTGGTTCCCGATTCTGCTGTTCTTAAAATGCTTGCCGATTGTGAAGGCTCTTGCCTAATGTTAACTCCGCTTGTATTAATTGTAGCAACGCCTTGCGCAAAAGCTTGGCTTGTCCCACCAAATAAAGTAAAAGCACCAACTAAAGCGACAGCTATAACAATTTTATTAAGTTTCATCTTTAGTACCTCCAAATTATTACGAAACTGTTACAAAACTTATTAAATTTATTATATTTATACTGTCGCTTTTTGTCAATACCATTTCTTTAAAAATTTAATAAAATTTTGTAATTTTTTCTTTGTCGTCTTCCTTTAAAAAATGACCTGTTGACGGTATTTTTTGCGTTCTGTAGAACTCTGGCTGCTCTATGGTAATTAATTCCTTTGGAATTACTTGCTTAACTACACTGTTCTTTTTAAGTGTGTACACTTGAACACCTACAGAATTTTTTGTAGCCTTTTCAGAAATTAGCTCACTGCTAATTAAAGCCGCTTTGTCTAAATCTCTAACAAAAAAGTAATCTTTGTCACAAATTATATGTTCGGCATAAACAAGCTTCGACTTATCCGAAAAAGCGTTAATAAGCTTTTTTCTGTTTACCTTTGTTGCATATGACGAAAGCGGTATTTTTACAGCCTTTCCGTTTTCATAAACAAAAAGCATGTGTCCGCTGTAGTCAAGCGTTGCCGCCATGCAAACAATTTTTTCATCAGCCGAAAGTGACAAAACGTTTGTTAAATAGTCGCCCATTGACGAAGCTTTGCAGTCTGCAAGCTCGTAAGCCTTCATTTTATAAACAGTGCAGCTTGTCGAAAAGAAAAGTACATCTGCCTTGTTTGTCGTTTCAAGCTCTTGAGTTATTACGTCGTCGTCCTTCAAATTTTGCTCAGAGGCCGAACGAAGCGACGCAAATGAAATCTTTTTGAAATAATTATGGTCGGTTAAGAAAAGTTTAATTTGATAGTCGTCAATGAACATGTGTTCCGGAACTTCCGTTTTAACCTCATCATAAATTATTTCAGTGCGGCGTGGCACGCCATATTTTTTTGAAACATCTTTCAGTTGCTTGCAAATCAAATCTTTTATTCCATCATCACCAACAAGCAACGCCTTTAAGTCTTCAATTTCTTTACGAAGGCTGTCAAGCTCGCCTACACGGTTTAAAATGTACTGCTTATTAAGGTTTCTAAGCTTAATTTCTGCAATGTATTCCGCTTGCAGCTCGTCAATTGCAAACCCTTCCATAAGGTTTGGAATTACTTTGCTGTCCTCCTCAGTTTGGCGGATTATTCGTATCGCTTTGTCGATATCCAAAAGAATTTTTGAAAGACCTTCAAGCAAATGAAGCTTTTCCGACTTTTTACCGATGTCAAAAGTAATTTGCCTGCGCAAGCAAGTTGTACGGAAGCGCACCCACTCTTCTAAAATGCCATACACTCCAAGCGTTTTCGGCTTTCCGTCAATTAAAAGGTTAAAGTTTGCGCTTACTGTGTCAAGTAGCGTAGTCATGCTGAAAAGCCGTGTCATCAGCACGTCTGGGTCTGCCCCACGCTTTATGTCTATTGCTATTTTCAATCCGTTTAAATCAGTTTCGTCACGCACGTCGTTTATTTCACGTAGCTTGTTTTGCTTAACAAGCGCAACAATTTTGTCAATTATAACTTCAATTGTAGTCCCATAAGGCACTTCGTAAATTTCAATGCAGCCATTTGCTTTGTCAAATCGGTATTTCGCACGTAATTTAAGGCTTCCCCTACCCGTTGTATAAATGTTACGGATTTCTGCTTCATTGTATATAAGCTGCCCACCTGTAGAAAAATCTGGCGCAAGCAAATGCTTTGTTAAGTCGCACTCTTTGTCTTTAATAAATGCAATTGTCGCCTCGCAAACTTCTTTTAAATTAAAGCTGCAAATGGAGCTTGCCATACCTACGGCAATTCCGTAGTTCGGTGTAACAAGCACGTTGGGGTAAGTTGTTGGAAAAAGCGTTGGCTCTTTCATTGTGCCGTTGTAATTGTCCACAAAGTCTACTGTGTCTTTGTCTATGTTATCAAACAATTCGTTTGCTATTGTATCAAGTTTTACTTCTGTGTACCTGCTTGCAGCATAAGCCATATCCCTAGAATACTGCTTACCAAAGTTGCCCTTTGAGTCGATAAAAGGGTGCAAAAGTGCCGCATTCCCCCTTGTCAAACGGACAAGTGTTTCATAAATTGCGCCGTCACCGTGTGGGTTAAGCCGCATTGCCTGCCCCACCACATCGGCAGACTTAACACGCCCACCAGTCAAAAGCCCCATTTTATACATTGTATAAAGAAGCTTTCTGTGAGAAGGCTTAAAGCCGTCAATTTCTGGTATGGCACGAGAAATAATAACACTCATTGCATAAGGCATATAGTTTGTTTCAAGTGTTTCTGTAATATCTTGAAAAATTACTGGTTCGTTTCTTTTTTCATTATTTTTGTTTTTTTCTTTGCTCTTATCTTTGTTATTTTGTTCTTTCTTCTGCATTTATTTTTCTGTTCCTTCCTTCACTAAATATGCTACTATTAAATTTCCAACTGACAAAACAGCCGCTATGTAAAAAATGTACTGCGCTCCAATCGACACCCAAATTACACCGCCAAGCATTCCAGCAAAAATTGAAACGACGTGGTCAAGGCTTATGCCAAGCGAAAGTGTTTTTGTAATGTCTTTTTCGTCTACAACTATGGAACGAAGATACAGTGTTTTTATAATACCCATCTGCATAGACATTTTATCAAGAATTATAAGGCTCATAGTAATTAAAACAGGCAACCCCACCTTTGTAAACAAGCCCGATGTAAACCCAGACGACATTAAACCATAGGCCAGATAAACAAAAATAAAGGAAAGTGCGTCAAGGTAAAGCATTTTCTTTACACCAAAGCGGTCTATCCATTTTCCAAGCATTGGCATAAAAAAAATACCGATAAACGAGCCTACTATGCTTATAAGTGCAATTGTGTCTGCCTTCTTGCCCAAAATTTCAATTAAAAGCCACGGTGCATAAACAAGCATAATTTGCTTTTGTGCGCCACGCAAAATTGAAAGTACATAGTACAGCCTGTATTCCTTCCTTATTATTAATTTAAACTTTTCGCCTGCTTTAATAGGATAATTAACAACTTTGCTTATATTAAAAAGCACAATCGCAACTATTACCCAAATTACCCCAGCCAGCACAAAAACTGTTTTAACAGGCGTTTGAAAACTGAATACTCCGTACCGAAAGCCAAAAAAAATAATTCCCGAAGAAACCATTGCAAACGCCGTGTACAAAGACGAATACTGCCCCATTCTTTTGCCCAGCGTGCTTTTGTCTTTAACCAAGCTTATTCCAATAACATCATTTAACGGAAGGTAAATGTGCATACCAAGCGAATGAATGAAAAGAAACACAAGCATAACATTAAATGAAGGTGTATAAAACCCCAGTACAAGTATTCCAAAAGCACTTAAAAACTGTGCAATAATAGCTGTTCTTACATCACCAAGAAAGCTTAAAGCAGCAATTGCAAAAATGCAAAGTATACCAGGCATTTCACGAGGGAACTCTATAAACCCTCTTTGCAGAGCAGTTGCATTATAAACTTCTTTAAAATAGTTTGACGACACGTTGTCACTAAGCCCTGCGGCTAGAGCGTTAAGTGAAATTACAAAAAGAAAAAGCAAAAGTTCTTTTGGAATTCCATGTTTGCGCAAAAAACTATTCAATCCAAGCCCTCCCAATATGTTTAGACATTTTTAAGCGCATTTAATTGTAACATTATACATTAAAATAAGCTATGTAGTAAACATCTGATGAATATTTTTAACAAATTTAGATAAACTTGATATTTACACTACAAATTTACAAAAAATGTGTTATAATATATAGGAATAATTATAGGAGGTTTAATCATGAGTGTAAAATATGTTTACATGTTTACAGAAGGTAACGGCAAAATGCGCAACCTTCTCGGCGGCAAAGGCGCAAACCTTGCCGAAATGACAGAGCTTGGTCTTCCAATTCCACCAGGCTTTATTGTAACAACTGAAGCTTGTACTTTGTACAATAGTTCAGGAAAGGTGCTTTCACAAGACATTAAGTCGCAAATTGATGCTTGCATGGCAGAACTTGAAAAAACAACTGGCAAGAAGTTTGGTGACACTAAAAACCCACTTCTTGTTTCTGTACGTTCTGGCTCAAGGGCTTCTATGCCTGGCATGATGGACACTGTTTTAAACCTTGGTCTTAACGACGAGGCTGTTGAAGCACTTGCAAACGCAACTGGTAACCCACGCTTTGCTTACGACTCATACAGAAGGTTTATTATGATGTTCTCTGACGTTGTTATCGGCGTTTCAAAGTCGAAGTTCGAGAGAGTTCTTGATGAATATAAAGAAGAACACGGTTTAAAGAGCGACCTTGACCTTTCAGAGGAAGACTTAAAAACTGTTGTTAACAAGTTTAAAGCTTTGTATAAAGACGACCAAGGTAAAGACTTCCCAAGCGACGCTAAGGAACAGCTTTACGAAGCAGTTTGCGCCGTTTTCCGTTCATGGGACAACCCTCGTGCATTCGTTTACAGACGTATGAACGACATTCCTTATGATTGGGGTACAGCAGTAAACGTTCAATCTATGGTTTTCGGCAACATGGGCGACACTTCTGGCACAGGCGTTGTGTTCACAAGAAACGCTGCAACAGGCGAAAACAAAATTTACGGCGAATACATGATGAACGCACAAGGCGAAGACGTTGTTGCAGGCGTTCGCACTCCAAAGCCATTTGAGGAATTGGAGCAAGAAATGCCAGAAGTTTATGCAGAGTTTAAAAAGTTTGCAACCCTTTTGGAAAACCACTACAAAGACATGCAAGACATGGAAATTACAATTGAAAACAACAAGCTTTACTTCCTTCAAACACGTACAGGAAAGCGTACAGCTCACGCCGCTTTGAAAATTGCAGTTGACCTTGTAGAAGAAGGCTTAATTACAGAAGAAGAAGCAGTTATGAAAGTTGAACCAAAGCAACTTGACCAACTTCTTCACCCAACATTTGACGGCGCTTCTTTAAAAGAAGCTAAGCAAATTGGCAAAGGGCTTCCAGCTTCTCCTGGTGCTGCAACTGGTAAAGCTTACTTCACAGCAGAAGACGTTAAAGAAGCTGTTGAACGTGGTGAAAAGGTTGTACTTGTTCGTCTTGAAACTTCACCAGAAGACATTGAAGGCATGTTCCTTGCACAAGGCGTTCTTACAGTTCGTGGCGGTATGACAAGCCATGCAGCGGTTGTTGCTCGTGGTATGGGTCGTTGCTGCGTTTCTGGCTGTGAAGAAATTAAGATGAATGAAGAAGAAAAGTATTTTGAGCTTGGCGGCGTTCGTGTAAACGAAGGCGACTTCATTTCTCTTGACGGTTCAACTGGCGTAATTTACAACGGCTCAATCAAAACAGTTACACCGGAAATTTCTGGCGACTTTGCTACGTTTATGGCTTGGGCAGACAAAGTTCGTACTTTGAAAGTTCGCACAAACGCTGACACTCCAAACGACGCTAAAAAGGCAATTGGGTTTGGCGCAGAAGGTATCGGTCTTACTCGTACAGAGCACATGTTCTTTGAAGAAAACCGTATTCCTAAAATGAGAAAGATGATTCTTTCAGATACAGAAGCAGAAAGAGTTGCGGCATTAGACGAGCTTCTTCCTTTCCAAAAGGCTGACTTTATCGGCATTTACGAAGCTATGGAAGAAAGACCTGTTACAATCCGCTTGCTTGACCCTCCTCTGCACGAGTTCCTTCCAACTCAAGATGCTGACTTTGAGCACCTTGCAAAGGAAATGGGCAAACCAGTAGAAGACTTAAAAGCAAAAGCTACAAACCTTCACGAGCTTAACCCAATGATGGGTCACCGTGGTTGCCGTTTGGCTGTAAGCTATCCAGAAATTGCTAAAATGCAAACTACAGCAATTATCGAAGCAGCTTTAGAAGTTAAGAAGAACAAAGGCTTTAACATTGTACCAGAAATTATGATTCCTCTTGTAGGCGACACAAAAGAGCTTCGCTTCGTTAAAGATGTTATTGACGAAACTGCAAAGGCTCTCATTGAAAAGTCTGGTGTAGAGCTTAAATACATGGTTGGTACTATGATTGAAATTCCAAGAGCTGCGTTAACTGCTGATGACATTGCAAAAGATGCAGAGTTCTTCTCTTTCGGTACAAACGACTTGACACAAATGACTTACGGCTTGTCACGTGACGACGCTGGTAAAATTCTTAACGATTATATCGAAAGAAAAATTTACGAAGCTGACCCAACAGCAAAGCTTGACCAAACAGGCGTTGGACAACTTATGCAAATTGCTGTTGAAAAAGGACAAAAAACACGTCCAAACATTAAGCTTGGCATTTGCGGCGAGCATGGCGGCGAACCTTCAAGCATTGAGTTCTGCCATAGAATTGGGCTTCAATACGTTTCATGCTCACCTTTCCGTGTGCCAATAGCACGCCTTGCAGCAGCGCAAGCGGCTATTAAAAACAAATAAAAATGGATAAGCTAGGGCTTTTGCACATTTATTGCGGTGACGGCAAAGGCAAAACTACTGCGGCACTGGGGCTTACGCTCCGTGCCGCTGGTAGTGGCTTATACGTCGTTTTTGCACAATTTTTAAAAAGCTGGAATACTGGCGAATTAACTTCTCTTAAAAAGCTTGAAAACGTAACAGTTTTACGAAGCGAAAAACCTTTCCCTTTTACAGATAAAATGACTGAACAGCAAATGACCGAAATTAAAGAAATTCATAATGAAATATTTATGAAAGCTTCTGAAATGGCAAGTAATGGTAAGTGCGACCTTTTAGTTCTTGATGAAATTATTTCTACTTATAACTACGAATTTATTGATAAGGCAATCGTTGACGGCTTCTTGGAAAAGCGTCCCAGTGGCGTTGAGTTGGTGCTTACAGGGCGAAATCCTTCTGATGAATTTGTGGAAATGGCAGATTATGTTTCGGAGGTGCGGAAGGTTAAGCACCCGTTTGATGCTGGTGTTATGGCTAGGAAGGGAATTGAGAGTTAGTTAAGTTTAAATAACCTCTTGCTACATTGTAAGAGGTTATTTTTTTTAAATGTGTTTATATTTATTTACTTATATTTATTTTCATTGCCAAACCTTTAAATTCATCAAAATACTTAATAACTATATTTTCAGCAAAAACATTAGCTTGCTCCTCACTATATTCATGCGAAGCAATATTTCTATCCCTAATCATTTCAAGCCAAATGTCCGCATTGTCAATAACCCCATTTTCATAAGCAGCTTTAAAAACAGCACGTGGCATACTTTCCACCAACAAGCCATTGTAAACCAAATATTCTTTAAGCGTTTTCCAAGCAAGCTCATAGCAAAATTCAAACCTTTGAATTAGGCTGTCACGGATTATATCATTTTCAAAATCAAATTGCTTTACGACAACTTCAAGCTTATCTAAAGCTTTTTTAAAATTGTTTAACTTGTTTTCCAGTTTAAACATATAAACAACAATCTCCTCATTTTTAACATTCTGAAGAAATTTTTCTTCCAAGCCATTTGTTATAACAGTAACATCAATTTTTAGCAGTGTTTCAATTTCCTCAAAGTCCCCGATAACATTGTAATTTGGCTTATCAACGAAGTAAACGGCTAAGTCTATGTCGCTTCTATCGGAGTTATCCCCCCTAGCCCTTGAACCAAACAAAGTTATCTTTTTTATGTCTTTATATTTGTTACCAATTTCAATTATTTTGCTTTGTATCTTTTTATCAATATTCAAATCCAAAGCCCCCAATCAAGGAGTTGGTTTACTAATCCTAATCTGCGAAATTAATCTGCTTCCCAATCCTATCAAACCCAACAACACTATTTTCAAAAATCCCTTTAGCAACGTCCAAAAACAATTCAGGCTCTGTCAAAGATGGGCTAAAATGCGTAAGCCAAAGTTCCCCAACTTCCCCATTTTTTGCCATAGTAGCCGCTTCGCTAAAAACCATGTGCCCATATCCTATAGCCTTCTCAATCTTTTCGTCCTCACCGTAAATTCCTTCGCACACCAATAAATCAGAACCCCTTACAAGTTCTGTAAGCCGTTCAGACGGCCTGCTGTCCGTTGCATAAGAAACTGAAATGCCTTTTCGTTCCTCACCCATTACCATGTCAGAAGTGTACACTTTTCCGTCGTATTCCGCAAACCCTTCTTTTTGAATTACATTCCACAAAGTTATAGGCAAGCCAAGCTCCTTTGCTTTTTCAGGCATAAACTTGCCAGGGCGTTTTACGTCAATCCTGTAAGAAACACAAGGTATTCTATGCTCGGCAGGCACTGCCCTAATGTTAAAACCGCTTAGGCTAAGCCCTTCACCAAAAAGTGCATTGTCTTCAGAAACAATTTCATGCAGCAATAAATTAAAAGGAAGCTTAGGCGCAATTATCGTAAGCCCCTTTACAACCTCTTTAAGCCCAACAGGGCCTATAATGTGAATATCCTCGGAACGGTCAGAGTTTGCAATGGCAAGAAGAAGCCCTGGAAGCCCCGAAACATGGTCGGCGTGAAAATGCGTAAAGCAAATGACATCAATCGCCTTGTACCCCCACCCAGTAAGCTTTAGCGTAACTTGTGTTCCCTCGCCGCAGTCTATCAAAAGTATTTTCCCATTTAAACGGCAAGCAAGCGAAGTCAAAAACCTGTCAGGAAGTGGCATCATTCCGCCCGTTCCAAGCAAACAAACGTCAAGCATTATAGAAGAACCGCCACTGCTTCAATTTCCACAAGTGCATCAAGCGGAAGCTTTGCAACTTGGAAAGCACTTCTTGCTGGGCAGTTTTCCGTAAAATAAGTTTTATAAACATCGTTCATTGCAGCAAAGTCGTTTAAATCCTTTAAGAAAACAGTTACCTTAACTACGTTTTCAAGTGTTGTGCCAGCTTCCTCCAAAATAGCTTTTACGTTTTCAAGGCATTGCTTTGTCGCTTCTTTAACATCATCTGTTACAAGCTTGCCGTCTGCTGGGTTTATGGGGAGCTGCCCTGATGTGAAAACCATTTGGTTTGCAGAAACTCCTTGTGAATATGGTCCGATTGCACCTGGTGCTTTTGTTGTTGCTATAATTTTTTTACTCATTTTATTTCCTCCATTTATAATATATTTATTATATCTATATCTTTTCTTTCTAAATCTTTTCTTTCTAAATCTTTTCTTTCTAATTCATTTCTTGCTAATTCATCACGGTAAAAATTTACAACTGGCAAAAACTGCTCTCTTAAAAGCTCTGCCCTTCCTTTTTCTGACAAGGCGTAAACTCCAGTTTTTACCCTAACAAACCAGCCGTAAAAATTGCTGCTAACAATTGAGCCAGTGTCCTTTGGGCAGTCAAACTGCTTTATAAGGTTTTTTGGAGAACACTCCCCTACCTTTTCAAGTGTACAAGCAATTTTTATAGAACGCTCACGAAATGCCGTGTTTATTGCACCTTTACTTCTTCCGCCTTTGTTTGCATCTATGCTTCTGCCAGAAATTTCTTTTAAAACACTTGACTTTCTGCGTTTGCTTTGTCGCTTCTGTAAATGCTCTGGTTCATGCACCACCTCAGCCCTTGTAAAAGAGCTGTCCAGCGAAACAACCAAAAGCCCAATACCCAAAGCTTTTAAAACTTGAATACAGTTTAAATAATGCTTGCTTCTAACTGAGCGTGGGCGTGGGATTGCGACATAAACATGCTCTGTTAACTTTTTTCTGTCCAAAGCTTGATACAAAAGTTTTAAATTAAAAGATAGCTTCAGCTCAACAATTATAAGCTCATCACCTTTTACAGCAGTTAAGTCGCAGCCTTTTACTTCGCCGTAAACATCATACCCTTTTTCTGTAAAAAAGCTTTTTACAGGCTCGTAGAGGCTTGTTTCAAAAAGCTTAGGCTTCATATCTACCTCAATTTCACTTCATACATAAATTTATAATATTAACTAATTTTACTATAAAAAATTGCCCCTTGCAATAATAAAAAATAGGCATATAATATATGTTAGCTAAATCAATTCCGGTTTTTAACGGTATTGGCAAATAGAAATGTCGATTAAAAACAGAATTTCTACAATTGGTAAATTTTTTGGAGGAATGCTATGAACGCAAAAGTATCCTTAATTAGGTGTAACAAGTATGAACTTGCTCTTGTAAAACAAGCTCTAACAGAAAGTATTAAAAACTTAGGTGGTTTAGAAAAATACATTAAAAAGGGCGAAAAAGTTTTGTTAAAGGTGAACTTACTCATTAAAAAAAGCCCTGAGGTTGCGGCTACAACCCACCCTGTGTTTGTTCAAGCCCTATGCGAGCTTTTAATGGAATTTGGCGCAAGCGTTGTTATAGGCGACAGCCCTGGAGGGCCTTTTAATGAAAAAGCTTTGGCTGGAATTTACAAAGTTACAGGAATGGAGCAAGTAGCAACTGCAACAGGCGCAAAGCTAAACAGCAACTACAAGTTTGCAGAGCGTTCAAACCCAAATGGGCTTCTTTTAAAACAGCTTACAGTTACCGACATGCTAAACGACGTTGACAAAGTAATTTCTGTTTCAAAGCTAAAAACCCACGGCATGATGGTTTTTACAGGTGCTGTTAAAAACATGTTCGGCACAGTTCCTGGAATTATGAAAGCAGAGTATCACTTAAACATGCCCCAAAAACCTACGTTTGCAAACGCCTTAATTGACATTTGCCTGTGTGCAAACCCTGTTTTGTCCTTTATGGACGGCATCATTGGAATGGAAGGCAACGGCCCTTCTGGTGGAACACCACGGCATGTAAACGTTGTAATTGCTTCAGACAGCCCATACCACCTCGACAAAGTTGCTTCACGAATTATTAACCTAGAGCATAAAGACGTTTACACAATTAAAAACTGCATAGACCGTGGAATTTGCAGTGAAGGCTTTGACGACATTGAGTTTAGCGGAAGCGAAATTGAATCTTTTAAAATTAAAGACTTTGAAATTCCAGAAACAATTTGGTTTGGCGACATGATGAATGTTCCGCCGTTTCTAAAGAAGTTTTTAAACAAATATGTTCAGCCACGCCCTCTTTTTGACTTTAATACCTGCATTAGCTGTGGCATTTGTGCAGACAACTGTCCTGCAAAAATTATTGATATGACTAGCAAAAAGCCAGTTGTAGATTTAGAAAAATGTATAAGGTGCTATTGCTGCCAAGAGCTTTGCCCACAAAAAGCCGTTACAGTGCACCGCCCTTCTTTCTTAAAAAGCATTGTAAATAAATAATTTTTAACCCATCGGTTTTTCCGCTGGGTTTATTTTTTAAAAATATACCTTTACAGATGAGGTATATTTGTATATAATATATTTATTCCAATTAATTATATTTTTGCAATTACAATAGGTGGTGAAAAATGTTAAACACATCTGATATTTTAAGAGGTTACACCGACACAATTATTCTTGCGGCACTTTTAAAAGGCGACAGCTACGGCTACGAAATTTCTAAAAACGTTCGCCAAAAAACTGAAAACGGTTTTGACATAAAAGAAGCAACACTTTATACAACGTTTCGCAGGCTAGAGCAAGGTGGTTACATTACTTCGTATTGGGGCGACGAAGCAAGCGGCGCAAGGCGGCGGTATTATTCAATTACAGAAAGCGGCAAAGCTTTGTACAACGAAAACTGCAACGACTGGTCAAAAGTTAAACATTGGCTTGACATACTATTATTTTAAGGGGAGAAGCTATGAACGGAAATGATAATTTATTTAGACAGTATGTAACTGACATTTTTACAAATGTTAGGCAATCACAGGAAACACAAGATATTATGGAAGAAATTATTTTGAACCTAAATGAACGGTATGCCGAGCTTGTTGCAGACGGCGTTGACGAACGTGAAGCATACGACTTGACAATTGAAAGCCTTGGCGACCCTGACGAATTGGTAAAAAGCTTGGGTGGTAATGGGTTTAGAACTACAGTTAACCTCACAAGCGCCACTGGCACAAACACAAATATAAACTCAAGCAATTCAAATACGCAAGAAGGCTATGTAAGCTTTTCTAAAGACTCTGTTTGTGCAATAGACGCATCATTAATGACAGAAGACATTACAATTTCAACATATGGGGAAAAAGATGTTTCTGTTAGAGTATTTTCAAAAAACAAGGGATATATGCCAAATATTTTCGTTGAAAACGGCACTCTTTTTATTAAGCGAGAAAATTTTTGGAACAACATATTTTTTACAAAGAGAATTAGCGCACAAATAAAGGTGTTTGTTCCTGCTGAACAGCTTCTTGATATAAACGTTTCTACAGTTAGCGGTGACATTAAGCTTGAGGTGAGAAAGTCAAAAGAAGTTGCGCTAAACACTGCAAGCGGAGATATAAATAGCACAGGCGACTTTGACTTGATAAAAGTGCAAACTGCAAGCGGTGACATTGATGTAAAAGGTACTGGAGAAATTGCCCATTTGGAAACTGCAAGTGGCGACATAGAAGCAACTGGCACAATTAAAGCTTTAGAGCTACAAACTGCAAGCGGTGACATAGAAGCAAGCGGCGACTTTACAGTTGCAAAACTAAACACTGCAAGCGGTGACATTGAGCTTGCTGGAAAAGTTTTGGAAGAAATAAAAGCCCACACTGCAAGCGGTGACATTGAAATTAGCCTTAAAAACATGCCAGTAAATGGCGCAAAACTTAAAGCCGTAAGCGGTGACCAAACAATAAAGCTTCCGCAAAATGACGGCTTTATGCTTGATTACTCAACGCTTTCAGGCAGTGTAAGAAACGCATTTACAGGGCAAAAATACCGCCACAGTGGAACAGCTTCTTTCGGAAGCGGCAGCCCTACATTTAAGGCTTCATCAGTTTCTGGCGACATAGTTGTTAGAAGCTAACAACTTAAACGACTTCCCCTAATTTATATATGCCTAACAAAAAGCGGTTACACAGAAAAAAAAGTGTAACCGCCTTTGTTTTATTATAACTCTTATTATAACTTTATTATTCTTTAGGAAGCTCAATTTTTTGCTTCCCCATAGATTGCCTGTAAAGCACAACCTTTCGCCCAATAACTTGCACAACTTCAGAGCGTGTCCTACCCATAAGCATGTCCGCCGCTTCTCTCGGCGAAGACTCACACGATTCAAGCAAGCTAATTTTCACAAGCTCGTTAGCTTCTAAATGCTCGTCAATTGCCTTTACAATTTCAGGCGAAACATCAGACTTACCAATTTGAAAAACGGCGTTCGTTTTTCCTGCAAGCCCTCTTAAAAAAGCCCTTTGCTTACTTGTAAGCAAAAAATCACCCAACCTTTATTACTTTATTACTCATAATATTCAAACTGCAGGTCACAAACCGTTACAGTGTCGCCTTCTTGAATTCCAAGCTGTTTAAGCCTTTCATCAATTGCAGACTTACGCAAATAATCTTGAAAAAAGCGGAAGCCTTTTTCTGTTTCAAGGTTTGTGTAACCAAGCATTTTTGTAACAGCAGTGCCATAAACCGAAAATTCACCAGAGCCTGTTTTTTCAACGATAATTGGCTCGTAAGTTGTGTTAAAGTCGTCGAACTCGGAGTATTCTGGTTCAAAAACAACTTCGCCAACTTCGCAGGTTGAAAGCGTTTCTGCCACAACCGCCATTAAGTCTGGCAAGCCGTCACCTGTTGCCGCAGAAACTGGCATAACTTTGTAGCCCTTTGGCTCGAACTCTTTTTTAAGTCGTTCAAGGTTTTCAGCCGCTTCTGGAATGTCCATTTTGTTTGCCGCAATAATTTGCGGACGCTTCATAAGCACTTCATTGTATTTATAAAGCTCATCATTAATTTTGTTTACACTGTCAACAGGGTCACCACCCTCAAGCGCCGCCGCATCAACAACGTGTATCAAAACTTTTGTACGCTCAACGTGGCGCAAAAACTCGTGCCCAAGCCCTGCCCCTTCACTTGCTCCTTCAATAAGCCCTGGAATATCCGCCATAACAAAGTCGTTAAAGCTTTTTGTGCGTACTACACCAAGGTTTGGCGCAAGAGTTGTAAAGTGGTAATTTGCAATTTTAGGGTTAGCGTTTGTTACCATGGACAAAAGGCTTGACTTGCCAACATTTGGAAAACCAATAAGCCCTACATCAGCAATAAGCTTTAGCTCAAGAATAACTTCATATTCTTTAGAAGCCCTGCCATGCTGTGCATAACGTGGCGCTTGCATTGTCGGCGTTGCAAAATGCTGGTTGCCTTTGCCGCCTTTGCCGCCTTTTATAAGCGTTTTTTGTTCCCCATCGTTTACTAAGTCAAGCATAACTTTATTCGTTTTTGCTTCTCTAACAACAGTGCCAACAGGAACTTTTATAACAACGTCTTGTGCGTCCTTCCCAGAGCAGTTAAGCTTTTTTCCGTCTTCGCCTGGGTTTGCCTTAAAGCTTTTTTTAAAGCGGAAGTCAAGCAGAGTTGTAATGCTTGAGGAAGCTTCAAAAATTATGTCGCCACCTCGCCCGCCGTCGCCGCCGTCTGGGCCTCCGTGTGTTATATACTTTGCACGATAAAACGAAACACAGCCGTTTCCGCCTGCTCCGCCTTTAACGTTTATTTTAACTCTATCTACAAACATGTTACACCTCAGTACATAGCCTTTCATATAACAAAAGCCGTGCTATGCACGGCATTTGTCTTAACATTATTATTCCGCAAGAGAAACTGGGTATACAGAAACTTTTTTCTTGTCTCTGCCCTTACGCTCGTAACGAACTTGGCCGTCAACGAGAGCAAAAAGAGAGTCGTTAGAAGCTCTGCCTACGTTTGCACCTGGGTGAATTTTCGTTCCACGTTGAGTGTAAAGAATGTTGCCTGCAAGAACGTATTGTCCGTCTGCACGTTTTGGCCCAAGACGCTTTGACTCAGAGTCACGACCGTTCTTTGTTGAGCCTACGCCCTTTTTATGTGCAAAAAACTGAAGGTTAATTTTTAACATTACTGCACCTCCTATCGTTAACTACAATGTGCTTGCCGTACTGTTCTTGAATTCCTAAAAGACCAAGTGTCATAGATTCAAGTAAAAGTTCGGCTTCTTTGTTTCTATGTCCATTTTTTAAATCATTTATGATTAAGTTCATATATCCGCCGTTTTCTTTAATGTCAAGCGTAAACTCGCACGGAGTAAAAGTTTCAATGCTGTTTACTGCATTGTGCGTAAGAATTGACACAGCGGCACATACAATGTCTTTACCGTGATTATCGGCACGAAAGCCGTAAATAATTCCGCCTTCGGTTCTATAAATATTAACGGTTATCATAAAATTAAGCGTTGATTTTTTCAATCTTTAATTGAGTAAAAGGTTGTCTATGGCCTTTTTTCTTATGGAAGCCTTTTTTAGACTTATATTTGTAAACGATAACCTTTTTAGCCTTGCCGTTTGACAAAACAGTTGCAGTTACGCTTGCACCGTTAATGTATGGTGCGCCAGCTTTAACTTCGCCGTCTTTTGACAAAAGCATAACGTTTGAAAAGCTATAGCTTGAGTTTGGCTCTTGGTTAAGCTTTTCAACTTTGATTACATCACCTTCAGAAACTTTGTATTGCTTTCCACCTGCTTCAATAATTGCGTACATGGTTACACCTCCCTAATTTAAGAACTCGCCGAATACGGGCTTTGCAAAACTGCATGCTTATGCCTGCAAATTTAAAGCAAAAGTTAACACCTCTTCGAGCGGTTACACATACAACTTGCATGATAACATATACATTAGTAATTGTCAAATTTTTTTGCAAGCAGAGCAATTTAAAAACCTATCATCAAAATTAAACCACTGAAAGGCAAAGTGGCAATGCAACCAAAGCAGTGGTTTTGGTTTTGACGATAGGTTCTAAGTTCTTGCAGTCACCGTTTTGCTGCATTTTCAGCTTACTAAAAAAAGCTTACTTGTAAATTCTCAAACATTTACTTCCATCAAAATTAAAAGTAAACGACTTTAAAAGCTCAGTTGTAAGTGCATCAACCGTAATATTTGTGTAGTGAGGCTCCGTAAATTCGTCCAGCCAATTATACCAATATTCAATTTCGCAAGAAGTTTTAAGGTGCTCTTTAAAATACTCAATAAGCTGCAACGCACGAGCATCTGTATATCTCCAATCAATTGCAGAAATATATTTTTTGTCAGTAAACTGCCGTGCTTGAAAAGAAGCGTTTTGTTCTCTTACTTCAATTTCACCAAAGCACTCTTCAGAATCCGCTCGCAAAATTACTTTTTTAGTCATGTTCGACACTTTTAAATTTTCCCAGCTATTAAGCCAGCTAGGCGGCTCAAGCCCTTTTGAAATTGCTTCTTCTATTGAAAGCATTTCAATAAGCTTGTTTTCTTTTTCTTCAATTGGAAAATCACTTGCAAGAAAGTAGTATGCACTCAACTCTCTTTCCACCTACCCCAATTTAACAGCCGTACCAGAAACCGTAACCATAAGCATACCGTTGTCTGTACCAAGCACCTCATAGTCAATGTCTACACCAACCACTGCATCTGCCCCAATGTGAGCCGCACGCTTTTCCATTTCCATAAGTGCGCTTTGCCTTGCATTTATAAGTTCTTCTTCGTATGTACCAGAACGACCGCCAAAAATGTTGCTAAGCCCTGCCATAAAGTCTTTCATAAAGTTTACACCAGCTATAACTTCACCAAAAACTACACCCCTATATTCTACAATATTTCTGCCTTCAACTGAAGTTGTTGTTGTAATAATCATTTTCATGCCCCCATATTTTTATTTTTATAATATATACTACTCATTTTACAAAAAGTTTATTATTAATGCGAATCAAGAGTTAAAAAATATAATGATAAGAAGCAAGCAAAAAGCCAACCTAGAAGCAACAAAAGAAATGAGTCCATTAGAAGAACAAACATTAGAAGCGTGTTGGATATTTGTCTTTACTTGAATCCAATTAAAAAAGATTCAATTGGTTGACAAAAAGAACTGATAGCTTTAGAAACCAATCTGCTAGCAGCACCAAACATGTTCTTTTCCCACTGTTCTTCACCTTTTTTTGACTTTACAGGGGTTAGTATTTCAGAGTTATTTGTCTTTAGTAGTTCATTAAACGCTTAGTCACAGTACGGAAAAGTTGCCGTAAAGGCGGCGTTTATAATTTCGCAAGAGGTCTATTATTTTTAGTCCTACTTTGAGGTGCTGTTAAACTAGTCCTAAGCAAAAAGTATTAATTTTAAATGCTGTTGTCTTATAATTAAATTTATGCTACTCTTTATAAAGAAAATATTTATTATCTACAGCAAACCAAAAATAATTGATACAAGCTTCATCATATTTTAACGTTGAAACGTTCGTGAAAAATGATTCGCTTCTATCGTATTTTCTGTAATTGCTATATTAATTGTGATTTACTTGTTAAGAATAAAGATTACTTATATAATGCGAGGTTCTCATTATGGAGCGTGTATATACAAGAATTGATACTTTAAGAAAATATGTCGATGATATGCTGCTTAAAAACCCCGACGATGTAGACCGCAGATGTGGCTATGTTCATTTATATGGTGTTGGCGTGGCTGCAGCGTTAATTGCATATAAACGAGGGTTTGACCCAGAGCTTGCGGAGATGGCAGGAATTTTGCACGATTATATAAGTTATCAGGGCTTAGATGGTGCAGACCATGCGCATAGATGTGAACCTGTCGTAAGAGCATTACTTAATGAAATGGCAATAACATTAGATGAAGAAACAGAAATGATTTGTTCTGCTGTGTATAATCATAGTGACAAATCAACAATACATTCTGCCTTTGATGAAATCATCAAGGACGCAGATGTTATGCATCACTGGTTAAGAAACCCTAAAGAACCTATGTGGTATGGAAAAGAACGTACAGAAAAATTGTGTTTGGAATTTGGGTTAAATCTTAACTTAACCCACCCCAAATGAGCATAAAACTTTTAAAGAGCATTTATAATAATATGCACAGGGGGGAGAATTGCTTGAACATTTACCTAATTAGGCATGGTGAAAAAGCGGAATATGCAGGTGATGTCGCAAAGATAAAACTTACAGAAAAAGGTGTACGGCAGGCTGATTTACTTGGTAAACGTTTAACAAATGCTAGAATTAAACTTATTTTTTCAAGTGACATGACACGGGCAATCCAAACTGCAGAGGAAATCAACAAATACCTTAATGTCAGAATAGAAATTCGCAGTAACTTGAAAGAGATAGACATGGGCGAATGTGATACCCAGGGCTGGGATTATGTTTTTAATACATACCCCGATTTTAAAATGCAATTAGATAAACATGAAGTAGATATAAAATATCCAAATGGAGAATGCGGAGAAGATGTTTGGAATAGAGCTAAAAAAGTTCTTTTTGAAGTTGTTGACCTAGGGTTAGATAACGTGGCAATTGTCACTCATGGGGGAACTATACGGTCTTTAATATGCGGTGTATTAAATGTTCCGCAAGCAAAAAGGTTTTATTTTGGCTATCCTCCCGAACATTGTAGTATTAGTATATTAAAATATAATAACAATAGATTTTTCTTGCATACATTTAATGATTATCTGCATTTAGGTGAAGATGTATAATGAATCTAAAAAAACGAGCCAAACAATTAAAAACTGATATTCCAGCTGTGTTTATAGCTTTGAAGCGCAAAGACACACCATTGCCTGCTAAAATTCTTGCAGGAATAACAATAGTGTATGCCTTATCACCGATTGACTTAATCCCAGACTTCATTCCTGTTTTGGGCTACCTTGATGATGTTATTTTGCTGCCCATGTTTGTAGCACTTACAATCAAGCTCATACCCAAAGATGTTTTCGACGAGTGTCGCCATGAAGCCGAAAGCCTGTGGCAAAATGGTAAACCTAAGAAATGGTACTATGCTTTACCTATTATTCTTATTTGGTTATTACTTGTTTTTGTGATTGTGAAAGCAACTTGGTTTTAACTAAGGCTAAAAATGATTGTAACGTTATGGGTAATAAAAAAATTAAACCGTTTCTGACATTTAACGGAGACACCAAAGATTAACACTATTTATTTAAGAACCTGTGTTCAATACGAAGTCGTCGTATTGAACACAGGTTCTTACTGTCAACATAAATTCCAAAGTTCTAAAACCCTTATTTTTACATATAAATAAGTGTATGGATACATTTAAGGAGGAATTTAAAATGGAAAGCTTTGACCTTTACAGAGACATATCAGAACGTACACGAGGAGACATTTACATAGGTGTCGTAGGCCCTGTTCGCACAGGAAAGTCCACGTTCATCAAACGTTTTATGGACTTACTTGTCCTTCCGAACATCGAAAACAACTACAGCCGTGAGCGTGCAAAAGACGAGCTTCCTCAAAGCGCCGCAGGAAAAACAATTATGACAACCGAACCAAAGTTTGTTCCAAACGAGGCTGTTGAAATTGTCCTTGAAGACAACATAAGCTTTAAAGTGCGCATGATAGACTGTGTTGGCTACCTTGTACCAGGCGCAATTGGGCATATGGACGGAGAAACACCTCGCATGATTTCAACGCCTTGGCTTGAAGAAAAAATTCCTTTCATCGAAGCTGCCGAAATGGGGACAAAAAAAGTTATAACTGACCATTCCACAATTGGTATTGTTTTAACAACAGACGGCTCAATTACCGACATTGAACGTGGCGATTACATAGAGGCCGAGCAAAGGGTAATTAAAGAGTTAAAAGAACTTAACAAGCCGTTTGTTATGCTTTTAAATACAGTAAAGCCATACGCTCCAGAAACCGAGCAGCTACGCTGTGAACTTTCTGAAAGCTACGGCGTGCCTGTAATTTCTGTAAACTGTGCACAGCTAAAAGCAGAGGACATAAACAGCATTTTGGAAAAAGTTCTTTACGAATTCCCAATTTTGGAAGTGCGCATCAACTTTCCAAAATGGATTGAAACTTTGTCAATTGACCACTGGCTTAAAAAGAGCATGATAAAAGTAGTAAAAGACATATTGCAAAACGCTCAAAAGCTCCGTGAAATGAAAGAATGTATCATTGGCATGGAAGAAAACGAGTATGTTAAAAAAGCTTACATAGACAGAATTTCTTTAGGAGAAGGCTCTGCTTCAATTGAAGTTGCAGTAGACGACAGTCTTTTCTACAAAATTTTATCAGAAACTACAGGAATGGAAATTGATGGCGAATACCGCCTAATTTCAACTATAAAGCTTTTGTCAGAAGCTAAAAAAGAGTACGACAAAGTTAAATATGCTTTAGAAGAAGTTCACCGAAAAGGCTACGGAATTGTAACACCACAGCTTGATGAAATGAAGCTTGAAGACCCGGTAATTTTCAAACATGGTGCAAAATACGGTGTTAAAATTAAGGCTTCTGCACCGTCAATACATATTGAGTGTAACAAACAGAAGTGTTTTAACATCATAAAATATAAGAAAAGACATTTTGCACAAATCGCTGAGCAAAATGTCTTTTCTTATAAATTAAAGTCTACCTACTTGTAGCAACACTGTTCTACAATTCTCAGTCACACCTACCCTGTTCGCTATGTTGTAAATTAATTTCAATTGACAAAATTATATAACATATTCATAATATTAACGGAGGTAATGAAATGGCATACAAAGATATTCGTTCTTTTATTAAAGTGCTTGAAAAAAACAAGCAAATTAAGCACATAACTACAGAGGTTGACCCTGTGCTGGAAATTACAGAAATTACAGACAGAGTTTCAAAGCGCCACGGCGAAGCGCTTTTGTTTCACAATGTAAAAGGTTCGGAGTTTCCGCTTTTGATAAACACGTTTGGCTCTACAAAACGGCTTAACCTTGCTTTAGAGGTGCAAAGCTTAGACGACATAGCTGCAAGAATACGTAAGCTTATAGATTTAAAACAGTATTTGCCAATTCCAAACGCCTTTAAAATGGTACCCGACTTGTTAAGCATGATTAACGTAATTCCAATTAAAGTTAAAAACGCTCCTGCTCAAGAAGTTATCGAAAAGGCAGACTTAACAAAGCTTCCGATAATGCAATGCTGGCCTGATGACGGCGGAAAGTTTATAACTTTGCCATTGGTGTTTACAAAAGACCCAGAAACAGGAACACAAAACGTTGGCATGTACAGAATGCAAGTGTATGACAAAAATACAACAGGAATGCACTGGCATTTGCACAAAGACGGACGAGAAATTTATGAAAAGTACAAAAAGATTGGCAAGCGAATGCCTGTTTCTGTTGCAATCGGCTGCGACCCAGCAACAATTTATGCCGCAACTGCACCGCTGCCAAAAATTATTGATGAAATGATGTTTGCAGGTTTTTTGAGAAACTCGCCTGTTAAGCTTGTTAAAAGTGTGACAAACGACATTTATGTTCCGGCAAACAGTGAATTTGTTCTTGAAGGCTACGTTGAAATTGGGGAATTGCGAAAAGAAGGTCCTTTCGGCGACCACACCGGGTATTATTCTTTAACAGACGACTACCCTGTTTTCCATGTAAAAACAATTACACGGCGCAAAAACCCAATTTACATGTCAACAATTGTCGGCAAGCCCCCAATGGAAGACTGCTTTTTGGGTAAAGCTACGGAAAGAATTTTCCTTCCGCTTTTGCAGCTTATTGCCCCAGAAATAATTGACATGAACTTCCCTCTTGAAGGCGTGTTCCACAACTGTGTAATTGTAAGCATAGACAAGCGTTACCCGCTTCATGCAAAAAAAATTATGAACACTCTTTGGGGATACGGTCAAATGATGTACACAAAAATGATTATTGTTGTAGACAAAGACGTAAACCCACACGACGTATCGACAGTAGCTTGGAAAGTGTTCAACAACATTGACGCAAAAAGAGATTTAGTCCTTTCCGAAGGTGTCCTTGATGCACTAGACCACGCTTCAAGCACGCCACATTTTGGAACAAGGCTAGGTATTGACGCAACTAAAAAGTGGAAGACAGAAGGACACGACAGAGAATGGCCTGACGACATTGTAATGTCAAATGACATTAAACAGCTTGTTTCAAAAAGGTGGAAGTCGTATGGTATTTAAAAAGGTAACAAACCTTGGGGAGCTTGTAATGTTTTCCCACACGCTTTTTTCACTGCCTTTTGGCTTGACCTCTATGGTTTTGGCAAGCGGAGGTATGCCAAAGCTTTCCATCTTTTTTTGGATACTTCTTGCGCTTGTTTCGGCAAGAACAGGCGCAAATGCACTAAACCGTGTTATCGACAAGGACATTGACAAAAAAAACCCTCGTACAGCAGGGCGGCACATTCCAACAGGGAAAGTTGGCGTTTTTGAAGCTTGGGCTTTGACTATAGGCTCATTTGTGCTTATGGCAGTTTCGGCTTTTATGCTGAACATAACATGCCTTGTCCTTTTGCCTGTTGCAATTGCAATATTTTTTGTTTATTCGTACTCAAAGAGGTTCACTTACTTTTGTCATTTAATTCTTGGAATGGCTTGCGGCGGTGCGCCTATGGGTGCATGGCTTGCCGTTACCGGAAAGCCATCGTTTACAGCTTTTTTGCTTGCCGCAATTGTAACATGCTGGGTTGCCGGCTTTGACATTATTTATGCAATTCAAGACATTGAGTTTGACACAAAGGAAGGGCTTTACTCTGTGCCACGCCGCTTTGGAAGAAAAGGCGCACACATAATCTCGGCACTTTTACATGCTGCTGTTGTTTTTATGCTTGGAGTTTTGTATTTTGTTTTAAAGCTTCATTATGTATATTTAATTGGTGTTGCAATAATTTGTAGTTTGCTTTTAATTGAACATATAATAATTGCACCAAGAAATGACAGGCTTTTAATAAAAAACAAGTACATAATAGCGTCATATACTATTAATCAAATTATTAGTATAGTTTTTATCGTTTTTACTTTGGGAGATTATTTTTTGTGGAAAATGTAAAAAGAATTATTTTAGGAATAACAGGCGCAAGTGGCAGCATTTATTCAGAAAAAATCGTTAACCATTTAACAAATGAACATTTGTTAAATGAAATTGAGCTTCACATTGTTATTACAGATAATGGAAGACAAGTTTTTCAGTACGAGCGTGGCAAACCTTTTGAAACCATAGCTTGTGCTAAAAATGTTATAATACACAAAAACGACAACATGTTTGTTTCTATTGCAAGCGGCTCTTTTCAAACACTTGGTATGATTATTGCGCCGTGTTCTATGGCAACAGTCGGCAAAATTTCTGCCGGCATAGGTGACACAGTTTTAACAAGGGCAGCAGACGTTTGCCTAAAAGAAGGCAGAAAGCTTGTTGTTTGCCCACGTGAAACACCACTAAACAAAAACCATTTAAAAAATTTGCTTAATCTGTGTGAAGCAGGCGCACAAATTGTGCCGCTTATACCGTCGTTTTATAACCGTCCGCAAACTATTGACGATTTGGTTTGGGAAAGTGTTGGCAGAATTTTAAATATGTTTGGGTTTCAAAATGAACTATACAAAGAATGGGGACAGCTATGAAAAAATCTATTTTTAAAAAATTACTTATTTTAGGCATTGGTGCGACAATGCTTCTTTCGGGCTGTGCAAAAAATCCTGAAAAATTGAAGCTTGGCGTAATGACAAACCTTGACTCTATTCCATTTTTCGTTGCAAAAGAAAAAGGCTTTTTAGGCGAAAATGTTGAGCTTGAGCTTTTTAAAAGCGCAGCCGACCGTGACAGCGCATTGTTTAGTAAAAACATTGACGGCTCTACTTCAGACTTGCTTTCTGTAATGATGGCAAAAGAAAACGACTTTGACGGCGTTTTAACTTCAAAAACAAACGGATACTTTGTTATGGTTGCTGGAAAAGATTCAGGCGTTACTGAAATTTCACAAATGCAAGGAAAGTCAATTGGCATTTCCAGCAACACAATTATTGAATATATTACTGACACAATTCTTGGCGAAGCAGGCGTTGAAGCTGAAAAAACAGCAGTGCCATTAATTCCTTTACGCCTTGAAATGCTTGTTAACAACAAGCTTGACGGCGCAACACTTCCAGAGCCTTTTGGTACAATTGCAGTTGCAAGCGGCGCAGTAGAACTTAAAATCGACACTGAAACAAGTGCTGGTATTGTACTTCTTTCAAAGGATTCTATAGACAAAAAGAAAGCTTACGTCAAAGAGCTTTACGAAGCATACGACAAAGCTGTGGATTACATAAACAGCGCAAGCTATGAAGAACTAAAGCCAATTTTAATTGAGCAAATGGGCTTCCCAGAAGTTGAATTTGCGCTTCCTGTTTACGAAAAGAAAACTATGCCAACAGAAGATGATGTAAAAAAAGCTAACGCTTGGCTTTTAGACAAAGGCTTAGTAACAAAAGAATATTCACTTTCTGATATTTCTGCGGAAGTTAAGTAAACATAAATTTTAAGGTATCTACTTCCAATGGAGCTAGATGCCTTTTTGCTATAAATAAAACTGTATTAACCTTTTGCAAACTGGCATAAAATATATTGAGGTGATGCACATGACCATTACCGCAAAAGAAGCTTGTCTGCAAAGGGTTTCTACCGAAATTAAGCTTTTAATAAACAAACGTCTTTACGAAAAAGGCATTATTACCGAAGAAATGTATACTGGTGCAACAAACTCTATACTTAAAGAGGCCAAAAAAGCAATTGACAAATATTCTGAAAGTATACATAATTAAATACTGCGAAAGTGGACAAGCATAAAGTAGACAAGCATAAATTGGAGGAACTGCTTTTAAAAAGCATTAATGTGCATAGATGAAAATTAATTTAAAATACGCATTTTATAAAGGATACGAAGAAAAAGTTCTTCAAGACTTTAGCATGGATATACAAAAAGGAAATGTAATATCTTTGCTAGGAAAGTCGGGCTGTGGAAAAAGCACTCTTTTAAAAATTATCGCTGGAGTGCATACAGACTACGAAGGGCAAATAAAAAACAAAAGCTTTACAAGAATTATGCTAATGCCACAAAAAAACTCGCTACTGCCATGGAAAACCGTGCTGCAAAATGTAATGCTTCTTAAAAAAATAAAAGAAAAAAAGGTGTGCAAAGAGTCTGCACTAAAGCTTTTAGAAGAACTAGAGCTTGACAACAGCTTGGTTAAAAAGTACCCTAGCAAGCTTAGCGGTGGGCAGTACCAACGTGTTGCTCTAGCTTCCGTTTTGTTTTACGAGCCAGACCTTTTGCTTTTGGACGAGCCTTTTTCCGCCCTTGATGTTTCCACAAAAGAAAGTATATATTCATTGTTTAAAAAACTACAGGAAGAAAGAAACATAACTACATTGCTTGTTACGCACAACCCAGAAGAAGCAAAGCTTTTAAGTGATGTAATTATTAAGTTGTGAGGTTTTATATGAAACACCAAAAATTATACGGAGTAATTATTTTGTTGGTTGTTTGGCAAGTATGTGCTGTTGTTGTAAACAATGCAATTCTTCCAAAGCCTGTTTCGGTTTTTGCAGTTTTGCTAAACACTAGAACTAACCAAATTTATTTGCACGTTTTGTATAGTTTAGGAAGAATTTTTGCTGGCATTTCGCTTGCATTGTTTGTTGGAATTTCGCTTGGCATAGCTTTGCATACAGTAAAGCTTTTGGACTATGTTCTTTCGCCAATTGTTTACCTTTTAAGCCCAATTCCCAAAATTGCATTTTTGCCGATAATAATGCTTGCTTTTGGAATTGGTGACGCATCAAAAGTTTTTATTATTTTTTTAATAATGGTGTTTCAAGTGACAGTCGCTTTGCGTGACACGATGAAAAACTTGCCTGTTGAGTACATAACACAGTTTAATATTATCGGTGCAAAATTTTTTGACAAGCTAATTCACATTTATTTACCCTCTGCCCTGCCCCAAATTTTTACATCAATCCGCATAGGGCTTGCTACGTCTTTTTCTGTTCTTTTTTTTGCCGAGTCGTTTGGAACAAGGTACGGCATGGGCTATTACGTAATGAACTCGTGGACTATGTTTAAATATGTTGACATGTATACAGGCATTTTAGTTTTGGGCATTGTTGGCCTAATGCTTTACTGGGTAATTTCTTTTATTGAGAATATTTTTATTTCACGGACTAGAAGCAATTAATTAATGAATAAAAAAAGGCTTCCTGAGCAATTTGCTTTCGGAAGCCTTAGAGCTTATCCTATTTTACTTTACACATTTAGAAACAATAATAAACCTATGCCCAAGGCTTTCCACGTATCCATTTTTCATAATAATATTTTTAAGTTCCAAAAGCCTATTAAAACATCTTTCAACTGAAAACTCTTTAAATTCCCAAGGAATGTTTTTTGCATAATAAACAATTGCTTTAACATCATTAAATCGTATGTAAGGGTAACTTTCTTGTTCATATAATACATCAAAGCCATTATCTTCTAATTCTGCAACATTGTTTCCTAGTGAATGGTTTGGGAAGTTTGCCTTAAAATCAATATCCATATACTTTGAAAGCCACTCATTGTTTTTGCCCCCAATTTGCTGTGTAATAAAAACACCGCCAGGCTTTAAAATTCGGCGTATCTCTTTTACGCTAAATGCTTCGTGGCGGTTTATTATAATGTCAAAAGTGTTGTCGTCATAAGGCAATACATTATCGTCAAAAACTTGCTTAACAGTTATTCCAAGCGGCGCAAGCCGTTCATTACAAAGCTGAACGTTTGGCACCCATGCTTCTGTCACGCACGTGTTTTCATGCGGGTGGTTTAGTGTTAATAGAAACTCGCCCCCACCTGTACCCATGTCAAGCAGCTTATGCTGAGGCTTAATATATTGTTTAACAATATTTTTGTAATCCCAAGCTAATTCTTCATACTCTATAAGCCCATCAATTTCCGAAAAATCCCAACCCAAAAAGTTTAGCTGTTCAATTTCCTTCCAACTGTTAAAATCATTGTTCCAATTATTCCCATACGTCTGCCTGTTTTCGTCGAACAAATCACAACCTTCCATCTTTCCCCTCCTTATACAATTCCTTATAATCATAATCATATACATTTATTCATAAAATGTAAACACCAGTTTATTAAATAAAAAACAAAGGTGTTTTTATGGACTTATACAACATTCGCCAGCAGCTAAACAACGGCAAATCAATTTACGAGCTACCGCTGCGTGTAACATTTTATGCCAGAGTTTCAACAGAAAAAGACGAGCAAGCAAACTCGCTTAAAAACCAAATTGAATATTACAGCGAGTTTATAAAAAGAAACCCAAACTGGGCTTTTGTAAACGGCTACATTGACGAAGGCTTATCTGGGACAAGTGTAAAAAAGCGTGAAAGCTTTTTAAAAATGATAGAAGACGGCAAGCGCCAAAAGTTTGACTTTATCATTACAAAAGAAATTTCACGTTTTAGCAGAAGTACACTTGACAGCGTTAAATACACGCAAGAGCTTTTAAACTACGGCGTAGGAATTCTTTTTCAGTCCGACAACATAAACACGCTAATGCCTGACAGCGAGCTTAGGCTTACAATTATGTCAAGCATAGCACAGGACGAAGTGCGGAAAATTTCTGAGCGTGTGCGTTTTGGCTTTAAGCGTGCAATCGAAAGCGGTGTTGTGCTTGGAAACAGCAAAATTTGGGGATACACAAAGCAAGATGGTAAGCTTGTTGTAGACGAAAAGCAAGCCGAAATTGTGCGTCTAATATTTGAGCTTTACGCAAATAACGGTTTGGGAATGAGGGCAATTTGCGCCGAATTAAACGAGCGTGGCTTTTTAAATTCAAACCAAAACCCATTTACTTTTTCCACAATAAGGTCAATAATTTCAAACCCTAAATATAAAGGCTTTTATTGCGGTAAAAAAAGCTGCAAATACGACTATAAGTCAAACAACCGCAAACATTTTGACAAGGACGAATGGGTTTTTTACAAAGATGAAGAAACCGTTCCGCCAATTGTATCTGTCGAGCTGTGGGAACGAGCTAATAAAATTCTGGATAAACGAAGTAAACAACCTTTAAACGAAGAAAGTCAAACTACTTGCAGCAAATATTCCTACAGCAAAAAAATAATTTGCACCGAACACAACATACCATACTACAGAACACTTTACAGGTATCCAAGCGGCAACAAAGAAGCTTGGCAGTGCAAAAACTATTTGGAAAAAGGCAAAGAAGGCTGCTCCTCCCCTGTCATTTATACAGCGTGGCTTGACCAAATAATAAATGAGTGTCTTAATGTCATTTTGCTTGACAAAGCAAAAATAATAAACGACCTTGTTAAAATTTATGCTTCAACTACAAGCAAACAACCTACATACAAAACAGAAATTGCGAAGCTTCAAACCGAAATAGCCGAAATTAACAAAAGAAAAGACAAGCTACTTGACCTTTCATTAGATGGCAAGCTTTCAAATGATGAATTTGAAGTAAGAAACAATAAATTCAACGAAAATTTGAAAGCGCTTGAAGCAAAAATTGTTGCGCTTGAAGAAAAAGAACGTACTGCCATTCAAACTGACCAGTTGACAGAAACACTTCAATTAGCAATTGAAAATGAGTTGCAGTTTGAAGATAGTTTCAACAGTGAACTTCTTGACAGTTTGGTTGAGAAAATTGAAATCGTTAGTTCTGAAAATAAAAATTTGTTTGATGTAAAAGTTTTTGTAAGGTTTGATGAGGTTTTTAATTTTAGAATTACAAAAAGGCTTAGAAAAGTTTTTATTGAGCGAGTTTAAAAATGGCTTGTGGCGTTTTGTGCTGCAAGCCATTTTATTTTAATTTTGAATTGACATTTTAAATTTGTTAAACTATTATTTAAGTAAATATATTATTGACTTTAAATGTAGCAAAATGGAGGGGTTTAATGTTACATAGACACAAAATCATTTCAAAGTTTAAACATGTTGTAATAATATTAGTTTTTACGTTTATTGTATCTGGTTGCTTAAATGGCAGCGACATACCTCAGCCTGAATCTATTAACTCTACTCTAACACCAGCGCCAACCTCCTCACAACAGCTAAAAAATGTAACTACACAATTGATAATAGAATCTATTTCACAATCATCAAACAAAGGGCGTCTAGTAGGCGATGAAGGCAACGAAGCAGCAGGAAAGTACATTGAAGATACATTTAAGCAGCTTGGGATAAAACCGCTTTTTAGTGACTCTTACAAGTGGGGGTATGAACAGTTTGTGTACGACCCAAGCGTAAGTAACCCTCAAATTGAACTTTTCCTAAAAGATGGAACAAGCCGCAAGCTTGAATTTGGGAAAGACTTTTCAATGAATACTACGTTTGGCGAGCTAAACAAACGCTTTTCAACAGATGAAGACTTAAAAGCGTTAGAAAAAATTTTTAACCCAAGAGAACCACTTCCTATAATGTGTGTACCTGTAGAAAGTTTTGACAAAGTAAACGTTTATGTAACCAAAGAAACTTATAACTCAATAGATTGGAACAACGTAAATGAAGTTACAATAAAAAACAATTTTTCAAAGGAAGAAAAAACTGTACATAACATAGTTGGTTACATTGAAGGTAAAAACCGTAACAAAGCTATTATATTAACAGCACATTATGACGGCGTAGGCTACATTGGCGAAACTTATACAACAGCAGCAATTGACAACGCCTCTGGTGTAGCTGCAATTGCCCGTGCGGCAAATGTAATTGTTTCTTCTAACGTTCAGCCAGAAACAGACATAATTTTTGTTGCATTTAACGGAGAAGAACCTGGCTTCTTTGGAAGCAAAGCTTTTGCAAAGGAAATAAAAGAAAAGTATACCGAGCTAGTAAACATAAACGTGGATTGTGTCGGAAGCCGTGACAGAGATTTTATTAACTTGTCTTCGTCAGATAGAAAGCTCTGTAAAAACATTGATGACTCTCTTTCAAGTTATTTAAAAGAGCAAGGCATAGACAACAGCTTTGGTCCGTATTACAGCGACCATTTAAGCTTTGGCAATGAAAACATTGCAAACATAACCTTGTCACAAAATGATTTGATTAGCTCAATTCATAGTGAAAAAGATGTTCCAAATGTTTTGGACTATACTGAAATTGATAAAATCGGTAACTTACTTGCCGATTTTATAAACAATTCAACTGACAAAATTTTTATTAATTGATAATTGACAATTAAACATTTATCTGTATAATTAAAATACAATATTTGAAAGTGAGGTTTTGGAAAATGACACATAACAAGAAAATTGCAGCTTTGCCAAATCAGTTGTTGTCTTTTCCGAACTATAGCTTTTGTTTTTAGTTTTTTTGCGAGCTACTTTTGTCGGTTTAGCACCTCTGATTGCAGGGGTGCTTTTTTGTTGTAAAGGAGGATAGCAATTTGTGATTGAGTTAAAAAACATATGCAAAACTTTTAAAGTGGCAAGGCGCAATGCTGGTTTTAAAGAAGCATTCAAAGCACTTTTCCACAGAGAATATGAATATGTAAAGGCTCTCGACAACGTAAGCTTTTACATTTCGGAAGGCGAGATGGTTGGATACATAGGCCCAAACGGTGCAGGAAAAAGCAGTACAATTAAAATTATGAGCGGAATTTTAACACCCGAAAGCGGAGAATGTGTAATAAATGGTAGAACGCCGTACAAAGACAGAATAAACCACGTTCGTGAAATAGGTGTTGTGTTTGGGCAGCGTTCGCAGCTTTGGTGGGACGTTCCTGTTATCGACAGCTTCGAGCTTTTAAAAGACATTTATTGCATAGAGCAAAACAAATACAAGCAAAGCCTTGACGAGCTTACACAACTTTTAAACCTAAAGCAAATATTACGAACACCAACTCGCCAGCTATCACTTGGTCAACGAATGAGGTGCGAAATAGCCGCTTCACTTCTTCATAACCCCAAAATTTTGTTTTTAGACGAGCCTACAATTGGGCTTGATGCAGTTTCAAAAATTGCAGTTAGGGATTTTATAACAGCAATTAACAAAGAACGAAAAACTACAGTAATTTTAACAACCCATGACATGCAAGATATCGAAGCTTTAACAAAAAGAATTATTTTAATAGGCAAAGGGCGAATTTTGCTTGACGGCGACTTGGAAAGCGTTAAAAAGCAATATACCGCCGACACCAAAACAATTGTAATTGAATATAGCAAAGGTGCTTTAAGGCTTACAGAAGGCATGAATTCGGCTGAAAGTGCAAGCGGCAGAGCAGTAATAAACGTTGACGTAAACAAAATTTCAGTATCAGATGCAATTGCACATCTTTCAAAACAAGTTGACGTAAGCGACATTTCGGTTTTGGAAACGAGCGTTGAAGAAATGGTTGTTTCTCTTTATAAGGAGCATAATATATGAGGAAATATTTATCGTTCTTTAAAATGCGGTTTATAAACGGGCTTCAATACCGAGCTGCAGCAATTGCTGGAATATCCACCCAGTTTGCTTGGGGGTTTATGAACATTTTAGCATACAGTGCGTTTTATAAGTTTAACCCAGATATGTTTCCAATGGGTTTTTCTCAGCTTAGTTCGTACTTATGGCTTCAGCAATCGTTGCTTGCAATGTTCATGCTTTACTACTTTGAGCATGAAATTTTAGACTCAATTTTAAGCGGCGGAATAGCATACGAGCTTTGCCGACCGACAAACATTTATACAATGTGGTTTGTGCGTAACATGGCTAACAGGCTTGCAAAAGTTGTTCTTAGATGTGTTCCGATAATAGTTGTAGCGTTTTTACTTCCCAAGCCATACAGTTTAAGCTTGCCGCAAAACATGCAAACATTTTTTGTGTTCATAATATCCTTATTAATAGGCTTTTGCTTAGTTGTTGCTTACTCAATGTTACTGTATTTAACAGCGTTTTACACAATTTCTTCAAGCGGTATAAGGTTTATTTCAGTTGCTGCGGGTGAATTTCTTTCTGGTTTAGTAATTCCGCTTCCGTTTTTGCCAAGTGGAATAAGAAAAGTATTTGAGCTGCTTCCGTTTGCATCAATGCAAAACACGCCGTATCTTATTTACAGCGGTGTTTTAAACGGAAACGCAATGGTTAACGCAATTATACTGCAAGTTTTTTGGCTGTTTGCTTTCATCGCTTTAGGGCTTGCAATAACAAGCCATTCCTTAAAAAGAGTTGTAGTTCAGGGGGGATAAAATGAAGCTGTACTTACGTTATTTTTCAATAATTTTACGTTCGCAAATGCAGTATAAAGTGTCGTTTTTGCTTACAGCAATTGGGCAGTCTTTAATTTCGTTTTCTGGCTTGCTTTCCATATACTTTATGTCCGAAAGATTTAACGGTATTGTAGGGTATACATTTTCCGAGGTGTTAATTTGTTTTGCAACAGTGCTTGCTTCATTTTCAATTTCCGAATGTTTTGTACGTGGCTTCGACAACTTCAGCGGAATAATTTCAAACGGAGAGTTTGACAGAATTATGGTGCGCCCACAAAATGAAATTTTGCAAGTTTTAGGTTCTAAAATAGAGCTTGCAAGAATTGGGCGTTTGGTACAATCTTTAATAATGCTTGCTTATGCAATTCCTACAAGCGGCATAAGCTGGACGCTTTACAAAGGTCTTACAGTTTTCTTTATGATTGTTGGAGGAACTTTTCTTTTTTCTGGCTTATTCATTATTTACGCAAGCTTATGCTTTTTTTCGACAGAAAGCTTGGAGTTTATGAACATTTTAACATACGGCTCTCGTGAATTTGGCAAATATCCAATGTCTATTTATGGAAAAAACGTTTTAAAATTTTTAACGTATGTCGTTCCGCTTGCAATGGTACAATACTACCCTCTTTTGTTTGTTATCGGCAGGGTAGATAACAAAGTTTACATGCTTTTTCCTTTGGCTGGTATTGCGTTTCTTTTGCCAAGCCATTTGCTTTGGAAGTTTGGCATGAAACACTATAAGTCTACTGGCTCGTGATTATGGGAATTTCAGTTTTTATGAAATTTCTATAAAAATCAAAATTTAATAATACATTATGTATATTGACTATGAAAACTTTATCTATATAATTTATGTGTACAAAACAAACTATAGCAATTCCAGTTTTTAACGATATTGGCAGAGGGAAGCCAAACGCCTAGCCGTTTGGCGTTTTGACCGATAGACAATGTCGATTAAAAACAGAATTTCTATAAGGGGGGAGCAGTTATGTCTAACACAATGTTAAACCAAGCTATACGAATTGACTATCTGTTTGCAGACAGATACGACTTTACAATTAATTGGGTTTTTCCAGAAAATGTTGTGCCCTACTCCATGTTTAGGTATATAGTTGACGGAAAAGCAAGGTTTTTAATTGATAACGACCAGTTTATAGTTAACAAAGGACAAATTGTATATATCCCCGAAGGAAGCACCCTTTTTTGCGAAGCTCTTGAGAAAGAATTTTCGTTTATAAGTATCCGCTTTTCTTCACCAATTTCAACCGACAAGCTTGACGAATATCCAGGGCACTACAACATTCCAGCAGTTGTAGACTGCAACGACGAAGATATAACGCAATATTTCTTTAAAATTCTTCAAGTTAGGGACAGCGGAAGTGTTGGAAAGTGGCACAAAATAAAAGGGTATTTAGAGCTTATTATGGCTTTTATGCTTGAACAGGGCTATATACACAACCAGCTCAAAGCAACAGAAAGCTCGAATGAAGGTTTGTTTGTAAAACTAAAAAAGCAAAAGTCAAAAATTGTTAGGACAGATTCACGTGTAAAAGAAGTTGTAGAATATTTAACTACACACTTGAACGAAAAAATTGACCTAAACAAGCTTTACGAAATTGCAGACCTTAGCCCATCTGCTTTTAGGCGAATTTTCAAACAAAACACTGGAAAGTCCGTAAACTCATTTATCCTTGACTTAAAAATGTCGAACGCAGCAAGAAAGCTTATTTCAACAAACCTGCGAATTTCCGACATTGCATACAGCCTTGGATATGACGACCACAATTATTTTGCACGACAATTTAAAAAAAATTATGGTGTTTCACCAATGAAATACCGAGAACTTTCACGGTAGACGTGACCAATTGTACAAATAATTTATGTTTAAGTGCTAAAACACATTATTTTCTAACAGAATAATCGTTTTGTGCTAATGAATATCATTTTTTCATCTTCCATTTTCGTTATTATGCTGTAAAATATATTTCATAAATAAAATTTTTTAGTTAATATTATGGAGGGGTTATGAAACCTATAGATACTAACCGCTTTAAAGGTGTTATTGTAGCTCTTAATGCTTGTTACGATGAAAATGGCGGAATTAGCAGCGAAAACACAAAAAAACTTGTTAATTGGTATGTAGACAAAGACGTTAAGGGATTGTACGTTTGCGGCTCTACAGGCGAAGGCTGCATGTTGTCTGTTCCAGAGCGCATGGCTGTTTGTGAAGCCGCTTGTGAAGCTGGCAAAGAAAAGCTTACGCTTATAGTTCATGTTGGTGCAACTGCTACTGTTGACAGCATTAAGCTTGCTGCACATGCTGAAAAATGCGGCGCACATGCGACAAGTGCTGTTCCTAGCATTTTTTACAAACACAGCGAAGCCGCAATTGAAAACCACTGGAACGAAATTACAAAAGCTTCAAACCTTCCGTTTTTCATTTACAACATTCCGCAGTTAACAGGCTACAACCTTTCAACTGCTCTGTTTGAAAAGATGCTTAAAAATGAAAAGGTTATCGGTGTTAAAAATTCAGCAGAGGTAAGCCACCAAATTATGGACTTTAAAGCTCGTGGCGGAGAAAACTTTATAGTTTACAACGGTCCAGACGAGCAATATTTAGCAGGTCGCATAATGGGTGCAGACGGCGGAATCGGTGGAACATACGGCCCAATGCCTGAGCTTTTCCTTAAACTTGAAGAATTAATTTCAGAAGGCAACATAAAAGAAGCAGAAAAGCTTCAAAAAGATATTTTGTTCTTCATTTACAGGTTGTGCAGTTTCCCTTCTATGTATGGCGCAAACAAAGCTATTATAAAAATTAGAAGCGGAATTGATTTGGGTCAGCCAAGGCTTCCTTTCTTGCCTGTAGACAGCGAAGACAAAGAGCTTGTTAAACTTGCTTCAGACATTGAAAATTTCGCTGCAAAATTAAAGTAGTAAGGAAGGTACGTGGTACGCTTAAATGATTTTTGACAGCATTTCTAACATTGAAAAATATAAAGGCGTAAGCGAACGTCTTTATACAGCACTAAAAGCTTTAAAGGAAAAAGACTTTGCAGATGCCGAAGTTGGACGTCATGTTATTTTTGGCGACGAAATTTTTGCAAACGTTTTAGAGTTTGAAACAACAACAGCAGAAAAAGACTATGAAGCACATAAAAAATATATAGATGTATTTTACGTAGTAAAAGGTGAAGCAAAAGTTTTGCTTACGCAAAAAAGCTTGTGCGAAGTAACCGAAGATTACAGCGAAGAAAGGGACGTTGAGCGTTTAAAAGGCAATGCCTTGTCTGAAGCAATTTTGCGTAGCCAAGATGAAACGTTTTTAGTTTGCTTCCCAGAAGATGTTCATAAGCCTGGTGTTTTTGTAAGTGAAAATGCTGGCAGCAAACTAATTAAAAAGGTAGTTGTTAAAATTTTAGTGTAAAGGTAGTGTACTTGTGCCACAAATTGATTTGCCGCTTAGCGAGCTTAAAAACTACATGGGCAAAAGCCCATTGCCAAAAGATTTTGATGAGTATTGGGACCGTGCTTTAAAAGAGCTTGACTCTGTTCCAACAGACTACACTCTTGAGCGTGCCGACTTTCAAGCAAACGGTGTTGAATGTTACCACATGTATTTTACTGGTGTGGGCGGCGCAAAAATACATGCAAAGTTTTTAAAACCTGCAAAAATTGAAGGCAAAGCCCCTGCACTTCTTTTGTTCCATGGGTATCAAGGGCATAGCCGTGACTTTTTTGAAAAACTTCCTTTTGCATTAAGCGGTGTTGTAGTTGCAGCACTTGATGCAAGGGGGCAGGCTGGGTTGTCTGAGGACAATGGGCAAATTAAAAACAGCACGTTTAAAGGGCACATCGTTCGAGGTATAGACGAAGAAAGCCCAGACAAACTTTTGTTTAGAAGCATTTTTCTTGACACAGTTCAGCTTGCAAGAATAGTTTCTAAAATGGACTTTGTTGACGAAGCTTGTGTTGATGCAGCTGGTTTTTCAATGGGCGGTGCGCTTACAGTTGCTTGCTCTGCTCTTTTTAAAGGAATTAGGCGTTCGGCAGTTGGTTATCCATTTTTGTCTGACTATGTTCGTGTTTGTGAGCTTGACCTTGTAAGCATTCCATATGAGGAATTGAAGCTTTACTTTAGGCTAAGAGACCCACTTCACAAACGTGAAGATGAATTTTTCAACCGCCTTGGTTACATAGATATACAAAACCTTGCGCCTAAAATAACAAATGAAGTTCGGCTTTACACGGGCTTAAAAGACGTCGTTTGCCCACCGTCTACACAGTTTGCCGCATACAACAAAATTACCTCAAAAAAATCGTTGGTTGTTTACCCAGATTTTGACCACGAGGAGTTGCCAAGTGCATGGCAGGATGTTTACAATTTTGTTGTTAACAATTAATGACTTTTGCCTGCAAGTGTATTACACAAGTAGGTTTAAAGTAAACGCTGGCACTTAACTTTCAGCGTTTTACTAATATAAAATAATACGGAGGTAAGTTTATGAAGAGAAAATACGCAGCACTATTTTTATCTCTATCTCTTTTTGCAACGGCATTAGCTGGTTGTACAAAAACAGAAGAACCTACTGCAACACCAACACCTTCTCCTTCTCCATCAACTGCACAAACTACAACAAGCGAAGCACCAGCTTCAAGCACAGAACCAACAGCAGCTGACCTTAAAGCAGAAATCACATGGTGGGCTTTCCCAACATTTGCTACTGTTGACGGTGATGTTGGCAAGTATGAAAGAGACGTTGCAGCAGCATTTATGGAGAAATATCCAAACATTAAAGTAAATGTTGACATGCTCGACTGGACAGCAGGACCTGAAAGAGTTCTTTCAGCTATTACAGGAAAAACTGCTCCTGACGTGCTTTTTGACGCTCCGGGTCGTATCATCGACTACGGTAACAGAGGCGTTCTTGCAAACCTTAACGACATGTTCACAGATGAGCTTAAAAAGGACATAGGAAACGACACAATCCTTGCTGCTTGCGGCAACGGCACAGACTACTACATGTACCCAATTTCTTCAGCTCCTTTCGTAATGGCTGTTGACGGCGCTGTGCTTGAAAAAGAAGGCCTTATGAACATGATTAACATGGAAGGCGACCGTACTTGGACAACTGACCAGTTTATTGCTTTAAACAAAGCTTTAGCTGAAAAGGGTTACAAAAACGCAATCGTGTTTAGCAAAGACCAAGGTGGCGACCAAGGTACTCGTGCTTTCTTAGCAAACCTTTATTCTTCATCAATTACTGACAAAGACTTGTCAAAATACACTATTAACGATGCAAACGGTGTTAAAGCTCTTGACTATGTTCTTTCTGCTATTAAAGCTAGAGAACTTGAAGACGGCACAACTTTTAACGGCGGCGAATCTGTTACTGCTTTCGTTGAAGGTAGAGTTACACAAACTCTCCTTTGGGCTCCAGGTCCAGTTCTTAACAACAAAGCGGCAATGGAAGCAAGTGGCGTAAAGCACATTTCACTTCCACTTCCTTCAGATGATGGAAAGCCAGCTGCAACAGAGTTCCTTCTTAACGGCTTCGGCATATTTAACAACGGCGACGAAAACAAAATTGCAGCAGCAAAAGAATTTGTTCGCTTTATGGCTGACGACCCTGTTTACGGAAAGCAAAACATTCTTCAAACAAACGCCTTCCCTGTTCGCCAAAGCTTTGGCAACCTTTATGAAGGCAATGAAGAAATGACATTCTTTGCAAGCCTTAACAAATACTACAGCACTTATTACAACACAATCCCAGGCTATGCTAAAATGCGCCCACACTGGTGGGGCAACCTTCAAGCTGCAACTGTTGGCGAAAAAACAGCTCAACAAGCTTTGGACGACTTTGTTGCTAGTGCAAATGCATCAATGAAAGAATAGTAACATTTAATGTACTTTAATTAGTTGCTAAAGGAGGGGTTTTTGCCCCTCCTATTATTAAAACCATTTTCCAGATTTTAAGAGGTGAAAATTATGAATTCTGTTTCGTCACCCCGCTTTTTTAACAAAATTAATGGAAAAGAAACTGTAGTTTCCTACTTGTTTATGCTTCCTGCTCTTTTGCTGTTTGGAATTTTCGTACTAGTGCCTATAGTAACTGGTATATACACAAGCCTTTACAGCTATTCTATAGGCAAGTTCAAGTTCATTGGTTTTGACAACTACATCAAGCTTATGTCAGACGACATTTTTATAAAATCATTGTTTAACACTGCAAAGCTTGTAGTTGTTTCTGTTCCACTTATAGTAATTTTTAGCTTGTTTGTTTCAATTGTAATTTATGAAAAAAACGCTGTTATTCGCAGCTTGTTTAGGGGAATTTTTTATTTGCCAGTTGTAACAGGCACGGTTTCAGTAGTAGTTGTTTGGAAATGGATTTTCGACCCACTTACAGGTGTTTTAAACTATATTTTAATGGAAGCAAACCTCATTGAACGTGAAATAATGTGGCTTGGTGACAAAAGGTTTGCATTTTGGGCAATTGTCCTTGTACTTTTAACAACATCTGTTGGGCAGCCAATAATTCTTTACATTGCGGCGCTTGGTAACTTGGACGCTTCACAGGTAGAAGCTTCACGCATTGATGGCGCTACTGAATGGCAAGTTTTCAGATACATAAAATGGCCTGGTGTTTTACCTACTACGCTTTATGTAGTTGTTATAACAACAATCAACACGTTCCAATGCTTCTCACTTATCCAGCTTTTAACAAGCGGCGGACCAAGCTATTCGACATCAACTGTTATGTACCAAGTGTACGACACAGCCTTTAAGCAGTATGAATTTGGCTATGCGAATTCGATGGGCGTTATTTTGGCAATTCTCATTGGTTTGTTTAGTATTTTGCAGTTTAAAGTTTTCGGCAGCAACGTTGAATATTAAAGGAGGGTGTAAAAATGAAATCTACTGGTAATAAAATATTTAACGCTGTTTCACTTGCAGTCCTCCTCGTAATTACTACAATATTTGTTTTCCCATTTTATTGGGTTTTGACAGGAAGTTTTAAAAACCCATTCACTGTTTCAAAACTTCCGCCAGAATGGTTTCCAACAACATTTACGCTTGAAAGCTACGAAGCTCTTTTGTTGAACCCAGTGCTTAAATGGCTTTTTAACAGCTTTTTCATCTCACTTGCGGCAATGGCTTTAGTTTGCCTTGCAGCTAGTATGGCAGGCTATGTTCTGGCAAAAAAACAGTTTATTGGCAAGCGGTTAATTTTTGGAATAATTGTCGGAGCTATGGTTTTGCCAAAGCAAGTTGTTCTTATTCCTCTTGTTCAGCTTGTTAGTAACTGGGGCTTGCACGACACACCTTGGGCTGTAATTTTGCCTGCGGCAAGCTGGCCATTTGGCATATTTTTAATGAAGCAGTTTAGTGAAATTATTCCAGGCGAGCTTTTGGAAGCGGCAAAAATTGACGGTTGTTCAGAAGTGCGTGTGTTTACACAAATTGTTCTTCCAATTGTAAAACCTGGCGTTGCTGCACTTGCTATCTTCACATTTATTTCAACATGGAACGACTACTTCCTACAATTGATTATGCTTACAAGCCGTGATAACTTGACACTTCAGCTTGGTGTAGCTACGCTTCAATCAGAGTTTGGAATAAATGTAGGTAAGCTTATGGCTGGTGCTACATTTGCAGCTGTACCAATTGTAGTTATATTCGTTTTCTTCCAAAAATACTTTACTCAAGGTATCACTATGGGTGCAGTTAAAGGTTAAACCTATAACTATAAAATTTACTACTCCTCTCATAATAAAAAGGTTGAGCTAAAACAAATTATTTGCTTTAGCTCAACCTTTTTACATTTATTATTTTAATTCTATAACGTTTTTATATATTATCGAAACAATACTAGCCAAAATTACTCCGCCAAATAAAATTAAATGCTGTACTACAATCGTCAGTACATTTTCGCATTAAACCATTCCAGAAAAATGCTTCGCTACTATAGTTATTTTCTGGAATTGCTTTATTGTTGCTTTTTAGCCATAATTGTATTATAGTGTTATATACTACTTGAACCAATCGGAGGATATAAATTGAACATACTGCACTTGCGCTATGCAATTGAGGTTGCAAAAACACGTTCTATAAGCAAAGCGGCTGAAGCACTTTTTATGGCACAGCCAAACCTTAGCCGTGCTATAAAAGAGCTTGAAGAATCAATTGGAATTACAATTTTTAAACGTACATCAAAAGGAATGTCACCTACACAAAGCGGTGAAAAATTTCTTGAATACGCCAAAAGTATAATAGAACAAATTGACAAAATAGAATCTCTTTACAAACAAAATTCATCGGATAAGCTAATGTTTAGCATCTCTGTTCCAAGGGATAGCTGCATTACACTTTCTTTTGTCGAATTTGTTAATCAATACGCAAGCGCAGAAAGCTTGCAATTTAATTTTAAAGAAACTAACTCTTTAAAGGCAATTCAAAACGTTTTGGAAAACAATTTTAATTTAGGAATTATTCGGTTTCAAAACGTACACGAGCAATATTTTATGACGCTTTTAAAGGAAAAAGGGCTTGCGTCAACTTCACTTTGGGAATTTGAATATTCAATAATTATGAGCGCAGAACACCCTTTGGCAAACCAGCCGTTTGTTGAATATTCAAGCCTTTCAAATTACATTGAACTAGCCCACGGCGACCCTTATGTCCCCTACCTTCCCCAGCACGAAATTTTTAAAGAAGAAATGAACGAGCAAATTAAAAAGCGCATTTTCGTTTATGAAAGAGGAAGCCAGTACGACCTTCTAAGCGGAGTACCTTTGACTTACCAAAAAGTTACTGCTACACCGCAAAGCATACTTGAAAAATATAAGCTTGTTGTAAAGGAATGTGTCGGAAACAAAAGAATTTATAAGGATATGCTTATTTACAAAAAGAACTATAAGCTAACAGAGCTTGATAAAAGCTTTTTGAAAAAGCTTAAAGAAGCATACAGAGAATGTGAAGTTTAATGTTTTGCCTGCCTTTTATGGTGGGCTTTTTTTATTTACTTCGCATGGTATATCGATATATATATATCGATATATTTTTAACATATTTCAAATTCATTTTTCTATATGTTAAAATATTATCAAACAAGAATAAAGTAGGTGCGCTAGATGGTTACGAACAAGCAAACGCTTAAAAGATTACCAGTTTATTTAAGCCTCTTAAAGTCGCTAGGCCAAGAAAATGACAAACGTATTTCGTCTACAAAAATAGCCGAAGCACTAAGCCTTAACGATGTTCAAGTGCGAAAAGATTTGGCGGCTGTCTGTTTTTCGGGCAAGCCAAAAACAGGCTATGTTGTTGCTGACCTAATAAAAAACATAGAAAGCTTTTTGGGCTATGACAACACTGACACGGCAATTTTAGCTGGTTGTGGAAAGCTAGGAAAGGCACTTCTTAACTATGAGGGCTTTAAAGAGTACGGGCTTGACATTTTGTTTGCGTTTGACACAAATGAAACAGCTATAGACAACAAAAAAGTTTTGCACATTAGCAAAGTCAAAGAAATGTGCCAACGAGTTCACCCTCACATTGGGATTATTACAGTTCCGCCAAGTTCAGCGCAGCAAATATGCGACATTTTTGTTGATGTTGGAATAAAAGCAATTTGGAACTTTTCGCCTGTTCATCTTGTTGTGCCAAACGGCGTTCTTGTTCAAAACGAAAACATGGCGGCTTCACTTGCCTTGCTTTCACAACATTTAAAGCAAAATTTTTCTATATAAATCGAAAGGGAGATATTATGAGCAGTAAAAAACCTGTAAGTATTGACACCGTAGAAAATTTAATTTTAGCTATAAAGCAAATGAAAGAAGTTCAAAAGCAATTTGCACAATTTTCACAAGAGCAAGTGGACAAAATTTTTAAAGAAGCGGCAATGGCAGCAAACCGAAACCGAATTACGCTTGCAAAAATGGCAGTCGAAGAAACTGGCATGGGCGTAGTTGAGGACAAAGTAATTAAAAATCACTATGCTTCGGAATATATTTACAACGCATACAAAGACACAAAAACTTGTGGCTTAATCGAAGAAGATACAGCTTTTGGAATTAAAAAAATTGCTGAACCTGTAGGCATTATTGCAGCAGTAATTCCAACAACAAACCCAACCTCAACAGCAATTTTTAAAACGCTTCTTGCACTTAAAACACGAAATGGTATAATTATAAGTCCGCACCCAAAAGCAAAAAATTCAACAATTGCGGCGGCAAAAATTGTGCTTGAAGCGGCAATTAAAGCTGGCGCACCAGAAGGAATTATAAACTGGATAAACGTTCCAAGCGTTGATATGTCAAACACTGTAATGAAAGAAGCCGACTTAATTTTGGCAACAGGCGGCCCTGGCATGGTTAAAGCTGCTTATTCATCAGGCAAGCCAGCAATCGGCGTTGGCGCAGGCAACACCCCTGCAATTATTGACGACTCGGCAGACGTACTTTTGGCTGTAAACTCAATTATCTTGTCAAAAACTTTTGATAATGGTATGATTTGTGCTTCTGAACAATCTGTAATTGTTACGCCAAAAGTGTACTCACAAGTTAAAGACGAGTTTGTTAAAAGGGGCTGCTACTTCCTTACAGAAAAAGAAACAGAAAAAGTTCGCAAAACAATAATAATTAACGGTGCGCTAAACGCCAAAATTGTTGGGCAAACAGCACACAAAATTGCTTCACTTGCAGGAGTAAACGTTCCTGAAAACACAAAAATTTTAATTGGCGAAGTTGAAAAGGTAGATATTTCGGAAGAATTTGCTCACGAAAAGCTTTCACCAGTTCTTGCAATGTACAAAGCTTCAAGCTTTGACGATGCAATAAAAAAAGCAGAAAGGCTTGTGGACGACGGTGGGCTTGGTCACACAGCTTCCGTTTACCTTAATGCAGTAACCGAAAAAGAAAAAATTGATATGTTTGCCTCGAAGATGAAAACGTGCCGTATTCTTGTAAACACCCCTTCTTCTCAAGGCGGCATAGGCGACCTTTACAACTTTAAGCTTGCGCCTTCGCTCACACTTGGCTGCGGCTCGTGGGGCGGAAACTCTGTTTCGGACAATGTTGGCGTAAAGCACTTGCTTAACATAAAAACTGTTGCCGAGAGGAGAGAAAACATGCTTTGGTTTAGAACACCTGAAAAGGTTTACATTAAAAAAGGCTGTTTGCCCGTTGCTCTTGACGAGCTTAAAACAGTTCTTGGTAAAAAGAAAGTGTTTATCGTTACAGATAAATTTTTGTTTGAAAACGGCTATGTAAAAAGAGTTACCGAAAAGCTTGACGAAATGGGCATTACGCACGCAACATTTTTTGACGTTGCCCCCGACCCTACTCTTGCTTGTGCTAGAGAAGGAGTTGCCGCAATGAACACGTTCCAACCAGACTGTATTATAGCTTTGGGCGGTGGTTCACCAATGGACGCAGCAAAAATTATGTGGGTAATGTACGAGCACCCAGAAGCCGACTTCATGGACATGGCTATGCGGTTTATGGACATTAGAAAGCGTGTTTACCCATTCCCTAAAATGGGCGAAAAAGCTTACTTTATTGCAGTTCCAACTTCGGCAGGCACTGGAAGCGAGGTTACGCCGTTTGCTGTTATAACGGACGAAACTACTGGCGTAAAGTACCCACTAGCCGACTATGAAATTATGCCAAACATGGCTATAGTAGATTCTGATTTAATGATGGATATGCCAAAGGGGCTTACGGCAGCTTCTGGTATTGATGCTGTAACACACGCTATGGAGGCTTACGCTTCAATGCTTGCAACCGACTTTACAGACGGGCTTGCGCTTAAAGCTTTAAAAGTTATTTTTGAATATTTGCCAAAGGCTTATGAAAATGGCGCAAATGAACCTGTCGCTCGTGAAAAAATGGCAAATGCTTCAACAATGGCTGGTATGGCGTTTGCAAATGCTTTCCTTGGCGTTTGCCACTCAATGGCGCACAAACTTGGCGCAACATTCCACTTGCCACACGGCGTTGCAAATGCTTTAATGATAGGAGAAGTTGTTAAGTTTAACGCAAGCGAAGCACCAACAAAAATGGGCGCATTTTCGCAGTACGACCACCCTCACACACTTGCACGTTATGCAGAAATTGCTGATTATTTAGGGTTAAATGGCGGTAGCGATAACGAAAAACTTGAAAGCCTTATAAAAGCAATTGCAGGGCTTAACGAAAAAATTGGAATTAAAAAAACAATTAAAGATTACGGAATAGAAGAAAAAGACTTTTTGGCGCACCTTGACGAAATGACAGAACAAGCGTTTGATGACCAATGCACAGGTGCAAACCCACGTTATCCGCTTATGAGCGAAATTAAACAAATGTACTTAAATGCTTATTACGGAGTATAAGGAGGATTTAAAAAATGAATCTCGAAAGAGTTATTGCCGTTAGAACAGGCAAAACAGTTTACCGTGACGGCGATTATGTAATAAAGCTTTTTGACAACGAATACCCAAAGTCGGACGTTTTGAACGAAGCATTAAACCAAGCCCGTGTTGAAGAAGCAGGTTTGCCTGCACCTGCACTCGTTGAGGTTACACGCATTGACGGAAAATGGGCGATTGTAAACGAACATATAAAAGGTAAAACTTTAGCCCAGTTAATGGAAGAAAACCCAGAAAAGCTTGATGAATATTTAGACCGTTTTGTAAAACTTCAGCTTTCAGTGCATGAAAAAGTTGTTTCTACACTCGGCAAGTTAAAAGACAAAATGAACAGAAAAATTACAGAAACTACTCTTGATGCAACAACACGCTACGAGCTGCACACAAGGCTTGAGTCGCTTCCAAAGCACAACAAAGTTTGCCACGGAGACTTTAACCCAAGCAACATCATTTGCGGCGATGACGGCAACGATTATATTATAGACTGGTCACACGCTACACAAGGCAACGCAAGCGCAGACGCCGCAAGAACATATTTGCTGTTTTGGTTAGCTGGGCAAATTGATGTTGCCGAAAAATATTTAGACCTGTTTTGTGAAAAGAGCAACACAGAAAAACAGTATGTTCAAAAGTGGATTCCGATAGTTGCTGCTTCGCAGTCGGTTAAAGGCAAGCCAGAAGAACGTGAGTTTCTTTTAAACTGGATTAACGTAACAGATTACGAATAAAATTAATTGTTCGTTTTACCCTAACACCGCTAGGGAAGTTCCTCTTTTTCCCTACCCTGTTAGGAAATATCGATGGGCTGTTTGAAAAATCCATTCTAGCGTCTTTTCGGTAAATTTTTAGAATTGCTTCGTCAGCAAAAACCTTTCGTACCTTTGGGGACGTGCGGTTTTCGCTTCCTCGCACTTAAAAAAATTTCCTCGAAAATCCACTAAAAGCGATTTTTCAAACACGCCCTAGTGTTCCAAAGCAGTTTCAAACAACAGCTTGATGTTATAAAATAATTAGGAGGAGTAATATGTTTAAAGTAACAGTATGTATCGGCAGCTCATGTCACTTGAAAGGCTCTAGGCAAATTGTAGAAGAATTACAATCATTAATTGCACAGCACAATTTAAAAGACAAGGTAGAGCTTGCTGGCAAGTTTTGCATGGGCAACTGTGCAAACGGCGTTTCAGTTCTGCTAAATGACGAGTTGTTCTCCCTATCTCCACAAACAACAAGCGACTTCTTTGATACACAAATTTTAGCTAAATTATAGCAATTCTAGTTTTTAACTATATTGGCATAGGGAAGCCAAACGCCTAGCCGTTTGGCTTTTTTACCGACAGACAATGTCGATTAAAAACGGAATTGGTATAACATCAGAGAGTTTTCACATTAAAACAGGATTAGGGAAAAGAGGAATGTGTAATGACTGAATATATTAGCCTAAAAAAAAGCAATTGCATGAATTGCCACAAATGTATTCGTCACTGCCCTGTGAAGTCTATACGTTTTTCCGCAGGGCGGGCGCACATCATCGAGGACGAATGTATACTTTGCGGACAATGTTTTGTTATGTGTCCGCAAGATGCAAAGTTCATTAGAGATGATGTTGAAAAAGCAAAAGTTTTGCTGCAAAGTGGGCAGCCAGTTGTTGCAAGCCTTGCACCTTCGTTTGTTGCAAACTTTGAGGGTGCAACAATTAGCTCAATGAAAAATGCGCTTAAAAAACTTGGCTTTTTAGACGTTGAAGAAACAGCAGTCGGCGCAACAATTGTAAAAACCGAGTATGAAAAAATACTCGCAAAGGACGAAAAAAAGGTTTGCATTTCGTCTTGCTGCCACTCCGTAAATGTAATGATACAAAAATATTTTCCAGACGCCATCCCCTACCTTGCGCCCGTTGTTTCCCCAATGATGGCGCATTGTACTGATATTAAGGAAAGGTACGAAGGCGCAAAAACCGTGTTCATTGGCCCTTGCATTTCCAAAAAGGCTGAAGCCGAAACATACGGCGGTGTTGTTGACTGTGTGCTTACGTTTGACGAGCTTTCACGTTGGCTTTCTTCCGAAGGAATTGAAATTTCAAAAGAAGATGAGCAACTAGACAACGATACAAGAGCAAGGCTTTTCCCAATTGCTGGCGGAATTATAAAAACAATGAACATTGTGGGTGAACTGGAACATTTCGACACAATTACAGTAGATGGCGTTGAAAACTGCATAAGCATAATTAAAGATGTAATCGAAGGAAACTTAAACCCCTGCTTTATAGAAATGTCAGCCTGCAAAGGAAGCTGCGTCGGTGGCCCTGTAATGACAACAAGTTATTCTCCTGTTAGAAATTATCAAAAGGTAAGTCGCTACGCAGGTAAAAACGATTTTTCAGTAAGAGCATTAAGTGACGACAAAAAGCGCAGGCTTCACCCCTTTATTTTACTTAAACGCAACAACCCAGGTTCAAAAAACATAGAGGACATTTTGAAGCAAATGGGAAAAACTACGCCAGAACACGAGCTTAATTGTGGCACATGTGGCTATGACACTTGCCGAGAAAAAGCAATTGCTGTTTATCAAGGCAAAGCCGACATAACAATGTGTTTGCCATACATTATGGAAAAGGCAGAATCTTTTTCCGACAAAATAATTAAAAACACGCCAAACGCAATTATTGTAACAAATGATTCTCTTGAAATTCAGCAAATAAACGAATCGGCTTTAAAAATGCTTGGAATTAGGGCACAAAGTGACGTAATCGGCGAGCATGTTGTGCGAATTCTTGAAATTGAAAACTTTATTCAAGTGCAAAAAGGCATTGAAAAAATACAAAACAAAAGAATGTACTTAGCAGAATACAAAAAGCATGTGGAACAAACTATTGTTTACGACAACGATTTTAAAATTTTAATATGTATTATGCGTGATATTTCTGACTACGAGCTTGAACGTGAGAAAAAGGAAAAGCTTAGCCGCCAAACTATAGCAATTACTGACCAAGTTGTAGAAAAGCAAATGCGTGTCGTGCAAGAAATTGCCCTTTTGCTGGGCGAAACGACAGCAGAAACAAAAATTGCTTTAACAAAGCTGAAGGAGTCAATTAGCCATGAGTAAGCTTTGTATTGATGTAGGGCATTTAAGCCTAAACAAATTTGGCGAGCAGCTTTGCGGCGACCGTGTGGAAGTTGTTTCAACTGATGACAATACACTAATTGCAGTTTTGGCAGACGGGCTTGGAAGCGGCGTAAAAGCAAACATTTTGTCTACGCTTACTTCTAAAATTCTTTCAACTATGCTTTCGCAAAATATAAGCGTAGAAGATTGTGTGCGGACTGTTGCGGCAACGCTTCCTGTTTGCTCTGTGCGTGGCGTGGCTTACTCTACGTTTAGCGTAATTAGCATAAAGGACAACGAAGTTGCCGAAATAATTCAATATGACAATCCACACGTTATTTTAATTCGTGACGGTAAGCATTTTGAGTTTCCAAAAGAATCTTTTGTCATTGAAAACAAAATAATTTATAAGTCGCAGCTTCACATTTATGAAAACGACGTTTTCATAGCAATGAGTGACGGCGCTGTACATTCAGGCGTTGGTATGACGTTAAACTTCGGTTGGCAGCGTGAAGACATTATAAATTTTTTGGAAACAATTTATGATGCTGGCTTTACGGCAAAAACAATGGCAACAGTTTTGCTTGAAGAATGTAACAGGCTTTACGACGGCAAACCAGGCGACGACACTACAGTTTGTGCTTTAAAAATTAGAAGCAGAGAGCCAATGAACTTAATGATAGGCCCACCTGTAGACCCTGATGACGTTTCAAAAATGATGTCGCTGTTTTTTAGTAAAATTGGCAAGCACATAGTTTGCGGCGGAACAACTTCATCACTTGCGGCTAATTACCTTAACAAGCCAATTACTACCGACTTAACGTACCACGACCCCGACATACCACCTATTTCAAAGGTTGAAGGAATTGATTTGGTCACAGAGGGTGTTATTACAATTAGCAAAGTTTTGAAGTATGCTAAAAATTATTTAGCTGACAACGAGCACTACTCGGATTGGAGCAACAAAAAAGACGGCGCTTCGCTTATTTCTCGCCTACTCTTTGAAGAAGCAACCGACATAAACTTTTTTGTCGGCAGAGCGATAAACCCAGCGCACCAAAACCCAAATTTGCCAATTAATTTTAACATAAAAATGCGTCTTATAGACGAGCTTTCCGATTGTTTGAAAAAAATGGGAAAGCGAATAAAGGTAAGTTATTTTTAAGGAGAAAGATATGAGAAAATTTGACACAAAAGTGCAAGAGCTTAAATACACAGTTTTGAAAGAAGTTGCAAACCTTGCTTGGCAAGACAGACTACTTGAAAAAATTTCTGACATACCAAAAACAATTATAAACGGCAAAAACCCAACAATGCGCTGCTGTGTTCACAAGGAACGTGCAATTGTTGCCGAACGTGTAAAAATTGCAGTAGGCGGCGACAAAAGCAACCCAAACGTAATTGAAGTAATAGACATTGCTTGTGACGAATGTCCTGTAGGAGGCTATGAAGTAACTGCTGCTTGCCGTGGGTGCATAGCCCACCGCTGTGAGGACGTTTGCAAGCTTGGCGCAATTTCTTTTGACCGCCAGCAAAAAGCTTACATTGATAAATCGAAATGTGTAGAATGCGGCAAATGTGCAAATGTTTGCCCATACACAGCAATTTTAAACAACAGACGCCCATGCGAAAACGCTTGTAAAATTAAAGCAATAAAAATGAACGAAAGCAAAGCAGCGGCAATTAACAATGATAAATGTATAGCTTGTGGAGCTTGTGTTTACCAATGTCCGTTCGGTGCAATTATGGATAAGTCGTATATTTTAAATGTAATTGACTTGGTGAAAAGAAGCAACCAAAACCAAGACTACAAGCTTTACGCCGTAGTTGCACCATCTATTGCAAGCCAGTTTACTTATGCTAAGCTAGGGCAAGTAATAAAAGGAATTAAAGAGCTTGGCTTCCACAGCGTTGTTGAAGCGGCTTTAGGTGCTGACATGGTTGCTTTTGCCGAAGCTAAGGAGCTTACAGAAAAAGGCTTCCTCACAAGCTCGTGCTGCCCTGCTTTTGTTATGTACGTAAAAAACGAGTTCCCAGACCTGGCACAATACGTTTCGCATAACTTGTCGCCAATGGCAACCATTGCAGAGTACATTAAAAAAACAGACCCAACTTGCAAAATTGTTTTCATTGGCCCATGCACTGCAAAGAAGAAAGAAATTATGCTTGACGAAGTTAAGCCGTTTGTTGACGTAACAATTACGTTTGAAGAACTGCAAGCACTTTTCGACAGCCGTGACATAGACATAACAACCTTGCCCGAAGATGTACTTGACAACGCTTCGTATTACGGCAGAATTTTCGCTAGGTGCGGCGGGCTTGCAGACGCTGTAAAGCAAGGCATTAAAGAACACGGCGTAGAAGACTTTGAGCTAAACCCTGTTTCTTGCGACGGCATAGAAGAATGTAGAGTTGCGCTTTTAAAAGCGTCCAAAAAAGCTTCCAATGCAAACTTCATCGAGGGTATGGCTTGCGTTGGCGGTTGTATTGGTGGAGCTGGTTGTTTGACACACGGCCCAAAGAGCAAAGCGGACGTTGATAAGTACGGTATGGAAGCATTTGAAAAAACAATTTCTGATGCTATAAGCGTGTTGAAGTAAAGTTAAAAAGCACTTTCCCTGATTTTTCGTGGGAAAGTGCTTTTTTGTTATATATTATGTTAACTTTACAACTTAAACTTTAAACCTTTACTTTCTCAGTAAAATCTCTTTTCTTGTCATCATACACAACTTTGTCAAGGTTATTTGTAACCTTTGAAGTAACAATCGCTGCAATCATGCCATCACTTACATTTAGAGCAGTTCTTGCCATGTCAATTAGCGGTTCTACAGCAACAAGCAAACCAGCTATGCCAACCGGCAAGCCAAGAGCCGACAAAACTGTAATTCCTGCAAAAGTTGCACCACCGCCAACGCCAGCAATACCAATTGACGCAAAAGTTATTACTACCACCATTAGCACAAAGAAACCCGGCGTAATTTGTTGCCCAACAGAAGGCGCAACCATAACAACAAGCATTGCAGGGTAAATTGCTGCGCAGCCGTTTTGCCCAATCGAAGTTCCAAGTGAAGCCGCCAAGTTTGAAATGCCGTCTTGCACGCCCATTTTTTCAGTAAGAGTTCGTGTTGTAAGCGGAAGCGTGCCTGCACTTGTACGTGATGTAAAAGCAAAAGTCAAAGCTGTCATTGCCTTTTTGAAGAAAGTAATCGGGCTTAAACCAAACAAAGCAAGAATTACTCCATGAATTACAAACATAACAAGTATAGCTACATATGAGGCAATTACAAACGTTGCAAGGCGCATAATGCTTGCGTAGTCACTGCCTGCAACTGTTTGTGCCATTAATGAAAAAATACCGTAAGGCGTAAGCATTAAAATCATCATAACAATTTCAACAACAAGAGTGTTGGCAGAATTCAAGATTTTTTCAAAGAATTCTGCTTGCTCTGGTGCGTATGTGCGTACACCTATAAGCCCAATTCCAATTAAACAAGCAAAAAGCACAACTGACAAAGTAGCGTTGTCGCCCTGCCCTGTCATTGAATAAAATGGATTTGTCGGTATAATATTAATAATCGTTTTTTCTAGTGGTGCCATAGCTTGCGAGCGTTCTTCAATTGCCTTAGTGCTTGCTGCTTCGCTTTCGCCAATTTGTATTCCTTCTGACGTAAGCCCAAACATTTGCGCTGTAGTTCCGCCGACAACCGCTGAAATTGCAGCCGTACCAAGAAGAACAGCAAGCACAAGAGCCGTAATTTTGCCAAGGCTTTTCCCCGACTTTTGGTTTATTATTGCACAAGTAATTGAAACAAAAATTAGCGGAATAACCATCATTTTAAGCAAGCGTACGTAAGCACTTCCAACAATGCTAATCCAGCGAAGGCTTTCCGACAGAACTGTAGCGTCGCCCAAGTTTTTTAAAACTATACCAAACAATATACCGCCAAGCAACCCTGTTATTACACGGACATTAAAAGACATCTTTTTCTTTTGCATAACAAATATGGCCGCTAAACATGCAAGAAAAATTATTAAATTTATTGCTACTAACATTATGAACCCCCTTCTTTCCATAACAGATTATAACACTAATTTTGACTTAGGAAAAGTGTGCAAGCAAAATTAGAACAAATTGTTGATTATAGAGTTTACCGCTTGCTGAACGTATTTAGGGTTTGTAGCAAGGTTTATTCTAATAAAACCTTTTCCGTTTACGCTGAACCATTCGCCCACATCCACCGCAAGGCGGCACTTTTTCTGCATAAAATCGGACACTTGCTCTGGGTCAACATAAGCCCGCAAATCAAGCCACATTAAATATGTTCCTTCCAAAGGCGAAACTATAATCTCTGGTGCTTTTTCTGCAAAATGTTCTTTTGCATAATTATAATTATGCATAATGACTGCCTTAATGTTCCCAAGCCACTGTTCTCCTTGGCGAAACGCCGCTTCCATTCCGACAAGTCCAAATAAATTTGTTTCGGGCTGACCAATTGTTTTTATAAAGTTATCATATTTTTGCCTAAGCTGTTCGTTGTGTATAATTGTATGCGAATGAGCAAGACCTGCAAGATTAAATGTTTTTGAACCAGAGTTAAGTGTAATCAAGTTGTTTATAAATTCACCGCCTGCTGCAACAGAAGCTGGAATGAACTTTTTTACGCCGTATGTAAAGTCTTGGTGTATTTCATCAGAAACTACTAAAACACCATGTTTTTTGCAAATAGATAAGGTAGTAACAAGTTCCTCCTCTGACCAAACTCTGCTAACAGGGTTATGAGGAGAGCACATAATAAACATTTTAACTTCGTTTTCAGAAATTTCTTTTTCAAATTTTTCATAGTCTAGAGTGTAATATCCGCCATTGTTGTCAAGCTCGCAAGTTACAAGCTTTCTGCCTGTGTTTAATATTGCATCGTAAAATGGGTAGTAAACAGGTGGGCAAATTATTACGGCTTCACCAAGCGAAGTGAACGTGTTTACAACCGAATAAAGTGCGCCAACAACACCAGTGTAAAACCGTACTTCTTCTTTTTTAACGTCCATGTTGTGAAACTTTTTTTGCCATTTTGAAAAAGCCTCATAATAGCTTTCAGAAACTTTGCAGTACCCAAACGCCCCATGCAAAGCTCTAGCCGAAATAGCTTCTACTACTTTTTCGGGTGCTTTAAACTCCATGTCTGCAACCCAAAGCGGAGTTAAGTCAGCATCTCCAAAAATTTCTTGAAGTGAGTCCCATTTAAGTGAACCCGTACCACGACGCTCTACACAGTTTTCCTTACAAAACGTTTCGACAGTCATTATACCACCTCTTTTTTTGTTTAGTAGCTTAACAATAAATTATCATGTCTGCACATATTTGTCAATATTTTTATTTATTTTATTATATTTTGTGTATCTTTAACTATGCTACACTTCAAATGCTTAAATATTGTTAAATTAGTTAAGCAATATTTAAGCTTTATTGTGCAAATATGCTTTTGTTGTTAATATTAAATAGGTGTGTTATTATTAAAAAAACAATTATGTATGTGAGGTTATAGTATGGGTTACGAAACTGGAATTAATGAGGCTTACCAAAATTTAAACAAAAATGCTCAAGATATTTACGAATTCATAATTTTATATTCAAATTATATTTATGCAAAACATAAATATGGCACAGAAACAAAATTTAATATGATGGAAATTCATATTTTAACACATATTGAAGATAATCCTGGTGTTACTATTACAGAGATAGCAAGAATTTGGAAAAAAACAACAAGTGCTATTTCTCAAATAATTAAAAGGTTTGTAGATGAAGGTTATGTCGAAAAACGTTTCAAAGAAAACAACAATAAATCAATTTTACTTTTTGTTACAGAAGCTGGAAAACAGCTTTCATATGTGCACAAAGCTTATGACGTGGCAGACATTACCCAAACTTCAAGTTATCTTGAGTCACGCTGTGGAAATGCTGATATTGAGGCATTTTATCGTGTGTTACATGCTTATACAGATTTGTTAAAAGAAAATAAGTTTTAGTATTAAACTTGGGTGTGAATAAAACATGCCCCTTTTTAGCATGGTACAAGTTAAAATTTTCTAAACAAATATAGCTTTCTACTTCAAAAACTAAAATTTTTGTACAAACATTTGCTATAATATTACACAATGTTATTTACTTAATTAAATAATTATTATATACTTAATATAAGGTATTTTAAGCTAATTATTGTTTAGAAAGTTGGTAACAATAACTTTAATATAACATTTGTCTCTAAACTTTAAAAATGAGCTTATAAACACCCCAAATAATTAACACTTAGGAGGACTAGATTATGAAAAATGCGAAAATAAAAACAAAGCTAATTTTCAGCTTTGGTATCGTGTTAGCTTTATTGCTTGTCATAGGCATTTCAGCTTTCATTAGTATTAATAACCTTAATTCAGTTGTTTATAGCTATAAAAGCAAAAGCCTGCCTAGCGTAGATTCCCTTGCAAAAATAAGAAGAAGCATGATTTCTATACAGAGAGACTTGCTTCTAGCTTCAGTTTCCCCAGACCAAAATGTTACTGATGAAAGTATACAACAGGCACAAAGTGACAGGCAATTGCTTAATGAAGCACTTGAAAGTTTTAAGCAAACAATGCAAACTGACCCAGCTTTAATACAAAAATTCGAGTCAATTGTTGTTGAAGCCGCTAACTATAGAAAGACAATCGAAGGTTACGCAAAACAAAACTTACCTGAAACTAATTTAAAAGCTTATGAAGTATTCATAAACAATTACAAGCCTGCTGTAGATAAAGCTATTGATATACTTGAAGAAATAAAGGTAGCGCAAGATAATATTGTAGACAACCTTGACTCTACAGCCGCATTTAACATAAGAACTGCATATATTATAGTAGCACTTGTTCTTGTTGCCAGCTTAATAATTACACTTATGCTTATTTCAAGACTTAATAAAACAATTGCTATCCCTATAATACAAGTAGAAAAGGCAGCAAAAGAAATAGCCATTGGTAACTTAAACGTTAATCTTACACAAAATAGTAAAGATGAAATTGGTGAGCTTGTTAATTCTTTTTCTAGCGTAAGAAATTCTATTTTAAAGTTAACTGAAAATATTAACGGCATGGCAAAAGAACTTGAAAATGGTGACATTGATTCAAAAATTAACGTAGACGATTTTCAAGGTGCGTACAAAGAAGTTGCTGTTTCAATAAACAACTCTATAACTTCTTTAATTAACGACACATTAGTCATACTAAACAGTTTTAATGAACTAGGAAACGGTAACTTTAAAGTAGACCTTAATAAATTTCCAGGTAAAAAATCGATAGCCAACGATATGTTTTTAGAGTTAAAAAATAATTTAACTTCACTAAATAAAGATGTTAAAAGCTTAATAGACGGCGCAATAAATGGTGAGCTTAATACAAGCGTTGATACTTCTTTGTACAAAGGTGATTGGTCTGAGTTGACAAAAGGCTTAAACAACCTTCTTAGTGCAGTAAACAAGCCAATTGATGAGTCAAACAAAGTTTTAGCGCAGCTTGCAGAAGGAAACTTTAATGTAGAAATAAGCAGCGGCTACAGAGGAAGCTTTGACTTTATGATGTCGTCCTTTAACAAAATGGTTACATCAATAGGCTCGTACATCAATGAAATTACTGAAATACTTGACGCAATTTCACAAGGTGTTTTAAACAGAAAAATTGAAAGAGAATATGTAGGGCAATTCAGCCTTATTAAAAATTCAATAAACAAAATTTCTAATACGCTTAGAAGCACTATTTCAGACATAAAGATTTCTTCTGACAATGTTCTTGTAGGCGCTAAACAAATTTCGGAAACTTCTATGGATTTGGCTAACGGCGCAAGCAACCAAGCAAGCTCTGTACAAGAGCTTAATGCGTCTATTACTGCAATAAACGAGCAAACTCACCAAAATGCCGAGCAAGCAAAAAAAGCCAACGACTTTTCAAAGCAATCTATAGAAAATGCAAGGAATGGAAATGATGAAATGGTCAAGATGCTTTCTTCTATGAATGACATTAAGGAAGCTTCTAAAAACATTTCAAAAATAATCAAAGTTATTGACGACATTGCTTTTCAAACAAACCTCTTGGCGCTTAATGCCGCTGTAGAAGCCGCTAGAGCAGGCAAACACGGGGTTGGTTTTTCGGTAGTTGCCGAGGAAGTACGCTCTTTAGCTGGCAGAAGCCAACAAGCAGCTAAAGACACTTCTAACCTTATAGAAGATATTATTTCTAAAATTAATGATGGCACAGAAACGGCTAAGCTTACAGCAAGTTCGCTTGAGAAAATTGTAGAGGACACTAACTCTGTTTCATCTATAATTGATGAAATTTATATGGCTACTACATTACAAACCGAAGGCATTTCTCAAATATCTGAAGGCATTGACCAAATTTCTGAAGTTGTACAAAGAAATTCTTCAACTTCCGAGGAGTCGGCAGCAGCAGCCGAGGAACTTAGCAGCCAATCAGAAGTGCTTTCAAATATGGTAGCGCACTTCACTATTTAAATTTAAACTCGGGGTGAAAACCTTTTACCAAATTCAACATTGGTAAAAAGGTTTCGCCCTTTTTAAAACACTTCTGTTTGTTATAAGCAATACATCTAATCCGTGCAGATATTGAAACTGAAATTTCGCCAATTGTCGGCACAGAAAAGCAAAGCGAAGACTTAATTGAGTACATAGCAACAGAAACAGCCGAAGATGCTTCAAAAGTTTGGGAGCTTAACATGTTTGGCAAATCAATGTATGACTTGGTAAAAGACGGCTTACAAAGCAAGCTTTACCACATGCCAGAAGATGCTCAAATTAAACTGCAAGAAACCCTGCAAAAAATTATTAACGAAGGCAGCGGCGGCTTAATTTGCATTATACTTTAAAAAAATAACCCCTACCTATAGCAATTCCACTTTTTTACCGATAGACAATGTCGATTAAAAACAGAATTGCTAAATTAGTAGGGGTATTTTTTTATTGCATTAATTTTTTTACATCTTTCAGCGACAAACTTTTTGAAAGCAGTTCTGTCAAACGAAAACTACTCTGTTCGTTTTCGCAAATGGAAAGCTCGGTACCTTTTTCCCAGTCCAAGTAAGTGCCCCAAACAAATGATGACCACGACTGGTTTATTATGTTGTCCGTTTTAATTGCAGTTACTAAAAGCCTGCTTTGAAGCACATCAAAATTTTGTGCAAATGCCTTACCAGACAGCAAAAGCATATCTTTAATTATGGTTGTATTTGCTTGCCCAAATTCAATTAAAAAGTCGTAAATTTTTCTGCTAGTTTCGGAAAGCCCTAAAACGTTTTGTTTATAAGGTTTTAACAATGTGTAAGCTTCCTTTGACAAATACGTAGTCCTTCCTTTAAAAACTTTGCTATGAAAAACTTCACGCTGTTCAATTAAATGAACAATTGCGTTCCAATCTCCCCCAACATCATCAAGCGAAGGTAAATACTTGTTTGTGTTACAGCTCAAAATTCCGTATTCATTAAGGTATGTTCTAATGTTATTTACAGCATCTACGTTTACTGAATTTATAAAATTCACTCCTAGCCACGAAGCATTTTAAGTACACTGGAAATTTTTGGCGGCTTGCCATACAATAAAACACCAAGCCTGTAAATTGCAGCAGAAATAAAGCCAATCCCAATAGTTGTAACAATTAACAATACAACAGAAATAACTATTTCAATTGTCTGCACCTCACCCATTGCTATACGCACAAACATAGCCATAGGAGAAGTAAACGGAACAAAAGACAAAACCTTCATTATTGTAGTGTCAACATTGCCTGAACCCATTGATATCACTACAAAAATAAACGCAAAAATAAAAATCATTGTAACAGACATAACAGTTGTGTTGATGTCCTCCATGCGTGAAACAAGCGAGCCAAGTGCACCGTACATAAAAGCGTAAATAAAGAAGCCAAGTATAAAAAACAAAAGTGTAAAAAGTAAAATTGAAATCGGCATATTGAAAATTGAATTTATTAACATGTTATCGCCCCAATAGCTAATGTTTACGTTGTAAAACACAAATGCCGAGCCAAGTATCAAAGTCATTTGTGTAAGCCCTGCAAGCCCAGCACCTATAACTTTTCCAAACATAAGGTTTGCAGGCTTAGCCGATGTTATAAGAAGCTCCATAGCACGAGAGCTTTTTTCAGAAGCAACGCCCGTTGCAACAAACTGTCCATAAAGCATAATTGCCATGTACAAAGCAAAAATTAAAATGTAAGTGTAAAAAAAGTTTTGCATTTGGTCTTTGCCCGACTCTGTTTTTACAATTTCTGTTACTACAGCAGTTGTTAAAACTTCCTGTGCCTTTTCAGTGGAAACACCAAGCGAAGCAAGTGCTTCTGTCTTTTTCTTAGAAGTAAGCAGCTCGTCGATAAAATGTTGAGTGGTGTCATACATTGTAACATTTTTAACTATGTAGTAGCTTTTGTCGTTTCCAATGTAAAGTGCGCTTAAATTATTCTCGCCTTCAACTTGTTTTTTAAGCCCATCAATGTCTAAGTCCGACTGCTCAACTACTGTGCCAAGCATAGCCTTACTAAAATATTCCACTGTTGCGGCCTTGTCTGACGTTGTGTTGTCGTTAATTAAAAGTCTTCCGCTGACTGCTTTACTAGTTTCTTGTGTAACCCCAGAAGAAGTAGAAAGTTCAGCAGACTTTTCTCCGTTAAACATGTCCGAAAACCGTGGAAAAGAAAGCACTGCACCTATAACTACCATAAACAAAATTGTTGTTACAATAAACCCTTTTTTCTTTAAATACCCAAAATATTCAAAGCTTAAAATACTAAAAAATTGGCTCATATTTTGCCCTCCGTATACTCAACAAATATGTCATTAAGCGAAGGCTCGTAAACCTTCAACTCGTCAATGTCAAGCGAAAGCCCTGTAATGTCGGAAAGGAAATTGTTTTTCATATCTGCCGATTTAAGGCTTACAATTAATGTATGGCTGTCCCTTGCATCAATTTTTTTGTAATACTGTGAAAGCTTGCTTTTTAAAGCATTAACTACTTTTTCCTGCTCACTTGTACCAATTATTATTTTGCTTCTGTCATATCCACGCTTTATCGCCTTAATGTTTCCAGAAAGAACAATGTTTCCGTTGTTTATAATTGCAATGTTTTCGCAAAACTCCTCTATATAATTCATTTGGTGGCTGGAAAAAACAACAACTTTTCCATTTTGAATTAGTTCCTTAACAGTGTCCTTTAAAAGCATTGCATTTACAGGGTCAAGCCCTGAAAAAGGTTCATCTAAAATTACTATATCAGGGTTTGTCATTAGTGTGGCAGCAAGCTGAATTTTTTGTTGGTTACCTTTTGAAAGTGTGTCTAGCTTTTTGTTCAAATAGTCTTGCATTTCAAGGCGTTTAAGCCAGTATTCAATCGACTTTTTTGCATCTTTTCGTGACATTCCCCTAAGTGCAGCAAGGTAAATTAACTGCTCTGAAATTAGCTTTTTTGGGTAAAGCCCTCTTTCTTCAGGCAAATAACCAATTTTAAGCTTGTTTCTGTCAATAGGTTTTCCGTCTAAAAGCACGCTTCCGCTGTCAGACGGAAAAAGCCCCATTAATATACGGATAGTCGTTGTTTTACCTGCACCGTTTCGCCCCAAAAGACCAAGTGCCATTCCGCTTTCGGCTTGAAGGCTAATGCCTTTTAAAACCTTCTTTTCTCCAAAACTTTTTGTTATGTCTTTCACTTCAAGCTTCATAAAAACCTCCCTATTCTTTGTCATGCAAAGCTATTATTCTTTTTTTATACATAAAAATGATAAACGTAATTATATAAAGCGTATCAGCTAAAAGAAAAGCCCCGTCATTTGTAACTGTACAACACCAGCAGCAAACAGAAATGAGCATATAATTGTGTTCCTTTTGTTTTCAACAGAAAATACATCTTTATACTAATCCTGATTAAAATCTTGAAATGCTGTCGGTCAAAACGCCTCACGCCCTCTGGCGTTCGGCTTCCCTCCACATTTCAAGTATTAATCTAGGATTAGTATTAACTATCATTTCTATAAGCAAAGTTGCAGATGTTATAGCTACAATGACATAGCTTGACCAAATGCCCTCTACCAGCGGAAAGCCTATATCTGTCAAAAACATGTTTACAAAAGTAAGTGTAATCATTAGTATCAAACCATGTTGAAATACGTTTCCTCTTAGCAAAAGCTGCCTTTCATCTAAATTATTAAAATCCATTTTACTCCTCCCAAAATAAATCATCAAGTGTTTTACCCAAAACTTTGCAAAGTGCAATACACAATTTTATTGTTGGGTTATAATCCCCTTTTTCTATTGCGTTCATAGTTTGACGTGTTACCCCAACAGCTTCTGCCAAATCCTTTTGGGTCATGTCCAGCCCTGCACGAGCTGCTTTTATTTTTAAGTTTTTTCCCATTCAACCATTCCCTTGTGTAACTGTCTTATAACAATTTCTATTAAAAATGAAAGTGCTATAAGTACATAGTATCATATGTTTTGATTTATGTCAACTATATATTACCTTATGTCTTCAAAATAATAAGCAACTGGCTAAGACTTACAGCTCCGTTGCTTATTTTGATGTTTTCAACAATTCCGAAATAAACAATATAAGCTTCTTAGTATTTTCACGTTGAAAGTTTCGTGAAAACGATTGGCTTCTATCGTTATTTTCTCAAATTGTTATAGTTATTCAATAGACTTCTTGCGAAATAAGAAATGTCATTGTTTGCTTGAACTGCTCTATTTAATACTTTGTGGAAATTCAAATACATTGCACGGGTCATACAAACATTTAACCTGTTCAAGCCTTGGAACATTTCCTCCAAAGTAGTTTCTTTCATAATTTGGAAGCTGCAATAAAGGAAAGTTAATATACGAGCCTTCTGTAATGCCGTATATGTACTGGAAGTTGTCCAACACCCATTTTACATTTTCCTTTTTATACAAATTGTTTTCCCACACCGATTGTATCAATATGATGTACTTGGCATCTCTAAAGTAAAAAGCAGTATCATTTTTCCCTACCTCGTTAACTTTTCCGCCTAAACCATAAATGGAAACAGAAGTCAAAGCTGAATTTGGCGGTCTTTTTTCGTTTACTATAGAGGCAATTTTTGAAAGCTCATCAGTTTTATAATAACGGTTTACAAACCGCCCTGTTGATTTAAACTTTTCAAACGGCGGATAGCTTTTCCCAATTTCATTCATAGCTTCTAAAAATGTGCCGCACTTAAAAGTTGATTCTACTTTTCTCATTTCCAAAAAAGGTTTAAGCAGCTTATACGTTTCGCATTTAGAGCCGTAGCATATTCCCCTCAAATAATTGTATACTCCCAATTCGGCATCATTGTAAAGCCCACCGCTTACGTTAATGTTGTTATCAACGGTGTCTATCCATTTTTGGAATGTTGCCAGAAATTTCACTTGCTCATTTAACGTTGCTTTTGGAAAATACAATTCAAAAAAGGTTACATTGCCCGACTTTGGCGGAAGCTTAAACTTCATTGACGTTACAACCCCAAAGTTTCCGCCGCCTGCACCTCTTAAAGCCCAAAACAAATTAGGGTTTTTGCATTTGTTGGTGGTTAAAACTCTGCCCCTATAGTCTACTAATTCCGCTTCTAATAACGAATCGCAGCCAAGCCCAAACTTTCTACAGGAATATCCCCAACCACCGCCTAAAGTAAACCCACTTGCTGCGACTGTTGGGCAGTTTCCCCCAGGAAATGGGTATCCTTTTGCTCCAATGTAGTTGTATAATTGATTAAAATTTACTCCACCGCCAATGTCAACAGTGTTGTTTTTTGTATCCAAACTTATGCTGTTAATTCTACTAACATCTATAACTGATACATCATTTCCTACACAGTAGCCTTCGTAATTGTGCCCACCTGAACGTATTCTTATTGGAATGTCATGTCTTTGGGCGTACAAAACAGCCTTTGCTACATCATGTGAATTTTCACAATAAACAATTGCTTCTGGATACTTTTGTATTGCCCTGTTCCAAATTTGACGAGCTTTATTGTAGCCTTTATCAGCAGGCGTAATAACCTCGGCATTAATTTTGTTGCTCATTTGTTATTTTACAACTCCTTTTCTATAGTCCTTTATTATCATATTGAAATTTTAATAAACTGTTCACCATTTTGAGACAAAAATCTTTGAAGCGTTAGATATTTTGCCGTAAAATGGAGTGGTGACTATAAAAACTCAAACTATATACTCGTCTTATAAACTTGGTTTTTTCAAAATAAAGCCCCCTCAATTCAAAGGATTAAAACTTCCTTGAATTGAGGGGGCTTTTAGCAGTTCAGTTTTTAGCAGTTCAGTTTTTAGCAGTTTTTAGCAGTTCAGTTTTAAAGCATCAATTCCTTAGCTGTAGCCGCAGGGTTTAATTCTCTTTCACTTGCAGAAACAACTACTGAGCAAGCAATGTCACCAGTAATATTTACTACAGTTCTAGCCATGTCCAAAATGCGGTCTATTCCTGCAACAAGCGCAATGCCTTCTAATGGAAGCCCTACAGATTGAAGCACCATACCAAGCATAATTACGCCAGCCCCAGGAACACCTGCCGTACCAATTGACGCAAGTGTACATGTTAAAACAATTGTTACTTGCTGACCAAAGTCAAGGTTTATTCCGTAAACTGTTGCAATGAACAACGCACAAATACCTTGGTAAAGTGCTGTTCCGTCCATGTTTATTGTTGCGCCCAAAGGAAGTACGAAGCTTCTTATAGGCTGTGGAACGCCAAGCCTTTTTGCAGCACTCATAGAAAATGGCAAAGTTGCTGCACTTGAAGCAGTAGTGAACGCAAACATCATTGCCTCAGAAACTTGATTGAAAAACTCTAATGGAGATATTTTTGCAATAACTCTTACAGATGTTGAGTAAACAACTACTGCATGAAGTATGCAACCACCGTAAACAGCCAAAATTACGCTTAAAAGAGGAAGAAGCACCGAAGGGCCATTCGCCGCAACTATAGGAACTATAAGCGCAAACACTGCAAAAGGTGCAAAGCTCATTACAAAGCCAACTAGCTTATACATACTTTCTGCTGTTGCGTCAAAAAAGTCTACAAGGGGTTTTGCACGCTCTCCAACCATAATAATTCCGCCGCCAAAGAAAAGTGCAAAGGCAATAATTTGAAGCATGTTTCCGTCAACCAAAGCTTTTAAAGGGTTTGCTGGAATAATGTTAAGCAGCGTGTCAACAATGTTTGGCGTTGCTGCTGCTTCATATGTAACGTTTGTATCAAGTAAAAGACCACTGCCAACTTTAAATACGTTTGAAATAATTAAGCCCAAAGTAACTGCAATTGCTGTAGTGCTTAGATAAAACAGAATTGTTTTTCCACCAATACGCCCAACCTTTTTTGCATCTCCCAAACCGCACGTTCCAATTATTAAAGACGAAAAAACTAGTGGAACAATAAGCATTTTAACTGCATTAAGAAAAAGAGTTCCAATTGGTTTGATGTACGTGTTTGCTTCTGCTGCATAGTTTTGCAGTAAAAGCCCAACAATGATACCTAATACAAGACCTATTAAAATTTTTGCAGATAGATGAAGCTTTTTTCCATTCATATTTATGCCCCTTTCATGACGGCGCATTTTTAACACGCCTTTGCAATTATGGTTAATATGTTACATCATTTATTTAAATTTTGCAACATAAATCTACATCATTAACTAACATTTTTTTCTCAGTACATGTTATTACAAAATAATTAACAAAATTTTTATAATATAATCTCATTTTTATAGCTTTTGCACAAAGTTTCAGTGTTCAACAAATTGAAAATGTAGTTGCTATATATATTAATAATAAGCCTAACTCAATTATACATAAACCATTGCACATATAATTTTAATTTGTTATTATATTAACTATAAATTACTGTAAATAACTATAACAAATCTTAAAGTTATACAACAACAGAAGGGGTGTTTAAATGAGTTTTTCAAAAGATTTCGTTTGGGGCGTTTCCACATCTGCATTTCAAATTGAAGGGGCTTACCTGCATGACGGCAAAGGACGTTCAGTTTGGGACGATTTTTGTGACACACCAAAAAAGGTTTTTGGTGGGCACACAGGTGCGGTTGCTTGCGACCATTTCAACAGGTTTAAGGAAGATATTAAGCTAATGGCACAGCTTGGAATTAAAAATTACCGTTTTTCAATTTCATGGCCACGAGTTATGCCGCAAGGAACTGGGGCTGTGAACAAAAATGGGCTTCGTTTTTACAGCGAACTTGTCGATTGCCTTTTAGAAAACGGCATTACACCTTTTGTTACGTTGTTTCACTGGGACCTTCCTTCGGAGCTTATTAAGCGTGGCGGTTTTGCAAACCCTGAAAGCCCAAATTGGTTTGCCGAATACACAAGGGTTGTTGCTTTGGAGCTTGGCGACAGAGTAAAAAACTTTATGCCACTTAACGAACCTCAATGCTTTATTGGGCTTGGGTATGTAAACGGCCACCATGCTCCTGGGCTAAAACTTTCATTACTTGAAACAATTCCAATGGCACACAACGTTTTGCTTGCAAACAGCAAAAGCATTAACGTGCTTAAAGAAATTGTTGACGGCGTTAAAGTGTCGTATGCACCATGTAAATCTGTTTACTGCCCTGCAACAGACAGCCCCGAAGACATTGAAGCAGCACGAAAAAAATATTTCAGTGTTGATTTTGACAGTACAAACTGGGCTATGAACGTTGCTTGGTGGAGCGACCCTGTGTTGCTTGGTGAATATCCTTCAGAAGCTTTAAAAATTGCAGAAAAATATTTGCCTGCTGGGTACGAAAAAGATATGGACAAAATAAAAACTCCGCTTGACTACTATGGGCAAAACATTTATGACGGAATATTTGTTTCTGCGAAAAACGGAGTTGTACCCCACAATGTAGGACACCCAAAAACAGCACTAAACTGGCCAGTAGTGCCAGAATCATTATATTGGGGGCCAAAATTTCTTTACGAGCGATACAAAACGCCTATACTCATAACAGAAAACGGCATGTCAGCACACGATGCCGTAAGCTTGGACGGTTTTGTGCACGACCCTAACCGTGAAGATTATTTACATAGATATTTACTTGAATACAAGCGCTGTGCCGCAGACGGTGTGCCTTTGCATGGATATTTCCAGTGGTCTTTTATGGATAACTTTGAGTGGTCAGAAGGGTACAACGAGCGTTTTGGGCTTGTTTACGTTGACTATAAAACACAAAAGCGTATTCCAAAGGATAGCGCATATTGGTATAAAAAAGTAATGGAAACAAACGGAAGTGAATTATAAGAACCTGTGTTGAATACGAAGTCGTCGTATTGGCGAGGATTGGCGTCGCTGTACGATGAAGCGTGGTAAGTGCGTACTCGAAGCATGTACGTGCTTACCACGCTGAAGAAGTACAGCGGCGTCAAGACCACCAAGATGACGGTTGGAGTATTGAACACAAGTTCTAAAGTTTTGTGATTGCAAAACAGCAGGCTAAATGCTGAAATTACAAAGGTTACAAAAAAATAAAATAAATGAAGGTGGGATTAAAATGCAAACTTATGAAAAGAAAATTGTGTTAGTGGCACTTTGTTCTTCCTTGTTTGCCATGTGGTGCTTTATTTACCAAAAAGTTACAGGCACTGACATGAGGCTTCCGCACCGTATGTCTGCTCTTGTGGCATACTGCGGTTCAAGCATTATTGACAAGGAGCAAAAAAAGCAAGGGCTTCCAAAGAACCACTTCTTTAAAATTTATGAGTTTATGTTTTGGCTTTCAACTGCACTTGATGTTTTATCGCTTGTAAAAGAAATGGCACAGTCCACTAATAAAGACAACTAATTATGAATGTAAACACTGCAGAACGTGAGCCCATTCTCACGTTCTATTTATTTTTTAAAGGTTAATTTGCTTTTCAATTTTTGTTTTATTCGCACATTAATTGCTATAGCAATTCCGTTTTTAATCTACATTGTCTATCGGTCAAAACGCCAAATGACTAAGCGTTTGGCTTCCCTCTGCCAATGTCGTTAAAAACTGGATTTGCTAAATATAGGAGGAAATTATGGCAGAACTACGTTTTAACCCACTTACAAACGACTGGGTAATGATTGCATCGCACAGGCAGGGTAGGCCTCAAATGCCAAAAGATTGGTGTCCTTTTTGTTCAGGCTCTGGTAAAGTGCCTAACGATTTTGACGTTTACAAATATGACAATGACTTTCCAGCACTTTCGCAAAACCCACCTGCCCCAGATGACGTTAAAACAAGCTTTTACAAAGTTGACGAGTGCTACGGAAAATGTGAAGTTATTTTGTATTCACCAAGGCACACCATCACTTTGCCCGAGCTTTCAAACGAGCATGTAAGAAAGCTTGTTGACCTTTGGACTGAAAGGTTTTTGGAGCTTAAAAAAGATGAGCGTTTAAAGTACATTTTCATTTTTGAAAACAGAGGTGACGTTGTAGGTGTAACAATGCCGCACCCTCATGGGCAAATTTATGGTTATCCTTTTGTTCCAAAAAAACTTGAATTAGAGCTGCAAAGCTGTAAAGATTATTTAGAAGCTAAAAATAGCTGTATGATATGCGACATGTTAAAGGACGAGGTTCAAGGCGGCGACAGAATTATAATTGAGAACGACAGCTTTTACACGTTTCTTCCATTTTACTCAGAATATCCTTACGGAGTGTACATTGTAAGTAAAAGCCATAAGCAGTCCATTGATGAGCTTTCCGAAAAGGAAAAAGACGACTTGGCAAAAATTTTAAGAGAAACTGTTGGCACACTTGACAGCTTGTTTGATTATGCTTTTCCGTACATGATGTGTATGTACCAAGCACCTGTAAACACAAATGAAGCTTACGGTCACTATCATTTTCATATAGAATTTTTCCCACCAATGCGTTCTGCCGACAAGCAAAAATTTAATGCTTCAAGCGAAACAGGTGCGTGGGCCCACTGCAACCCTACTTGCCCAGAGGAAAAAGCCGCTGAATTGAGAGAAGCGTATAAAAAGTTTATGGACAAGCAAAGCTTGAACAGTTAAAACTCCCACAAAAAATGAATTCCCTATAGCAATTCCAGTTTTTAATGATATTGGCAGAGGGAAGCCGAATGCCTAGCCGTTTGGCGTTTTGACCGATAGACAATGTCGATTAAAAACGGAATTGCTATAAAATTGGGGAATTCATTTTTCAAGCGACCGCTAAACAGTAGCCTTCCTAAAAGAATTTTTTAACAACCCTTTAGCAGTATTTTTAGCCAAGTAAGCAGCGCCAAGCTCTGCTTTATCCTTTTGAAAAACAATGTCAACTTCCTTAAACTTCTTTTTAATAAGCCCTGTCAAATTAACCCTAATAAAGTCATTAATTGCAAAAAGCTTACCGCTTAAAACAACAGTGTGCTTTTCAAGACGGGTTTGCCTAATTAAAGCTTCGGCAATGGAAAGCAACGCATAGACAGCGTTTTGCTCAATTAAAATTGCTTGCTTGTCGCCCTCTTTTGCAGCATATTTAACTGATAAAGCCAAACCTGCAACCTTTTCATCAGAAAAGTTATCGTCGTCATAAATAATGCTTAAACATTCATGCAGCACGTTAACACCGAAATATTCTTTAACTTTTTGTTCAAGGACTGTTTTAGGTATTCTACCTTCCATAGACATGAATGCGTGCTTAACAGCCTGCATACCAACCCAATAAGCCGAGCCTTCATCGTCCACCAAGTGCCCCAAGCCGCCGCACTGTGTTTGCGTTCCATTTTCATCAAAGGCATAGCCAGCAGAATTTACGCCTGCAACAATTAAAACACCTGCCCCGCCTTTTGTTACAGATGAAAGGGTAGCTTCTGCTTCATTAGTTATGTAAAGCGGGCAACTAATTCCAATTTGCGAAACAATTTCAGACATAGTTGTGTAAACATTTACAGATGAATTGTTTGAAAAAACAATGCAAAGACCGCCGCAATCGTCAGAAGTTGCATTCGTAAGCTTGTAAAATTCTTCTAACAGCCTTACAATGCTGCTTTTTACAATTTCCACAGGGTGTATGTCTACATTTATTGAGTTTCCTACATGCCGCCCAATTACTTGCTCGTCTTCGTCTATTGCTAAAAGCTTGCTGTAACTTCCGCTGCCATCAATTCCAATGTAATACATAAAATCCGCCCCCGATTCATGTATTTATACTAACTTCAAATATGTATATAACTTGAAGTTTGTATAGGTGCGGAACAAATCGCACCTATACAAGTCCATTAATACTAATACGCCTTACCCCAATAAACCATTTTGTCAGCATTTTTACCACAGCAAATACATGTGTCAGCTATTTTCTCTTGCTCAAAAGGAATACAACGTGACGAAGCACCTGTAAGCTCTTTAACTTTGTCCTCACAAGCTTCATCACCGCACCACATAGCTTTTATAAACCCCGGTGTTTCGTTTAAAGTTTTTGTAAAAGACTCCATGTCTGTTGCCGAGAAAGTGCTGCGTTCACAGTGTGCATGTGCCTTTTCAAAAAGGCTTGTTTGCACTTCCTTGAGAAGCTTTTGAACTTCTTCTACAATGTTGTCAAGTGAAACTGTAATTTTTTCGCCTGTGTCACGGCGAGCAAGAACAGCATTTCCGTTTTCAATGTCCTTTGGCCCAATTTCAAGGCGAACAGGAACGCCTTTCATTTCGTACTCACTAAACTTCCAGCCTGGCGACTTGTCAGAGTCATCAAGCTTAACTCTGCAAGTGGCTTTAAGCTTTGTTAAAAGCTCGTTCGCCTTGTCTAAAACACCTGCCTTGTGCTGTGCAATTGGAATGATAGCAACTTGAATTGGCGCAACCATTGGAGGAAGAACTAAGCCGTTGTTGTCGCCATGAACCATAATTAAGCCACCAATAAGGCGTGTTGCAATGCCCCACGAAGTTTGATGAGCATATTGCAGCTTGTTTTGCTTGTCGGTATATTGAATTCCGAATGCCCTTGCAAAGCCGTCGCCAAAGTTGTGGCTTGTGCCTGCTTGAAGTGCCTTTCCGTCGTGCATCAAGCTTTCAATAGCGTAAGTTGCCATTGCACCAGCAAACTTTTCACTTTCCGTTTTTTGCCCTTTAATAACAGGCATAGCAAGCACACTTTCGCAAAAGTCTGCGTACATGTTAAGAATTTTAATTGTTTCTTCTTGTGCTTCCTCCGCTGTAGCGTGTGCTGTGTGCCCTTCCTGCCAGTGAAATTCTACTGTGCGAAGAAATGGCCTTGTAGTTTTTTCCCAGCGAACAACCGAACACCATTGGTTGTAAAGCTTTGGCAAATCTCTGTAGGACTGAACGACATTTGCATAATGCTCGCAAAAAAGTGTCTCCGAAGTTGGGCGAACGCAAAGACGCTCCTCAAGCTTTTCAGAGCCGCCGTGTGTAACCCACGCAACTTCTGGCGCAAAACCTTCAACGTGGTCTTTTTCCTTTTGCAAAAGGCTTTCTGGAATAAACATAGGCATAGACACGTTTTCATGCCCTGTTTCCTTTAAAAGTTTGTCGAACTGGTCACGAATAAGCTCCCAAATTGCAAAGCCGTATGGGCGGATAATCATGCACCCACGAACAGAAGAATAGTCGCAAAGCTCTGCTTTTTTAACTATGTCTGTATACCACTGCGCAAAGTCTACTTCCATGTTAGTTATTGCTTCAATGTTTCTTTCTTTTGACATTTTAATCACCAAGCCTTATAAAAATTTTAGGAATTAAAAAAGCCTTGATCCCAAAAAGGGACCAAGGCTTGGCTATACCACCCATAAATAAACAAAAGACAAATTGCAGTCAAATCTTTTGCTGCAACAATCCTGTGACTATAACGTGGTCAACGTCACGCCTTTGTAGGGCGGCGGCTAAAAGGGCAGGTTCAAAACGCTTTTATTAGAAGCTCACACCAACCGCTTCCTCTCTGAAATAAGTTGCATTTTTACTATTCCTCATCATTGCCTTTAAATATTTTTTATTATTATATTCTTGTAAATTAAATGTGTCAAGGGGGAATAAAAGCATTTTAAATTATTATATTTTTAAAGATATTGTTTTTTTGCTAATAAGCATTAACATGCTGTAATCAAGAAAAAAACGAGGTTAATATACTAAATATATTAACCTCGCCCAGAAATTTACACTGCTGAAATTTCTACATGATGTGATATATTAATTTGATTTATGAAGGGCTCCACTTTTTAATGTACTAATAACTGTTTTTGGGCTTACGTTGAGCACTCTTGCAGTGTCCCTAACTCCTCTTGCACTCGTAGCCATCTCAAGTATTTTTTCTTTAACATCATATTTGCAAGCGTTGTAGGTGTACTCTAACAAAAATGTCTTTTTTCCGCATTCTACGTTTCGGCACTCAAACTGTTGTTTTCCATTCGATGTTCTTCCACGGCTAACTACTCTATTGCTTTTGCAAACTGGACATAAAACTTCAATTACTGCCATACCATCATAACCTTTTTTTAAACACATTTTTTTATGCCTTTTTAGTTTAATTTTGAAAGAATGTTAGCAGTTCTACTTTATTCCATATTGTGTATAGTGTAACCCCAAAACGATTAGACGTTTGACTTTACTATTCCAATATCATTAAAAGATAGAACTGCTCTAGCATGGGCATAAAAAATGTTTGCTATAGTAATGTGCTTTTAGAAATTCCGTTTTAATCAACATTAGCTGGACAACTATTAAACCTTTCTGCGTTTGGTTCAAATGCTTATGTATTAAAACGAACTGCTAAATATTAAACGTTTACAACGAAATCGTAAGGCTGTACTGTACCTGCGTTAGGTCCTTTTTTATTAAACCCAAAGCTTGATACCATTACTAGACAAACAAGTCCAAAGCACATTACCTTTTTCATATTTTTCATAATAAACTCTCCTTACTAAATGTATTTTGTTTATATTTACATTATAAACTATATTTTAAAATTTTAAATAGACATTTATGTCTAATTTTGTTATAATTTGATAAAATATGTAACAACTATGTCGATAGTAACATTGCTTATCTGGGCATCAGAGTATATGAAACAAATTATGCTTATTGCCTTTTGATAAGTTCTGGAAAGTTAATAGGAGAGATTATAATAAAAACATTAGGCGAAATGATAAAAAGTGTACGGAAAAGCTTTAATTTAACGCAAAACCAACTTGCTGATATTATATGCTGTTCTCCAAAAGAAATATATCGTGCTGAAAAAAATTTATGCGGACTTAATTATTATTTAATAAGAAAGCTTTCAAGAGTACTGAATTTTGATTTTATAAGCTACTCAAACAGTATTGAAACGTTTGGCTCAACTGAAACCTTCGAGTTGTTTTTTAGGCTGAAAAATGCAATTTTATACAACGAAAAAGAAAAGGTAAAAGATGCGGTTTTTGATATTGAACGCACTTTTAACTCTAAACAAAAGTTTGACCAAAATACTTTTGAAGATGTTGAAGCATACCAAATGTATATTTACGGTAAATCGTTTAGTGAGACTGACCAAAATGTTATTATTGAAATGCTTTTACAAGCTTTAAATATAACTGATTTTTATAAAGACACAAATAACATTTTGTCTAAAAGGCTATGCGACACTGAATACAAAATATTATCAGCTTTATCTGGGTATTTAGGACTTGTGAAAAAATATGACGAAGCTTTAATGCTTTTAGAAAATCTTCTTTTGAATTTGCAAAAATTTGTTTATAATTCTAATTATGAATTTTATGTTGTTAACAAAAATAAAATTAGAACTACTATAGTTGTATATAACAATCTTGCTAATTTATTGTTTTTATTGGGTCAATGCAAAAAAGCATTACACATTTGCAACGAAGGCATTGCATTTTGCCTAAAATATCACTCAAATGAATTTTTGTGTTATCTTTACACATTGAAGTTTGAAATTTTGTTTGCACTTGGTAAACACGATGAAGCAAAAGCTATGTGCTATGACACAATTACTTTATGCAAGATGATTGGCGAAAATGATTACATAAAAGTAATTGAATCAAAAATTGACAAAAATTATAAGTCATTCCTTGACTAGAAATGTTATGAGCATGAAAGAGTGGCTGTTGCAATAGAAGTTTTGCAACAGCCACTCTTTTACCATTTTATTTTCAAACAGTATAGCAATTTGAGTTTTTATAGTCACCATTTTGCGTCAAAAATATCGAACGCTTGAACTATTTTTTGGCGCAAAATGGTGAACTGTTTATTCAAATTTCTATATTTAGTCAAGCACTACATTAATTTGTAACACGCACTCACCAGACCGTATCATTTCAGCATACTTTCCTTTAACACTGCTACCTTCAAAAGTCACTTCCTCTGTGTCAGTTTTAATAGTTACGCTAACTGCACTAACACAATCTGTGCCAAAAGTGTTTTTGCGCTTTTTGTTAATATATGTAACTGGTATTTTACCAAACAAAACAAACATAGCTTCGCCATTTTCGTCAAACAGTTCTGCGCTTAAAACTGGCGAAAAAGTAAGGCTTAATTCCCCATTTGCATTGACAGAAAAACACTTGTTGCCCAAAAACATTGCTTGCCGCATGGAAAGCACCTCTGCTGTACTTCCAGAAAGCCTTGAAACAAACCCACGCCCCCAAACAGTTGGGTCAGGGTTTTTAGATGTAGCAATGAACGAGCAGTTTTCATAAATGCTCCGCCCATAAACTTCGGGGTTCATAAACGGCACAAGCCCCGTTTCAATTTCCTTATAAAACTCATCATAAAGCCCAGACGAAAGCAACGCAAGCAAATATTTATAGCTCATGTGCAAAAACACCGACTCACGTTCAAGCCAACCGGCAGTAAACGCACGTATGCGCCCGATTCCGTAGCCCTCGCCATCAAGCGGCACTGATGTTTTGTACATCTTTAAAACTTCGTCGTAACACTCGCTGTTTAAAACCTTGTCGTATAATTGTTTAGCATCGGCACTATTCGTAAGCGACTTCATCATTCGTGCAGGTGCTTCCAAAAACATAGGTAGCGGCCTGCATGTAAACCCTGTAGGCATTACACCGTCTTTAATGCCTGTTGCTTCAAAGCAAAAATAAGTTGGTGGAATTCCACAGCCAAGTTCTACAGCACGGCTAATTCCTTTTTCTACACGCTGGCTAAACGAATTAACAATTTCATAAACTTCGGCAAGTGAAAGTGCCTCTGCCCCAGAATTAAAACCATTTACTCCGTTTTTATAAAGCCTTTCTCTATAGGCTTCTTTTATATTGTTGCTTGCTTCCCAGTATGCAAATGTGTCTGTTATATTCTGTATTCCGTAAAGCCCCTTCAAAAGCCCACAAGCTTCCGCAGGCAACTTAACAGTTTCATAATCTTTTCTGCTAAGCACAAAATCTATTAACCTTTTAAGCTCAAAAGTTTCAGACATGCCGCTTCCAAAGAAAAACGGTACACCATTCATTGCGTCATTCCAGCCAGGCCTTCCGCCTTCCATTTCAATGCCACAGCCAACAGCGTCAAGGTTTGCAAACTTTGTTGCTATTAGCAAAAGAAGCTTTGAAAAAACTGACGTTTTAACAATTTCTCCGTTGCTGTTTTTAAGCCAGCTTTCTTTATCCCCACTTTTTCTAATGGCGTTCTTTTGGCACAACTTTCCGTTAATAAGCTTATACCGTTCACTTCTTGGGAGAACTTCCACACCGCTGTAAAAAAAGCTGCACTTTTGTTCATCATAGAGAACTTGCTGCATTTTATCTGGGAAAACTTTGGCATAGCTTTCAATTAAATCAAGGTTATATGTAAAATGGTCGCTCCAGTAGCCTTCGCCAAACTTTGCTTCAAGGTGCTGTGTACACATGTCAAGCATTTTAGGCATAAGCTCATCAGCATCTTGGTTACCTTCCTTAATTGCTAAAAACAACTCACCAACAGTAAACCGCTTTTCTGCAATTTTTGTGTTAATACCTAGCTTCTCAAGATAAACTTTAGCTTCACTTGGGTTAGCAAAAGAAAGCCTTACCCCCATAACCTCCAGCGGATTGTACCCATCTGCCGAAATTAAACTGAAAAATGCAGTTACATTATGCTCGCCAGCTTCTGGAACAAAAAACACATCATTACGGCGGTTTTGGTTTACGTCTCTGAAATTTCCGTTTCCTTGGCTGTACGGCTCTGCCGAAAGCGTAAAGAAATTGTAGTCACGCTCTGGGTCGCCGTGTTTTCTTGCAAAAAGGTGAATTACCTTTTTGTCACTCTCACCCATTACCTTTGGATAACCGCCACGCAGTACGTTGTCTAAATAGCTTTGAAGAAAATAATTGTCAAGAGCTTCGCTTGCAGTTTTCGTTTTTGCTGGAAATGTAAGTTCAAGTGCAATGTCTCTTGCACGTTTTTCTGCTTTAAAAACGTAGTCATTTGCACATAGCCTTTTATTATTTTTTTCTAAAATATTTACATCACTTGCGTAACCAAAATATGAAGTAAAAGACAATTCATCTTCAAGCTTTGCGGAAAATGGGAAAAACACACAAGGATACCTGTTAGCTGGATATTCATTTGCATTAACAAGCTCTGAAACAGCGTTTGTTTTAAAATTCCACGGAAAAGCCGCACTTTCGTCATCACCAAAAATTACTCTTGTATCAATAATTGGTCGAACAACGTTTCCGTCTTCACCTGCACAAAGCGCAAAACACGCCGCAGTGCTTTCCAAAACTTCGGCTTCGTCCCCTGGAATTGAACGTGTATTAAAAAGCGGAACACTGTCAGAAACCCAAGAAACTTCAGCCCAGCTTCTCATTAAATTTGAAACCTCTTTAAAGCCAGAGTTTTCAATTCCGTAAGGTATAAGCTGCCCCATTCCGTCCAAAAGCTCAATGTCACATGGCTCAGGCAAAAGGTTTTTAACACTTACACGCCTAACAAGTGCTGGGAATGGCTCGTCTGGCAAAACAAAATAAGTTACTTTTGTTTCAATTCCAATTTCACTGTTTACTTCCTTTATGGAAAGGCAGTTCATTTCAATACACATTGTTCTGTTGATATGTTGGCTGTCTGTGGCTGCAAACAGTTCGCAAACTTTGCCGTCCTTTTTTAAAAACGTGCGAAAACCGTCTTGGTAAACCCTGCGGTACGCAAGGTTTGCAGGCGAAAACTCCATAATTGCATTAGCCTTGCTATGCACGCCAAAGCTGCAAATTGCTTGCCCACGGTTAACGTAAAAGCTCCAAAGTGGGCAGCCGTGAAGACCTGCAAGCCCAGGCAAAAAGCTTGTAAACGGCGGTTTTTTATCATAGCAAAGCATTTCAAAGCTGTTGTTTTTGTCGTTCATTTTTTACCTCCTTGATGTTTTCCTCTATAGTCTGTAGGTGTAAAGCCTGTTGCTGTTTTAAATGTTTTTAAAAAGTGTTTTTCGTCCTTAAACCCCGACTCTATGGATATTTTACCTACCTTAACATTTGTAGTTTTCAAAAGTTCTTTTGCTACGTTAATCCTAACGGATTTTACAAAGTCAACAAAACTTTCACCTGTAATTTCCTTAAACGCTTCTGAAAAGAAAGTGTAATTCATTGAAACAAAGTTTGAAACGACAGCCATGTTTAAGTCCGATTTATAGTTGCTCATTATATACTTCACTGCTTTTTCAATTTTTGTACGCTTGTCGGCTTCTGCACCTTCTTGTAGCGCAAGCCCTTCCTTTGCTCCTACAAGCACTTCGTGAAGCTCTGACGCTTCAATTTCTTCCTTAATATTTTTCAACATACTGTAAAAGTTTTCACGCTCTATCGGCTTTAGCAAATATTCCCTTGCTCCGTAACGCATAGCTTCAACTGCAAAGGAAAAATCATCATAGCCGCTAATAATAACAATGTAGGCTGTACTTGCCGCTTGTTCTTTAATGTTTTTTATAAAAGTAAGTCCGTCCATGTTTGGCATTTTAATGTCAGTTAAAATAAGGTTAAACTTACGCATTTTCACAGCTTCTAGTGCTTCAAGCCCATTTTTGCACTCTACAATTTCACCGCTGCAAAAGCCGCTGCGCTCTATCATTGTTTTAATGCCCTGCCGTACAAACTTTTCGTCCTCAACTATCAGTATGTTCTTCATGCAAACTTTCGCCCCCCCACATACCTCCGTCAAACGGTATTCTAATTTTAACCTTAGTATAGCAGCCGTAAATGCTTGACACTTCTATGCCATATCCATTTCCGTAGCAAAGTTCAAACCTCTCTTGCACATTTCGCAGCCCAATGCCGTTTGTCTGCCCCTTTTCTGAAGGTGCATCACCCTTGATTATTGCTCTAATTCGTGCAAGTGTTTCTTCATCAATGCCTGTGCCGCTGTCTGTAATTTCAATACATAAAGCGTCCGCTTCTTCATAGGCCTTAATATATATTGAGGCTTCTTCTGTTTTGCCCTCAATACCGTGTATTATGGCGTTTTCCACAATTGGTTGAATAGACATTTTTGGTATTTTTGCTTCTAATGCTGTTTCAGGTATGTTGCATGACAAGTTTATTTTGTCGTCAAAGCGTATGTTAAAAAGCTGAATATAGTCTTTGACGTATTCAATTTCTGCTCGGATAGGTACAAACTGATTTTTCCAATTCATTGAGTAGCGCAAAAGCCTTGCAAGTGCCGTGGTAGTGTCGGCTATAAGGTAGTTTTCATCAATTAGCGCCATCATTTCAATGTTGTTAAGAACATTGTACAAAAAGTGGGAATTTATTTGGTTTTGCAGTGCTTTAATTTCGGCGTCCTTTTCCAAAAGCGCACGCTTGCTGTTTTGCTCGATAAGCTCGTTAATTTTAACTACCATTTGGTTGAAATATTTTTGCAGCTCACCTATTTCGTCGTTTTCTGCATTTTTTATTTGGACATTAACATTACCGCCTTCAAGCTTTTTCATGGCATCAATTGTTTCGTATATACGCTTTAGTATTACCCTTGCAATGTTGTCGTAAATGTAAGCTATTATAAAAATAAATGACGACAAAACTACAATTAAAATTGTGCGTATTTCTAAAATTCTGCTTACAAGCTCGTCAACGGTGTAAATGCTTACAAAGTAGCCAGAAAGCACATCACTTTTTTGCATAGAAACTAAGTAGTCACCGCTTTGTGCGCTTATTATTTTAGGTTTAACCGTGTTTTCCGTATAGTCAATTTTATTTGAAAGTTCTTCTATAACCGAAAACCATTTTCCGCTATGTTCACTGTTTTTGTTTGTGTAAAAGCTTTCGCCTGTGTAAAAGTAATTTATCCTATCTTCCGTAACTGTGTAAAGGTCGCCAAAAAAATCTTCCATAAAGAAAGAAAATTCTACAACTGCCTTGTCAACCCCTTGCTTGTCGTTTAAAGCACTGGAGTATGAAATTAAGTCGCTTCCGGAAAGCAGCGGCGTATGGCTTGATAACCTTTCGTCATAACCTATTCTCAAAAGCAGTTTTCCTTTTTTAACATCGTTGAACCAGTCATCATCAGAAACCCTTGCTGATGAAATAAAAACAGGCCAGCGCTCTGGAATTCTTTCACTGTTGCAATAAATGCGAAGCCCCCTTATGTATGGGCTTGTTACTGCAATGTTTTCAAGGTAAGGGGTGGTGTTTCTATTAAAAAGTACAAGTTCCTCTGTTGAAATTTCATCAGTTCTGTTTATGAAATCAGTAATTTGGTTGTTTGCTGCAATTGTTTGAATTACGGTAGACGCTATTTCTGCATTTGTGTGTGCAAAAGCTTCCATCTTTTTTAGGTCGTCAAGCTGCATGTTGTTCATTCGCTCGATTAATGTTTTTTTAATTTCGTTAAAAAGAATTAAGGAAGCAAAAACAACAGGCACAACCAAAACAGCTAAAATGCCAATAGTAAACTTATTATTTAGCGGCAGGCTTTGCCAAAAACTAACACAGTAATTTACAGCTTTTTTTGTTACACGCATAAATTAGCACACACCGTTCATACTTTAGCAATTCCAGTTTTTAACGATAACCGATAGACAATGTCGAATAAAAATGAAATTGCTATGTAGAAATTTTCTCATTAATTGATATTTATTGACGGCGCATTAGCGCAAAAACTAAATAGTTTTTAGTCAATTTCTCCCTTTAAGCAAACCTAGCCGACTTTTGTTTAAGTTCAATTCCCTTTGATATTCTTCCATAATAAGATGGAAACCGTTTTTTTCCCTAAACTCCAAAAACCCATTAAGCAACTGGTCAAACTCCTCGTCCGAATTTGCTAAAATCAGTTTTGGTAAAATACGCCCCTTTTCTGCATCAATCCGTGCTTTTGCTTCTGCTTCCTTTGAGTTTGGCTTTATGCCGTCGTAGCTGTAAACAGAATTGTTTACAACGTACTTCGTCGTCCATTCCTTTATAGATTTTATAGGCTCGTCATCGGCGGCAACCACGCCCATTCGTTCGGCTAAAGGGTTATCCATCAGCCCCCAGTGTGTTGTCATTGCTCCGTAAACTTTGTCAAACTTTGCCCTATCATTACGCAAAAGCTGAAGCACTTCAGGCTTATACACAACTTTACCTTCAATTACATCATACGTTTGCCCTTCAACCCCAGCCCAAATTAGCTTTTGACCTTCATCACTCATTAGCATAGACATAAGGTGAATTGCTCTGTCCTTGTAAGGGCTTTTTTGTGAAATCATAGTAACTGTCCAACCTTGTATGCTTGGGCCGCTAAGCATGTGGTTACTTCCTTTGGAATTTTTCGGCCCGTCTATAGCAACGTATACTTGTTCTGGTGTTTCAGCATAAATAGATTTAAGCTGGGTTTGACAGTCTGACCACTGGTAAAGCATTGCAAAATAAAGCTTTTTCGCTATTTTTTCTTCCATTTGTGAGCGTTTGTCAACAAAAACCTCACGGTTTATAAGCCCCATTTCATTTGCTTCTCTTAATACTTTGAGCCATCTAACGTATTCCTCGTCTGAAAAGCGGTCGTACACTTTTCCGTCAACCTCGTGCGGAATGGCAAGAAAGTTTTGCAAATATTCCTCAATAGAGTCGTTGCCGTCTTCTGTAAACTCCTGTAAGCCAAGCGGAATTAAATCCTCTCCGCCAACTGTAGGAAACATTTCCTTTGCGTCACTTAATGCTTTTAAAAACCCTTCTGGCGTGCTCATGTCGGGGCTTCCGATAGCCTCGTAAATGTCTTTTCGCACAAGAAAAGATTGGTTGCTTGTTGTTAAGTCGCTATAGTCCGAAGGGGCATATGATGCGTTTGGATAGCCATAAACGTTGCCGTCGTCTTTTGTGTACCATTTAAGTCGTTCTGGTACAGCTACCTCAAAAAAATACATGTCATATTCTTTAGCAAGCTCGTTAAGCGGTGCAACCATTCCTTGTGCAATCATTTCGTTAATTGAGCTATCCCACCAACCTAAAGTTAAAATGTCTGGCAAATTGTCAGATGCAATAAAGCTGTTTAAACGTTCGGCTTCGTCACCAAACGGCATTATGTATTCTACGTCAACACCTGTAAGCTCGGTAATTTTTTTGGAAACAATGTCTTCTCCCCACTTTGTTCCAAACCACGAAAAATTTACATACCATTGTAGCTTTACCTTATTTTTTGCGTTTGCCTTCCATGGAATCTTTTCTTCCATGTTTTCGCTGCTTTGATTTAAATTTGCTGTTACGTTTTTTTTATTTCTTGCTACCTTGTTGTTAATTAGCCCTGCTGATAAAAAGCCAAGAAGCAAAATTACAAGCAATATTTTTGACAATCTAGGGGCAGTTTTAGTTTTCATATGCACCAATCCTGTTCATTGATTACAGCGATTATAGCGCTTTGACTTTTAAAAGTGGTTATTGTAAAAAATCAAAGTTGCTATAACTGTTATTAATACTCATTTTAATGCAAATAAAACTAATATGCAATACAACCTATAACTGCCGAAAATAAGTATTTTCGGCAGTTATATAGTAATTATAAAATTTCAAACTACTTTACACCAACTTTAGCCTTATTAGCTTCAACCCTACCTCTTACATAAGTAAGATATTTGTCCCAGCCATTGTCAGTTTTGTACTTTTGGAAGTCAGACCAAAGAGTGTCAAACTCGGCGTCGCTGCCAGCTTTAAGTAGTTTTGGAAGCGTTTCAGCCCATTTAGCTGCTATGCGCTTGCCAATTTCGTCCTCATCTGTTTCACTTGGAGGTGCAATATTGTCGTACACACCATAGAACGCCGCTTTACCTTTGCCCCACTCTTTGTATTGTGCAAAAGGCATTTGAGGAGCTGGTTCCCACGCTATAAGGTTTCCTGTGTTAGCAAACATCCAAATTTCGTTGTAAGTGTTGTATTGCTTTTTAAATGTGCCCATGTCTTCGTTTTTAAGCTTTGCTACTTCGTCTTTAATTACAGGCTTGCCGTCAACCATGTCGTATGTTACGCCTTCTTTACCTAAGAACAAAGTTTTTTGTCCTTCTTCTGATTGCCCCCATTTAAGAAGCTGTAAAATTCTTTCTGGGTTTTTAGCATTTTTAGTTACAAAAGTAACTTCCCAACCTGCATATCCTGGCACAGCAAGCTTTGGTCCATCAAGGTTTTTGTTTGCAGGTCCGTCTACTGCAATGTAGCTAGAATCTGGGTTGCTTTTGTACAAAAGACCTAACGGATTTAATGCATCTTGATATTGATAAAGCATTGCAAAGTAACGTCCTTGTTGAATCTTTTCTTCGATTTGTGGTCTTTCATCAACAAAAAAGTCTGTTGACAAAAGTCCCTTTTCGTTTGCAAGCCTAAAAGTTTTAAGCCATCTAATATATTCTTCACTTGGGTTACCGTTATTAACTGGGTAAAATTCTCCGTCAATTTCACGAGGAACACCTAAAAATTCTAAAAGCACGTCTTCAAGACCAGTGTTGCCTGTGTTTACAAATGGAGTAGTTACAAAAGGAATAAGCGGTTCTCCGTTTAATGCAGTTGGGAACTTTGCTTTTGCATCTTCAAGAGCCTTTATAAAACCTTCCGGTGTACGCATGTCTGGTGAGCCAATTGCTTCGTAAATGTCTTTACGAACAAGGAAAGTTCTGTTTGAAACAAGCCCCTTATCAATGTCGCTTGGGCTTACAGAGTTACATGGATAGCTGTAAGTAAAGCCGTCGTCTTGCTTATACCAGTTGAAAACGCCTTTGTCTAATACGTCTAAAAACGAAGGGTCGTACTTTTCTGCAAGCTCGTTATAAGAGTATGAATACTTTGGTGTTGATAATGTAGGAGTGTTGCCATCATACCAGCCAAGCGTTACTATGTCTGGCAAAGTGTCAGTTGCAATCATTGTGTTAAGCTTTTCTGCGGGGTCACCAACAGGAACTATAAAGTTGATTGTAATGCCAAGTTGCTCTTTAATCATTTCCGTAACTAGGTTGCCCTTTGGCGAGTCAAACCAACCTTCGTTTACATACCAGTCAATTGTAATAGGTTCTGTCGAAACTGGTTTTGCCGTACCGTCTGATGTTTGCTCTGTTCCGTTTGCTGTTGTGTTTGAAGAAGCTTCCTTCACTGGCTCTTTTGTACATGCTGTAAGGCTTGTTACTGCAAGCACAGCAGCCGCCAAAACACTAATTGCTTTGCCTAGCATTTTTCTTTTCATAAATATCCTCCTCAAAATAATTTTATTTTTACTCTTTAACAGAACCAATAAGCATACCTTTAACGAAATACTTTTGTAAAAATGGATATATGCAAATTATCGGTATCGTTGTAACAATCATCGTTGCCATTTGAAGCGACGTTGAGGTAAACTTGCTTTGGCTAACTTGCCCAACAAGCATTGCAACTTTGCTGCTTTCTGAAGTTGTAATCATTTTGTAAAGATATGTTTGAATAGGCAGCAAGTCTTGGTTGTTAAAATAAATTTTGCCGTAGAAGTAGTCGTTCCAGTTCCAAACACCGTTAAAAAGTGTAATTGTTGCAATAACTGGTGCAGAAACCGGCAAAATTATTTTTGTAAAAATAGTAAACGGCTTTGCACCGTCAATCATTGCTGCTTCTTCAAGTGATGGCGGTATAGTTTTGAAAAACGCTTGCATAATTATTAAGTCATAAAAGTTAAACAAAGTTGGAATTATGTAAACAAGAAAATTGTCGTAAAGCCCCAGCTTTGTAATAACTACAAAGGTTGGTATAAGCCCGCCAGAGAAGAACATTGTTATAAGCCCCATAGTCATGTAAATTTTTCTTCCCATAAGCTCTTTTCGTGAAAAGGCATATGCTACCATTGCTGTAAAAAGCACGTGACATGCTGTAGCAAGCGCTGTTCTTAAAATAGTTACACCAAAAGCTTTAATTATTTCGTCGTTTCTAAAAACTTCCTTGTAGTTGTCGAGTGTAAACACCCGTGGCAACCAATAAACGCCGCCTTGTGCCGAGTCGAACCCGTCGTTTAAGGAATGAACTAAAACGTACCAAATTGGGTAAAGCATTGCAAAACAAATTGCAATCATAAGCATAACGTTAAGTATGTCAAAACCGTTTTCAAAAAACTTTGTTTTACGCACTTGACGGTCAAAGCTGTCTAAGTTTTTTCCTGCCATGTTAGTCCCTCCCCTCTTAATACAATGAAGTTTGAGTCAGTTTTTTGGAAGCTGTGTTAGCACCCATCAGCAGCAAGAATGCAAAAACAGACCTAAAAAGACCGATAGCCGTTGCATATGAAAGCCGCCCAGAACCTATACCCATTCTATAAGCATAAATGTCAATTACGTCAACTGCGTCTAAAAGAATTGGTTTATTGAAAACAAACAACTGGTCAAAGTTTGAACCAAGCAAGTTTCCAATGTTAAGAACAAGAAGAACTGCGATTGTGCCTGTAATACTTGGAAGTGTAATGTGAATTATTCTTTTAAAACGCCCTGCGCCGTCAATGGCGGCTGCTTCGTACAAGTTTTGGTCAATACCAGAAATTGCAGCTATGTAAATGATAGCCGACCAGCCAAGCTCTTTCCAAAGTTCTGCCGAAACAAGTATGTTCCAAAAACCATCGGGCGAACCGAGAAGGTGACGTGCTTCTGGAATTAAGCCAATTTTCACAAGTAAACCTGTAAGCATACCGCTGTCGGACATCCAGTTAAACATTATGCCGCCTACAATTACCCATGAAAGAAAGTGAGGTAAATAAGAAATTGTTTGTACATACTTTTTAAACTTTAAAAACGGTAGCTCGTTTAGAAGTATTGCAAAAATTATGCCAGCTGGGAAAAGCACTATAAGCCTTAAACTGTTTAGCCCTAGTGTATTTTTCATTACAAGCCAAAAACGGTCGTCTTTGAAAAATTCGATAAAGTTTTTAAGCCCAACCCATTCCGAACCCAAAATTCCTTTGCCAATGCTGTAACGCTGAAAGGCAATGATTATAAAGTACATGGGTATAAAGTTAAAAACAATCATCCAGATAACACCAGGGAGCGCCATCATTTGCAAATCACGCTGTTTCCAAAACCGTTTCAAAGAATTTTTAAATCCTGACACAGCTACACCCCTTCCTATCCTGTCTTATAGCATGTTTGAAAAAAGGTTTTAATAAATTTTCAAACTGCCCATAGTAAACGTTTATAAGCTAAAGCGATAATGACTAGCTTAGCTTTTATGAATATTGAATAAACAACGCTTACTTTTAAGAATAATTTAGAACAAATTTTATAGTAAAATTATATTGCTTTAGTTATATTTTGAACAATGGTGTGAATTTCGATTTTGGTGTGTTATTTTCGGTATTTGAAAAAAAGCACCTTGTAAATCGTTTTTTGTAATGATATTCTTTTTTTATTAAAACACCCTAGGAGGGAATATCATGAAAGTTAATTTTATTAAAACTACATATGAAAACAATGAAGCATGTACAACAACAACCCATGAAAACTTTGTAAAAGAAAAAAACAACGAGTTTCATGTATTAAACATATACCCTGACATAGAATATCAAGAATTCCATGGGTTCGGCGGTGCAATTACGGACGCTTCGGGGTATGTTTACAGCCAAATGAATGAAGAAAACAAAAAATCACTTATAGAAAAATACTTTGGTGAAAGCGGAAACTGCTACAAATTTGTGCGTACACACATTGATAGTTGCGATTTTTCTACTGAACAGTACGAAGCAATGAGTGACGAAAACGACAAAAGCTTAACATCATTTTCATTGAACAGAGATGAAAAATATATCATTCCTCTTTTAAAGGCAGCACAGTCAAAAACTTCTTTTGAGCTGCTTCTTTCACCATGGTCGCCGCCTGCTTTTATGAAAAGCAACAAGGACAGGGCGCACGGAGGAAGCTTGCTTCCAGAGTACAGGCGGTTTTGGGCAAACTATATTTGTAAATATGTAAAGGAATACTTAGAAAAAGGTTTTGATGTAACTAGAATTACAATTCAAAATGAACCGCTTGCACGCCAAACGTGGGACTCGTGCATTTTTTCAGCCGAAGAAGAAAAAGTATTTTTGCGTGACTTCCTTTACCCTGCATTAAAGTCACACGGCTTGGAACACATAAAAATAAACATTTGGGACCATAACAAGGAAAGGGCTTATGAACGTGCATGTGAAATTATTGATGAAGAAACTAACGAAATGGTTTCTGGAATTGCCTTCCACTTTTACACAGGTGACCATTTTGAGGCGATTGCACTTGTGCGTGACAAATTCCCCGACAAAGAATTAATTTTTACAGAAGGGTGTGTAGAGTACAGCAGGTACAGCAAAGAAGGCCAATTAGAAAAGGCTCACATTTACGCCCACGAAATAATTGGAAACATAAACGCAGGAATGAACGTGTTTATTGATTGGAACATTTTACTGGACGAACAAGGCGGCCCAAACTATGTTCAAAATTTCTGTGATGCGCCAATGATGTACAATGCACAAACTGAAACGTTAGTTGAAAACTTGTCATTTAAATTTATTGGACATTTTAGCAAATACATTAAGCCAGGTGCAAAAAGAATTGCGTTTTCTAAGCATACATCTAAATTAGAGGTTTGTACATTTAAAAATGTTGATGGTTCAATTGTCGCTGTGCTTCTTAATGTTTCTGCTGAAAATGTGGATATTCATTTAAGGCTTAACGGCGAAGTAGTTGGGGTTAATGTTCCTGCTAATTCTATTTTAACTGCTGTTATTGTAGCTTAGAACCTGTGTTCAATACGAAGTCGTCGTATTGGGGAGGATTGGCGTCGTTGTACGATGAAGCGTGGTAAGTGCGTACTCGAAGCATGTACGTGCTTACCACGCTGAAGAAGTATAGCGGCGTCAAGACCGCCAAGACGGCGGCTAGAGTATTGAACACAGGTTCTTAGAGCTTATCCCTAGCACGAAGCCAATTTCCTGTCAAATTGTACAAGACTAGAACATCCTTACCCAGTGTATGTGAGAAGCCGCTGACTAAGAACCTGTGTTCAGTAATGGGTTGCCCAGATTTAAAACAGCGATTTTTCGCCATTCTAGGCGTGGTGGCGAAGGCATAATAGAAAAATTATGTCAAGCCGACACAACGAAGAATGGCAGAATAATCGCTTTAAAGATGGGTAACAGCTTACTGAACAAAGGTTCTAAACATTATAAAACTACTGTCCCCCAGCATTTTCCATTATAAGCTTTTCACATTATCAACAAAAACACCTTTACTTAGGACTCGCCAAACAAAGCTGAAAGCATAGTCGAGCGGTTATTTTATGCAATTGTTACATTCACAACAATTGCATTTGAACAAGCTTTAATATCTTTTTCCGTTTGTAAAAACCACTCCAAAAACCGCTTATCAGTGCATATTTCAAGCCGCTCCATTTCCGCCCGCATAGAAAGATTGTGCTCGGATTTGTGCTTACGCATATCAAACAAAACATCTTTGAGCTTCTCACCAAATTCTAAAATATCTACGTCAAGTGTTGAGGGGTTTTCCCATTGCAAAAGATGAATGGAGCTTGCTTTCTCATACTGCTTAAAAAACTCCTGATAAATGTATTCCGTAATATGCGGAACATAAATTGCATACAGCTTCAAAATATTTACAAGCGTGTAATAAAGTGCATACTGTCCGCTTTTGCGTTCATTTATGCCGTGAACATCGGGTTGATATAATCGTTCCTTTACAACCTCAACGTAATTATCGCAAAAATCTTTCCAAAACAAATCGTCAATTTCGTGCCTTGCAGAACCAACTTCATATTCGTAAAGTAACTTTGCGGCTTTCTGTACAGTTTCGTTTGTGCGCTCAATTATCCACTTGTCAACAGTCAGTAAATCAGGTTTCACGTTTAAATCAATGTCTTGTAAGTGAGATATGGCAAACTTAGAAGCGTTCCATAACTTAGTGATAAACCGTTTTGATACTCCAAGCTCATCGGGTGTGAAAAAGCTGTCTGTGCCAAGTTTTGCGTTTGCGGCCCAGTAACGTAGAACATCTGCAGAATGAGTGGAAATCAATGTTACAGGGTCAAGAGAATTATTGTTTTTTGACTTGCTTATTTTCTCACCTTTTTTTGCAAGAATAAACCCACTAATCATTAGGTCTTTCCACGGAATTTGCCTTGTGTGATAATGGCTGCGAACAATGGTGTAAAACGTCCAAGTACGAATAATCTCGTGAGCATGAGTTCGCATACTCATTGGAGATAGCTTTATTCCAAGGCGTTCATTTATCTGCGGTGTAATGCTTGATGTTGCCCACGTATCAAAAACTGCGCTTTCAGGCGTAAAGTCTTTACACCCACATTCACATAAGCCATTATAATCAGTTTCAAGTGGGTTAACAGGCAACTGTTCCATTTTTGCAAAAGCAGGCTTTCCACAATCACTGCAATACCAAACTGGAAAAGGCACGCCGAAATAACGTTGCCGAGAAATGCACCAATCCCATTTTAAATTTTCAACCCAAGCTATATATCGGTTTTTCATCTGTGCTGGATACCAGTTAATTTCGTCGGCGGCTTTAAGGAACTTATTCCTTTCACTCAAAACATCAATATACCATTGTCTTGACGGAATTATCTCAACTCCTTTACCGCAACGTTCGTGAGTGCCTATAGCGTGGATTATGCTCTCCGTTTTCAAGAGCAACCCTTTTTCCTCCAAAAGTCTTATAATTTCTTTTCTTGCGGCACTTACTTTAAGATTACCGATAAAAGGCACTTCATCAGCAATAAACCCATTAGGCAAAATAACCTTACGGTATGGAAGTTTATGCTGCATATACCACTCTGCATCGGTGCTGTCGCCAAAAGTCGCACACATTACTGCACCTGTGCCTTTATCTATGCTTACTTTTTCATCAGTTAAAACAGGTATTTCGTAATTATAAAGAGGAACAACCGCAGTTTTTCCAGCATATTTTTTATACCTCTCATCGCTAGGGTTTACAAATAAACAAACACAGCCATAAAGTAATTCGGGGCGTGTTGTGGCTACTTCAAGTGTCACACCATCAACCATAAACGGAATGTAGTTAAAGGTGCTGGCAACATCAGCAGTATCAAGCTCGGCTTGTGCAATTGAGGTTTGACATTCGGTACACCACAAAACAGGAGCTTCCTTTGTGTACGCCTTACCGTTTTTTGCAAGCTCTAAAAACAACTTCTGTGAAATTTTTTGTACCTTAGGGTTAATTGTTTCGTACTGCAAAGACCAATCAACCGAAAACCCAAGCGACTTCCACAAAGCTGTAAACTCTGCCTCGTATTTTTGCGTAGTACCAACGCATTTCTTTATAAACTCACTCCGTGGCAAGGTTTTTGCACGAATACCCTCATCACGCTCTACAAGCCGCTCGGTAGGCAGGCCGTTATCATCAAACCCAAATGGGTAAAAAACGTTATACCCGTTCATACGGCGAAAACGTGCTATCATTTCCGCTTGTGTGTAGGAAAACAAATGCCCTATATGCAGGCTTCCGCTAACAGTGGGTGGCGGTGTGTCGATTGAATAAACCACACCATCGGCATTTTTGTCAAATTGATAAATTTTCTCTTGCTCCCAAAGGTTTTGCATTTGCTTTTCAATTTCTGTAAAGTTGTAATGCTTCTCCATAAAAAGAAACCTCCAAATTAAGTTTAACCGAATACAACAAAAAGTCCCAAGTAGCATATACTATGCCACTTGGGACGAACATTATTATCCGTGGTACCACCCAAATTCAGAGGGTAATCCTCTGCTCTTTATCGGTGCAGGATATGAGGAATATATCCGATACCGCTTTCCTTATTACGGTGGAAATTCCGTTGAAGTCTACTGAGAGAAAATTTCTCTGTTCGGTTCACAGCTCAGAAGCTACTTCGCTACCATCTTCACGAGAGCTTACACCAACCGCTCCCTCTCTTTGCATCAGATAAATAGTTACTCCTCTTCGTCAATGCCTTTATTGTATTCAATTTTATTTAGTATACCACAGGTAAAATAAATTACAACCCCTAAATTTAAAATATTAACAATTTAATTTTTTGCCTTGACAAAAAACAAACATTATGTCATTATGTTTATATTATAACTTTAATTATGGAGGTTGTGTTTATGAAAAATAAATTTGAGCAAGCAACTGTTAATCAGTTGACAAAAGGGTTTATATATAATAGTGATACAAAAGCGTTTTCTTGCCTCTTTTGCAAAATGCAGTATGAAGATGGTAATATATATTCATTTGGAAATTGTTTGGTAGATGCGAAAAAGGCTATACATCTGCATATACTTGAAAAACATAAAAGCGTGTTTGAGGCACTTTTGACTTTCGATAAAAGGCAAATAGGTCTTACTGATATGCAAAAAGAGCTTTTGATGTATTTTTATAACGGAATGTCCGATAAATATATTTCAAAGGAAACAAATACAGCGCTTTCTACGATACGGTTTCAACGGCATAATTTTCGTGAAAAAGCTAAGCAAGCAAAGATGATTCTTGCTATATCAGAATTGTTGGAAGAAAAATTGTTGGAAAGCAACACTGTTGATATCAAAAACAACAACGATAACAGCAACGAAAATGATGATGCCAAAATTGATACATTTTTTGAATCCGTTACACCACTTGTTTTAAAGTCTTATTCAGTAAAATTCAAGAATCAATTATTCATCTTGAAGATTATTGCACAACAGTTTGAAGCTAAGAAAAAGTATACTGAAAATGAGATTAATGAAGTACTAAAGCCTATATATAGTGACTATAGCACGCTAAGGCGTGAACTGGTTGACTACAAATTTTTGAAAAGAACGTCTGATGGCAAAGAATATTGGCTTAATGTTTGAATGGAAAATTAATCTAAACTGCCAGAAAACTCAGAGGGCTGTATTACGGAAATTTAATACAGCCCTTTCCATTAAAACATAGCCCTTAAAATTAACAAAACACCAAGCAACATAATTGGAATACCAATTAATGCGCCAATAACTGTTATAACAAAAATAAACCCAATAATCAAAAGAACGAATCCCAAAATGGCAGCAACAATTCTTCCAACCAAGCTTAAAACAAGCCCCACTAACATCCATAAAAGTGTAAATGGCATAAATAATAATTTCGTCAATTTATTCCCCCCCAAAGTTTTCTCTAAATAATTAAACGAATTTTTAAGCTATTTGTATGATATAGAAAATTGAATAAAAATGGTGACTGCAAAAACCCAATTTTCTATACAGCGATTAATTTTATGTATTAAATGCGCTGCAAAAGTATATGTATGTATTAGGGTGAGTAGACATGCGTGCAACAAAAAGAAGGCTTGGGCTTGGCGTAAAGCTAACAAAGCAGCAAACGGTTACAGCATTTATTTTAACAAGCTTTGTCCTTGGAATTGTTTTAGGGATTTTTTCTAATTCTTTTTTAAGTGATGACAGTTTTTTCAAGCTGGCAGAAGACACAACATCATACATTGAATCGTTACTAAATGGTAATGCAATAACTTCTTTTAAACATAGTTTAATTACAAACGGAATTATAAAATATGGAAAGATTATGCTTATATTTTGGGTTTTGGCTTTTTTGCCGTATGGGTGGGTTGCTATTTTGGCTGTAATTTTGTCACGTGGTGCAGTTTACGGCTTTTTAATTTCGTTTTTACAACGACAGTATTATGGTGGAATGGGCGCATTGTACAGCTTTTTGTTTATACTTCCGCAATGTATTGTGCTTCTTCCGTCATACTTTTATATTGCACGTGGAAGCATTGAGCTGTCACACAGCAATTCTGGCAAAAAACCACCTGCCGCAATTATAAACAAGCGTGCTATTTTGCTTGCAACAGCTTTTTTTACTTCTGCATTATCTGGGCTTATAGATTCATACATTACACCGCTTTTATTCGCTATACTACCATAAAAATAACTTAACGACAAAAAGGCGTTCCCATGCAATAAACACTGATAAACGCCTTGCTAATTTTGTCTTAAACCCTTCATATATAGGGATTATACAGCTCTTGTTACCTTGTTTGAACGTAAGCATCTTGTGCAAACGTTAATAGTTTTTGCTGTTCCGTTTTCAACAACACGAATTTTCTTCACGTTTGGCTTCCAAACTCTGTTTGCACGCCTTGAAATTTGGCTACGAGTAATACTGATTCTATGTCCTGTGCGAACACTCTTTTCGCAAACCTCACACTTTGCCATTTTATGCACTCCTTAATTATTAATAATCAAAATAACCATATTATTTTAACAGAGCAAGCTATATAATGCAACAAAAATTTATAAAAATGTTAAAATAATCGAAACAACTACTCTATTCATTTACTGCTTTTAATTTTTCTGCCTGGTCCGTAGTTATAAGCGTGTCCATAAGCTCGTCTAAGTCACCGTCAAGAACAGCCAAAAGCTTATAAAGCGTAAGCCCTATACGGTGGTCTGTTATGCGCCCTTGTGGGAAGTTGTACGTTCTAATACGTTCGCTTCTGTCACCTGTACCAACTTGGCTTTTGCGCTCGGAAGAAATTTCCTTTGCTTGGCGCTCAAGCTCCATGTCGTAAAGCCTTGCACGAAGAATTTTTAATGCTTTATCCTTGTTTTTAAGCTGCGACTTTTCGTCCTGACAAGAAATAACTATGCCTGTAGGCATATGCGTAACACGAACTGCCGAGTCAGTTGTGTTTACGCTTTGTCCGCCGTTTCCAGACGAACGAAAAACGTCTACTCTTACGTCGTTTAAGTCAAGCTCAACGTCAACTTCTTCTGCCTCCGGCAAAACAGCAACTGTTACTGTAGACGTATGTATACGCCCTCCGCTTTCAGTAGTTGGTATACGCTGAACTCTGTGAACGCCGCTTTCGTATTTCAAGCGACTATACGCACCTTTTCCGCTTATCATAAAAGAAATTTCTTTGTAGCCGCCCAAGTCACTTTCGCTTGCACTCATAATTTCAGTTTTAAAGCGGTTGCGCTCTGCGTAACGTGTGTACATTCTAAACAAGTCACCGGCGAACAAAGCCGCTTCGTCGCCACCTGCACCGCCACGAATTTCAACGATAACGTTTTTGTCGTCGTTAGGGTCTTTTGGCAGCAACAAAATTTTAAGCTGGTCTGTTAAACCTTCCAACTTTTCTGTGTTTTCCTTTAACTCCTCTTTTACTAGCTGGCGAAAATCGTCTTCTATGTTGTCATTTAAAAGCTCTTTGCTTTCTGCAACAGCTTCCTTTGTTTTTTTGTAGTCACGGTAAGCTTCTACAATTGCTGTTAAATCGCTGTATTCTTTCATCAAAGTACGCCAAAGCTGCTGGTCGGCTATAGTTTCTGGGCTGTTAACCCTGTCCGCAAGCGCAACGTACTTGTCCTCAATTTCTTGAAGCCTGTCAAACATTGTTGTCCTCCTTAAACTTCCTATAGAAAATTATTATTTTCCTAGGCAAAATTCTGAAAAAATTCTATCCAACAAATCATCTGATGCACTTTCGCCAGTAATTTCGCCAAGCTGCCTATAGCACGCTTGAAGGTCAATTGCTGCCAAGTCTTCTGTAAAGCCTGCTTCAATTGTGGATTTAACACGCAAAAGGCTTTCACATGCACTTTTTAAAACTTCCTTGTGCCTTAATGAAGCAATTGCTTCTTCATCATCTACCAGAAGTTTTGCATCATAAAATAGTCGTTCCATTTTTTCAAAAAGCTTGTCAATGCCTTCGTTATTTGAAGCCGAAATAGAAATTACATGTCCGTTCAAAGCTCCCTTATCAATTTTTTGTGGTAAGTCACATTTATTTATAACAAAAATTGTTTCTTTTTCACCATTATTAATAAGCTCTATAAGCTTTAAGTCGTCCGACTCAAGCTCGCAAGAGCCGTCTAATACTAAAAGCACAAGCATTGCCGAATCAATTGTGTTCTTTGAACGTTCAACGCCCATTTGCTCCACAATGTCTTGTGTGTCACGTATACCTGCAGTGTCTGTCAGTTTAAACGGAATACCAGAAACATCAATGTATTCTGTTAACACATCTCGTGTTGTTCCTGCTATGTTGGTTACAATCGCTCGTTCTTCGCCCAAGATTGCATTCAAAAGTGACGACTTGCCAACGTTTGGTTTGCCTACAATTGCCGTTTCAACACCGCTTTGAAGAATTTTTCCAACTTCAGCTTTTTTTATAAGCTGTTTTATTTCTTCAATAATTAAACCGCACTGTTCATTGACAGAGTCAAGGTTTGTTTGTTCCATGTCATGCTCTGGGTAGTCAATTGAAGCTTCAATAGCTGCAAGCATAGACAAAACTTTGTCTTGAACGGCCTTCACCTTTTGGGAAAGTGTTCCCTTCAAGCGGTTTATTGCTGCCCTGTGCGAAAGCTCTGTCTTTGCATTTATAACGTCAATTACAGCTTCTGCTTGCGTAAGGTCAATTCTGCCGTTTAAAAACGCGCGCTTTGTAAACTCACCTGCTTCCGCAAGCCTTGCACCACATTCAAGCACCCTTTTTAACACAGCGTTTGCAGAACGAATTCCACCGTGGCAGCTTATTTCGACAGTGTCTTCACGAGTATATGTTCTTGGCGCAAGCATAACTGTAACCAAAACCTCATCAAGCACGCCACCCTCTTTATCTACAATATGACCATACGCAACAGTATGGCTCAAAAACTCACCTTTTTTACCTTTGAAAATTTCTTTCAAAATTTCAAGTGCATTAACGCCGCTAAGACGTATAACAGACAAAGCACCGTACCCAGCAGGCGTTGCTATTGCAGCAATTGTATCATTAAGTTTTATTGACATTAATTAAAAAGCACCTCTAACCGAGCGACTTTATTAGCTTAAAAATTCTGTCAAGCTCGTCTGTTCCATAATATTCTATTTCAATTTTACCTTTGTTTTTGCCGTCACGAATGTTTACTTTTGTTCCGAAAATGTTTTTAAGGTCACGTTCTAAGTAAGCGTAAGCATCGGTTTGTTTTTGCACCTCTTCGTGCTTCTTTTCTTCTTTAGAATAGCCTGCAACAAAAGCCGCCAAACCTTTTTCTGCTTCCTTAACCGAAAGTTCTTCATCAATTATTTTTTCTGCATAGTCAAGCCTAATTTCGTTTTCTGAAACTGAAAGAAGCAGCCGCCCATGCCCAACTGAAAGCTTTCCTTCTATTATAAATGTTTGAAGCATTTCGTCAAGGTTTAGAAGGCTTAAAAGTGCAGATATTGTGTTTCTGCTTTTGCCAACTTTTTCAGCAATGTCTTCTTGGCTGAAAAAGAAGTCGTCATGCAAACGCTTGTAGCACTGTGCTTCTTCAATTGGGTTTAAGTCACGCCGTTGAATGTTTTCAATCAACGCAACTTGAAGCGTTTCTTGCTCAGTGTAGTCCTTTATAATTACAGGAATAGTTTTAAGCCGTGCAATACGTGCCGCCCTAAAACGGCGTTCGCCAGCAATAATTTTATAATACCCATTTTCTTCCTTTACTATAAGCGGCTGAATAACACCGAATTCCTTTATAGAAGCCGCAAGCTCATGAAGTGACTCCTCGTCAAAATATTTCCTAGGCTGATGACTGTTTGGCTCTATTTTGTTTATATCAAGTTCAGAAACACCATTTTCAGCTTTTGTTTGTTGGTTTTCAACATGTTTAACTTCAGGCTCGGCTTGGGGCTTTGTTGGAATTAAAACGCCTAACCCCTTCCCCAACCCTTTCCTATTTAATACAGCCATATTCTCACCTCTTTTGTAAAACTAAACGCTCCACTCATAGTCGCCTTCTTCTTCCTCTCGCAAGCTGTTTTGAATAACTTCCTGCGCCAGAAGCGTGTAGCTTTCTGCCCCCTTGGAACGCTCGTCGTAAAGTGTAATTGGAATTCCGTGGCTTGGTGCTTCACTAAGCCTTACGTTTCTTGGAATTATACTTCGGTAAACGTTTTTGCCCAAATGCCTTTTAACTTCCTCAACAACTTGCATTGAAAGGTTTGTACGAGAGTCAAACATTGTGAAAACTACGCCTTCAATTTTAAGCTTTGGGTTTAGCTGTTTTTGAACCAAAGAAATTGTATGCAAAAGCTGGGTCAAGCCTTCTAGTGCAAAATATTCACATTGTATAGGAACTAAAATAGAGTCTGCCGAAGTAAGTGCGTTTATTGTTAAAACATTTAAAGACGGCGGACAATCAATTAAAATAAAATCATATTCATGCTTTATGCTATTTAAAATGTTTTTTAAAATATATTCACGGTTTTCATAGCCTATAAGCTCAATTTCTGCACCTGCAAGCTGTATGTTTGCTGGAAGAAGCGTCAAATTTTCAACAATTGTTTGCTCTGCAATGTCAAAAAGTGTGCAATCGCCCAAAAGCATGTCATACACCGTATGCGTAAGGGCATCTTTATCCATGCCAAAGCCGCTTGTTGTGTTACCCTGTGGGTCGCAGTCTACTATCATCACCCTTTTCCCAGCTTGTGCCAAACATGCCGACAGGTTTATTGATGTAGTTGTTTTGCCCACTCCGCCCTTTTGGTTGGCTATGGCTACTATTTTGCCCATTCTTTCACCTCTTGAATTTTCAAAAGCTTATTGCTTTTTTTATAAGTCTTTGCTATAATAGTATAAAAGCAAAGGGTGCTTTCGCACCCTCGGGGAAGTTCCCCTGCCACATTGCCGCTTTTGCGGTTTGGCTTGCCAAGAATGGTTTTTAATTAAAAATAAACCGTTATCCTAGCAAAAGATGGGCGGTTTATTTTTTGTTGCTTTTATATGTAAGATATATTATTACTACACTTAATAGTAATGATAGAAATTCATACATACTCATGGCGTCACCTCCTTTGAGGCGAGCCAAACCGCCCACAGCCTTGTGGTATATTGAGTATATCACTAAATTTCTTTCATTTCAACAGTTTGTTGGTTTTATTCACGTTCGTTTCATAAACATTCAATAACCTTTAATAAAACTTCAACATTAATGTTGAGGCTAAGATAAGTATAATCTGATAGATACAATGATTTTAGTTTTTTGAGCTGCTATGCATTCTATCTTACGGATACATTAGAAGTCTTTTTTTCTGAGTTAAACACCAAATATCTCAAGAAGTGTTTAATGCTGGTAGACTAGCTTAAGAATGTATTAAAAGGATCTGTAATCACAAATAATTGCCCAAACAATTAACAATTGCCGAGATGAGAAGTTTTAGTTTTAGTATAAGCGGCTTCTTCAATATGCGGTTTTGGTTTTTAGCCGCCAGCAGGGCAATGTCATTAAGTTAAGCAAAGCCAATCAAGATGGCATTGAGGTTTTTCACACATCAGCAGCAAAAATAGTAAAAATA